>JBGTBE010000087.1:0-70660 GCA_041749535.1 Cryomorpha sp. | reverse complement strand
ATTCTTCTGCTGATATATCTTTTGATGCAAAAGTTGTCATAATATCAGTTTTTACTCTTCCAGCATCTGTGAATTCAAAATATTTATCTTTCGACTCAGACCATGCTTCAATTCCAAATAAGGTGATGAAATCATTTTCTTTGGGGTCTTCAATTTGATGAGAATATCTTATTCGCTCAAAATCTGTTATTATCCACTTCCCTTGGATTTTTTCAACGTCACAATCGTGAGATTTAACCAACGCTAAAAGAAGAAATGCATTCAAAATTATTTTCAGAATCATTTTCTGTTTCATTTTAATATGCTACAACATCTGTATAAACGACATTTAGTATCCCTATTTCGTATATATCTCCTATGTGCGAAATAAGATCCAACCAAATATAGCAGAAAAAGGACCTGTTAAATATGCATCTCTGAAAGCAGATGCGGATATTTTGCTTCGCTGCCGCGTTACTCCTGTCATGTAGTCAAGCGTTTCATTTCTCAACCTTTAATTTGCAACAGCTTTGCTGAGGGGTGCTGAAGCTTCGTTTGCAAAGCATATAGTCGCCTGGCTTGATTCCCTTTAAATCGAAGGTAAATGTTTCATGGGCAAGCGAAAAGGTCCTCAGTATGCTTTGTTGCTCTTTATCGTAAAGTCTTAACAAAGCTTCGTCACCGCTTCTCCAATAGACGAAACCATTTTTGACTGTCAATTGATTTTCTGGAGCAACGTCATTGCTTTCAATATTATATCCAAAGGTTTTCACTGAAATGCCAACTGAGATACTATCATTTTTTAAAGTGACAGTGTAGTGGTTGACATTAGGTTGAATGGATAATTGAAAAGTAAATGATGTATCCTTCTGAGGAGGAAGGAAGAGGCGGTATTGGTCCGTCGAAAAATTCTCAGACTCGAATGCTACAGTCAGTTTCACCAGACTTTCTGATACATTGTGAATTGCCATTGTAACTACTTCAATAGTAGAGACACGGTTGCTAAAGCTAAACTCGTCTTTCCTGATAGCGATTTCTTTGTTAGGGCCGTAGAGAAAAATAGGGTCTTGTTCTCCGAACTGGGACTTAATTATTCTTCTAAGTTCATTGTTGCTTGCGTATTGGTATTCCTCGGTCCACAACAATTTTTCCCCATAATAAAGTGTATCGGCATTTCGAACTGTATCAACCTGACCTATAAATCCTTTAAAAACTACAGCTTCAAAACTCCCAATTAGGACGTACTCGGTTTCACGACAGCGCACCTCCCTGATGCTTCCGTTTTCGTTATACTCGAACCATTTTCCAGTTTTCTTCCCATTTTTGGTTTTTTGATGACTAATCTCCTGTCCAAAAAATGGAGTTATACAGCACAGTGCTAATATGATGGAAATTATTTTCATGTCCGTTATTGCTGACGATTTTCTGGCTAAGAAACATAGGACTTTTATGAATGATTTCCAAAGGTCTTCCATTTATCATGCTCAACTGTTTTTATGCACGCTTCCACGCGGTCAGCACCTCTGGGCGAAATACGTTGCATCCAAATATAGCAGAAAAAGGACCTGTGCCACTCGCATTTCTGCCCTTCCAGTTGTGCGTGTATTTCACTACGAAAAATTCATAGCCTATTCAAGGAATGTTCTTTATGCCCGCAAATGTCAGCCACTTAACGCACCGAAACAATGCTCCAGCATGTTCCACATGTTGCACATCTTCCCAGGAAATATCTCATTTGGATCAAGGCGCAAGCCCCACATAACACTCCCCGGTGCATCACTTCACAAAAGCCTCAGCCAATTCCCTAAAAATAGCGACTTTTGCGCCTTATTTCATTCTGCACCCAAATGAGCATCACTGCCATTTCGCCTGTTGACGGCCGCTATGCCGGCAAGACTTCTGCACTGATTCCCTTCTACTCGGAGTTCGCACTGATGCACTACCGTGTGAAGGTAGAAATCGAATACTTTATCGCCCTCGCCGAAATTCCACTGCCCGCACTCAGCCACATCAGCACCCGCGACAAGGAAGCCCTTCGCGCAGTGGTTGCGAACTTCACCGAAGCCGATGCCCTCGAAATCAAAGACTTCGAAAAGACCACCAACCACGATGTGAAGGCGGTGGAGTACTTCGTAAAAAAGAAACTCGAGGCCCTCAATCTCACCAACTGCGCAGAATTTATTCACTTCGGGCTCACCTCGCAAGACATCAACAACACCGCCGTGCCCATGTCGGTGAGGGATGGACTCAATGAGGTGCTCTACCCCGCACTCGATGCCCTGCTCGATGCCCTGAATACCCTGGGCACACAGTGGATGGATGTACCCGTACTCGCCCATACCCATGGTCAGCCAGCCTCGCCCACACGTCTCGGCAAGGAGCTGTTTGTATTTACCGAAAGGCTTGCCATACAACTCGCTGAGCTGAAACGCATACCCCTTTCGGGAAAATTCGGCGGTGCTACCGGCAATTTCAACGCGCACCACATCGCCTACCCCGCAATTGACTGGGTGGCTTTTGCGAACAAGTTTCTGAATGAAAAACTGGGTATAGAAAGGCAGCAAACCACTACCCAAATAGAGCATTACGACCAACTGGCCGCCAAGTTCGATGCGCTCAAACGCATACACAATATACTCACCGATCTGTGCCGCGATATGTGGAGCTATATAGGCATGAACTACTTCAGGCAGAGCATCAAAGCCGGCGAGGTGGGCTCATCGGCCATGCCCCACAAGGTAAACCCCATCGATTTTGAAAATGCCGAAGGCAATTTTGGTGTAGCCAATGCCATGCTGGAGTACATGGCCGGGAAGCTGCCCATTTCGCGCCTGCAGCGCGACCTTACAGACAGCACCGTATTGCGAAACGTGGGTGTGCCCCTCGCCCACTCCATCATCGCGCTGCAATCGCTGAGCAAAGGACTTGGTAAACTGCAGCTCAACGAGGCAGCCATACAAGCCGACCTCGAAGCCAACTGGAGCGTAGTGGCCGAAGCCATACAAACCATCCTTCGCCGCGAAGGCTATCCAAAACCCTACGAAGCACTGCGGGACCTTACCCGCACCAATGAGGTGATAAACAAGGATTCTCTGCACCGATTTATTGATACCCTTGCAGTGGACAATGCCGTGAAAGTCGAGCTTAAAGCGCTCAGCCCGCATACCTATTTGGGGGTGAAACCAGGAAAACCATGAAGAGCTTTCTGCAAATAGTTGGCTTGTTGCGCAATTACAAGTCATACGTCGCGGGCAATCTATTCTTCAACGTACTTTCAACGATTTTCTCGCTTTTTTCGCTTGCTGCAGTGGCTCCTTTTCTGAAAATACTTTTCACAGCAGGAGATATAGACCTTCCTGCTGAAGCACCGGCATTTGGTTACTCCTCATCAGAATTTCTCACATATGTAAATTACCATATAGGCGCATTTATTCTCAACAACGGCCCTGAGAAAGCACTCATCTACTTTTGCCTGTTTGTAATTGTGGTTTTCTCTCTGAAGAACTTGTCAAGGTATTTCACCTTGCACTTCCTCGCGCCCATACGCATAGGTGTAGTGCGCGACCTGCGCGAAGCCATGCACCGGAAGATTTTGTCACTGCACCTTGGCTATTTCAGCAATGAGCGCCGGGGCGACATCATTTCCCGCTCAGCAGCCGATGTGAACGAGGTAGAAACGAGCATCATTTCATCGCTCGAAATGATCTTTCGCGACCCATTGCTCATACTTACCTACCTGGGTACCATGTTCTTTATGAGTTGGAAACTCACCTTCTTCGTGCTTATTCTTCTGCCCGTGACCGGACTCTTTATAACCGTGATTGGCAAAAGCCTGAAGGGAGCTTCGCGCAAGGGGCAGTCCAAACTGGGTGAAGTGATGTCGGCGATGGATGAAACACTCTCCGGCCTCCGCATCATACAAGCCTTCAACGCGCAGGACCTTACACACCACAGGTTCCAGGAGACCAACAACAGCTACTACCGCCTTATGGTGCGCTTGTTCAGAAGGCAGTATTTGGGGAGCCCACTCACCGAAATTCTCAGTTCCATCACCCTTGCCATACTCATCTACTACGGGGGCTTGCTCGTGCTGAATGAAAGTGAAGGCGGATTTACAGGTGAGTTTTTCATCACCTTCATTGTAATCTTCTCCCAGTTGATCGCCCCTGCAAAATCGTTTAGTGAGGCCTATTTCAAAATACAGAAAGGCATAGCCAGCGTAGAGCGCATCAATGAGGTAATCAAAGCCGAAGTAAAAATTACAGAAGCGGTTGGCGCCAAATCTATTCAAGGTTTTCAAAATGAACTTCGCTTCGAAAATGCGGGATTCAAATACGGTGACAAAGCCGTACTAAGCGGTATAAACCTCACAATAGGCAAAGGACAAAAGGTGGCTTTGGTAGGTCCTTCCGGTGGGGGCAAGAGCACGTTGGCCAACCTCGTGCCCCGCTTCTACGACCTTACCGAAGGGCGCATCACACTGGACGGTTTGGACACCCGGGAATTAAAACTGAAAGACTTGCGCAGCCTCTTTGGGGTGGTATCGCAGGAGAGTATTTTGTTCAATGACACCGTGGCCAACAACATACGCCTTTCGCGCCCTGAAGCCACCGACGCAGAGGTGGAAGAGGCCGCACGCATAGCCAATGCATGGGATTTTATTTCTGGATTGGAACATGGCCTCCACACCAATGTGGGCGACGGAGGCAACAAGCTCAGCGGCGGACAAAAACAGCGCATCAGCATAGCGAGGGCCGTGCTAAAAGATCCTGCCTTCCTCATACTCGATGAAGCCACCTCAGCACTCGATACAGAATCAGAAAGGCTCGTACAGGATGCCATCAACAAGCTGATGCAAAACCGCACCTCCCTGGTCATTGCCCACAGATTATCTACCATTCAGCATGCTGATGTGATTGTGGTGATTGAAGAGGGACGCATCACCGAGTCAGGCAGCCATGATGACCTATTGGCTATAGGCGGCACCTACAAAAGACTGTACGACCTGCAGTCATTTCAGTAAAAAAGAAGGTGCTTCAGGCCGCAGATTTATTCTTGCTGCGGTTTAATTCGATGGCATCAGCGTTGTACTTCACAAACATATTGAGCCATATAACCCTTGACACCCTATAAATCAGGGGCAGCAATCCAATGAGCAATCCTATGCCCAACAGCAGAAAAAGTATTGGGTCTTCGCCAATGGAAAAGCGAATAAATCCGATGGCATCGAAGGTGATGAGCGCTACCAAAAGTGCTACCCAAAGCGCTACGGTAAGGCCGTAACTCACATATGCCGCGCCAAAGTAGTAACCAGGCTCCCGCACGAAATCCTCTCCGCAATGGTCACATGACTTGTTCATTTCTGCCAGCTTCGATGAGTAGGAATTTGGAGATGCAAACACCTTTCCCTCCTGGCAACGGGGACAGGTAAATGTGAAAACCGAATAAATCTTGGAACCCTTTAATGACATAGTGAAATAAATGTGGGGCAAAGGTACACCACTTCCGAAAAAAGCGAGGTGACCAAAGTAACCCACACAAGACGAAAATACGGGTTGAAAACTTTGTTGATAAGCAATTGCGGTGCAAAAGGCTTTTGGACGGGGCTTGTCAGTATTTTTGAGTACCCATAATTTAACAAATCCCGACCACCCCTATGCTCACAATGTTCGGAAAGAAAAAACTTACCGAAGAAAAAGCCGCTAACATATTTGTGAATGCCTTGCAGGCGCTCATAGATGAGGGCTATCAGGATGTGACAGGGCTTATCAACGACTCACCTGAATTTGTGTCCCGCCCCGAAATAGGCCCCGATGGGTTGGGTGCCTTTACGCTGGTTGTGCTCGCGGCAAATATTCAGTCCCTCACACAGCATTTCGAAGCAGGACAGGACAAGCGCATTACAGAAAGCATTCTCGAGAAGTTTGCAGTGCTCTATGAGATGGACAAGATGGAGCTGGCGAAAATGATGACCGAGACGCGTCAGTTTATGTCCCGCAAAAACCACCCCAGCAAAGTGGTAGGCAGCGGCATGGCCAAGGCCCTTTTTTGCAAATACGGCCTGAGCAAGCATCAGGAAGCGTATTTCAGAAATCTAGGGGTTCCAAATCCGATCTTCCTTCAGCGATTCAAAGAAGCAATGGAGCATTTCCTGTGGGATTGGGATGCATTTCTGCAAAAGTATAAAGTGGCCTGATTCGGTGTTCGCTGCACTTTCCTTTAATTGAGACTTTCCTTTTATTCTGAAATTTTGGGTGAATGATTGAAAGGCAGCAGCTCACAATACCACATGAAATTTCTTGCGCTGCTCGGCCTATAGTCACTGATGCCTGTGCCCACATGCCACTTGTACAGGGACGGATTCGGCAGATTTCCTGAAAAGCTGAAACAAGACTATTGACTTTTACCTGATCAGTGTGACCGACCCGGTCCACTCTTTCGGTTCCTGCACGTACAGGGAATGGGTTCGTATGCTGTACACGTATACACCGGCATCCATATAATAATCCCCTCCGTTCATGCTCCCGTTCCATCCCTGGGTTACATCATAGGTTTCGAACACCATGTTGCCCCAGCGATCGAAAATTCTCAGGAAATAATCGTTCTCATGGATGTTGCGCACCACAGGCTTGAATATATCGTTTATCCCATCTTCATTGGGCGAAAAAGAGTTGGGGATAAAGCACAACTCCTCTTCATAAATGCTCACTATGTGCATTGCCGAGTCAATACATTGCAATTCGTCGCGGACAAAAAGCATAACCTGGTATTCACCAATTTCAGGATTGGGGTAGGTGTATTTCGGTTCGTCAGCGGTAGATGTTTCGATGGTTTCCGGATAATTGAAATACCAAACACTGTTCACATAATCCTGGCTGTTGTTGTGAAAAATAAAGGTGGGTACATCGAGGGTTGCCCTACCCACTTCTGGATTGAAAGCAGCTGTAGGACCTGTGGCGGGGTATATTATAAGAGAAGTATCTGCTGTGCAACCGTGTTGGTCTTTTACTGAAATGAGATGCATTCCAGGGCATCTCTCGCCCATCTGGGAGGCAGGTCCATAGGTCATACCCCCATCGAAACTGTATTCAGCAGCGCTGCTGCTCTCCACACCAATGGAAGCATCACAGTATGTTGGGCAGGTTTCAGGAATTACACTTACACTCTCAATTGTTAAAGGATCGGGGGCAGAGATCATAAAAAGGAAATCGAAAGTACACCCATCGCTATTAGAGAGGGTCACCGAGTGCAATCCGGCACAAAGTCCATCCACAGTATTGGGATTCAGGTCGCTGCTGCTGCCTTCCGACCAGGTGTACGAAATATCTGAAGCCACTGCCGCGCCGTTGCCAATTGCGGTAGCCGATGCATCACAATCTCCATCGCAGCTGAGCATGGAATACGATATTTCATCTACGCCTAGATTGCTGAAACGCACTTGCATGATATCGCTAATGGTACAATTTATATTATTGGTTACAGTCCATGTAAGGGTGTGTATGCCGGCTACGGATGCAGTAAATGTTGCATTTGGGGTGTTGGCATTTGCAATGCTTATGCTGGCCGGTGCGGTCCACGTGCCGGTATATCCTGCCGGCATCGTTGCGGATGTCTGATACGTAAAGTCGCAGGTATAGCCGTCTTCTCCCGCGGTAAAATCAACGCCCTCAGCCACCACCTCACCATCTATTTCAGCTGTGCAACCACCAGCATCGACTACCGATATGGTGTAATTACCTACAGGTAAATTATTGAAAGTGGGCGAATTTTGCATGTTCCCACCGTTGAGCGCGTATTGGTAAGGGGCTGCACCACCTTGTTCCACGGTTACTTCAAGGCCTCCATCGCTGTTGCCGCACGCCGCAGGAAAGGAAAAAATGGAAAGTGAAATCCCACCTGGCACAGGTAACTCTACATCTACGGGAGCGAGAAAATTACCGCAAAGGTCAGCGAGGCCATTGGCTTCGAAAACAAGGGTAAAGTCACCACCTTCGGCAGGAAAAGGTGGGTCGAACAAAACCAGAAAATGCTGGCCGAAGCCCGCCCCGGCATCGCAGCTGGATTGTACATCCACAGCAGTGTAGGTACCGCCGGGTCCGGTGATGTTGAAGTTGGCCGGAATGGCCGTAGGGCAATCCATGTATTCTGAAAAAAGGACGTGCACACCACTACAATCTGCGTACACTTCTTCTACTTCGGGGAGCACATCGTCATAAAACTGGGCGGTTGATTCTCCCAAATCCAGTTCAAATCCGTTGGTGGTACCTGTCCAGTTTGATACCATCAACGCGTATGTTTCACCTGCAAATACTTGCAAATCTGCATTAAATGGTGGTCCTGCGAGATCACCAGGCCCGTTGGCATTTCCTGTGCCACCTTGCGATGTAGATATACCTGTAGGCCCATTTACGCCTATCAGGCCGTAGGTATTGCAGCTCACAATTGCTGATGGATCTGTGGAAATCTCATCGCAGGTAATGTTTGTCATATCAAAAAGCACCCAATCGTAATCATCTGCTCCCAACGGAGTAAGCGTGAAACTTAAAAAGCCATCGGCTTGCACTTCGAAGGTGTACCATTGCTCGTTGATGACCGTGGTTACCAGACAACCGTTTGCCTGAATGATATCAACGTAATTTCCACCATCCACAGGACCAAACTCCTGATAGAAATAATCATCGCAAACGGGCACCGCTCCGAGGCAGTCGGAAATGGTAGAAGGCGGGCAGGCTGTGGTGATGGATAGGTCGTAATCGGTACACATGGCGGTCCATCCATCCGTACTGATGGTGAGGTAATATGTGGTATTTGGCTGGGGACTGATAAGAAGGGAAAGCGAAGTGGAAGCCCAGCCACTGAACATCTGTCCTACACAAGTGCCTGTCATATCATCAGGACAACTGCTTGTAAGAATGATTCCAGCAGACCCCATGGTATAACCGCTCAGGTCGATTTGAAGGCATTCATCACTTGCAGTAGTGAAGGAAAAAACAATGTCCTCACCACCCAGAAACCATGCAAAACAGGGGTTATTGGCATCCTGGTCATTTCCAAAACCACAGGTGCTTCCGCTTTCAGCAAAAGGTAGGGAGGGAATGGCAACATCCACACATGCCTGTCCGGAGATCGTATTCCAGCCTGCAAGCAGAAAAGTGAAGGCGAAAAGAATTTTAGATAGACAACGCAGCATCAGGACCTACGAATTTTGAAATGAAATTAAGTTAAAATCTCACAGTTACACCGAGCAAGGTAAATATTTTCCGCAGAGGGTATTTACTGTCTACTTCTTGCAACACAATGCCCGAAGCACTTATCTGACGTACGCTTAGCGAATAAGTGGCATGGCGTCCCGCAAAAAGTCATACATCCCGGGATTGAATGCCCATTGGAACGAATTCATAAACAGTTATGAAAGCAGCAAGTTTAAAATTGACTCAAAAGACAATTATTTCAGCCTTTTGGAGGGCCTAAGGTCAGCTAACAAACATTAATGGATTTCTACACTTTCGGATAAACGAAAAGTCCCCAAAAGAAAAAGACCCGTATGAATTATAAAAATCTTTCAAGCAACGGCCTGGAAGATTTGAACGATTGTTATCATTGCTTCACGATTTTAAGGGTTTGTACTGCGCTCACGCTCAGTCATTTTTTACAAACCTGGCCCGTCCTGCGGCACTGCCATCTGCATCGAATAGCACCACGAGATATACACCCGGCGCGAGGCCGCGTATGCCTATACGCCCGGAATCTTCGGTAAAATATGTCTGTAACACCGGTATTCCTTGCGCGCTTTATACTACAGCATGGTGCCAGGGGGCAGCTGCCTGCACCTGTAGATCATTTGAGGCCGGGTTGGGAAATACTGATAGCTCAGGTACTCCGCGCAGGTTGCGTGTGCTCCAGGGGGTTTCATTGGGATCGCCGCACTTCAGGTCAAAACCCAGCGGGAAATTGTTAAACCAGGGCCACATGGGTACTTCAACAAGCTCTATGCTTGTGAGAAACATGATAACACCATACCAGGGAAATGGCGGACTTGGCAAGCCATAGCCATAGTCATAAATATATTCGTTTCCGAGTTGCCCATTGGTAACCCCTGCACCATAGGTATTCCAGCCTATGCCCACACACTCAGGCGCGGTAAGCGACGGCGATTGAAAAAAAGTGGTGTCCCAACTTACTGTTATTGGCAATTCATAGTTAGAAGCATGAATTGCTATGCCAGCCCAACAATATGCTGGTGCATAAATTCTTCTGCCGGATTTTAGAAAATTTCCATCGAACCAAAGGACAAACTGACCTGTGTCAATTACTGAAACGGGTAAAGAAATTTCACCAAATGCCGGATCATCATCAACGGGAGTATTTTCAGGATGCCAGATCAGCCATAGAGTATCTCTCGCTCCGGTAGCATCTTCAAACGCAAGATAAAACTTCCACTCGCAGGGGTCGGGTTGAGCTGTAACGGGCTGATAAAGCAAGAGCGCTGAGAATAACAATACAAACACCAAAAATGAACCGCGTTGAAGCGATGCACAGAATAATTTTAGGAAAACACTCATTGCTTCACGATTTTAAGGGCTGGTACTTCTCCGTCCCAAGTTTTTATGTGGCGTTTGTACAATCCAGCTTTTAAGTAAGGTTGAAATATCCAACCCGGAAGATTGGGTACTAAAATACACAAACTGACCCATCTGATTGTATTCGGATGATTCAAGCTTAGCCATGGCATCGCTTAGTACTTGCAGATTGAGCAGTCCATGTGTAGAATAAAGGTTTGCCGTAATTATACTCAAATCTACTCGGGTCAGGCCCACCCAAAGTTGCGCGATTGGTAGTTGACTGCGGTGATTTCCTGAAATAATAAAAAGCCATTAACCTGCTGTGCTTGCCACTTCTACCTTCAACCCAAACTGCTGCTGTGCCATATCGGCAATCTGTCCGCCAATGGCCAGTGAAGCGGTAGCAGCCGGTGAAGGGGCGTTGAGTACATGAATGCTGGTTCCTTTGTATTCAATACGAAAATCGTCGCGGGTATCGCCATCGCTGCGCAGCAGCATGGCGCGCACCCCTGCCCTGCCGGGTTTTATGTCGTCCATGGTAAGTGAAGGCACAAGCCGTTGCAGGGTTTTCAGAAACAATTTTTTCGAGAAAGCACGGCGGTACTCGTCAATTCCAAACTTCATATTCCTGAAAAAGAGCTTCCAGGTACCACCATAAGTCAGTGCGTCGATCGAGTCGCGCAAGCTGAAGTCCGTCTTACCATACCCTTCCCGCTTGAATGTAAATACCGCATTGGGGCCGCATTCAATATCGCCATTGGTCATGCGCGTAAAGTGCACCCCCAGAAAAGGAAAGTCGGGATTGGGAACGGGGTAAATCAGGTTTTTAATTTTGTGCTTGCCCTGTTCGGTAAGCTCGTAGTAATCGCCCCTAAACCCAACCACTTTCTCTTTCAACTTCACGCCATCCTTGCGGGCCAGCCTGTCAGCCTGCAGTCCGGCACAAAATACCTGGTACCGGGAGGTGTAGGTTGCCTTGCTGGTTTTTATAGATTTCAAATTGCCTTGAGGGGTTATTGAGACTACTTCTTCACCCAGGGCGAGTCGGCTTTGCGGATTTGCA
This sequence comes from Cryomorpha sp., assembly GCA_041749535.1. Lineage (GTDB taxonomy): Bacteria > Bacteroidota > Bacteroidia > Flavobacteriales_D > Cryomorphaceae > JBBQZU01. Next base: position 59,056 of record JBGTBE010000087.1, on the reverse strand, counting down.
GCAAGGCCGAGTTCCACCATCCTTTGGGTGGCCTGCCTGTAATCAATGATTCCCGTTACCGGAACCCATATTCCGGCTATGCCTTCGCAGTAGGGCTCATGGGCCTTAATACCGGCTGCGTCAATGCGTTCTATGCCTTCTATTCCATTTTCTATCCCTATGTGGTAAATCTTCTCGAGCATGGGCAGTTCAGATTTATCCACGGCCACCACTATTTTACCGCACACATCGTGGTCAACGCCGTATTTTTTGGCAAAAGCAACCAGCTCCTTTCTTCCGTTTACACAATTCACAGCTTTCAGGCTGCCAGGTTTGTAGTAGAGGCCTGCGTGAATCACCCCGCTGTTGTTGCCGGTTTGGTGGTTGGCCAGCATATTCTCCTTCTCAACCAGAATCATGCGCAACTCCGGCCAGCGGGTTTGCATTTTGTAAAAAGTAGCAGCACCCACAATTCCACCGCCAATAATGGCTACATCGTACACTTCACTTCCGGCCATAGGTTCAAAAAAAATTTAGGCGACAAAGGTATTGATTTACGCATTTTCTCAGCAGGCCTGGGGGCATGTGCCCACCTTTTGTAAAAGCTACACCTTCTCAATGCCGCATCGGCCCAACTCCTTCCAAAAATCGGGGAAAGATTTGCTTACAACCTCATGCGATTCAATGCCCAGCTTACCCAACTGCAGCGTAAGGGGAGCAAAGGCCATGGCCATGCGGTGGTCGCCGTAGGTGGCTATGAAGGGTGCAGGGGCTGGGTCGGCAAATTGCTTTATCGAAATATAATCAGGCCCCATTTCGCAAGTGACACCGCATTTTCCGAGTTCTGCACCAAGGGCCGCTATGCGGTCGGTTTCCTTTACCCTGAGTGTGCGCAGTCCGGTAAGTGTGCAAGGCATTCTAAGTCCGGCAGCAGTCAGGGCTATGGTTTGGGCAAGGTCAGGAAAGGAGGTGCAATCGAGCGCCATACTCGTTTCTTTCTCACCCTTTCGGGAAATGATGACCCCTTCGGAAACGAACTCAGTATGTACTCCAAACTTTGTGAAAATACCGGCAATTGCTGAATCACCTTGAAGGCCTTCGGTGCGCAATCCGTGCAATAAAATCTGCTCAGGCCCACCCAATGCTACCACTGAATAAAAATACGATGCTGCTGACCAATCGGCTTCTACCAGAAAGGTCGAAGGTTGGTAGCCTCCTTCTTCGATCTCAATTTTTTCTGCGCGCATGTGCACGTAAGCTCCTGCGCCCCGCATAAGTCGGGCGGTCATTTCTACATAGGGCTCTGACACCCGCGCTCCCTTTCGCACTATTTCCAAACCTCCTTGCACGTACGGTGCGATAAGCATGAGTGCCGATGTAAACTGACTGCTCATAGATGCATCTATTTCCAGAGAGGCACGGTATAGCTTGCGCCCGTTTACTTCTACCGGAGCGAAGCCTTCATCTTCATAGCATTCTACCTCGGCTCCCAGTTTTTCGAGGGCTTTGATCAGTGGCTTCAGTGGTCTTTCGTGCAGCCTGTGTGTGCCGCGCAAAATACGCTCCCCGGGGGTAATGGCTGCCCAAGCCAATCCAAATCGCAAGGCAGTACCTGCAGCTCCCAGCCAATAGGATGGTTTGGTTTCAGCCAATAAGGATGCAAGCACAGTTGTATCATCGGCTGTGCTCAGGTTCGAAATGTGCACAGCGCCCTTGCTCAGGGCTTGCATGATAAGAAGTCGGTTGCTGATGCTTTTCGAAGAGGGAAGATGAATCTCAATTTTTCCGGAAGGCGGTGGTCCAATTCGCAAAGTAGCGCTGCTCACCCCACCCATCGCTCGTAGAAGTTGAGTGATTCTATAATGTGGTCGGCGGGCACATCCTGATCGGGAAGGCAGTCGCCAATATTTTGCAGCAAGCTCATCATCACCTTTCCCCCCCGGTTTTTCTTGTCGTGCCTCATCAGTTCTATAAGCCGGTGGTGCTGCAGAGTGTCTACCTGTACTTTCGTAAAATGGCTGAAAATAAAAGAAGTGATATCACCCAGGTCTTCTTCGGAAAGCAATTTCCGGCGGTGTGAAATAAAGCTTTCGCATACCATGCCCATGGCCACAGCTTCGCCGTGCAATATGGTTTTCATATCTCCTTCGAGTGAGTATGATTCTATGGCATGACCGATGGTATGGCCGAAGTTGAGAATTTTGCGCATCCCTGTTTCGTAGGGGTCGCTGCACACAATTTCATTTTTTATCTGTACCGATCTGAGTATGGGTTGCTCAAGGGATTCCATATCGTAAAAGCTCACTTCCTTGAGTTGTTCCCAATAGCCGGGGGAGCAAACAAGCGCATGCTTGATCATTTCTGAAAATCCTGAGAGTAGGTGTGCGCGGGGCAGTGTGCTCAGAAATGAAGGATCCACATATACACCGTTTGGTTGGTTGAAGAGGCCAACTTGATTTTTGAGATGACCAAGGTCTATGCCTACTTTGCCACCTACGGAAGCATCTACCTGTCCGAGCAGGCTGGTGGGCAAGTTGAAGAAGCGTATGCCACGCTTATAGGTACCCGCTACAAATCCGCCAAGATCGGTCACTACTCCACCGCCAAGGTTTATAAGCACGCTGTAACGATCGGCACCCATATCGCTGAGTGCATGCCAAAGCTGTGTGCACACTTCAATGCTCTTGCTCTCTTCGCCTTCAGGCACCTCGAGTATCTCAGCACTCTGCAGTGCCGGTACTTTAGAAACCGCTGAGGGCAAACATTGCTGCAGGGTATTTTCATCGCATAAAATAAATACCTTCGCCTGAAGGAAGGCCTCGTCAGAGAGTACTTCTGACAAATCGCCCAGGCTGTGCCTTCCCAAACAAATGGTGTGGCCATCGGTTTTAACCCTGTGTAAATCGATAGATGCCATAGCGAAAATTGAGCAGCTAAGATAGAATGGTTTTTTTGCAAAGGAAGAAATGAATACGATTGGTACCGCACCCACCGCTTTAGCGAGAGAAGAAGTTTCGTTTGACAATACAGAAGTTGCCTTCTCCTCCAAGTCAAATGGAGATTTAAAAAGGGCTTACTGGCTTTTCAGAATAATCGGAAATCCGGCCATGAGCATAGCGGGAAAGCAGCTCACCAAAGTGGCGCTGGCGCTGAATCTTCCCATCAAGGGGATGATAAAAGCCACCATTTTCAAGCAGTTTTGTGGGGGCGAAACCATTGCCGATTGCGCCGAAACCACCAAGGTGCTCGATGCCTACCACATTGGCACTATACTCGACTATTCTGTAGAAGGCAAGGAAGAAGATGATGAATTTGAAAAGACCAGAGTAGAGACCTTGCGCACAGTTGAGACGGCCCATCAAAATGCCCATATACCTTTTTGCGTGTTTAAAGTGACAGGGCTTTGCAGAAATGCGCTGCTGGAGAAATTGAGTACTGGAGCTGTGCTAAATACCGATGAGCAGAGCAGGTTTGGCAGGCTCATGGAGCGGGTAGACTCCATTTGCCGAAAGGCACACGAAACGGGAACTCCTGTATTTATAGATGCTGAAGAAACCTGGATTCAACCTGCCATAGACCGCCTTGCCACTGAGATGATGGCAAAATACAATAAGCAAGGAGCAGTGGTGTACAACACCCTGCAAATGTACCGACACGACAGACTTGCCCACCTTCGCGATGCACATGCTGCCGCCAAAGCTGCCGGGTATTGGTACGGAGTGAAACTGGTGCGTGGGGCGTATATGGAAAAAGAGCGGGACCGGGCTGAAACCATGGGATACCCCTCCCCTATACAGCCCAATAAGGCTGCCACCGACCGGGATTTTGATGCCGCTGTAGATTATTGCCTTGCCAATCTGGACAGCATCGCCTTTTGTGCCGGATCGCACAATGAGCACAGCAGCATGCGCCTGGCAAAAGAAATGGACCGCCTGAAGATAAACCGAAACGACAAGCGCGTTTATTTTGCGCAACTCTTCGGCATGAGCGACCACATAAGCTTTAACTTGAGCAGGGCAGGCTACAACGTGGCGAAATATGTGCCTTATGGACCTGTGAAGGATGTGATGCCCTACCTCATTCGCAGGGCTGAGGAGAATACCTCTGTGGCAGGCCAAACAGGAAGAGAACTGAGCCTGATCATGAAGGAGCTGAAGAGAAGGAAAAAAGGCCGATAGGGGCATTGGATTAAACAGTAGTAAGGCATGCCTTATAGTAGCAGTAAGGCATGCCTTATAGTAGCAGTATGGCATGCCTTATAGTAGCAGTAAGGCATGCCTTACTGCTACTACCTGTTCAAACTATAGACTGTGTAGCTTTCATTGCTCCCTACTTCAGGATATTCGCTGACATAATGTGTATGGTTTACCCGGTTCAGCACGAGATATGCAGCTCCCAAATTACTCAGACTATCCAGCCTTTCGGTAGTGAGAAAATCGTTTTTTACAGTCCACCCTTTCCTGCGGGCAAAGTATATTTCCTGTGGAGACTGCCCCCCATTGATGACAATGAGGGAATCCCGACTTACATTTTCGTCCATAAGTTCTTCCAGCGTAAGCTTGTACTTCATTTCCTCCTTTATAAAAAAATCGTGGGCCTGATTGGCCACCCCTTCGGCCACCACAAGGAGCAGCAGTATATATCTTAACTTTTCGGGAAATAAGGCCACGCCATATCCCGCAAGCAGTGCCATCACAGGCACGAAGGGTATGATGTAGTAATTGTGCGTGGGGAAATCACTTCCCGTTTTGAGGGTAAAAACCAGAAAAATTGCTGTTACCGAAATCAATCCAAGCCACAGGTAGCGGTTTTTATTCCTCACAAGGCCGTAGATGCCTGCCAGTGCTAAAGCAAATGCCAGGTAAGAATACAAAGCACTAAAATAGAACTTGGCGAAGTACTCAGATGTGTACGGCAGAATCTCTTCAAAGCCTTCCAAAAGCCCTTTCGGAAAATAAAGTTGATAGCCGTATGTATGCAATAAATAGGGAACCCAATAAAAATACCAGAGCCAAACTACCCCGGCTGAGACCATGCATGCGGCAATGGCAACCGCGCGCCTAGAAACAGAAAAGTGATTTGTAAACAGCAGCAAAACAGACAACCCAAGCAAACTTGCGGCTGGTATCTTACACAGTATACCGAGGGTTGCCAAACCAAAGAAAAGCAACAGGTGTTTGAAAGTTCCCTGCTTCAAATAACAAAGCCCATAGTAGAACCCAATAATTACCAGTGCCACACTGAAGGTGTCGGGCATAATTTTTCGCGAAAAGCTAAACCAAATGGACGCCAAAAAAACCATTGATGCCGGAAAGGCCACCTCCCTACTCACCCATTGGGCAACAATCCTGTAGAAATACCAAATACCTAGACTCGATACCACAAGATTGATGAGTCTGCCAGCCCAATGCGAGTAGTCAAACAAAAGCGCAAATACGTAAATGAGATAATTGAAAAATGGAAATTCCGATCCTATGATGCCCGTAGCTTCGCCCGCCATATCGATTCTTGGGTACAGAATATTTGCATCGGTTTCCAAAAAATTTCTTGCGATCATACTCGTGAGGGACTGCCTCCAGTTGTGTCCCGTTTCAAGCGGGGCATTGGAGATACCGAAGAGCCGTATCAAGAAAAATAACAGAATCCAAAACCGGATATCCTTCAATGTAAATTCACGAAAAAAAGTAGTTCTCATCTTTGGCAGACCAAGGTAGTATATAGGTTTTCAATTGAAATACATTTCTGCTTCATACAGATGATATACTTCAGCCTAATTCTCAGACCAAAAAACTTCACCCGGCCTTTCAACTTTCATTTTCGCAAGAGAAAAAGCGCACCGAGGCAGACTAAAATTGAGCGCAAACACTGTGCTTGTCAGCGGGTATAGTCACAGCAACCAATTTAGAACCAAACAAAGAAAATTTCGTTAAGTAGTATGCGTGCATAACATTTATTGTTAGCTTTAGCCCAAGAATGAAGCCTGAAGAAACGATTGATTTTCATTTAAGGTGGTTGTGGATGAAAACCATGCGCCTGTATAACATTGAGGCCTCCCGATACGGCGGCAGCATGTCAGTAGGTTACGTATTGCTCAACATTGACAAGGACGGAACACCATCCACAAAGCTCGGCCCCAAAATGGGAATAGAATCAAGGAGCCTCACGCGCACCCTGAAGTCTATGGAAGAAAACGGCCTCATCATTCGTTCGGCAGGGAATAAGGACGGTCGCATGGTATATGTTCATCTCACTGACGAGGGTAAAAAATACCGTGAAAAAGCGCGCGAAGCAGTTATCGGATTGAATGAATACCTTCAGCAGCACATACGGCCTGGAAGGCTGAGTGAATTTTTTGAAATATCGGCAGAGATCAATTCCCTTCTCGACACCCGCATCAGTGAAACAAAATCAATCAACAACATACCCCAGTCAAACAGAACCAAACCATGATAAATAGAAAAATAGAAAAGGTAGCCGTACTAGGCTCAGGAGTTATGGGTTCGCGCATCGCTTGCCATTTCGCCAATATAGGCGTGGAAGTGCTGCTGCTCGACATCGCCCCCCGTGAACTGAACGACAAAGAGAAACAAGCTGGTATGGACCTCGGCTCGGGGGCGGTGAAAAACCGAATTGTAAACGAGTCGCTTCAGTTTGCACTGAAAAGCAACCCGTCACCTATTTACGATCAGGCTTTCGCCAAACGAATCAGCACCGGTAATTTTGACGATGACATGCCCAAAATTGCCGATGCCGACTGGATTATCGAAGTGGTGGTGGAGCGTCTCGACATTAAACAACAGGTATTCGAAAAGGTAGAGAAATATAGAAAACCAGGTACCCTGATTACCTCCAATACATCTGGTATTCCAATCGCAATGATGAACGAAGGGAGAAGTGATGATTTTCAAAATCACTTCTGCGGAACGCACTTCTTTAACCCTCCGCGCTACCTGCGACTGCTCGAAATTATTCCCGGACCGAAAACCGATAAGGCAGTGATTGAATTTCTGATGCACTATGGCTCCCGCTATCTCGGCAAGGAAACCGTGCTGTGCAAGGATACGCCCGCTTTCATTGCAAACCGGGTGGGAGTGTACTCTATCATGGAGCTGTTTCACATAGTGAGCGACATGGGCCTTACACCCGAAGAAGTGGATAAACTCACAGGCCCGGTAATAGGTCACGCCAAATCGGCCACCTTCCGCACGGCCGATGTGGTGGGCCTCGATACACTCGTGCTCGTGGCAAATGGTGTAAAAGCCAACTGCCCCAAGGATGAACGCAGCAATGTATTTGCGATACCCGATTACGTGCAGAAAATGGTGGACAACAAATGGCTGGGTAGCAAATCTGGTCAGGGGTTTTTCAAAAAAACGAAGGGAGCTTCAGGCGAGGCTGAAATACTTTCACTCGACCTGAAAACCATGGAATATGTAGCCCAGAAAAAAGTGAGTTTCCCAACCCTGGAAATGACCAAACCAATAGACAACCTTGCAAAACGCCTGCCCATGCTATATGCAGGCATGGACAAAGCCGGTGAATTTTACCGACGCTCGTTTCAAGGCCTCTTCAGTTATGTGTCCTTTCGCGTACCCGAAATATCAGACGAACTCTATAAAATTGACGCTGCGCTCAGCGCGGGTTTCGGTTGGAAAATGGGGCCATTTGAGAAGTGGGATGCCATAGGCGTTGAAAAAGCCATTGCCGATATGGACAAAGCAGGTGTGCAAGTAAATACCTGGGTGAAGGACATGGTGGCAGCAGGCAACAAGAGTTTCTACAAAATTGAAAATGGAGTAAAATACTTCTACAATCAAAATACCAAAGCCTACGAGGCAGTCCCTGCACTCGAAGGACAAATTTTCCTTGACAATATAGGTGGTGAACAATTGCTTTGGAAAAATGCCGGCACTACCATCAAAGACCTGGGTGATGGAATCATCAACATAGAGTTCCACACCAAGATGAACACCATCGGCGGTGAGGTAATTGAAGGACTTAACAAAGCCATCGATATGGCTGAAGCAGGATATAAAGGACTCGTGGTTTCCAATACCGGCGACAACTTCAGTGCGGGTGCCAATGTGGGAATGATCTTTATGATGGCTGCCGAGCAGGAATATGAAGAGCTTGAATTTGCCGTAAAGGCATTTCAAAATACCATGATGCGCATGCGCTATTCATCGATTCCTGTGGTTGGTGCCCCACACAACATGGCCCTTGGAGGCGGTTGTGAGTTGTGCCTGCATGTAGACAAAGTAGTGGCCCACGCAGAGTTGTATATGGGTCTCGTTGAGTTTGGTGTAGGGGTGATTCCCGGCGGTGGTGGTACCAAAGAGTTTGCCCTTCGCGCGGCCGACGAAATGCACGATGGCGATATACGTACCAATACCTTCCGCAACCGTTTCTTAACTATCGGTCAGGCCAAAGTATCAACATCAGCCTTTGAAGCTTTTGAACTGGGTTATCTCCGCAAGGGAATTGACGAAGTCGTAATCAACCGGGATGACCAGCTGGCTTACGCCAAACAGGCTGCATTGCTCATGCACAGCAAGGGCTACACAAAGCCTCTGAAGCGCAAGGACATCATGGTTCTCGGCAACGAAGCCCTTGGCATTGTCTACGTAGGCGCCAACAGCATGCGCAGCGGAAATTACATCTCCGACCACGACCAGCTGATCAGTGAAAAACTCGGATTTGTAATGGCAGGGGGCGATCTGTCGCAACCCACGGAAGTCAGCGAAGATTATCTCCTGAATCTCGAAAGAAAGGCATTCTTGGAATTATGCACTGAACGCAAGACGCTCGAGCGACTTCAGTCCATGGTGCAAAAGGGGAAGATATTGAGGAATTAGTATTAAGTACAAAGTATTAAGTATTAAGTACTGAAAGACACAAAAAAATAGAATTATGCATAGATATAGAGAACTAAAAGTATGGCAAGAAGCAGTGAAACTGGCTGTTGAAATTGCTCAATGTGTCCGACAATTCCCGTCTGGTGAACGATACGGGATTTCGGAGCAGTTAAAGCGGGCTGCAGTTTCTGTAGCGAGCAATATTGCAGAAGGAGCTGGCCGAAACAGCGCGATTGACTTTAAGAGATTTCTGAGTATTGCAAACGGTTCTCTATTCGAAGTAGATACCCAATTAGAAATTTGTCTTAGACTTGGGCTGATCGATCATGAGCTCCACTCAAAGTTTTCGCATCGCATTGCAAACATTGGAAACATGATTTTCAAATTTCAGCAACACCTTGATAACGGAGGTCAAAAGTCTAATTATGTGAATGATGTTGAAGAAATTTATCAAATCAATCATAAATTTAATGATGATAATGTCCCCCAATATCTTGATCAAAAAAATTCGAAGTACAACACTAAACCAGAGTATTAACCCATCAATTCTTTGTACTTGGTACTTAGTACTTGATACAATCAAAAAAAAATGAACGCTTATATAGTTTCAGCATACCGGACAGCAGTTGGCAAGGCCCCTCGTGGTGTTTTCAAATTCATGCGCGCTGATGATTTAGCAGCGAAAGTAATCACGCACATGATGGGTACTCTTCCTTCAATTGCACCCGATGAAATTGACGATGTAATTGTTGGAAATGCCACACCCGAAGCCGAGCAGGGACTGAACATAGGCAGAATGATTTCGCTGATGGGACTCAATACCGATAAGGTACCGGGCATGACCGTAAACCGCTACTGCTCCTCAGGATTGGAGACCATCGCCATAGCTTCTGCAAAAATCCACAGCGGTATGAGCGACTGCATTATTGCCGGAGGTGTGGAAACCATGTCACCCATACCTTTCGGTGGGTGGCGCCTGGTTCCAAACGCGGCTGTCGCTAAAAACAATACGGATTGGTATTGGGGGATGGGCCTCACAGCAGAAGCCGTAGCCCGCGACTACAAAGTGAGCCGCGAAGACCAGGACCAGTTTGCATACCAATCGAACATGCGCGCTGCAGCCGCTATCGACACAGGTAAATTCAAAGATGAAATCGTACCTATAGAAGTGGAAGAAATTTTCGTGAAAAACGACAAGCGCCAAAGCCGCAAGTACACTGTAGATACTGACGAAGGTCCCCGCAGGGAAACCACCATAGATGCCCTCGCCAAACTCCGGCCCGTATTTGATGCCAGGGGATCAGTTACTGCCGGCAATGCCTCTCAAACTTCTGACGGGGCAGCCTTCGTAATGGTTGTTTCAGAGGCATTTCTCAAAAAACACAACATCACACCAATCGCTCAATTAAAGAGCTACCATGTAGTAGGTCTTGAGCCGCGTATTATGGGTGTGGGGCCTATTTATGCCATTCCCAAAGCCATTGAAAAAGCAGGGCTCAAACAAAACGACATTGACCTGATAGAGCTCAATGAGGCTTTTGCTTCGCAGTCGGTGGCCATAGTGCGGGAACTGAATCTTAACCCCGAAATAGTGAATGTAAACGGAGGTGCCATAGCGCTAGGGCATCCGCTTGGTTGTACAGGTGCCAAGCTCAGCGTACAACTATTCAATGAGATGCGCCGTAGAAAAAACAAATACGGAATAGTTACGATGTGTGTGGGCACCGGACAAGGTGCTGCAGGAGTATTCGAATTGTTAAATTAAAAAGCCAAAAGCAATAAGCCATGGAAGCCACAACAAATAAAAACGCCATTCGCGGAGGCGAATTTCTAATCAGGGCCACAGAACCATCTGAAATTTTCATACCCGAAGAGTGGAGTGAAGAACATCGCATGATTGCACAGTCATGTATTGATTTTCTCAATGCCGAAATAATTCCGAATCTCGACCGCATGGACAGCATGGAAGCGGGGTTTATGGAAGGTGCTCTGAACAAGGCAGGAGAGCTGGGCCTTCTGGGTGTAAGCATCCCTGAAGAGTACGGTGGCCTCGGTCTCGATTTTAAATCGAGTATGCTCGCTGCAGAAGCCCTGGGATCAGGACATTCTTTCTCGGTGGCATATGGGGCACATACCGGTATCGGTACCCTGCCTATATTGTATTATGGCAACGAAGAACAAAAGAAAAAATACGTGACCAAGCTCGCCACAGGTGAGTGGAAAGCCTGTTACTGCCTTACTGAGCCCAGTTCTGGTTCGGACGCCAATTCAGGTAAAACCCGCGCCAAACTTACAGATGATGGCAAGCACTACGTGATCAACGGCCAGAAAATGTGGATTACCAACTCGGGCTTTGCACATGTATTCATTGTTTTCGCAAAAATCGACGACGATAAAAACCTCAGTGCTTTTATTGTTGAAAAAGGCACGCCCGGTATTGAACTCAACCCCGAAGAGAAAAAGATGGGGATAAAGGGCAGTTCCACACGACAAGTGTTTTTCAACGACTGCAAAGTACCGGTTGAAAATATGCTGAACGAGCGGGAAGCCGGTTTCAAAATCGCGCTCAACATTTTGAATATAGGCCGCATCAAACTTGCTGCGGGTGTGCTTGGCGGTATGAAGGACAGCATAGACCATTCCGTACAATATGCCAATGAACGCAATCAATTTGGCCGCCCCATTTCTAAATACGGTGCCATCAGGTTTAAATTGGCTGAGCAGGCCATACGCACTTATGTGCTTGAATCTGCAACGTACCGTGTTGCCCAAAATATTGAAGATGCAATCAACAGCCATGCGGCTTCAGGCATGCCAAAATCAGATGCCATACTTAAGGGAATTGAAGAATATGCTGCCGAGTGCGCTATGATGAAGGTATTTGGTTCTGAATGTCTCGACTATGTGGTGGATGAGGCGGTACAGATATACGGAGGCATGGGCTACAGCGCTGAAACTCGTGTGGAGCGTGGGTACCGCGATGCACGTATAAACCGCATATTCGAAGGAACGAACGAAATAAACCGCATTCTTACCGTTGATATGCTTATCCGCAAAGCCATGAAAGGGCAACTCGACCTGATGGGCCCAGCAATGAAAGTAGCGGGCGAACTCATGTCTATTCCTGATTCAGGAAGTGGAGATGGAAAACCTTTTAGCAAAGAGACCAAGCTTATAGAGAACTTCAAGAAAACCGTGCTCATGGTGGCTGGCTCGGCTGCGCAAAAACTGATGCAAACCCTGGCTAAAGAGCAGGAAGTACTTATGAATATTGCCGATATGGTGATATGGACATACGCCGCTGAATCGGCCCTGCTGCGCACCCGCAAGATAATTGAAATGCAGGGCGAAGCCGCTGCTGCCGATCAAATTGCCATGACGCAAGTATGGCTATACGACTGTGCAGACCGAATTCACAAAGCTGGCAAAGATGCCATCAACTCCTTTGTAGAAGGCGATGAGCAGCGCATGATGCTGATGGGACTGAAGCGGTTTACCAAATGTGAAGATATCAATGTAAAAGCCCTGCGACAGCAAATTGCCCAAAAACTGATATCAGAAGGCAAGTACTGTTACTGATCTTCCATCACACAAAAAAGCAAAAGGCAGCCATCCAAAAGAAGGCTGTTTTTTTTGTGCGACAAATGGCGTATATATTTTGCCATTTGGAAAATTAGCTTTACATTTGGGTATGAAAAAAAGAAATATAATCTCTGAGCCAGCTGTGGCCTATGGTCATATTCTCGAAAGCGATATTCTCACGCTTATCCACAAAATACGCGCAGGTGTGAGTTTTGCCATCTTTGAGCACATCGTGAGGCTGAGCCCTTTTACTTCTCAGGATTGGTCGGCCTTCTTGCACTTATCGGAGCGGAGTATGCAGCGCTACAAAAAAGACCAAAAGAACTTTGATGCGCTTCAATCCGAAAAAATTGTTGAGATCAGCCGGCTCTATAAGCGCGGTCTTGATGTATTTGGCAATAAGCCTAAATTCGATCATTGGCTCGAATTGCCTTCGGTAGCGCTGGGTGGGCATTCACCAAAGTCGTTCCTCGATAATTCTATTGGTATTCAGCTTCTAAACAATGAATTGGGGCGCATAGAACACGGCGTTTTGGCATGATCGTATACCGGCTTGCCAAAGCTGCACACGCTGCTGATTTATCGGGAATGGGAGCATTTCTATACGGCGGCAGGTGGAACAGCCCGGGTGTTGCCGTGATTTATACTTCCGAATCAAGGGCGCTCACTGTGCTCGAAGTAGCGGTTCACACTCCTCTAGCTATCGCCCCTGATGGGTACCAACTCATAGAGTTGGAAATTTCTATTGCAAATCTACATATCTATACCCCGGAAAAATTGCGTGACAGCTGGAATGCAATCCCACCTTCAGCAGCATCCCAGAAAATAGGAGACGAATTTATAGAACAAGGCAAATTTCTTTTGATGAAGGTTCCTTCAGCCGTGGTACCTGGCGACTACAACTTACTCATCAACCCAAGCCATAAGGATATGAAGATGGTGAGGATTATTAGAATATCAGATTTTACATTTGATGAACGCTTGGTGGGATGAAGAAAGAAGGATGTAGTAGGAACAAAGCAGCAAGATAACAATGCCTACATAACACTGACGGCTATTTGGTACGCATTTTTGTAATTCCTACAGAGATTACATCTGGATTCTGAGCTTTGGTTTGGGGTAAACAAATGGGGCAGTTAACCCCAATTCCTTCTCCTGCGAACTTTCTTTCCGCTTCCGTGCAGATATTCCTAAATACCAGCTTGTGAGCATTGATTTCTTCGGCCTCCTCGGCCGCCATGCGGAAAGCCAGCAGTTCAAAATGGGCAGCATCTTCACCATAGATGGTCTTAATTTGCCTCAAGGCATGCTTACTTACACCATCTATAGACGGCATGCCGGTGCAGAATTGAAAGGTGATGAGGGTGGAGTGATAACGGAATAATACGCTAAACCTTATGAATGGGATGGACTTGGGTCGACCAATTTGTTATAAATCCCCAACACACAAAAGGAACGAAGGCACTTCAGGTGTTGATGATATTGTGGTAAACTTCTAGCCTACGAGGTTGTGTGAAATGAAGCGCTGTGCTAGGTTTGCAACAAATACACTGAGATGAAAAACGCACTTACCATAGCTCTTGGCTCACTCCTGCTCACATCGTGTGCAAGCTTTTACGAATGCGGGCAAACTGCTCCTGAACAACTCATGGTCGGTAAGCGCACCAAAGCTGTGCTTGGCGAACGGGACTCATTGTGTACCACACTTGCTGCTGAGCAAGCCGAAACTGCCCGTCTAAACACTGAATTGAAATCCACACAAACTGAACTGGCTACGCTCAATACCGAATATGAAAACCTGAAGGCCGAAAGCACCAAAACTGCAGGGCAGCTGAGTGCCGAACTTCGCGCGAAAAGCGAACAACTCGACAACAAAGAAAAAACCCTTGCCGAACGCGAAAAAAGCCTGAGAGAACTGCAGGCCATCATAGCCCGTCAGGACTCCATTACCAACCGACTCAACAGCATACTGCGCGATGCATTGCTGGGTTTTCAGGCCGATGAGCTTTCCGTAGAGGTGAAAAATGGCAAAGTATATGTTTCTATGTCGGACAAACTGCTCTTTAAATCGGGGAGTGCGAAGGCAGAAGCCAAAGGTGAGGAAGCCATAACAGCCTTAGCCAACGTATTGCAAAAAAACCCCGACATCGATATTCTCATCGAAGGGCATACCGACAATGTGCCGATCAAAAACTCCCCCACCTTCAAGGACAACTGGGACTTAAGCACTGCCCGCGCCACATCAATAGTGCGCATCTTGTCCGACAAACAAATAGACCCAAAGCGCCTAACCGCCGCTGGGCGTGGTGAATATATGCCAAGGGCCACCAATGACACACCCGAAGGAAAAGCATCAAACCGCCGCACAGAGATTATCCTTTCTCCCAAACTGGATGAGCTGATGCAGCTGCTGGGCAATTAATGTAACCACATATAGCAGGCTGATCATTTCGCTTGTTGCGAACTATCTATCTTTGCACCCCTATGGAAGTTCTCATCCACACCCTCCCCAACGGACTGCGCATTGTTCATAAATCCACTGAAAATGGCCAAATAAGTCATCTGGGCCTTACAGTCAATGCAGGATCGAGGGACGAACTCGAAGATGAGCAAGGACTGGCGCACTTTATAGAACACTGCTTTTTCAAAGGCACCAAGAAGAGAAAGGCATTTCACATACTGAGCCGAATGGACAGCGTGGGTGCGGAACTCAATGCCTATACCACAAAAGAAGAAACCGTAATCTACGCATCCTTCCTAAATGTGCACTTCGAGCGAGCCATGGAAGTGATAGGCGACATTGTGAGCAATTCTACCTTTCCTGAAAAGGAAATTGCCAAAGAACGCGATGTGATCGTTGATGAAATATTGAGCTATCAGGACAGCCCATCCGAGTTGATTTTCGACGATTTTGAAGAACTGCTATACGGTCAGCACCCCATAGGCCGCAACATACTGGGTACTGAGGAGAGTGTACAAAATCTCTCTCGAAACCATATTCAAAAATTTATTGGCCGGCGGTACTGCACCTCAGAGATGGTATTGAGCAGTGTAGGGAATGTAGACTTCCGCAAGATAATACGCTGGGCTGAAAAGTATTTTGGGCATTTTGCCCTGAGCACCCCTGAACGGGAAAGGCAATTGGTGGAGCAGGTTCACACTGCATCGAGAACTGTGAACCTTGACACTTTTCAGGCGCATCTTATGATTGGAGGACCTGCTTATGATATACATCACCCTTTGCGTGTTCCAGCCGTACTACTGCTCAACTATCTGGGCGGACCTGCAATGAACTCAAGGCTCAATATGAACATAAGAGAGCGACATGGCATTGCCTATAACATTGATTCATCGTACCAACCTTATTCTGATACTGGTTTTGTGTCCATATACCTCGGCACAGATAAGAAACTCCTCGATAAGAGTACTTCCCTCATACACAAAGAACTTGATGTGCTTCGCCGAAACAGCCTCACTGCTACGGCACTGCACCGCGCCAAAGAACAATTAAAAGGACAGCTTGCCCTCTCCTCAGAAGGTGGGGCAAACCTGATGATGGGCCTTGGTAAAAGCCTCCTCACATTCAACCGCATCGATACCACAGCCGAAATACTCAGGGAAATTGATGAAGTGACAGCCCCCCAGCTTCTGCAAGTGGCCAATGAGTGCTTCGACGAGAACAAACTCAGCACCTTGGTGTACATTTGAGTTGTCCGTCTATAAAACATAATATTACCAGGTATGAACTTTTTAGATCCCCAACTCGACAACTATATTTCGGGGCACACCAAGCCAGAACCCCTTCACCTGCACCAACTCAATAGAGAAACGTACATGAAGGTATTGCAGCCCCGTATGCTTTCGGGCCACCTCCAAGGGAGGGTATTGAGTATGCTCACCCATCTGATAAAACCAAAAATGGTATTGGAGATTGGCACCTACACCGGCTACTCAGCGATTTGCATGGCGGAAGGACTTGCTGAGAGCGGCCATATTCATACCATAGACATCAATGAAGAGCTACAGCCACTGGTGCAAAAATATGTCGCCCTTACTGGAAATGAAGGCCGCATAACCATGCACATTGGCGATGCACTGCACATTTTACCTTCCCTGAAGGAACCTTTTGATATGGTGTTTATAGATGCTGACAAAACCAACTACCTTAATTATTATAACCTGGTTTTTGATCAACTGCCTTTGGGTGCGGTAATTATTGCCGACAATGTGCTTTGGAGCGGAAAGGTGATTGACCCTGCCGAAATAGAAAATGATCCTGATACCGCTGCACTGGTTGAATTCAACACTTTTGTAATGCATGATATGAGGGTAGAAAACGTACTTTTTCCCGTAAGGGATGGACTCATGGTGATAAGAAAAACGGCACACCGAATATGAAAGATACCATAGACCTGCGAAGCGATACGGTCACGAAACCTACCCCAGCCATGATGGAATCCATGATGCGGGCCGAGGTGGGTGATGATGTATTTGGCGAAGACCCCACTGTTAACCTGCTTCAAGAATCACTTGCTACCATGTTTGGCCATGAAGCTGGTTTGTTTTGCCCTTCGGGCACCATGACGAACCAAATTGCCATAGCAGTGCACACAAGGCCGGGAGATGAAGTGATATGCCATGAGCAATCGCATGTGTACAATTATGAAGGGGGCGGCATGGCGCGAAACTCCCATTCCAGTGCTAAGCTGGTGCGAAACAACCGCTCCACAATGCAACCGGAAGAGGTGGATGCACTCGTAAATGAAGACAAAGACTGGCTTGCACGCACCTCATTGATCGTAGCTGAAGACACTTCAAACCGTGGAGGAGGTAAGTGCTATACCATGGAGGAGCTCGTTGCACTTTCAGCCTATTGCAAAAAAAAGAATTTGGCCTTTCATCTGGATGGGGCGCGTGCATTCAACGCCATTGTATTCCACAACCACAATGTATTGGCCTACGGAAAGTTGTTTGACAGCGTATCCATTTGTCTGAGCAAAGGGCTGGGCACACCTTCGGGTTCCGTGCTGCTGGGGAGCCATCACTTCATTAAAGAAGCCCGACGTGTGCGCAAAGTTTTTGGCGGTGGCATGCGTCAGGCTGGATTTTTGGCGGCCGCAGGTTTGTATGCAATGGAGCACCATGTAACACGTCTGGCCGATGATCATGTACGCGCTGCCCGGCTAGCCCAGGCCCTACAATCATTATGGTACGTGGCGCACGTAATACCACCCGAAACCAATATTGTGATCTTTGATGTGAACGCAGACCCCGGAAGTGATGCTGTATTGCTGGCTATAGAAAATGCGGGATTGAGGGCAGTAGCTTTTGGTAAAAACAGAATCAGAATGGTAACCCACTTGGGTGTGAACGACGATGACCTCAACAAAGCAATTGAAATCTTACAGCGACTGAAAGTTTAACATCTATTTCCCAACGGATGGCTTTATGTACGAAATTTCCACCTTGCGGTCAGCTGGGTTTGCATACCTGCTCTCTATATCGCCCAAATAATTAACGACAATTCTATCTTCGGGAATTTTCCTGACCAGCAAGTACTGGTATACAGCATTTGCCCTTTGTTCAGAAAGCCATGCGTTAAAATCTGTGTTTCCTGTCTTATCAGCAAATCCTGTAACGAGAACAAGTAAACTCTGGTCTACCTTCAGGTCAATTTCTACCCTGTTCAGCTGGGCTTTGTGGCCAGAAGTAAGCTGATGCGCGTTTTTCTCAAATACCAAAGTGGCTGTGAGTGTTCCTGTAGACACTGCTGTCTCAGATGGTCGGCTACTGCTTACCATAAAAGTTTTCATCATCTCCCTGAGGGCCGCCATCTCTTCGCGCAGTATGGTGGCCGTGAGGTTGCGGTCGCTGCGTATTTCGTCAATCTGTGTTTGCAGGTCAGAGAAGCGATTGCCATAATTTGAAAGTATCCGGTTGTTATCCTCAAGCAGGCGGACAATCTCACTATCAAGCCCTGTGGTGCCTTTGTTATCTTTTTTATTCTTTCTGCCCTTAATGTCTCTGGGCAATGGCACCGGCTTCAAAGAATTTAGGTTATCGAGGTTATCCACCTTGCCATTAATACTGAAGTCGAGGGGATCGAGTAATCCAGGCTTTTCTGCCAGTTCTGAACCGTCATTACCAATATTCACCATGTAGACATCCAGAAAAAGACTTATTTCTTTTTCGGCAGCTACTTTCAGGTCATAAACCATTCGCTGAAAGGTATAAATGTCCACAGCACCATTCTGCGGGACGGCATGGGTTCGGTCACCTTCTGATAATCTGAAACCATTCAAGGTTTTTAGTTCAGCAGCCTTAGATGACACACTATTAGAAAATCCGTTAAACTTATCATGAAAATCATAATCGTGGATCCACAGTGCGTTGCGCACAATTGCCGATGCCGTGGAACTAAAAGTCTCTTTGCTGTCCAATGCAACTACCCTACCCTGAATGGAATAATACTTATTGTCTATGTACGACCTCAGTCCGTACCGAACCATTTGCTCCACCTGAGCGCGCGCGCCAGATTGTATTGGCTCGTAATCATTTACTATATAGGTATGCTGGGTAACTTTTCCAAGCACATAATTGTCGATGGGTGCTTCAGTATCTGATCCGGAAAAATTATTAATGATGGTAATCTCCTGTCCTTTCAATTGCAACGAATGGAAAAGAATGGTCAGCAGCATAAAATAAAGTACGAAACGCCCCATGAATTCCACGAACTGATAAAATAATCAGACAAATTAATGACGTTTCTAACTAAAATCATAGCAGATGCATGAAAGATATGGGGCGAGATGTTAACAGAAAGTAGGTTAATGTAAAAAATACACTAACAAAGACCTGTTTATAATGATAAGTTTTCAGCTGATATTGAATGGATTAAGAAACCTTCCTTTACGAAACACTAAAAATATTCGTACCGAAATAGGCAACCGCATGAAATCGATGCCGTCTACTCCACAGAACGTAGAAATACGGAAAGACATTTGAAAGGTTACACAAACGAAAAAAAAAAATCATGAGCAACGCAACACAATTCATCCAAGACACTTTCAGCCAACTGTACACAACCTTTGGCGATGGGATTTTTCTACTTGCAGCTATTTTCGCTTTCATAGGAGTGGTTGCTCAGTGGCGTCTGTACGAAAAAGCAGGACAGCCAGGTATCGCCAGCATTGTACCAATATGGAACTTCATAGTATTCATGAGAATAGTAGGAAGGCCAGCCAACCATTTGTTTCTCTTCCTTATACCTGTATATGGTCAACTGTACATGATACCTAAAGTATACATTGAGCTTTGCAACAGCTTTGGAAAGAGCACCATTTTGGACTACATGCTTGTAATACTCTTCAACGGATTTTACATCCTGAACCTGGGTCTTTCTTATGAAGTCAATTATGTTGGGCCGGTGTATGGTACTGCGAAAGCAGCCCCTTCATCAGCTTTTGCCTAACACTTTGCGGGCAAGGGCAAATGCTGCGTCTATGCCTTCAGGATTTTTTCCACCTGCTGTTGCATAAAAAGGTTGACCACCGCCCCCGCCCTGAATGGCCGAAGCAAGTTCCCTGATAATCTGGGCGGCATTCAAACCTGACTTTTCAACTAAATCATCTGACAAAGCCACGCTTAGCGTGGCTTTCCCGTTTTCGCTAACGGCAAGTACAACAAAAGCGGGTGATAATTCTCTTCGCAGCTGAAACGACAAGTCCTTCACCGATTCTGGATCCAAATGCACGCGGCGGGCTATAAACTGAACACCGTTGACAAGCTCCGCAGCATCTATCAGCTCTGCTTTAACTTGCATAGACTTCTGCTTGCGAAATGACTCCAACTCCCTCGACATAGCTTGATTTTCAGCCTGAAGGCTTTCAATGCTTTTCACCAGGTCATTTGATTTCAATTTTTCTGATGCCGCATCAATTACATCCAACCGTTCAAAAATGTACTTCTCGGCTGCGGCAGCGGTAATAGCCTCCACCCGTCGAATGCCAGCTGCCACCGAGCCTTCAGAAATGATCTTAAAAAAACCAATCTCGCCAGTGCGCTGCACATGCGTACCTCCACAAAGTTCTACAGATTCGCCAAAACGAATCACTCGTACTTCATCGCCATACTTCTCACCAAAGAGTGCCATGGCACCCATGCTTTTTGCTTTAGCCATTGGGAAGTTTCTGAATTCTTCCAGCGGATAGTCCTTGCGAACCATTGCGTTCACCTGAATTTCTATGTTTCTAATTTCTTCATCGGTAACCTTCGAAAAATGGGAAAAGTCAAAACGCAGATACCCGCTTTCCACCAAGGATCCTTTCTGCTCCACATGGGTTCCAAGAAGTTCACGCAGTGCATGATGGAGCAAGTGCGTCGCGGAATGGTTTTTTGTCGTGTGGTTCCGCTTCTCAGCTGCAACCACTCCTTTCACTTCAGGATCCAGGCCTTCCGGCGATTTTGAAGTGACATGCACAATGAGGTTGTTCTCTTTAAAGGTGCCCTCAACGGGAATGCGAACCCCAGCTGATTCTATATAACCGGTATCACCTACCTGCCCTCCGCCTTCCGGATAAAACGGGGTGCGGTCAAAAACCATCTGAAAGAGCTGCTTTCCCTTTTGCGTTACCTTTCTAAACCTCGTTAAGGTCATATCGCACGCCAACGTATCATAGCCCAAAAATTGGGTTCCCTGCACTTCCCGAATCACAACCCAATCGCCAGTATCTTGAACAGATGCCTTGCGAGAGCGCGCTTTTTGCTCTTCCAATGCCTTTTGGAAGCCTGTCTCATTGTAGTTCTTTCCACTCTCTGCAAGGATCAACGCAGTCAAATCAGCTGGAAAACCGAACGTGTCGTACAGTTCGAATACCACATCACCGCTTATCTCTGCTTGCTTCGATTTTGCGACTATATCATCGATGAGTTGTATGCCTCGCGCCAGGGTGCGAAGAAAGGATTCTTCTTCTTCTCGAATTACTTGACTGATCAAGTTCTCATTGGTCCTAAGCTCTTTAAAGAAATGCCCCATCTGTGATACAAGCACCCCTGAAAGTGCATACAACAAAGGTTCTTTTCGGTCTAGAAAACTGTATGCGTAACGAACAGCCCTGCGCAGGATGCGACGAATTACGTATCCCGAGCCAGTATTGGATGGAAGCTGCCCATCAGCAATTGCGAAACTCACTGCCCTTATGTGATCGGATAACACCCTGAAGGCTATGTCCTTCTTAGAATCTGAGCCAGAATACACATGGCCAGTCTGGCCTTCTATAAAGGCAATTAGAGGACTAAAAATATCTGTATCATAGGTGCTTGGCTTGCCTTGTAAAACCATGGACAAGCGCTCGAAACCCATACCTGTATCGATATGCTTTGCAGGAAGGCCTGCAAGCGAACCGTCAGCCCTGCGTTGCATTTCCATAAATACCAAGTTCCATATTTCAATTACTTGAGGATGGTCTTTGTTTACGAAATCTTTTCCTGGAAATTTGCTTCTTTCAGCTGCTGACCGCATATCAACATGAATCTCACTGCAAGGACCACAAGGGCCTACATCGCCCATTTCCCAAAAGTTGTCCTTCTTGCTGGCAGAAATAATCCTGTCTTCAGCAATAAGGTCTTTCCACACATCATATGCTTCCTGATCAAATTCGAGTCCATCGCTCTTATCACCGCCAAAAACAGTAACGTACATTCTGTCTTTGTCGATTTTGTATACTTCAGTGAGTAACTCCCATGCCCATGTAATGGCCTCTTTTTTATAATAATCACCGAAGGACCAATTGCCAAGCATCTCAAACATGGTATGGTGGTAGGTATCCACCCCTACTTCTTCAAGGTCGTTGTGTTTACCGCTTACACGCAAACATTTCTGGGTATCCGCTATACGGGGACTTGGTACCGGGTCATTTCCAAGAAAAATATCCTTAAACTGATTCATTCCCGCATTGGTAAACATGAGGGTAGGGTCATCCTTGACCACAATAGGGGAAGAAGGAGCAATGTGGTGTTTTTTTGACTCAAAAAAATCAAGAAAAGCTTGACGTATGGCAATGGACTTCATAGGTGAGCGTTTAGTGCTTCGGCCTGCAAATGTATCTTATCGGTTGAAGACTTTGGTGAGGTAGGTCAATTTAGATACATTTAGACCCCCAATTTGTGGGCTTATGGCAAAAATAAAGTACAAGTACAATCCTGCTACGCTCAACTACGAAAAAATTCAGCTTACCATACGAGATAGGCTGAAGACCCTTTTTACATATCTGCTGGTAGGTCTATTTTTTTCCTCAATCATTATCTCCCTTGCTTATACATTTATTGACTCACCTAAAGAACTGGTGCTTAAGCGAGAAAATGAACAACTACACAAGCAATATGAACTCCTTAACCGGGATATGCAGCAACTCGAAGCAGTACTTGACGATATTGAGAACCGGGACGACAACATATACAGGGTAATTTTCGAAGCTGAGCCTATTTCAAACAGTGTGAGGCAAGCTGGTGTTGGTGGGGTAAACAGATACTCTCACCTGAAAGGATATTCCAATTCTGACCTGGTGATCAGTTCAGCATCTCGTCTCGACAATATTGCAAAGCGACTTTATATACAGAGTAAGTCATTTGATGAAGTGATAGAAATGGCCAAGAATAAAGAGGAACTCCTCGCATCCATACCTGCCATTCAACCGGTATCGAACAAGGACCTGCGGCGATTGGCAAGCGGTTTTGGTATGCGCATAGATCCGATTTATAAGGTGCCAAAATTTCACTGGGGCATGGACTTCTCATCGGAAATTGGTACGGATATTATTGCAACAGGCGATGGTAAAGTGGCTTATGTGCAGGATGAGCGCTCAGGATATGGGAAACACGTAATAGTAGACCATGGGTATGGCTATCAGACCCTCTATGGACATATGAGTCAAATGCTTGTAAAAAGAGGCCAAAAAGTGAAAAGAGGCGACGTAATTGGCAAGGTTGGCAATACGGGAAAAAGCAGTGGGCCCCACTTGCACTACGAAGTCATTAAAGACGGACGAAAAGTAAACCCAGCGAATTACTATTTCAACGACTTGACTCCAGAGCAATACGACTTGCTTTTGGAATTATCATCCAATGCCAACCAATCTTTCGACTAATATGCCCTACAAAGAAAAAGAACTTGAAAAACTCTATTTCTCCATTGGCGAAGTAGCAGATATGTTTGAAGTAAACACTTCTCTCATACGCTTTTGGGAGAAGGAATTTGATGTGCTTCAACCAAAAAAGAACAAAAAAGGCAACCGCCTCTTCACCAAACAAGATGTAGAGCACCTCAAGCTTATCTTCCATCTCGTAAAAGAACGAGGCTATACCCTACAAGGTGCAAAAGCAAAGCTGAAGGACAATAAAGGTGACCTTTCAGACAATGTTGAAATTGTAAGACGTCTTGAAGATGTAAAGGCCTTCCTACTGGAAATGAAGAAATCCCTGTAATTTAGGGAAGTATCAACATTGCATCTCCGTAAGAAAAAAACCTGTATCGTTCTGAAATAGCTTCGTTGTAAACTGCACGTGCGAAATCAAATCCAATATAGGCAGAAATCATCATAAGAAGAGATGATTTTGGCGTATGAAAATTGGTGAGCATGGCATTGGCTGTTTTGAATTTGTAAGGCGGTCTAATAAACAATTTGCTATGACCTGTCCCGGGTAGGACAATGCCTTCAGCTGAAACGGCTGATTCCAGTGTCCTCATAGTGGTGGTACCGATGGCGCACAGTAAGTTTCGAGACTTGTCAATGCCATTAATTAGTTGGGCTGCTTCAACACCCACATCATATTGTTCTTCGTGCAGCTGCACCGCATCAAGGTTCTCCTCATGAATTATATTAAAGGTTCCCGGACCCACATGAAGCGTTACAGTGGCTCGCATCACTCCACATGTGGACAATTCCTTTAATAGCTCTACAGTAAAATGCAATCCAGCT
This sequence comes from Cryomorpha sp., assembly GCA_041749535.1. GTDB lineage: Bacteria > Bacteroidota > Bacteroidia > Flavobacteriales_D > Cryomorphaceae > JBBQZU01. The sequence continues at coordinate 34,665 of JBGTBE010000087.1, read as the reverse complement.
GTGGGAGCGGCAAGTGCTCCATCTTTGCTGGCATAAACGGTTTGATATCGCGCTCTATCTGATGGATCAGGTCTGCGCTTGATGTACGGAGGGAGAGGTGTACTGCCAAGGTCAAAAAGTTTCTGACGAAGAATGGATCGGTTGTTTTCAAATGGAAACTCAACGAGACACTCTCGCTCACTCAGGCGTTTTGCAAAAATACCTGTAATAGGCTCATTCCCAAATAGGAGCTTGTGTCCTATCTTTAATTTCTTGACTGGATCGAGGTACATAACCCACGCAGGTACGGGTTGCTCTACCTCTTTCACAAGGAGTACATCAATCTTTGCACCTTTCTGCATGTGTTCCTTCCTTGCAGTAAGCCGGGCAGGAATTACACGTGTGTCATTCATCACCATCAGATCGCCAGGGGAAAAGAATGCGCCTATCTCATCGAATTGGTGGTGGCTAACTGATTGATTTGACCTACTAACTACCATGAGTCGGGATTTGTCCCTCACAGATGAAGGATAGGTGGCCAACAGCTCAGGGGGCAAGTGAAAATCGAAGTCAGAGAGCGTGTGTTCATTAGACTTCATGGAAGGAAAAGCATCAGAAGTATTTTCCAGCTGAAAGATAATTGGCCACGTAGTCCTGCACGCCTTCATCAAGCGTGGTAAATGGCTGATCATATCCGGCATTTCTCAGCTTCAACATTTCTGCTTGGGTATAGTATTGGTACTTATCGCGAATATCAAGAGGTGTATCAATATACTCCACATTGGGCTCAAGGCCAAGAGCATGAAAACAGTTCAGGGCCAAATCCTTAAAAGTTCTTGCTTTCCCAGTTCCAAGGTTAAAAAGTCCACTTTGCTTTCTTGTTTTCATCAACCACATGCACACGGCAATAACGTCCTTCACGTAAATAAAATCGCGGAGCTGCTCACCATCGTTGTATTGTGGGTTGTGCGATCTGAACAATTTTACGAAGCCCTTCTCATTTATTTGATTGAAAGCATGGTACACCACAGAAGCCATTCTTCCTTTGTGGTACTCGTTTGGTCCGTAAACATTAAAAAACTTCAACCCAGCCCAAAAATAGGGGGCAGCCTCCTGGTCCAGCGCCCATTTATCAAAATCATTTTTGGAATCTCCGTATGGATTCAATGGCTTTAGAATGGCAGGCAGCTCATGGTTGTCGCTGTACCCGTGCTCGCCCAGTCCATAGGTGGCTCCTGAACTTGCGTACACAAGTGGAATACCAAAGGTGGTGCACTGCTCCCAAACCTTGCGTGTGTAGTTCAGATTCAGCTGGTCGAAAATTTCTTTGTTGAACTCGGTGGTATCAGTGCGTGCCCCAATGTGAAATACGAAGTACACCATCTTATGATTCTGGTCCAGCCAGGTAGGAAAATCGTCTCGGTGCACTTTTTGCGAAAAGTGCTTGCCTTCATAATTGGGTGTCTTGACGGCATAGCTAAAATCATCAACCAAAACCAGGTCATAATATCCGTGGCTGTTTAGTTCAGATACCAGACAACTGCCTATAAACCCTGCTGCGCCTGTAACTACGATCATTGCTCAAATTTTTCACAAAGATATCCTTTTAAAAATATGGCTGAATGCAGCGTTTTATCAAGTAAAGAAGATCGTATATTTGCGCCTTACAAAATCTGGCCATGGCCCTGGTTTACATTACAAGAAGAGAGCATTTTAATGCCGCCCATAAGTTGTGGAATCCGCAATGGTCGGACGAAAAAAATATTGAAGTATTCGGTAAATGTGCCAATGTGAATTGGCATGGTCACAACTATGATCTCTTCATAACGGTGAAAGGAAGCCCAAGTCCTGATACAGGGTGTGTGATCGACCTGAAAATACTCAGCAAAATCATCAAGCGACGGGTGATTGAAGAATTGGATCATAAAAACTTAAACCTTGATGTTTCATTTCTCAAAGGTGTCATTGCAAGTACTGAAAATTTGGCAGTAGCAATTTGGCATGAATTGAAAGAAGAAATCGAGACCTATGATTGCAAGTTACACAGTGTGCGCTTGCACGAAACGAGAAATAATTATGCCGAGTATTTCGGCGAGTAATTCATTCGCCTTGAGCCAAAGAAAGACTGAAGATACTGAAGATTCTCGCCTGCAAAGGCTTGCTTCACTGTACAGAGAAACCTTGGAATTGCTGGGTGAAGATCCAGACCGACAAGGCCTTAAACAGACACCAATGCGCATAGCCAAAGCCATGCGGTTTCTCACCCAGGGTTACGAAACTGATCCGGTTGAAATAATAAAATCAGCCATGTTTGACGAGGAATACAACCAAATGGTGGTTGTGAAAGATATTGAGGTGTACAGTATGTGCGAGCACCATCTACTGCCCTTCTTCGGCAAGGCGCATGTTGCATACATTCCAAGCGGACGAATTGTCGGACTTAGTAAGATACCTCGCCTGGTGGATGCTTTTGCACGAAGATTGCAGGTACAGGAACGACTTACCAACCAGGTAAGAGACTGTATCAATGATACCCTAAACCCTCAAGGCGTGGCTGTCGTTATAGAGGCTCGACACTTGTGTATGCAGATGCGCGGTGTTGAGAAACAAAACTCTGTGACGACTACTTCGGCCTTTACAGGCCAGTTTCTAAAAGAAGAAACAAGAGCAGAATTTATAAACCTAATCGCTTCTAAACTACATTAAATATGGAAAACCGCAATCTTTGGTCAGCTGAGCCAGCAGCAATAACTTCCTCTGCAAGTACAGGGGCAATGGCAAAGAATTTCGTGAGTAATGTGATGACTTATATGGCTTCAGCGCTGGTTATATCTGGTGTGATGGCTTGGTATTTTGGCACCAACGAAACCCTAATGTCATACCTTATCACAGAAACTGGAATGAGTGTACTGGGATGGGGAGTCATGTTGGCTCCTTTTGGATTGGTGCTATTGATGGGTCTTGGATTTCAAAGACTCTCCAGTCCGGCAATGCTCTCAATTTTTATTCTTTACGCGGTCCTTATGGGCATGAGCCTTAGCTTCATATTTCTGAAATACACTTCGGGAACGATCTTTACAACCTTTTTCATTACATCGGCAACTTTTGGTATTATGGCATTTTTGGGATACACCACAAGTACCGACCTTACCAAGATGGGGTCGATTCTGATGATGGCTGTCATTGGGCTTGTCATAGCAATGGTGGTCAATATGTTTGTGGGAAGCAGTTTCATGGATTACGTAATCAGTGGCATAGGCGTACTTGTATTTACAGGTCTTACTGCATATGACATGCAGAAAATTAAAAACTTGGGTATGCAGGTAGACTCGCGCAGTGAGGAAGGGTCTAAGCTCGCGCTGATGGGTGCACTGAACCTCTACCTGGATTTCGTAAATCTATTTTTATTCATGCTTCGATTCATGGGCAACAGAGACTGAATCGCATCTTAATAATAATGGAACCGCAGCTGTGAATGGCTGCGGTTTTTTTTATGCTTTCATCAATTGGGCACTTTGAGTATTATTGCATCAGTATCAAGAAATCAACTATGAAGGCATATGTATTTCCAGGCCAAGGATCCCAGTTTCCCGGTATGGGCAAAGATCTATTTGAACAGCATACACTGGCGCGTGAAATGTTTGCTCAAGCGAATGATATTCTCGGATTTCGCATCAGTGATATTATGTTTGAGGGCAGTGAGGATGACTTGAGACGAACTGACGTAACCCAGCCAGCAATTTTTTTGCATTCCATAATTACAGCCCGCTTAATGGGTGCTTCTTTCACCCCTGCGATGGTTGCAGGCCACAGCCTTGGAGAGTTCAGCGCCCTTGTTGCTTCCGGTGCCCTGGATTTTAATTCTGGCTTGCGACTCGTTGCAAGCAGGGCCAACGCTATGCAGAAGGCTTGTGAAATTTCTGAAGGAACAATGGCAGCCGTTCTCGCGCTTGAAGATGATGTAGTGGAGAGAATATGTGCAGAAATAGATGGAATTGTGGTGCCTGCCAATTACAATTGCCCAGGTCAGCTCGTGATTAGTGGAAGCGTAAAAGCGGTAACCATGGCTTGTGAAAAGCTCAAAGAAGCAGGTGCAAGAAAGGCGGACTTACTGTCTGTGGGAGGCGCATTCCACTCTCCGCTCATGGAACCAGCAAGGGTAGACCTTGCAAAAGCTATAGAAGATACCCACTTCAGCACTCCTGTATGCCCTATTTATCAAAACGTTGATGCCAAGCCCACTACTGATCCAACTATGATTAGGCGCAACCTCGTGGCCCAACTTACGGCACCTGTGCATTGGACCAAAACCATGCAGGCTATTGTAGCTTCTGGGGCAACTGAAGCCATTGAAGTAGGCCCAGGAAAAGTATTGCAAGGCCTCTTTAAGAGAATAGACCGTGCATTTGCAACCAGCTCAGCAGAACTATAAGCTCCAGTATAAGTAGTTGGAAATCTTTCCTCGGTAAATTCCTTTCAGATCGGCAAAAACAGCCGTGGGCTTGAGAATCTCTTCAAAAAAAGTTGAGGACAGGTCGGTATACTCCCGGTGGTTTACAGCCACTACTACTGCATCGTATTTGCCCGTTGGCACAGGCTTCAGCTGATAACCATATTCATGAAAAATTTCTTCAGCGCTCGCATGCGGATCAGTTACATCCACCTGTACACCAAATGACTCGAGCTCACGCACAGTGTCTACCACCTTCGAATTGCGTATGTCACTCACATTTTCCTTAAAGGTAGCACCTAGCACCAAGACCCGGGCTTCCTGAATATTAACTCCTTTAGAGATTACCTTTTTCACAACCTGTTTGGCCACATAACCACCCATGGAATCGTTTACAAAACGGCCAGAGTTTATAATTTGGGCATGGTATCCCAACTTCTCAGCTTTGTGTGTCAGGTAGTACGGGTCTACGCCAATGCAATGCCCTCCAACCAATCCTGGCTTGAATTGCAGAAAGTTCCACTTCGTTCCTGCTGCTTCAAGCACTTCATAGGTATTGATCTTCATTTTATTGAAGATGATGGAAAGTTCATTGATCAAAGCGATGTTCACATCCCGCTGGGTATTCTCAATAATTTTAGCCGCTTCAGCAACTTTGATTGATGATGCCCTATGCACACCGGCATCTACCACCAATTCGTACACTTTGGCAATAACATCCGCCGATTCTTCGTCGCAACCGGCAGTGACCTTCACAATGGTGCGCAACGTATGCTCTTTGTCACCTGGGTTTATGCGTTCTGGACTGTACCCCACCTTAAAATCTATGACCGATGTCAATCCGCTGAGCTCTTCGATTACGGGTACACAATCTTCTTCAGTACAACCCGGATAAACGGTACTTTCAAAAACCACGTAATCACTTTTTTTTATCGCAGCGCCGACCGTGCGCGATGCACCCAATACCGGACGCAAGTCAGGGTTGTTTCCACTGTCGATAGGTGTTGGAACCGCTACGATAAAGAAAGAAACATCCTTAAGTTTTTCAGGATCAGCCGTGAACTCAATGTCGCAATTTTTAAAATCAGCAGCGGTCAACTCATTACTCGGGTCTTTGTGATTTCTCATCATCTCCACCCGCTCGGTACTAATATCAAAGCCTACTACAGAAAGTTTCTTTGCAAATTCCAGTGCAATCGGTAAGCCTACATAGCCCAAGCCAATCACAGCCAGTTTTTTCTCCTTTGCCAATAAGGCATCATACATATTCATCATTTCTGCTGGTCTCTTACTTTGTAAATGCGCTCAATGATATCAACAACCTTGAGCCCTTCCAGGGCATTGGTGGTGGCTACATTTCGGTTCTTAATGGTGTCTATTACATTCTGAATAACGAAATGGTGGTTTGCCGCACTTCCCTTATAGGTGCCATAGTCATTAGCGGGGCTCGATTCTGCAAGTGTAGGCATTTCATAGCCTTCCACATGGCAGTACTCCACATTGTTCATATACTGCCCCCCCACCTTGATGCTTCCTTTACTACCTATAATTGTCATGCTGCTTTCAAGGTTCTGGCCCCACACAGAAGTTGAGTAATTCAGCGAGCCCAGACCTCCGTTTATGAATTTGAAATTCACCAATCCACTGTCTTCAAATTCAGTAATGTCCTTGTGGTTAAAATCAGCAAATCGGCCTGTTATATCTTCGATATCACCAAAAAGCCAATACATAATGTCCACAAAATGCGAAAACTGGGTGAAAAGCGTTCCGCCATCCAGGGTATTTGTCCCTTTCCAATTTCCTTTTTTGTAGTATCGTTCATCCCGATTCCAGTAGCAATTTATCTCTACAAGATATATCTCGCCAAGGCGCTTGCTGTCTATCATGTCTTTGAGCCAGACCGAAGGTGGGGAGTAGCGATTTTGCATTACACAGAATACATGGCGGCTCACCTGAAGTGATTTAAATATCACTTCTTCACATTGGGCTTTGGTAAGTCCCATTGGTTTCTCGCAAACCACGTGCTTCTTTTCCAAAAGGGATATCAAAGATTGACTTGCGTGCAAACCATTGGGTGTGCACACATTTACCACATCAATCTCAGGATGGGCGCTGAGCATTTCTTTTAACCCGGGATAAAAAGGTACACCGAAATGAGCAGCGTTGGCATCATCAATGCTGATCACATCTGAAAGAGCAACAAGTTCAGATTCTTCGTTGCGAATGATCATTTCTGCATGGCGCTTGCCAATATGGCCACAGCCAACTACTGCAAACTTAATTTTGCTATAGCTCATGAGGTTGTACTTCGTTATCAGTTAGCTTATACCAGTCACCACCTTCCGGGCATTGGGCAAGGTTTTGCCCGTTGAATTGAAGTTTGTGACCGAATTTACTCATCCAACCCGTTTGACGTGCTGGATTTCCCACTAGCAGTGCATATGGCTTCACCGTTTTGGTAACCACAGCGCCTGCGCCTATGAATGCGTATTCTCCTATATCGTTTCCGCAAACGATGGTGGCATTGGCGCCAATTGACACCCCTTTTTTCACGAGGGTACTGGCATAGCCCCCTCTTCTGTTCACGGCGCTACGGGGGTTGATCACATTGGTAAATACCATAGAAGGTCCAAGAAATACGTCATCTTCACAGACCACGCCTGTATAGATTGATACATTGTTTTGAACCTTTACATTGCTACCGAGAATCACCCCTGGAGAAATGACAACATTTTGCCCAATATTGCAATTCTCACCAAGCTTACAATCGGGCATGATGTGGCTGAAGTGCCATATTTTTGTACCTTTTCCAATGGTACATCCAGGATCAATCACCGCTGTTTCGTGCGCGAAATAGTCCATCAGCGTTTAATATATTTATCAAAAATCTTATGTTCGGCCTTGTAAAGTTCTTCGGGTTGAAGTGCTGTGAAATAGGCAAGAGTCCGTGCCAAACCAGTGCGTCGATCTATCTTGGGCTGCCACTCGAGTACTGTTTGGGCTACGGTAATGTCAGGTCTTCGCTTCTTTGGATCGTCATGTGGTAGGGAGCGGTAATCAATACCGTGGTTGATTCCAGTGAGGTCTACAATCTCTTTTGCAAATTCAGCGATGGTAATTTCATCGGGGTTGCCAATGTTTACAGGATCACTGTAATCAGAAAACAGCAATCTTACGATGCCATCAATCAAATCATCTACATAACAAAATGACCTGGTCTGAGAGCCATCCCCGAAAATGGTAAATTTTTCTCCCCTGAGTGCCTGACCAATAAATGCAGGCAACACCCTGCCATCATTAAGCCTCATGCGAGGTCCATAGGTATTGAATATTCTAATAATTCTTGTTTCTAAACCATGAAATCGGTGGTAGGCCATTGTGATGGCTTCCTGAAAGCGCTTTGCCTCATCATACACACCGCGTGGACCAATTGGGTTCACATGCCCCCAATAGGTTTCTTTCTGAGGGTGAACTTCCGGGTCTCCATACACTTCACTGGTGCTGGCTACAAGGATTCGCGCCTGTTTGGCTTTTGCCAAACCTAAAAGATTGTGGGTGCCAAGGCTGCCTACTTTGAGGGTCTGAATCGGAATCTTCAGGTAGTCAATGGGGCTGGCAGGTGAAGCAAAGTGAAGTATATACTTCAAAGGACCGGGTACGTGAACAAAGTTGCTTACGTCATGGTGGTAAAAGGTGAATCGCTCGTATTGAAACAAGTGTTCAATATTGCGCAGATCGCCTGTAATGAGGTTGTCCATACCAACCACATCGTAGCCGTCCTTTATAAATCGATCGCAAAGATGCGAACCAAGGAAACCGGCTGCACCGGTAATGAGAACACGTTCTGAAGCACTCATTGTGTTACAGTTTCTCGTCCTATGCTCTCATAGTGGAATCCCATGCTTTGCAATTTTCGATTCTCGTATAGGTTGCGGCCATCAAAGATGACCCTTTGTGTGAGCAATTCGCCAATGCGTTCAAAATCTGGATTCCGGAATACGGACCATTCAGTAGCAATCAGCAAAGCATCAGCACCCTTAATCACATCGTACATATCTTCAGCAAAGCCGATTTTTCCTTCGTAAAGCGCTCTAACATTGGCCATAGCCTCAGGGTCGAAAGCTGAAATTTCAGCACCAGCGGCAAGAAGTGCATCAATCATGTAGAGAGCCGGAGCCTCACGAATATCATCAGTATCTGGCTTAAAGGCCAATCCCCAAATGGCAAATTTTTTACCCGCAAGGTTGTTGTTGTAGAACCTGTTGAGTTTGTTCACCAGCATGAGTTTTTGCCGGTTGTTTACTTTGAGTACAGCGTCAAGAATTTCAAAGTGGTAACCATGCTCATTTCCACTGCGAGCAAGCGCCTGAACATCTTTGGGGAAGCAACTGCCCCCATAGCCTATTCCTGGAAAGAGGAATCGCTTCCCTATTCTTGTGTCCGTTCCGATTCCGGCGCGCACCATATCCACATCGGCACCTACCTGCTCACAGAAGTTTGCAATCTCATTCATAAATGTAATCTTGGTGGCCAGAAAAGCATTGGCGGCATACTTTGTAAGCTCAGCAGATCGCTCATCCATCACCAAAAGCGGGTTGCCCTGGCGAACAAAAGGCTTGTATAGCTCTTCCATGATTCCCGCAGCGCGGGCAGAGTTGGTACCTATCACTACCCTATCTGGTTTCATGAAATCTTCAACCGCAAAACCCTCACGAAGAAACTCGGGATTGGAGACCACAGCAAATTCCACCTTGGCATGCCGGGCGATGGTTTTGTGCACCAGTTCTGAGGTTCCGACAGGAACAGTGCTCTTGTCCACAATCACGGTGTACTCTTCGAGCAGTTTGCCCAGCTGATCAGCCACGCCCAAAACGTATGAAAGGTCAGCAGATCCATCCTCACCGGGAGGGGTGGGCAATGCAAGAAAAATGATCTTGGCATTTTTGATAGCATCTTCCAAATTGGTTGTGAAATGCAAACGCTTTTGCCTTATGTTTCTGTGAAACACCGCATCGAGATAGGGCTCGTAGATCGGAACCTCACCTGCCTGCATTTTCCTAACCTTCTCTTCATTGATATCGACACAAATCACATCATTGCCCGTTTCTGCAAAACAGGTACCTGTAACCAAGCCAACATAGCCAGTTCCGATGACGGCTATTTTCATGATTTAGAACTATTTATAAATGATTTTACAGCATCAGTAATAAAAGTAAGCTGCTCAGTATCGAGCTCAGTTTGCATTGGAAGTGAAGCTACTGATTCACAGAGCTGCTCCGTAACCGGGAAATCACCTTCGGTATATCGTGGGTCCAAATAAGCTTTCTGAAGATGCAATGGAACCGGGTAGTAAATCATCATCGGAATCCCCTTTTCCTGAAGGAAATTCTTAAGCGCATCTCTGTCTATCCCATGCAGCTGCATGGTATATTGATGGAAAACATGGGTAGACTTCTCATACCGCACTGGGGTGGTAATTTCCGAAAGGTTCTTAAAAGCATTGTCGTAAAATGTCGCAACTGTATTCCTGGCAGCCGCATAATCATCAAGGCGCCTGAGTTTAATTCGCAAAATGGCGGCTTGTATGGAATCTAAGCGAGAGTTTACACCCACTTCATCGTGGTAATACTGTCGGCTTTGGCCATGGTTAGCGATCATACGAAGGCGAGCTGCGTACGCGTCATTGTTGGTAAAGATGGCACCGCCATCTCCAAAACAGCCGAGATTCTTACTCGGAAAAAAAGATGTTGCACCTATATCCCCCATGGTTCCCGCCTTTTTTACTGAGCCATCATTGAAGGTATATTCGGCTCCAATAGCCTGGGCCGTATCTTCTATGATGAATAAATTGTGCTGTTTGGCAACTTCAAGCAGCTCTTCCATGGGTGCACATTGACCAAATAAATGGACGGGTACAATTGCCTTGGTCTGTGGAGTAATCGCTGCCTTTACAGCTTCTACACTGATATTAAAAGTATAAGGATCCACATCGACCAACACAGGAGTGAGCTGAAGAAGTGCGATAACCTCGGCAGTAGCGACGTACGTAAAGTTGGCCGTAATTACTTCGTCACCAGGCTTCAGCCCCAGGGCCATCATGGCAATTTGGAGCGCATCAGTACCATTTGCGCACGGAATGACATGTTTTACCTGAAGGTAGTTTTCCAGCTCTGCCTGGAATTGTTTCACTTCCGGACCATTAATAAAGGCTGCAGAACGAATTACGTTTAGAACAGCTGCATCAACTTCGTCCTGGATTTTCTCGTATTGGGTTACGAGATCTACCATTTGAATTTTCTTCATCGAAAGGTTTAAATTTGCGTCGGCGAATATACTCATTTATACCAACTCAACCCTTTTGAAGAGAGTAGGATGCCAACAAGTATCATGGTAAAAAAAGAACTGATCTTCATTGCTTTAGCATTCCTTTTCAGCCATTTGACACATGCTCAGGGCAATGTATCAAAGGAAGGCGTTCCCATGTCGTTATTCCAAATTCAGGGCGGTTTTCATCTGCCATACGGAGATATGAGCAAACTCTACGGCACCAACGCCATGGTTGGTTTTTCATATGCATACAAAACCAAGAACAACTTTCTTTTCGGGGTTGATTTCAATTATCTTTTTGGCAATGAGGTAAAAGATTCAAATGAGCTTTTTAAGGAATTGAGGACCCAGGACGGATTTATAATAGGCGTAGAAGGGGAATACATCACGGTAGTAGTTCAGGAAAGAGGCTTTGCCACTGGGTTTTACGCTGGAAAGATATTTCCGGTCATCGGACCAAATCCAAATTCAGGCATTGTAGTGAAGTTTGGGTTGAATTATTTAGAGCACCGCACATGGATTGAAACCCGTGAGGCCGACATTCCTCCGCTTGAAGGAGATTACCGAAAAGGATATGATAGGAAGAGGGCAGGGCCAGCACTTTATCAATTCATCGGGTACCAAAACTTCAGCAACAACCGGTTCGCTAATTTCTATGTGGGATTTGACTTTTACCAAGGATTCACACGTGATTTCAGAACATACAACATTGATGAAATGCGCTATACCGATGATATCTACACAGATTTTATGATAGGACTCAGGGTGGGTTGGGCGCTTCCGGTTTACAAACAGACGGACGACAGTTTCTACGTCAAATAGAATGCGAAACTTATACAACCTTGGTATCCTCATCTATACCGCAGCAATTCGGGTCACAGCGCTTTGGCATCCGAAAGCCCGTCTATGGGTAAGCGGTAGAAAAGTGACTTCAGTACCACTCGCAGAAAGACCAGTTTGGATGCACTGCGCTTCACTTGGAGAATTTGAACAAGGCAGGCCTGTGCTAGAATTGATTAGGGCACAACATCCTGAAGTAAAAATCCTACTTACCTTCTTTAGTCCTTCCGGTTACGAAATTCGCAAAACCTATCCAGGTGCCGACCTGGTGTGCTATCTTCCTGCCGACACACCCGCCAATGTGAAGAAATTTCTAAATACCTACAATCCGAGATTGGCCATCTTTGTAAAGTATGAGATTTGGCACAACTACATCGCAGCTTTACAAGGTAGGTCTATACCCATTTTTCTCATTTCAGCAAAATTTCGAGAAAGCCAGGTGTACTTTAAGCCTTGGGGAACTTGGTTCTCAAAGACTTTGAAAATGATCAATCACATTTTCACCCAGGATGAGAAAAGCGCTGAATTGCTGTCAAAAGTAGGGGTCAGCTCAACGGTGGCAGGCGACACCCGTTTTGATCGGGTTATCGCGGTATGTAATGAATGGAAAGCCTTGCCTAAGATCGAAGCGTTCACGAGGGGTAGCGCGATATTGGTGGCAGGGAGTACATGGCCCGCAGATGAAGAAATACTTCACACCTACTTGGGCTCAAATGCTGAAAGATATGGCATCAAGCTGATTGTGGCACCTCACGAAACGGACAAGTTGCACATTAGAGCGTTACAAGCAAAATTCCATAACTCAATTTTATTCTCTGAGTGGAGTGCAGCTTCTGTGTCTTGTAATGTGCTGATAATTGACACGATAGGCTTGCTTAATAAGCTATATCACTATGGCGATATCTGCTATATTGGTGGGGGATTTGGCGCTGGAATACACAACACCCTGGAAGCTGCTGTGTACGGTAAGCCAATTATTTTTGGGCCTAAATATGAGAAGTTCAAAGAAGCTGTAGACCTTATAGCTTCCGGAGCTGCCGTCAGCATAGCAAACTACTCCGACTTTGAATTGACATTAAATAAATGGCTTAAGTATCCAGATGGAATTAATGAGGCTGGTAAGGCTGCAAGAAATCTGGTGCTTACCAACGGAGGCGCTACAAAGACCATTGTGTCTTCTATAAATAGCATACTCAATAGCTGAATTTACATCAGGAAACCTGTTTCCCGTAGAATGCCACTTTTAACCGCCCTGAAACAAACTGGAACAGCAGAGTGGCTGTTAGAACAATTGCCGCAATTTTTGCTGTATTCATCACTGAGTCGCAATCAGTGTTTGCAATCCAAATAGCCACATATGCCCAAATGACTGACAAGGCGAAAAAATAATCTCTGTGCGCCAATAGGACGTACATGGTGAGTGCGAAACCCAATGTGAGTAATGCGATGGCGCAAACTTCATCAAGACCAGTTAGAAAGGATAGGTTTAGTGAACGGACAAAGACGGCCACATTGACCATAGTAGCTATACTCACCCACCCAAAATATAGACCCATTGGAATATGAAAGAAGAATTTATGGGTAGTATTGAGAAGTCTTCTGAGTCTATAGAAAAGCTTGAAAATGGAAAAAAGACTCCAAAGCAAAACCAGTATTATTGCGACAGACAGCCCAAGCCATTCATTCTGGAAAGCAACTAGCCAAAGGGAATTGGCAATACAGCTAATAATAAAATATGGCCACACCAATTTGTAGAATCGAATCTCTCTCGCCCTTTGAAGTTGGAAAACAGCAAGGACCAAGAGGGTGACATATATAACTCCCCATATAGAGAATGCATAGCCTGCGGGAGTGATGAGGGTTGGGTATAGGGCGCTCACTTCAGCATTGGTTTGACCGCCAAAAGGAATGGCATTTGAGAGAAAATTCATGAATACCATTATCACTGTGGCTCCTAAAAAAACCCAGCGTTTCACTATATCATAAACAAAGGCAGTTCTCATAATTTCAGTTATTTGCAATGATTACGTCGGCCTGCAACCAAATGTTTTGAACCACCACAAAGTTTCATTTACTTTATCCATTCGCAGCGAATCCAACCATCCCAGTCTACAAAGCTAACCATGAAAAAGACACTTACCGCAATAATTTCCCTACTGGCATTGGTTGGATTGCTCTTTTACATCTTTCTCTACCCAAAACTTGAAATAATTTCTGGCTATAATGCAAAGATCCTCTGTTCGTGTATGTTCGTTACAGGGCTTTCGCAAGAAGAAGCTGAGCGCGTAGAATTGGGCTTCGGCCCATTGTGGCTGGCCACCAATAAAGCTGATGCCGGGCAAAAAGTTATAGAATCATCGGTTTTCGGAATGCATAAAAAGAAGGCTGTGTATCGTGAGGGTCAGGGTTGCGTGGTGATGAACAAGCGTATTGCAGATGAATATTTGACTACATCCATAAAAATCTACGATGCGGATTACGGAGCTGAGATATTTCCTGAAAAGGTAATAACTGGAAACCAATCCATGCAAGAAGCGATCATGCGCGTCTTCGACAAAGAGGGTAGCTCACTGCTGCAAAGCAGAGCAGTTGTGGTATTACAAAACGGCGAAATAATCGGTGAAGCTTATGCAAGTGGTATTGGCACTGAAACTCCCTTACTAGGGTGGAGTATGGCAAAGAGCATCACAGGTTTGCTGGCGGGAGTTCTTCACAAAAATGGGTATTGGAATCTTGATGAACCCGCGCCAATTGTTGGGTGGCAAAACGATGAGCGAGGCCAAATTACGTTGAGACAAATCATGCAGATGACCACCGGTCTGGACTGGGAAGAAGACTATGGCAAAGTATCGAATGCTACTGCAATGCTCTATAGGGAAGAAAATATGGGTGAATATGCAGCCTCAGTTTCTTTGGCCCATAAGCCCGGTGAAACATGGTTATACAGCAGTGGAACAACCAACATACTGGCCAATGCACTCAGCGATGCATTCAGCACAAGTGAAGCATACATCAATTTCCCCTATGCTTCTATATTCGCCCCAATTGGTGCAAAAACTTTCTTGCTTGAGACCGACAGGTCGGGGCATTTCGTAGGTTCCTCTTATGCATATGCTTCTGCACGAGATTGGGCAAAGGTTGGCCAATTGACTTTGCAACACGGAAGGTGGATGAATGAGCAAATTATTGACTCCACTTGGATTGACTTTATCAGAACTCCGTCTCAAGCTTCTGCTGGTCAATATGGAGGGCAGGTGTGGACAAATCAATCTGGAAAATACAGCAATCTAGATCCTGAAGATTATTGGTTTGATGGATTTCAGGGGCAACAAGTAGCTATTCTCCAAAAGGAGAAAATGGTGGTAGTAAGACTTGGTGTTACATATGATGAAACCGATTTCGATTTCAATTCATGGGTACTTGAAATTAAGAATGCCGCAAAGGAAGACTCCGAAACAAATACAGTGGAAATTGAAGGCGGCATCCCAAAATTGAACCAGTAGTTAAGTATTCATAATAAAAAAAGCTGCTTCCATGAAGGAGCAGCTTTCTAGTGCGGATGAAGGGACTCGAACCCCCATACCTCGCGGCACCAGATCCTAAGTCTGGCGTGTCTACCAATTTCACCACATCCGCAGTGGTCATCGGGGCGGCAAAGATAACGAGATTTGGTTAAAAACAAACCGACTTATGATCTGATCGAGTTTTTACCTTTGTAAAAATTTTAATCAATGCGGAGTTTTTCTCCTTCAGAGTTGCCCACAGCCAAGCTTCACGGCATATTATTGGGGTCTATTGGACCAAGACCCATCGCTTTTGCCAGCACGGTAGACAGGGATGAAAACCCCAATCTCTCTCCTTTTAGCTTTTTTAATGTGTTCAGTGCGCGTCCACCCATTCTTATTTTTTCTCCGGCAAGACGAGGCAGAGACAATACCACGAAACACACCCTGGAAAATATTCTCGAAACCAAAGAGGTGGTGATCAATATTGTAAACTATGATATGGTGCATCAAATGTCTTTGGCAAGCACTGAGTATCCCAAAGGGGTGAATGAATTTGAAAAATCTGGTTTCACCATGCTCAAATCAGATTTGGTAACACCTTTTAGAGTGAAAGAATCACCTGTTCAGTTTGAATGCAAAGTGAATGATGTTGTTGCGCTGGGTAACGAAGGAGGAGCTGGAAATTTGGTGATCTGTGAGGTACTCAGAATCCATGTTAGGGAAGACCTGATTAACGAAGAGCTACGGATTGACCAAACGCGCATTGATACTGTAGCGCGCATGGGAGGCGATTGGTATGCACGTGCCTTTGGAGCTGCACTTTTTGAAGTACCTAAACCGCTCCAAAGTATAGGAATAGGTGTAAATTCACTGCCCGCAGATATTAGAAATAGTCTTATCTTGTCGGGCAATGACCTTGGTCAGTTAGGCAATGTAGAATCACTGCCCGATGAGACCGAAGTAAATGAGTACAGGCTTACTGAGTTGGCAGAATTATTTGTTTCCCTACAGGATGATCCTATCCTTTTGGAAAAAGAATTGCACCAACGAGCTAAATTGCACATCAGCAATGGCGATGCCCGCAAAGCCTTGCTCACATTATTGAGTTTTAACAATTAACCATAAATCTTATGTTTTCATTTTCAGGCAAACTTGTCGCCAAATTCGACACACAGCAAGTAACAGACTCTTTTCGCAAACGAGAATTCGTATTGAGTGATGAAGCAAGTCAATATCCTCAAGAGGTAATGTTTCAACTCACGCAGGATCGGTGCTCACTTTTGGACCCGATGAATACAGGTGAAACTGTAAAAGTAAACTTCAACCTTCGCGGGCGAAAGTGGGAAAACCCAAATACGAAGGAGATTAAATATTTCAACACGCTCGAAGCGTGGAGACTGGAGAAAGAAGCCCCTGCATCTAATCTGGGTAGCGATCTTCCTCCTATGCCTAGCGCAGAGCCTGTGCGAATGAATGAAGAGAGTGATGACCTTCCTTTCTAAATCCTTTGCTGTGTTTAGCTGAGGAAAATGTCATTTTCAGAAAGGTTCGAATTTATATTCAGATCAGCTATGCCAGGCCCATTTGCCTTGGCAGTCATTCTTACTGCATTCGTGCTTTCTGTAGCGATACTCTTTTTCAAACCTGATGGGGTCGGATTAGGCCTGCATACCATCAGCGTCACCACCATGTGGTATCAGGGTATTTGGGACAGTCCTATGCTTGTCTTTGCCTTTCAAATGATGCTCATCTTGGTTCTCGGACATTCCTTAGCGCTTTCCGCTCCTGTGTCTGATGCGATAAACTATGCAGCCAAATACTGCAACAGCACCGCTAAGGCTGCTGCCATAGTAACTTTCGTGTGCATCGCAGCTGGCTTGTTAAATTGGGGGCTTGGACTCATATTGGGTGCTGTTTTTGCACGCAAAATAGGTGAAAGAAGTCAGCGCAAAGGGTTGCGTATAAACTATCCTTTGATTGGCGCCTGTGGCTATACTGGGATGATGGTTTTTCATGGCGGTTTTAGTGGTAGTTCATTGATTAAGGTAGCTGAACCCGGGCACCTCGACTCACTTATGAGTGGATTAGGCACCAACTTGGCAACGTTGCCTGATGCCATAGGATTTGGAGATACAATACTCTCTTCTATGAACATCTCGGTATCGATCGCCTTGCTGATCATCGTTCCATTTAGCGCCTATTCTCTCGGCAAAAAGAGCATACCATCTGAATATGTTCTGCGAAACTCTCGGGAAAAAAGAGAAGAAAACATGTATCCTCAATTCAGAGCAGAGCGCTTGGATCACAAGCCTTTGTTGGCTCTAGGTTTGGGAATATTTTCTCTCTTTACAGCTGCGGCTTATGCATCCTACATGGCCATGGATGGCAAACTCCATTATATAGATGCGAATTTCATTAACCTTTTATTATTTGGTGTAGGTCTCGTGGCACATGGAAACCTACACAAGTTTGCTGGTGCGGCTGAAGAAGCCGCGCGAGGTGCTTCTTCAATCTTAATCCAATTTCCGCTTTATTTTGGAATCATGGGAGTGATGAAAAATACCGGTATGGTCGAAGCTTTGGCCCAGTTTTTCATACACAATTCTGGAGGCAGCTCACACGCCATTCTCACCTTTTTAAGCGCTGCGCTGATCAATATATTCATTCCTAGCGGAGGTGGACAATGGATGATTCAGGGTCCGGTAATTATTGAATCGACCATGGCATTGAACATAGATCTTGGAAAAAGTATACTTGCAATGGCATATGGCGATCAGGTTACCAATATGCTTCAACCATTTTGGGCACTTCCACTCCTCGCTATCACTGGGCTTCGTGCGCGAGAAATATTGCCATACACACTTTTTTTTATGGTTGTCGGTGGTGTAATATACATGTGTGCCCTTTGGGTATTTTAGGCTTTCGACCTTGTATCCATTGCGTCTCTAAGTCCGCTGCCCACAAGCATAAATGCGAGTACCAGAACCATTATGCAAAGTCCCGGAAGTATGGCCAGATAAGCCATGTTGGTGGTAATATAGGCGTAGTGGTCCTTAATCATTTGGCCCCATGAAGCCATAGGTATCTGTGCGCCAATTCCTAGAAAACTCAAACCTGCTTCCAGCAAAATGGCGCTGGCAAAATTGGCCGCAGAGATGACGATCACAGGACCCATGATATTTGGAATTACGTGAACCAAGATAATTCGCATGGGTGTATATCCCAGCGCTCTGGCTGCTTCAATGTATTCCATATGCCTCAGGGAAAGCACTTGGCCACGAACTACCCGTGCTACTTCAACCCACATCGTAAGCCCTACTGCAATAAAAACCTGAACGAAACCTTTTCCGAGTGCAAAGGTGATGGCAATGACCAACAAAAGGGTGGGTATTGACCATATCACATTTATAAGCCAGGTAATAGCATCATCAATCCCGCCCCCAAAATAGCCGGCTATTGCTCCAAGGCCAATGCCCAGCACCAAGGAAATAAGCACTGAAATGAGACCTACCGAGAGGGATATAATGGTGCCGGCAAGCAATCGGCTGAACATGTCACGGCCAAATTTGTCAGTACCCAATAGAAACTTTTTCTTTACAATGTGTTCCTTCCCAACAACCTCATCAACACCTTCCATCGAAAAGCGTTTTATTGAACCATTCATGAGGGTGGCGGCACATTCCCCGATACTGCATTCCAGTGTACCTGGTTCTATGGGAAAAATCACTGAAGCAAGGTGCATCGCAAAAGGTCTTCCCGGTATGTTGTCTTCACCGCTGTAATAATATCCTGAAATTGTATCCGATGAAATTGAGAAACTGTGAATGGGAATCTCAAAATACGCTTTTGGCTTGCTGCCAAAAAATAGCGCATTAAAAAACCCTGAATTCTCTTCGCTCCCTCCTGATGCAATTCGAAGCATGGTAACTTGAAAGTTTGGTGCTTTGCGTGAGATGGACACTTGCTGTGTATTGGCATCTTGCGCAGTATCGGGCCTGATATTGGCCCCAAGTAATGCAATGAGTGTTGCCACAGCAATGATAACCAAGCCAACCATGGCTTGCCTGTTTGCGCGGAACCGCAACCAAGCACGTTGCGCGGGTGTGCGCGATGAATTTGGCTGAATCATTTCAATATTTCCAACGGGGTTTCCAAAGTACAGCAGTCAAAGCAAGGAAAGGCAAATAAATTGGGTATAGAAGCAGTGCCGGCCATGTCCATAATGCGCAGTCCAATCGTCGAAAATACAAAACTCCCCATGCTGCCAAAGTTACTTCGGGAATCCATTTCAACATCAATAAGGCTGCTAATTCTTTACGAGGGTCCAATACCAACATGAGCAGGAGCATAGATGCAACTGCATTGGCCAGTAAGACGAACCATGCGAGCGCGCCAAACAGAAAATTGTTGACAGAAGGCACTTTAGATATCCATCGAACCCGTTGTTTCCATAAAGCAGAAAAACTATGATCAAAGGAAGTTTCAATAAGTGCATGTTTGGTGATGAGCGCGTCAATGCTTGATGGTCCGAAATGTTTGCGCACCGCCAATGTGGTAAAAATATCATCCCCACCTTCTAATTCCCAATCATATCGCTTATTCAAAGTGTGGATAAATGCTTCGCGATGTACTAACAACCCAGCCCCATTGGCAAGCACAGGATAACCCCATTTTGCAAAGGCAAGTCCTACACCTTGTAAAATCATAAATTCCAAAGCAAAAAGTTTGGCAAAACCGTTTCCACCACCTTTAGGTTTTATTGGAAGTACAATCAGCTTTGCTGATGCGTCTTCTCCTGGAATGTGTTCAATGATTTCGATGTCTATGTCGCTATCCGTATCATTGGTGAGAATCCACCTCGAAGTTGATTCTTTTACACCATGCGTGATCGCCTGCTTTTTTCCATGAACTCCTGGGGGCAGTGAAATATATTTAACCCCAGTAGCTTGTCGCACATCTAATTCCCCCTGAGCGAAGTCAGAGGAATGATCGTTGACAAAAATTGCATCGCACTTCTTAAGTAAACCTGAAGCTTTGATCTTGACAATTTTCTCAAAAATTCGCATTCCTTCATTTCTAAATGGAATAATTACAGAAAGTGATGATTCATTCTGAAATTTACGTCGTGCCTTCCTGTAGAGAAGCAATGTGCCCAAGATCGACAAGATTAATGCGCCATACAGCGCCATAATTGTCGCAGAAAATATAGAAAATATGGATTGATACTCAGGCAACATTGCGCTGTGCGTAACCTAAAAAAATACTGGTCAATGCGACAGGTATTACTATGTTGGCCAGCCATATAAAAAGCGTTGCTGCAGCAGGTAGCAAGGCACCCGGCATGGTAGCTCCAAAAATGACTACGGCAAAAGTTTCTCGGAATCCAATTTCACCAAACGCAGCCCCGGGCACAAAGCTCTGGCAAAAGTACAGGAGAGATACACCTGCAAAGCAATGAAATATAGATAGATTGCATCCAAGGGCATGCAATACAATGATAAATTGCAAGGAAAAAACCAGGTAGCGCAGTATTCCCCATTTGTAAGCATTCATGATTGTATACAATTCGAGTGAGCGAAGCTCCTTCCAAGCAATTATTGACTTTCTTCTGAAGTATGGTACAAACCAAACTACAGCACATGCGAACGTCAGAGCCATCAACAGAAGCAAAAGGGGACTCACCATTACTGATGAGAACATCTTCCATTCTGGAATCATAGGAAAAACCATGATTCCCACCAATCCAAAAGCCAATGTAATGTTGCCCTGAACGGCACTTCCGGCAAGAGCCATGGCACCTCCCCTGCCAAGCAAATCAGGAGGCATTCTGTACAACCTACCCGCTAACTCGCCTATTCTATTAGGGGTAATAAACCCAGCGCACAATCCGGCCAACACTTGCTTGAAGGACAATGTGAAGCCCACTGCATCCGAATTCATTAGTGATTGCCATTTTCTGCTTTCGCAGTAGAGATTTAAGGGCAT
The DNA here is from genome assembly GCA_041749535.1 of Cryomorpha sp. Lineage (GTDB taxonomy): Bacteria > Bacteroidota > Bacteroidia > Flavobacteriales_D > Cryomorphaceae > JBBQZU01. The sequence continues at coordinate 13,578 of JBGTBE010000087.1, read as the reverse complement.
CATTGCTAAAACGAGCACCAAGGCTACTGACACACTGTTCCAAATATTCAAATCAAAATAAAAGAGTGGCACCCCTTTCATCATTAACACCAATACAACGGAAAACAGCATTCCCAATGAAACGATGATCCGCATTCCTGGCCTATTGATGGCTATGGAAAGTGTTTTATACATTTAGCCTCTAAAGGTAAGTTATTGGCAACAGAACGCATCATTCTTGGCATAGACCCTGGGACCACCATCATGGGTTACGGATTGATCATGCAAAAAGCATCAAAACTTTCATTGGTAAGTTACGGTGTAATTCATCTTGAAAAATATGAAGATCACGCGATGAAGTTGAAGGTCATATTTGAAAAAACCATTGGACTCATTGAGCAATACCATCCTGATGAGTTGGCTATAGAAGCTCCCTTTTACGGAAAGAATGTACAGAGTATGCTGAAACTTGGCAGGGCGCAAGGGGTAGCCATTGCAGCAGCTTTGAGCCGTCAAATGCCTTATACAGAATATGCTCCGAGAAAAATAAAGCAGTCGATAACAGGAAATGGGAATGCATCAAAAGAACAAGTTGCCAAAATGATACAGAACATTCTCAGTATGACATCAGTCCCCGAGCAACTTGATGCAACTGATGGTCTTGCAGCAGCCGTGTGCCATAGCTTTCAGGCCGGTAAAAACACACTTTCAGGTGCAGGAAGCTGGAAAGCGTTTATCAGCGCCAATCCAAAAAGAAGATTAAGCTAGAGAACTCAGCCTTTCCTGATTCGATCTGCAATACTCTCCATTTCTTCAGCTGGCAAGGAGAGTTTGGGGCGGGCAAAGTTCATATCACTTATACTGTTCATCGGTATCAAGTGAATATGAGCATGACGCACTTCCAACCCTATCACACAGACGCCGATACGCTCGCAGGGTATAACTTTCTCTATTTTAAGTGCCACTGCTTTTGCAAATACCATCATATCACCAAGCAAGGTATCGGGAACTTCAAATATGTAGTCGATTTCTTGTTTTGGGATCACAAGTGTATGGCCAGCTTTGAGTGGACTGATATCTAGAAATGCCAAGAAGGTATCGTTCTCTGCTACTTTATATGCTGGTATCTCTCCGCTTATTATTTTGCTGAATATGGTCGACATACTGTCAACGGTTTATTTCAACCACTTCGAATTGTACCCTACCTGCAGGAACATCAATCTCTGCTACTTCGCCGACTGCTTTTCCCAACAGCCCTTTTCCTATTGGAGAATCCACTGAGATTTTCTTTTGTCGAATATCTGCTTCATTCTCAGCTACCAATTGATACTCCATCAATTGGTTGTTAGCAAGGTTCTTAATTTTCACCTTGCTCAGAATATAGGCCTTCGATGCGTCCATTTTTGACTCATCCACAACCCTGGCATTTGCCAGCATGTCATCCATCTTTGCAATACGGGCTTCAAGCAAGCCTTGAGCCTCCTTGGCAGCGTCATATTCCGCATTTTCGGAAAGGTCACCCTTATCACGAGCTTCAGCTATTTGCTGAGAAATTTTTGGTCGCTCAACAGTTTTGAGCTGGTGCAAATCCGACTTCAATCGGTTTAAGCCTTCCTGTGTGTAGTAATTAATTTGCGACATGGCTTTAGGTGGTTTAGTCCATATATCAAAAAAAGAGAAAACCCCACGAAAGGGCTTTCTCTGAGTTACAAATGTAATATAAAATCCTTGATTACTGAGCGCGACCTACGTGTATTCTAGCGCCAATGGCATGCGATCCGTTAAATGGATCAGTTGCCCTGTATGCATAATCCACACTGATAAGGGTTTTTTTCTCCCCGAGCTCAAATTGCAAACCTGCTCCGGCTGAAAAACCAGTGTAGACAATCCTTCGCATTTCATCGTCTGTGATATTGGGTTCGTAGTGGTAACCTGCTCTTAGGTAAAGCATATTTTTAAAGGAGTATTCCGCACTCCCTAAAAAATTATCTTCACTGAAGGAGTGTGCTACAAAGGCTCCACTGGCAGTGAGTATATGGTCTTCAGCCAAAAGGAAATCATAGCTGAAAGCTATATTCACAAGCGATGGCAATTCGTAGTCCTGGGATCTGAACTCAGATGTCAGGGAATATTCACCTTGGGGAGCATCAGTCTCAAAGCTCAAACCATCACCAGAAAAAGACATCGGTGGTCCAACATTGCGCAAGGAAATTCCAAACTGAACCTGATCCCTTTCGCCTGTGATATACTTGATACCTGCATCGAATGCCACTCCTGTTGCCTTAAGGTCAGAAACCCCTTCATTTATTAGTTTCACGGTCAATCCACCATAAATACTATTGGAAAATGCCTTGGCATAAGAGAGACCTATGTTCAACATATTAACATTAAAAAAGGTACCATCACCATCCGGTGTTTCGGTAGTAGTATGTCGGATATCGCCAAAATCATAGGATGAGACACTAAGCCCAATTGAGCCTGTCTCTCCTACTCTTTGAACGAGACCGAGGCTATTGATTCCCACATCAGCACCAGAGAGGTAATTGATGTATGTGAATCCTACTTCCGTGGATTTCACCATTGCCATCCCGGCCACATTGAGATACATAGACTCGAGTGGAGATGCACTGGCCATATTCGCCCCCGAGAGTGCATTGCTGCGCACCCAAGGATTTACCAGCAGTTGCATACCACCTGCAGAACCGGTTCTATCAGGATTGCCTGCAAAAGCAGGAAGGCTTATACTAAATGCGAGTGATGCCAAGAGGGCAAGTGATGTTAGGTTTGAAAATTGTTTCATCTTCTGGTCTGTTGATTCGATCAGTTACTTATTAATTAGAAGTTTCTTAAGTCAGTTGGGCGAGTAGCCGCAAAGAATTTCACTACCCGCTCACCCACTCCTGGAACTTGAATATGTACCAAGTACATTCCACCGGCTATAGGAATAAACTTCTCATTTTGTAAATCCCACTCAAGGAAGGTCAAAGGATTGTCTTTTTCAAAAATGCGAATAAGGGTTCCGTTCAAAGTGAAAATTTGAATCTTACATTCCTGTGGTAAGTTGATAAACTTCACCCTGTTGTCCACCCTGCTCGACTCGTAGGCAGAATAAGCGAAGTAAGGATTGGGCACTACGTCAATGAGATCAAGGGCAGATTCTGCGGCTGTAATGTCTTGAGTAATGGTTTCAAAACCTTTCGTGCTAAATTCATAATAAGGATACCACTGATTATCGCTCTCATCTATATTCGACGATGGAGATACATACGGCAATGATGCATCACCCAATTCTTCAGCAGCGGTTGCATAAGCCTCGTAAGGTTTGGCAACTTTAGCTGTAATGTGGACTTCACCAGGAACCAAGCCATCTTCTACGGGCAACCAAGGTTGTGATCCCGTAAGCATTGGGAACATTACCCAATCCATACCTCGGTATACATTTCTGCGCTGGGTTATGCTTCCATTCATATTGGAATAGGCAAACTGTCCACCGTCATACATGGGCATTTGATTGGTTAAATCCCGACGAAGGGCTTCATTTCTGAAAACATAAACATAGTGCTCACCGCCAAATAATTCCTGCAGACCCAATGGTGTTGTAACACGTGGGGATGGATTCCACAACATATCGCGGCCATTGTCAGCAGAAAGGAAGGAGTTTTCGCCGAAACCAATGTTTTGTCGCTCACCAGTTTCATGATTTACAGCATACCCGGGAAACCAGCCCATTCCCAAAGAAAGCCCAATTAAATCGCTCAATGATTCAAGTTGAGGGTACTCAAGCTCAAGACCACTCAGTAGAGCATCCTGAGCGGCAGAACTCAAACCATCAAGGTACGCTTGGGTAATAACTTGCTGCCCAAAGTAGGTGCATTCGTCAAGATTTGCACCTGGATCCAATTGGTTTCTTCCATTCTTATCTACAGAAAGCGCACCGCGCAGATAAAGTTTCTCAGCGTTAAATTGAGCATAGACAGGATCTGTTTGCATCTCAAACACTGGACCTCTTGTCCACTTGCTTTTATCTGGGGTTATAATCAAAGAAATAGAGCCAATCACGGAAATATCTCTTGAAGCATTCTGAATTTGTGCTCTGGCATCAGTTGTCATAGGTGAAGGACCACAATTGTATGCCGCAGCCAATCTGGCAGGAGCCAAAATTCCGTCAACTACACCCTCATAAATTTGATCATCATCCACATTCACATGGTCGTTGTACACAAAAGGTGCAATGGTACCATCAGGCAAAAGGAAGCAAGGAGATGTACCTTCTGACTCTTCATCAGTGGATCCTGAACGAATCCAGTTTTGCGAGTTCAGTCCATCAACATCGGATATACCTGTTAGCCAATCAGCTGGGCCGGAAAGAAACTCTATATCCGAATTAAGAAGGTCCGGATAGAAAGTAGCAATCGCAGAGAGTGGATTGTTTCTAACATACGCATATTGACCTATGTCCACTGAAATACCATATTCTGGTATAATCTGCTCATTTGAAATCTTGATGCTTGTTTCACTAAAAATGGTATCCGAAGATGCGTTTTTGTCTACAAGATACCATCTTGCATTCTCCATGTCTCCAACATAAAGGCCGTTGGCATCCTTCTCATTGTAAAACCTCAGCTCGAAGTCGGCTGACTTTACATTCAGAGGATCTACAACCTTTACATTCAAAGGTCCAAAACCAGGTTCATATACCAAAACATCACTTTTATATGGTGAGCCAGACATGATATTGTCTATGGTTTCCTGCGTGAGCCTCAGCTCGTTCCCACCATTTCCAGCGCCTTCTATTCTGCTTATTGGAAATCCTTCACCAAATTGACTTTGTGGAATTGTGCCACCTTCTTCAGGGATTGGTTTGTGTGGAATTACAACCACTTCCTGTATTGCACCCGCGGCCCCGCTCCTTCCGCGTAGGTAAGGTCTGGACTGTCCGGTAAGCTGGTCTGTATTTGGATCATATTCCTCATAGTTATTATAGCCATAAGCTACTGCCACATAGTAGTATTTCTTAAAGTTCACAAGGCGGTTGTCGCCACTCGCAAAAAGATCTTGGGTTAGCCGAACGGAATGCTGAATTCCTGCATCTGCCCCATTCACCTGTTCAACAGGAACTGGAAGACCAATTTCTTCATCAAAAATGAAATTAACGATCTGACCAACACCATCGACTACATCACATTGGAATACAATACGTGCATCTGCAGGGTTTTCCAGGTCGGATATAGAGACTTCAGAGCTTCTGAGCTGGTATATCTGATATCCCTGAAATCTGTAAAATCGATCATTTTCTTCACCTTCGGTATTCATTGGTGGGATTGTTGGATCCAGCTCTTCGTAAGCTTCAAATCTATTGTTTGAAATAGGATTGCTGTTTCTGATATAAAGAATGATCTCTTTGTCGAGTTCCTGGAAAGTAATATCCGGAGCGTCGGGTCCGTCGAGCAGTCTAAAACAGTTTTCGAACAAGGCCTGGGCCTTGTCATCAACTGTGAGCAGAGACCGCACGGAGGCAAATGGCCCCCCGGTAAGCGCCCTTGCATACACTACTCCAACAGTAATATTATTGAACTGACCCGGAAGCAGTGTGAATGGTCCTGCAGATTGTAGAAAACGTCGGTCACCCGCCGGATTGTTCGAAGTTTCTTCAGTCCATCCTGCCTCATCCGGGAAATTAGGGTCGATGCCCTGTGTACCCCAAAAGAGAGGATCGCTGGTGCCAGGGAACATAAAGTCTGTTTGCACCGCTGACAAATCGGTAGGGTTATATCCCAGACCGCCAACTGTCATAGGTGTTCCATCTCTCCAAATACCTCTCATCATATTGTAATATTCTATGGCAATAGTTGGGTCAGTTGTTGGAGCAGGTGCACCCTGGCCTGTATTAGAATGATAAAGAAACCTTCGCATTCCAAAACGCTCATTGTCAATAATGGAATCCTGCTCGTCGGCTGGTAAACTTAGATCTAGATATCCCAAACCATTAAGGGCCTCATTAAATCCAATTCCTACAAGGTTGTTTATTTCATCGGCATCCTGGTAGGGGCCTTCGAAGAAGTCAATTCCGATTGCAGGTGGTTGCTCTCCATAACCCGGACCGCTTGTAGAACCTTCATCATTGTTATCGCCATTGTAACTGTATCCCAATCCACGACCTACATCACAACCTACAAAGTCATCATTGGCATTACCAAGATCGGTATCTACCCACTGGCAGAAGAAGGTGTTTTGCAAGGTCAAAGTTCCACGGTTAATCAAGACATAGTTGCAAAAGGTCATGTTGTTGATTTCATCATTGGTTGTAAAACCAAACATTTGACCTTGAACCTCCATACCTATAGGCTGGCCTTGAGATTCGGTGTGGATATTTCCGTTATCATTGAATACCCAGTACATGGTGAAGTCACCAAACAGTGGAACCGGATCGGTAACGAGTCTAAGACGGCAGTCAATTTCTTGCTCCAGGTCGTAGAGTGGATAGTCACCACGGTCTGGCTCGTATAGTCCGGGTATTGTAATGATATCGCGTGTTACCGGGTCACGTAAGTCTGCAAAAGGTGCAATGTTAAAACTTTGTCCCAGACCAACATCCCCATGTGCCGGCCATTCGAGAATCTGGGTAGGTATTTGGTAACCGTTTTCAAAAAGCGGATCTTCCAGTGGATCCAGTCCTTGAGCCAGCAAAGTGAAATAGTAACGGTGAAGTTCAACCATTTGCCTTGACATGAGGAAAAACTCATCCCATTTGGTGCAGGTAGGAGCAGTGGTTGACGCGGTTCCATCAATGGAAAGCGGTCCAGGCCAGAAATCATTTCCAACCTGGCGAAACCTGATTGCTGCTAACTTTAGATTACCGGCAGGGTCAATCCCACCCATCCAAAGTGCACCAGCAAATACAGCATGGTTACCTTCGTCTGCAGGAATTTCATAATACGGAAGTCCATTTCCACGATCATACCAGGTGTTTCCGCCTGTTTCGGCAGAGGTACGAACATTGTTCACATAAAACTCTGTGATAGTTTGGGCCGGAGAACATCCTGCAGCTTTGGCTTTTACCCCATTCTGAGAATCGTTTGATTTGGGTCCCAACCATTCGCGGGCCGAAAGTTGATCTACGCTGGCAATGAGCAGAGCTGCGCAAAGTACTATGGTTTTAAACACTCTCATGAGACATTATTTTATTTAGCAATTTGTTCTTTAAAAATCTAATCTTACACCCAGCTGTATGGTTCTTGCAACAGAGTAATTACCTGGTGAGTTTACCTTCAAGCCATACATCTGCCTGAAAGAAGTTTCGTCAAGCTGGGCGCCAATAGATGGCTGGAACTGCGGAGAGTTGAGGTAACCATCATCATCAGGATTGCCTGTAAACCTGTATACATTGATGATATTCTGGGTATTCAACAGGTTGTTGATCAAAATGTAGGTATTCAATGAAGCCCTTTTCTGACGGTCTCCATCTTTCCCCCACTTAAGATTCCAACTCTTGTCAAGCTGGGCATCAACCCTGAATTGAGAAGGAAGCCTTGAGCCATTCACAGATCCAATGAGCTGTCTGTTACCACCTCCGTTGATAAATGCATCAGCAGTAGCTTGTTGCTGACGAGAGTATGGCGTACCAGAACCCAAAGTTCCTACAAGATTCAATCCTGTATTTGAAAGAATCTGCTTTCCGTTGATCACAGGTCCATTGTAACCATTGCCACTTCCATATCTATAATCAAAGGTCGTGATAAGCAAGTGGCGTTGATCGCGGTCTGTAGGGAAAATAACCCGTAGGTTAGGTTCACCTGAATTCACAAGGTTCACAGCGCTGTTCGCGTTGGAGCCGGTTGCAGAAGCGAATTGCAGCGTGTAGTTCACACGGAGGGTGATATTTCCCGTGCGGCGCAAATCATAGGTAAGGGACATTCCTTTGATGGTACCAAAGTCAAAATTATCAAAGGAAGTGTAAGTTACCGGATATGCTTCAAGGAGTCGGCGTGCCTGAATCTCATCACGCGTTTCACGATAAAACGCTGCTAATTTAAGAGATGATGATCTTGACAATACTTGTTGAAATCCTAACTCGTAATCCGTGGTTCTCGTAGGTCGCAGATTTGGGTTGGCAATCGCAGCATTGCCTCTGTTAATGATGTACAGGTAGTCAATTGGATTAAAGATGTTCTGTCCGGTAGGGCGCTGAGTTAGAATGTCATAGTGTGCGAAGAATACAGCCTCATCAGAAATTGGAAATGAGAAGGCAACACGGGGCATAACATTTATTTGTGGCTTATAGTCTTCAAAGGCATCTGCGGTGAGGTTCTCACCCACGGCATTAGGATCTGCCAACAATGGTGCAATTCCTGAAGCTGTGCGCAACACTCGAGGGTCTGGCACCTCGATACCTTGGGCGTTGTACCATGTGTTTCCATTTCTGTATCCATTTACAGCGGTAGGGTTCTGAAGGTCATTCACATATACAACCCAATCTTCGCCTACACTTGAAGGGTGAAGAAAGTAGTTAGCTCCTTCTGGATTGCGTGTATCAGCTACTGTGAGTGCCTCACCTATTACAAACTGGTCTTTAAGTACCGGTTGGTTGGCATCGAAGCGGTCCACCCGAAGGCCAACGTTGAAAATAATGTCATCGAAGGCAAACTTGTCCATGATGTAGCCAGCAATATAAATAGGTTCGAAAGCACCCCTTGGACGGGTTAGGTTGCCATTGGCATCTCTCTCATTGAAGAAATCATCGATTGTTGGTCTGGAACCGCTTGTTTTCTCTCCTTTATAGTCATATCCATAGTAGCCCACATACTCGAATCCTTGGTTTAACAATTCATCTGCACTGAACATTTCAAGATTAAAAGCACTTGGATCGAGGGCATCCACATAAATAATGTCAGCGCCATCAGGATCAAGGCCAAGAGAAGTTCTAAGATTTCTGTCAAAGGTGCTTTGGCTTTCGAGATCTATAAGTCTTGGGTAGGTAAAGAATGCACTGGTTCCAATGAAATCTACCTGCGGCGCAGCATTAAAATCAAGTTCGTTCAAATGCGCATTTGTGAGCAATCTTGCAGCATTCCAAAGGCCTACAGGAGCTACGCTAAAATTACGCTGGGTGAACTGCTCGTATTCAAAGCCAAGGGTAATAGCATGGGAACCTACGTCCGCAGAGCCTGATCCTGTAATCCTGAACTGATTCTGGTCAAAATTCTGGTAATTGTTGAATGGAGTTCCAATGGCAGTGTAGAGGTTGTAAACCGATGCGGGAGTCCGGCCATTTCTCAATCCACCAGCCGCGTCAATATCATCGATGGTACGAACTGAGAATCCAATATCATCATAAAAATTGTAAAGGGCCGAAGTGTATGATGCAAGATCTGCATTGGAACCACTAGGAGTAAACTGCGTCTCGAGTACCCTGAACCCACTGTGATAAAAACCCACAGCACTGGTATCGTCGCGGTAAGTATAATTATTGGTTTCTATGGTTTCAAACTTACCAATGTGGCCGTAGTTAAAAAGATTGTCCTGATGGCGTGGATCCCATGAGCGAAAGTTGGTTTGCTCATAATCCACCATGATGCTGTAGTAGGCATTCTTTATCAGACTCTCACTCTGTCCTGTAGGGTCTGATGCAAAGCGCTGGGTAAATCGACCAAATGTCCTGAAGTTCAAGTTTTGGCTCTCACCGTTGTTTTGAAAATTCATCAAGCTATTTGCATAGCTGTAGTTTGATGTATTGGTTATGTCGAATGTTCCGCCAAAAGACAAGTCTATGTTGGGTGTAGTTGCAACATCGATTTTGGCTGTTAATGACCCACCATCTGATCCGGCATTCTGCCTGGCATCAACCTTTTCCCAATCGCTTTCGCGGATGAACTGTGCGGACTGGTTCCCTTGAATGTTTGGTGTGAGAGCTACTGCGGGCTGAATCACTCCATTTTCATCAATGTACACTCCATCGCCACCCGATACATTAAGTCCATTGAACACAAAATTTAATGGCTGGGCTACAAGTTGGTCTCTCACTTCACTTTTTAGGCGGTAGTTGCCTATTGCTGATGGACGTGTGTCCATAGAAGTTCTATAGTTTCCGGATAGAAAAAATCCCAACAAGGCTCGCTCATTGTTTCCTTCTGCATCCTTTTTAAAGAGTAGAGGACCGGAAAGTACACCTTCAACCTGAGTGCGCGCGTATGGGTCGAGCCCAACGCCATTGCCATCTTCATCCTTAAATCCTGAAGTAAGAATGTCGATTCCCCCAAAATATTTGCTACTAGCTCCCCTTGTAGTAACGGCAATAATACCACCTGTTGCATCACCATAGCTGGCTGGTATTCCACCGGTCATAACCTGAACTTGTTCAATTGCTGCTTTAGGAAGGTTGGTGCTACCACGAACTTTTACCCCATCTATATAATAGAATGTATTCTCTTCACGGGCACCACGTACGGAAATTCCATTCCCTGTATCTTGAACCCCTGCCACTGTGGTGGCGATTGATGTAGCAGATCGGCCAGGTAATTTCTCTATGTCTTCTCTTGTCACTGTTGCCCCAGATGTACCTCCATCCCTGTCGATAAGTGGCACCACATATTCAACAAGTTCGAATTCATTCAACTTGATACCTGCTTCCAGTTTTATGTTTACCTGGCTAATTTTCTCGCTGGTAATTTTGACACCAGATATTTTTTGTGCATTGTAGCCAACATAGGAGACCAACACATCATAAGTACCTGGGGGTATTGGTTTGATGGTGTAGTTTCCGTCAAAATCTGTGGCTCCACCCGCAACCTGTCGGTCACCTGATTGTAACACTATGTTAACAAATGGTAGAGGTTCGCCGGTCTCAGAATCTGTAAGTTTTCCCTTCAAGGTTCCAGAACCTACCTGAGCCACCGCGGACAGAGAAAAAAAGATGAATGCCAGGAATGACAGGTAAATATTTCGCAACATAAGATACAGTTTACGTTTTGTTAATTTTTCGCAACAAGGCCGCTAATATATTCAAAAATGATTCACCCAACCAAAGCAAAAATTTACTTGACTCTTAAACAGCTTCTTTAAAATCCAATCTTCTGCTTATTTAGTGAAATCCGTGATGAACAATTCTGAATTCATGACAGGCACCTTTCGTTTTGCCCAGTAAATCTAAGTAGGCATTATGAATTCACAAACTTTTTGCAATTAATGAAATAGCAATTCTTAACATTTCAGACCTGCTATTTTCGCTTTGGTTTCTTGGTGAACAACCTCTGAAAAAAAGTTTGACCATGCTTGTTGCCTTGCATTCTCGCCGACCTTTTTCTATTGGCCTTCATGCGTTTCTGGGTTTCCTTCGTTTGAATGGATTCGTGTTTTTTTCGATCGGCTTTGAGCTGTTCATCAGAGGCTTTCTCTCTTTCATCCTGTAAATCCAGAAATTCTTCTTGCTGTTTTTCAGGTGATTTAGGTTTCTTCTGAGCGTGGGCTTCTTGCCCGAACGCCAATACTGCGATGAACAGAACAACTTTAACCATTCCTAGTCGGTTTAGAAATCTCATCTTTGTATTCATTATGCGTAAAAGTACCATGCTAATTTCACGTTTTATTCTTCTTCTCGTTATAATTATTGGATTTTCATGCAACAATGATGATGAGGGGAATGAACAAGTTCCTCGTGTTCCAACGGACTTCATTATTAATTTAAACTTGCCCGATTACTCAACGCTTCAGAATCCGGGAAGTTGGTTGCACCTTACGGGCGGGTCCAGGGGTATTATAGTGTACAGGGTTAGCCTCACTGAATTTGCAGCGCATGACAGGCACTGTACTTTTCAAGTTCCACAGGGCTGCAGGGTATCGGTAAATGAATCAAACATTATTGCTTCTGATGAAGATTGCTGCGGTTCTACCTTTTCGGTAATTGATGGGGTGCCACTGAGTGGAGAAGCCCAGCAGCCATTGCTGAAATTCCAAACCCAGTTCAATTCCAATACAAACCAACTTCGCATTTTTAATTTCTAGGCTAAAATGCCTTTCAATAAAAACAGAAGCCCCTGCTAAGTGTAGCAGAGGCTTCTCAGTTGTAGGATCACGCAGCCATTTCAATACCTATAAGTATCAGGCTTGAAAGGACCATCAACCGATACTCCGATGTAATCTGCCTGGTCTTTGCGCAAGGTCTCGAGCTGAACCCCAATCTTCTCAAGATGAAGGCGTGCTACCTTCTCATCCAGATGCTTGGGGAGGGTGTACACTTGGTTTTCATATTCACCGTGGTTGTTCCACAATTCCAGTTGTGCCAACGTTTGGTTGGTAAATGAATTTGACATCACAAAAGAAGGATGACCCGTAGCACATCCGAGATTTACTAAACGGCCTTCAGCAAGTAGAATGATGTCTTTACCATTGATGGTATACATATCAACCTGAGGCTTGATGGTAATTTTGGAGTTGCCGTGGTTCTTATTGAGCCATGCTACATCTATTTCATTGTCGAAATGACCAATGTTGCACACAATAGCTTTGTCTTTCAATCTGCTGAAGTGCTCGCCACCAATGATGTCTTTATTTCCAGTGGCAGTAACCACAATGTCTACTTCGGGTATGGCATCGCTCATACGCTTCACCTCGTAGCCGTCCATTGCCGCTTGCAGCGCGCAGATGGGGTCAATCTCTGTAACAATAACACGTGCACCTGCACCGCGAAGTGAAGCAGCTGATCCTTTGCCTACGTCGCCATAACCTGCTACTACAGCAACCTTTCCGGCCATCATAATGTCCGTAGCTCGTCGTATAGCATCAACCAGAGATTCCTTGCAACCGTATTTATTGTCAAATTTTGATTTTGTCACTGAATCATTCACATTGATTGCAGGCATTGGTAGCGTGCCCTTCTTCATTCGCTCATAGAGCCTATGAACTCCAGTGGTGGTTTCTTCTGAAAGACCTCTTATCCCATTTATAAGCTCAGGAAACTGATCGAATACCATATTGGTAAGGTCGCCACCATCGTCAAGAATCATATTCAGTGGTTGGCCATCAGGAAAGAAGAGGGTTTGCTCTATGCACCAGTCAAACTCCTCGGCGTTCATTCCTTTCCATGCATATACTGGAATACCCGCAGCAGCAATTGCCGCTGCAGCGTGGTCTTGGGTAGAGAAGATGTTGCAGCTAGACCATGTAACCTGAGCACCTAGTGCTGAGAGGGTCTCGATCAATACAGCAGTCTGTATTGTCATGTGCAAGCAACCTGCAATCCTTGCGCCTTGAAGTGGTTTCGATTTTCCGAACTCCTCTCTCAGGGCCATAAGCCCTGGCATTTCGGCTTCTGCCAGTCTAATTTCTTTACGGCCCCATTCTGCAAGGCCAATATCTTTTACTTTGTAGGGTAATCTTTTGATTTCAGCAGATTTGCTCATCTTTTTGTTCGTTTTATTGAAGGTGCAAAGATAACATTATGGGCCGAGTATATTTGGCATTCCATTCCACACCTGTCCAAGACGTTTAATTCTTAAAATCAATATTCCCGTTTGACGCGGGTTTCCGCTCCAAAATACAGCCTTTTTAAAAATAATCCCCCTTCCTTTAAAAGAGGACTGTTTGAGTTGAAAGATTTTTGATCTC
>JBGTBE010000086.1:0-10854 GCA_041749535.1 Cryomorpha sp. | reverse complement strand
CAAGGTTGAATTTGAATTCTATTGGGACAATGAAAATTTAAGTATGAATACACAATGTCTAAAGTGCTAAAGTTTATTGGTCTTTAACAGTACTATGGGCGGTTCGGAAGTATCTCCCGAACCAAGGTTTTAGATGTTCTTTCTTTGAATTGTTATTCTGGATTTGTGGGGATGTTCGCACCTGAATCGTTCCAGATCATTTATCCCACTGGTTCTTTTTATTTGCGTTCTCGTGAATGGTCAGGTGGAATAATTCGTTACATTTGAGTAAGTCTTTTCAGTTATAAATCAGGTATTTGTAGGCATCTTTTCTTTGAGATGTAAACACCAAAAGACTATTCTGTAAGAACGATTATCCGGGAAGCTCTACATCTGATCATTCAATCTACACCACGAAAACATGGGATTTTGGTCAAAAATTAAGAAAATTGCCAAGAAAGTTTGGAGAGCGGTGAAGGCCACAGTAAGGGTCATTGTGCGGGTAGTCATTGCAATTGTTGTAAGGATCATAAACTTGGTTCTCGTTTGGTTACCCATTCAAAAGAAAATGCGGATTCAGGTATTCATACTGCGAAACGAAGCGGGCGATTCGCTTTTGAATGATGCAGTGTCCCTGCAAAAATTGCAAGATGCCGTGGATTTTGCCATTAAAACGTTTAAGGATAAAATGGATATTAAAGTTATTTCATATGGTAAACCTGTGATTCAAACGCTTCCCAAACCTGCCCCTTCGGCTGCACTTGATGTAAAATGCGATTCGGGAGCAGCCTCAAATGAATGGGGGGAGGCGGGTGAATACTTCGCGAACAATCTTGCGGGTTGGAATTTAATTCCCATCCATTTAGGTTTTCCAATCACCGCCTTTGTTGTGCGGCATATAGATGGGAAAATTGGGTGCTCGATGGGGCTTCTCACAGATTATGTAACCCTTTCTATACCTGGGGCGGCAAGCACAACGACCTTGGCGCATGAAATGGGACATTGCTGTAGTTTACTTCATAGAGATGATGTCAAGAATCTTATGTTTACAAATGATGGCAGAGGAAATAATGTAACAGGATGGCAAAAATTTGTGGTCCGCAATTCCCGACACTGAACATTCTGGTAGTATTTTGAAGCTTTTTTGCTGATGTTGGCGAATAGTAAGAAGGCGAATATTCGAAAGGTTGGCATGCATTTGCATGGGAAGTTTGCATCACCCAAGTAAAATTTTCATCGAATATACGCTGGTCCTACCGTCTGTGTGTCGGTTTGTTCCACCTGTGTATTATCTCTTTGGAACCCTTCAGTTTCATGTAATTTTCTGATATGAATAAGCAAGATTGCATGTCGAGACGGGTACTTGTAAAAGGTTCTGCATTTGGACTTTTGGCTGCATCTATACCCAATGTTCTATACTCAAGGAGTATCAGGTCTATAATCTCTGACCTTGACTTACTGAATGAGTCCCCCCATGAAAGGTATCCCGCAATCAAGCTGGAAATTGCACGAGAAGTTGTTGGCGTCGCACATTTTAATCTAGATCGACTTAGGGAGCTTGTAAATCCAAGGCCAGAACTGGCTAAGGCAAATTGGGATTGGGGCTACGGCGATTGGGAATCTGCCATCGGGGCTGCTACCCACGTTGGACGGAATGATATCATTGAGTATTTGATCTTGCAGGGTGCGGTTCCTACAATTTTTACATATGCCGTTTTGGGGGATTTAAATACTGTAAAAACCATGATAGAATCTTATCCTGGAATTCAAAAGAACCTTGGACCTCATGGAATTTCCTTATTACAACATGCAAAAACAGCCTTGGAATCTGAGGGAGTTGACAAAGCAAATGCGCAAAGGCTCGTAGAATATTTGCAGTCTCTTGGCGACCCGGATGGTAAGCAGTATTTGGAATTGGCTGAAGCAGAGAAAGCGAAGTTTCTTGGAGATTATATATACGGTGAAGGGAAAGATGATGGTTTTACAATTAAATTGAACATGAGAAATCTCCTTTCTCTAGGCAAGCTGGGAAAATCTGGTGGAGCGCTTTTGTGTGTAGCTGAAAATGAGTTTGTATATCAGGGCGCACCATCTGTTATTGTAAATTTCATTGTGCATGATGGCAATGTAACATCCATCACTGTGGCTGAACCAGGTTTAACTTTGTCAGCTAAGAAAGTTTAATTCTACAGTAAAATTTTCAGTAGCATGGAGGAGAGCAATCGAAATTTATAGTTAAGCAAGGCAATCTTCGAAATTGTATACCAGTTATGGGTATAATGTTCAACTTTACCATTCGCAATGAAGGGTAAAATGCTAAGAATATTTTTCTACCCTACATGTATAATTTATAGACAATACTTGTGCAATCTGACTGATGATGCAAGCAATTCAATCACAAACGAAATTCTATGACACTAGAACAACTAAAATACCCAATTGGAAAATTTCAGAAACCAACCACCATCACGAAAGACCTGCTACAGCAGTGGATTTATGATATTTCAACCTTTCCAGAAAGGCTTAAGAAAGAAGTAAACCACCTCACAGATGTACAGCTGGATACACAATACAGGCCTGAGGGGTGGACCATCAGACAAGTGGTAAATCACTGTGCTGACAGCCATATGAACGCGCTGGCAAGATTGAAACTCGCTTTAACTGAAGAGCAACCAACCATAAAGCCCTACATCGAAAGCAAATGGGCTGAGCTTGCAGACAGCAAGAACATGCCCATTGCGCCTGCACTGCTAATGATAGAAGGTATTCACGAAAGGTGGGCAGTAGTTCTGAACAACCTGAAGGAAGATGATTTCGCAAGAACCTTTGTTCACCCTGAACATGGAAAGGTATTTAGGTTGGACGAGAATACAAGTCTGTATGCCTGGCATTGCAACCACCATCTTGCCCACATTACTGAAACCAAGAAGCGCAACCACTGGAAGTAAAAGTTTACTTATGCTCCTTTTACCTCAGCTGCTAAGTGCAGAGAAAAAAAAAAAATGGACAAGCAGAAGATTAAGGCAGGCCTCAAAGAGAATCACAATTCATTTATCTCTTTTATCAGTGGGTTATCAGATGATGCGTTTTTGATGAACAGAAACGAGAAATGGACAGCAGGACAGCAGCTTGAACACATTTACCTTTCGGTTAAACCCTTTCGGCAGGTGATGGGAGTGCCCAAGTTTTTACCAAAACTCTTATGGGGTAAATCGAACAGAACAGGGAGAAGCTATGAACAACTGGTAGAGAAATACTTGAAGAAACTTGCTGATGGTGGAAGGGCAACATCCCGGTTCGTACCAAAAATGGTCCCCATCAACAGGCGTGATTCATTGGTACTAGCTTTGAGAAATGAAGTTGATGCTTTGTGTAATAAACTTGACAATTTTACGGAACTGGAACTTGATTCCTACCTCATTCCGCATCCCCTGCTCGGGAAATTGACGGTTCGGGAAATGGCTTATTTTACCATTTTCCACGTCGCACATCATCAGGGAAAAGCAGACGAAAATCTGCACAAACAACAGGTTTAATGGTAAAATATATTTTTGTTTTACTCGCCTTTTATATCACAATACCGCTTTTAAATGCCCAGAATCCTATAGTGATGGGTCAGAGTACCATCTTAGATTCTAAAATTCTGGGTGAACAGAGAACCATTAATATATACACGCCGGAAGGCTACGCACATGAAGACACGGTGAAGTACCCGGTCATCTATATCATTGACGGAGGTATAGAAGAAGATTTTTTTCACATAGCGGGCACTGTTCGCTTCAATACCCAGCCCTGGATAAACCGTTTTCCGAAATCCATTGTGGTGGGCATTGAAAATACAGACCGAAAAAGAGACTGCACATTTAACGTAGACAATCTGGACTTTGTGGAAAGGATGGGGCTTAAGAGAGAATATTACCCGAGTTATGGTGGTTCTGCAAACTACATTTCATTTATTGAAACTGAGCTTCAACCGTTTGTCAGCAAAGCATACCATACAAGTGATGCACGTACTGTGATTGGAGAATCTTTCGCTGGGCTTTTAGCTACGGAAATACTGCTGAAGCACGGTCACCTTTTCGACACGTACATTATAATAAGTCCCAGTTTGTGGTGGGGCCATGAAGTTTTGTTGGAGGAAGCACCTTCGCTATTGCAATCAGGGAATTACGCAGGCATTACCGTGTATATAGGCGCTTGCGATGAAGCAGAAAATAAGATCATGCACGAGGATGCAGTTGCGCTGAATGCACTGCTCAATAAATACGGAGGTGAAAAAATGAAAGTCATTTACGATTATTTACCCGATGAAATTCATTCAACCTTAATGCACCAGGCCGTTTACAACGCTTTTAAGCTTATTTACCCACACGCAGAATATCAGAAGTAAAATTTACACGCCGGAATTACTAACTAAAACCCAGCACACACGCATGAAACACACCAGAATATTTGCATTAATCATCTTAATTTCCATATTAAAATCAAACGTTTGCGTAGGTCAGTCCGGAGAGATAAAAATCAGATACATCGGAAATTGCGGACTCCACATTACAGATGGAGAAACTCACCTATACACGGATTTTCCTTATAAGTCCGGAGCCCATCATTATGCGGAGTATGAGGATACTGAACTGGACAACCTGATGGAGAACGCCTTTTTCATTTTCACCCACAAGCACAGTGACCACTACTACAAGGGAAAAATGAATAAAATCATGAAAGAGAAGAAGGGTAAGAAGTATGGCAAGTGGGATATTGCTGAATTGGAGAGTCTGAATGGTATTATTCCCGATTTTAAAATAGAGGCGTTCAAGACCAGGCACCAGTTTTCTTTTGCCCACTACTCTTACCTGATTACATGGCATGGGAAGAGAATATACCTTTCGGGAGATACCGAATGGCCTGAGACAATTTTGAAAATGAAAGGCCTGGACTGGGCATTTCTTCCATCCTGGTTGTACAAGAATATTTGGGATGACAAATTAAACGTAGATACCCGGATGTTAGGAATTTACCACATCGGTCCCAATGACGACGTTCGTATATTGCGCCCAAACATCGTGATGCTGAAAGAACAAGGTGAGGTGTTTACCCTAACCTACGACAACTGAATATAGAGTAATTCTTCTTCACAAAGCTGTTTCTCGCCTGAGAAGCGAACCGCAAACAATGGAAATTTGCCGCCCTCTGGCTTGTAATTGTCCGTTGCCGTGAGTGGTCCACTTTAACAGACCACATAGGATACGGAAGCGTTGAAAATTTATCTTTGGAGGATTACTTTTTCGTGCACGTTCGCAACCCTACAATGCTTACCGAAACTTTAGAATTTTATGAAGGCTTTTAATAAACCGTTTCTAATAATCCTGTTATTGCTCAATGCCATGGTCTTATTGGGTCAGCTTTGGCCAGAAGGAGCACCGCCATTTGCAGGGGTTGTAAACATTGTAACCACAATTTTGGACCTGGTTCTTATCGTGTTACTTATTACCCGTAAATACCAACACTAAGCAATATGTATTGCGGGATACACCTGCATGAAATCCCTTTGTGGTCCGCCATGAACGCGGCCCTGCGAAAAGGGAGCAATTCAGGGAGGGAAATAATATTGCGTTTCATTCACCGTGCTGAACTTAGCGTTTCACCACTTTCCCGGTAACTACATTGCCATTTTTATGGTCATCTATCCTGAGTAGGTAGATTCCCGGTGGCAGATCACCAACCTGAACGTTGAATTGGCTTATCTCGTTGAGATTATATTGTCTCACCACTGCTCCGGAAGGGCTGTACAATGTGGCAGTTCCAGCTGTTGTGGTTTTCAGTATGGCAGTGAAACTAACATCTGCCGGGTTAGGATAGATCTTCAATATCTCGTTGTCGGCAAATACACGCTCTGCGGCAATTGGAGAAAGAAGTTGGGCATCACCAGCTGTATTGCCATACCGAACAATCAGCCTTGGGTGCAGGGCTTCATTGGTCTCTTCTTTGGTGTACAGATTAATATTTCGGGTAGAACCCATGCGCGTGCTTCTCAGCGCCAGGGAAAGTGTTCCGTCGGCATTTGCTTCATTCAAAAAAGCGTCTGTAACATCCCACTCCATGGTTTGGCGACCGTATTCCCCGGTGAGTGCGATATTTTCATATTGTGGCATGTTGTTCCAGTTAAGCAATTGCTCCTCCCACCCATCATCAGCTACGAAATGCGCCGCGAAGGGTGTAGTTGGTGCATCGGCAGTCATGGCTTTTCTGTGCATTTGCAAGAACACATGCTCCACAGCTTCACCGGCAAATGCGGAAACATCGAATTTTAAAAAAGCCATGCGGTCAAAGCTGTCATTCCCATCATCTTTTATCACCACTTCTATTTCGCTACCGTAGGATGTGCTCGCATGCGCCCCGCCGCGGGCGTATGTATCGGCGAGGGGAGTAATGTAATTTTCAGCAAATGTTACGATAAGCTCAGGTCTCTTTGATGCGTTGGCAGCTTCCTTTGAATGAAAGGTGATGTAGTGGTTTGTATTGTTCATTTCGGCGATAGCCATGCTCAGCCAGGCATCATCCTCTATCACCTGAGATTGCATAAGATCCGTGACATCCCATTCCACGAAAGTGGTGCTTCCGGCCTGCACATCAATAAGTTCGGTGAAAACTGGTTTGAGGGGAGAGTTGTACTTAAGGACGCTCTCAGACCAGAAATTGGCCTCGCAGAAGTGAAGCTGTTGCTGTGTATTGCTTACACCTTGCCCGCTGTAGCCCTGCACATGAAGCCGGAGTACTGCATTTGAAATCCTGCCTTTGCCTTGCAACTCAGCAATGTTAAAACGCAAATAAGTCTCCAGGTGTTTTTGGGTATTTGCCGCAGCTTTTTTAACGGCAAGTAAGTGGTCTGTGCCGTAGTTTACGTTGGCGTATTGCCCACCCCGTACGCTGCAATCGTCGGTGGGAGAAAGAGTTACGATAGTTGTCTCGCAAGGAGCAATGAGTTTATGGCAATCCTCGGTGTACCCAAGTTTAAAATCAGCTACATAAATGGGAGTGGGGTCACCCAGGATCGCCGGGGCTTGCTGTGTAAGAATACTGAGCTCACCACGGTTGTAAAACCTGTGGGTGTCCATGATAAAGGAAGCAGAGGGAATGGTTTCTTGAAATATGAGTGACCAATTCTCGTAGTCATCAGCAGGTGCGGCAGTGATGATGTGAAACTTGCCCTGAAAAATGTAGAGCAGAAATAAATTTCCATCTGCATCGCTGAGCATCATAGGTCTGGCACCTTGAAAAGGCAGCACATTCACTTTCCACACGCCAATGGCATTGCGGTAATAATGCCTGTAAAATCCCACTCCGAAAATGCCTGGAGAAGGCGCGGGTGTATTCGCATGGTTTACTATCACATGTACCCTCCCTTTACGGTCTACAGTGTGGGCCTGATCATTGATCATCAGCAACTCCGGAGCGATATTTCCCACCACAATGTCAGGAGAGAAATAGGTGGCCTTAAGCCCTGTGGATACATCGGCTACCACCGCATAGTTGTTGCTCATCCAGGTATTGCCCCCATCTTCGGAGAAGAGGTAACCAATGTCGTGGTTGTACTGTGTGCCCGTGCCCTGATTGGCTTCCCTCCAGGTGAAAGTAGTGTGCAGTGTACCGTGATCGTCGAACATAATGTGGTTGTGGTACTGACTGCGGCTGTTCGAATTGCCAGCAGTTTGGTTGAAGTACACTCCGACTTTAGAAATGAATATCTCATTGGTATGCCAGGTACCTGTATTGCCATCATACGACACGATGCGACAATCACCATTGCCAGGGTAATTCTGACGGTAGAAGAACCGCAGGTGACCATCGGGTGTAGGCACAAAGCGTGGGTAGGTGAGAATGGGTATAGGCTGCCCGGCAATTAGGAAGTTCCGCACAGGCGAAAACAGGTTTTGATCCCAGGTGACAGCCCCCGGATTGTTTGCCACATCGCCCAGGGAAACTTTGTATTTCAGCGCATCGGCGTGGTGGTCGAAGGCGATGTGCATGGTGCCATCGAGGGCGCATATGCCTAAGGAAATACCATTGTGGCTGTCGGCGCTTGTTTTGAGATAATCTGTAAAAACTATTTTCTGCCACACTTTCTGGGTTACCAACCTGCGGGCAAGGCACAGGCGGTGTTCTGCATTGAAATAGCCTGCGTACTGATATCCGTTGTATGTGGTAATTCCATCCTGAACGAATACACTGCTATTGGCAGTGGGCTTAAACACCCCGTCGAAGGTCTCCCCGTACTGATCCAGAATATTGATCTTGTAATCTGTAACCGTTACATTCTGCCCCCAGGTAGAATCTATAACCACAAGGTTTGAAAAAGCAAATACAAGGTAGCACAGTATAGATGTTTTCATGGCAGTAGGTATTGGTTGATGAGTATAAATTTAGGATTTACTTAGGGGATCGGCAA
Organism: Cryomorpha sp.; assembly: GCA_041749535.1. Classification (GTDB taxonomy): domain Bacteria; phylum Bacteroidota; class Bacteroidia; order Flavobacteriales_D; family Cryomorphaceae; genus JBBQZU01. The sequence continues at coordinate 2,429 of JBGTBE010000086.1, read as the reverse complement.
GGGTGCTTGGTTCCATATTAGTTTCCCATGGTATTTAAAGGTTTATATGTTGCCCAGCGGCAATTCGCGAACTGTTGCCATTATGAAGTGGCAGAAGAAAGCCATGCTGAACGTGAAATAAAATGTAGAACATATAAGTTAGTCAGTACTTTAGATTTTTATTCTGCGATAAATTATTATACCGACGATGAAATTATACACCTTGATCCCAGAAAATCTGAAGCCATACTACTTGGCCGAAATGGAGATGTACCGGTCTGAATACCTGAAAGGAAACCTGCAAACCGCCTGGAATCATCTTGAAAGAGCACATATCATCGGACAGCGCTATCCCTTTGCGCACACCTATGTGCATTGGAAAATGCTGTATTTCGGGATGAAGATCAAGAGCGCAAAGGAGATTGTCGGTCAAATTCCCCGGCTGATATTTGGAGGTGTGAAATCATTCGTTGGAAAAATTCCCATTGGGAATCCGGGGGGTGCAAACGTTCCCCCACTGAAGCCATTTCCAATCGAGAAGGAGTTGCAGGATGTATTTATTCAGGCTGGAATTCCTTTAAAGTGAACTACAAGTCTTGAGCGCTATTGCAACGTCAGCAATCCATATAAATTAAAATTACACACCATGAACCGTGCTATTCTGGTCCTGTATTTTGCATGTATTGCACATCCTTTTTTTGGGCAGCATTTGGATTTTAAGACATTCATTCCATCGGGTTTTGCAATTTTAGACTCAGCGAGATGGGACTTGAATGAAGACGGAATTGCAGACTATATTTTGGTGCTAAAAAGTGACATGGAGTCTGATGAAGATGAGCTTTTAAGGCCTGTTGTCATTCTCCATGGAAATGAAAATGGGGGGTTTACCCAAGGGGCAAGGAACGACAGCTTGGTGCTTTGCCAAGCTTGTGGAGGTGCTTTTGGCGACCCCTATGCTGGAATTTTTATAGACAAAAATCAATTTTCAATAGCACATTATGGAGGCAGTGCATGGCGCTGGGGCAGATCAACAACATTTAGATACAACAAACAACTGAACGCATATATCCTACAGGAAGACAAGGGTGAGTCATTTCACGCTACTGAGCCCGATAAGGCTGAATTTCATTCCTACCGCGAGGAAGTTTGGGGTACATTGGAGTTTGAAAACTACAGTATGGATTGGTGAGCGTTTTCCCTAGTATTAAAGCATCAAACCTTCGCAGCCCTCAAACTGTACATCATGGGAAGCTTGTTCCCAAATCGTTTGATCCTGAATATTCCAGGTTCATCTTCTACCGTTTCATTAAAGCAGTTATACGGGGAGTAGTCGTATTCATTGTACACCTCGAGATGCAACCCATTTTTAATCAAGGCATTGAGCAATTCACTTGTGCTGTGGTTCCAGCTTATATTCTGCCCTTTTATTGAAGTGTCCTTATCGGTGTAGGTGCCTGATACAGATTCTACTATGGGCTCCACGTTGAAATAACTGTAGGCAATGTCTTTGAAATGATCGTCCCACATCCACAGCGCAGGATGGAAATCGACCATTACAAATCGACCCCCTGTTCTCAGGAAGTGCGTTATTACAGCAGCCCATTTATCGAGGTCCGGAAGCCAACCAATGGTGCCATAACTTGTGAATACAATATCATATTTCTCATCCAACACCGAGGGGAGGGAATATATGTCACTGCAAACAAAACGTGCATCTACACCAGCTTTTTCGCTGAGGGCATGGGCCAGGGAAATTGCCTTTTCGGAAAAATCGACCCCGGTTGCCACAGCTCCCATGCGTGCTAGCGATAAGGTGTCCTGCCCGAAATGACACTGAAGGTGCAGTACACGCTTTCCCATTACGTCGCCCAAAAGTGACAACTCGGGCCCGTTCAGGGAGGACTTTCCTTCCAGAAAACCCTTCACATCATAGAAATCGGAGCCGAAGTGCGCCTCGGCCCTGTCATTCCAATTGCTTCTATTTAGCTCCAGGTAGTTTTCCATTGGCATTGCGCTTCAGCGTTTGTGGGCAGCTTGTAAAAGTAACTTTTGGTTTTAACTTCTTAAATTCTACTGCTAAGTGCCACTGTGCATCAGGCTAAATTTGCGCGCAAAAAAGAAAAAGAATGATTGAACCCTGATGGGTAGTTGCCCCATTTTCTACAGACTGCTCTCTTGCATTTTCGATTTTGATATATTCGTACCATCAAACCATATTTATGCTGATCAATATTCACCCCGACAATCCCGACCCCAAGAAAATGAAGCAGGTAGCTGATTGCCTCCGCGGTGGAGGGGTAATTATTTACCCTACAGATACTGTGTACAGCTTTGGATGCGATCTGATGAGTGTGAAGGCAGTGGCAAGGGTAGCGCAGATAATGGGCATCAAACCTGAAAAGGCTAACTTCTCCATTATCTGTTACGACTTGAGCCACATCAGCGAGTAT
>JBGTBE010000085.1:0-14886 GCA_041749535.1 Cryomorpha sp. | reverse complement strand
TTTATGCACCACTATATTGCTCAATACTGATGTTGGGAATATGTCGAGCTGCACCGTGTTGCGGTCAGGATCCAGACCTGGCAAATCAAGTCCATTTAAGGTGGTTTTGGTGTATCGGTCTCCGAGACCTCTTACAAAAATATATTTTCCACCTTCTATGGTTACGCCTGGGACACGTCCTGCTGAACTTGCCGCATCTGAGTCGCCCATTTTTCTGAAACTAGCTTCAGAAATTCCATCAATCATTTCGGCAGAAAGGCGCTTCATCGTAAGCATGGCCGTTTCATTGTCCTTCACTACAGTGGCGCTGATTACCACTTCTTGTAAGTTTTCTGCGTCGGTTTTGAGCACAATGTCTCCCAAGAGATTTACTTTCTGGGACTCTACTATTACATCTGTGATTAACTGTGGTGAAAAGGAGATGAAAGATACCCTGATGTTATACTTGCCGGGAGCAATGGAAATATTGAACACCCCATCCAGATCGGTAACGGCGCCATTCGTGGTGCCATCAATTACAACATTTACACCGGGCATGGTTTCACCTGTTTCGCCATCGAAAACGGTGCCTCTTATAGTGCCATTTTGTCCCAAAAGAAATGTGTTGGAAAAGATGCACAGAGCAAGAAAGATAATTTGAGATAGACTTCGGGACATGATGTTGACTGTTCTGTTCGAAATAGTAAAGAAGAAAATCTCGCGATAGCTTATCGCGAGATTTTCAATATCAATTTATTCTTGTGTTTGGTAATGATTAAAGACCAAGTCCGGTGAGCGCACCAGATACCTCAGCCCAAGACCATCCATTAAACTCAGAAGCATTGGCACCTACAGTATTGGCTCCTTCAGTAACTGGAGTAACGAAAGTATCGCTGCCGCCTAGGAAGAAATCAGCAGCAGTTGAACCCGCTGGTATTACTGCTTCTATGTTGCTGAAGTCACTATACCCAGCCGGGGCTACTGGCAATTGGTCGAAAGTCTGACCAGGGGTAAGACCGAAGAAATAGATGTTGGTCATAGTAACCCTTGAATTGTTGTCATTGTCAACCAAGCCAGAGGCTCCACCGGCAAATATAGATCCGTTGGAAATGGTATGTTCATCCTCAAATGCACCTTCTGGTCCGTCCAATTCGAAGCATTCATCGCCTGGGTTTACAACAATAAAATTATTGAGTGTTCCACCCCATGATTGGTCCGTATCAATAGCATCGTCGCCGGCATTCCAAACGAGTGCATTGGAAACGTTTACGTTACCTCCAAACCATTCAATACCATCATCCTGATTGGCTACTACTTCTACATATTCGACGATTGTACCAGAACCAACGCCACCGAGAGTGAGCCCATTGATCTCGTTTCCTTCACCAATATTTGCACCACCATGACGAATGGAGATGTAGCGAATAATGCCTGAATTATCGTTGGGATTCGTTCCGCCATAGAGGCCGTTTTGATCTGACGGTGGTATTCCTTCAATTTGGACAGACTCAGCATCAGCAGAAATAGGTGCAAATCCCAAAACAATAATTCCTCCCCATAGACCATTCAGGTCTGGGTCCAGGTTTGGACTGGCTATCATACCAGGTTCAAGTTCATCGGCAACTGAAGTGAAGATAATTGGCTCATCTGAAGTTCCTTGTGCATCGATTTTTGCGCCTCGCGCTATAATAAGTGCAGTTGCATTGGCACCAGTACCAGCTTCTCCTTTTACCACAACACCTTTTTGAATGGTAAGGGTTGCACCGGACGTTACGGCAATTCTCCCCCCGAGCACGTAAGTATTACCCGTAGTCCAGGTAGTGTTTGCGCTTATGTTTGAAGTAATTAAAAACTCATTCTCAACAGGAGGTGGGGTCGTATCTTCGTCGTCACTGCTACAGCTGGTCATTATCAAAGCACTGGCGGCAAAAATAATTGAGAAATTCCTCAATTTCGTGTAAGTGTTCATAGGATTCATTTTTGAATGTTAAATTGATGTTAAAAACTGTGGCAAAGGTGGCATGAAGGGATTGCGCCCACGTTAAGTGAATATTAAAAGTATGTTACATGATTGTGAGTATAGCGTTAAGGTCACGCACTTGGTAAGATGATTTTCTACCTTTGAATTAAGATATGGTTAACATTGCTGTAACACGCGATCTTTGGTTTAGGTATATTTTTGCAAGATTATGAGCGTAGTAAATCTTTTGTAAAGTGAAAAAAGAAAAAATTCTTCTGGTTGATGATGAACCGGATATCATTGACTTGATTTCGTATAATCTTGAAAAAGAAGGGTATCATATAAAATCTGCCAGCAATGGCAGAGACGCTATAGATATTGCCAAATCATTTATGCCAGATCTCATCCTGCTTGATGTAATGATGCCTGAAATGGATGGAATTGAGACATGTGTGGAGATTAGGAATATGGAAGGAATCAATTCACCGCTAATAGCCTTTTTGACCGCAAGAGGAGAAGATTACTCTCAAATTGCCGGCTTTGATGCCGGTGCCGATGATTATATTTCGAAGCCTATAAAACCCAGGGTATTGCTCTCGAGGATACAAGCTTTGCTTCGCAGAAGAGCAGGTACAGAATCGAGTACATCTGTCGAAACGGTGGGCTCAGTAACAATAGACAAAGAGAAGTATTTGGTGGTGCTTGATGGAGAGGAAATGAACCTCCCCAAAAAAGAATTCGAATTACTTGCGCTGCTTATGAGCAAGCCAGGTAGGGTTTTCACCAGAGAGATAATATTGAACAGCATTTGGGGCAATGATGTGGTGGTGGGCGATAGGACCATTGATGTTCACATCAGGAAACTGCGGGAAAAAATAGGAACCAAGATTATTAAAACTGTAAAGGGAGTAGGATATAAATTTGAAGCAAAATGACCGGGCGAAGCCCTAAGGAAATTGCGCTTTACACGGCACTCATCACGTCGGCGTTGGTACTGCTGATAGTTGCAGGTGTGGAACTTCTATTTTCAACATCCATTAACTGGCTTCAGTTAATTCTCATTTTCATACTGGTCTTTATAGTCTCCTGGATTACCTATTTCAAATCGCTTCAACAGTTTATATACGATAAGATCAAGCTCATTTTTCGCAATATGCATTCCATGCGTGTGGAGCGCGATACCTTTGAACTGGATATGGGCAAGGATGTATTGGGTGATGTGAATAAAAAAGTGGTAGACTGGGCTGAAGACAGGATGGCCGAAATCAAGGATTTAAGAGAAAAAGAGAACTTCAGGAAAGAGTTCGTTGGCAACGTAGCCCACGAGCTTAAAACCCCCATTTTCAGTATTCAAGGCTATATTCTCACCCTTCTGGAAGGGGCATTGGAGGATCCTAACTTCAACAGAAAGTTTTTACTGAAAGCAGCGAAGAGTGTGGAGCGTATGACAATGCTTGTTGAAGATCTCGATACCATCACCCAATTCGAATCGGGAAGCCTGAAGCTGGACATTGAGAAAATCGATATAGTGGACTTGGTGAGGGAAGTTATTGAAAGCCGCGAACAACAGGCAGACAACAGAAAGATCAAAATTAAATTCAACAAGACCTATGACAGACCCATCCTGGTTAAGGCTGATGCGTTCAGAATCAGTCAGGTACTGACCAATCTTATTACCAATTCCATAAATTACGGTAAAGAAGGAGGGAAAGTCATCGTCCGTTTTTTCGACATGGACGAGCATATTTTGGTGGAAGTGGAAGATGACGGTCCCGGCATCGACCCTGTGCACCTCCCCAGACTTTTTGAAAGGTTCTACCGGGTTGATAAAAGTCGTTCCAGACATCAGGGTGGCACAGGGCTTGGCTTGGCAATCTGTAAGCACATTATTGAAGCCCACAAGCAGACGATCAATGTGCGCTCAGAAATTGAGAAAGGTGCTGTGTTTAGCTTTACTCTTAAGAAGGCCTAAGTCCAATATTTTCCAGGAACTGATTTACTACAGCATCTACGTTGCTTTTCTCTATTGGCTTGTACTGCCTCGATTTAGCACCTTGGATGTGGGCGGCGCTTATCGTTCCCTGCTTTGCTGCAACAGACCAACCCGAATTATGACAGTGCTTTGCGAGGTATAGCTGTTCGGGTTGTTGGGGTGTAGGCACCAGCACGGCATGGCATCCCAAGGAGTACAAATCGCATAGAGTAGAATATCCGGACCTTGCAATTACCACCTCAGCTGATATGAGCAATTCAGCCAAGTCATGTCCATCAAGAAACGGAATGATGCTGAGGTTCTCTGTTATTTTTTTTGTTTTCCCATTACCCCCAAGTCTGCCCTGCACGATCACCGTGGGCTCATGGAGTTTCTTAAACAGATGGGTCAATTCCGCTTCCAGCATCGACCGCTGTGGCTCAGGCCCACTGAGCAATGCCACTACGTTGTACTTCTTTTCTGCAGCAGTGGGAATATTTTCATTTGTAGAAGAATTGAATCTTGAAAGAATGCCTAGCCACGCTTTATTGCCCTTATAAGCGCCTTGCGCTGAAAGGGATTTAGATATACTGCCTTCTCCCTTTGTATCAGGAATCCATACAGCATCAAAATTATTCAACCACCTGGCCAGTTGTGCATTCAAAAACTTTTGGAAGAATGGAATTGGAAGATTTAGTTGGTGTGTAATAATTACTGATGGCACTGAGCTGCTCCAAGCTCCGTAAATGTTGTCACTGATGATTCCAGAGATATATTCAGTTTGCACCAGTTTGTTCGCCCATTTGTGCTCGGTAGTGTTGATGCCAGGTTGAGAAATCATTCTTCGAAACAAAGCATTTCTAGCACCTCGCTTGTTGTACTCCATCTGTTTTGATGGCAATTCCCTCCAATCGAGACTTGGGAAACGAATCCTTAGAAAGTTCAGTGCATTTCCAGATGATGCGATCACAACCTTGGCGCCATGTGCTAAGAGACTTTCAATCACCGGTGCAGAACGCGATGCATGACCAATACCCCAATCGAGAACCGCCACCAGAATTTTCGGCATTCACAAATGTAGCAATAGGCATAGAAAAGCTGCGAATGCATACTTTTGCAACCCAATTTGCATATGGCTAAAAAGAAAAGAGAGCACTTTGCTGAAATGAAAACTTTCACATTCGTTTTCGAACCAGAAAGCGAAGAGATGATGAGGGATAACCACCCTTTAAAAGGCAGGTGGAATCAGGACGTTTTTGAGAACCCAAACCCCATCAGCATAGAGCTGGGTTGCGGAAAGGGAGAATACACACTTGCCCTGGCCAGAATGTACCCTGATCGAAACTTTATCGGCATAGATATTAAAGGTGCCAGGTTGTGGAGAGGCTGTAGGACAGCTCATGAAGAAGGCCTTACCAATGTTGCATTCTTAAGGGTAAAAATTGAGTTTGTTCACCACTTCTTCGGGCCTGATGAAGTGGAGCAGATTTGGCTCACGTTCAGCGACCCCCAGCCTAAAGATAGGAAAGGTACCAAGCGGATTAACAGCCATCATTTCATGGGCAGGTACTCCAGATTTCTCAATGCCAATGGAGAGATCCATGTGAAGACAGACAGTCCTTTACTTTACGAAACTACACTGAGAACCGTGAGGGAAGGAAATCACGAAATAATTGAACAGACTGACAATCTTTATGGACCTGACTTTGAGAATTTTGATGAAGATCAAAGGACTATTCTTCATGTGAAAACATTTTACGAAGAGAAGTTTTTGAAATTGCATCAGCCAATTCACTACGTAAGATTCAAACTTAGAAATGGCTAGCATCATAAAGCTTTCAGAAAAAAACCGCGACTTCTTCGCATTGGTGTACGAAGTGGTAAAGCAAATTCCCGAAGGAAGGGTAACCAGCTATGGGGCGATTGCATTGTACCTTGGGATGGCCCGCTCTTCGCGCATGGTGGGCTGGGCAATGAACAGCGCACACGCTCAGAAAGAATACATTCCGGCCCATAGGGTGGTAAACCGCACAGGAAGCCTCACAGGCAAGCTACATTTCAGTCATCCAGACCTGATGAAGGAATTGTTGGAAGCAGAAGGCATTCAAGTTGAAAATGACAAAGTGGTGAACTTCACTGAACTCTTTTGGAATCCATCTGTTTATCTTAATTTTGACTAAATCTAAATAGCGATGATTTTCACCGCAGATGACATCCAATCTACACTGTCAAATATTATTGAACCAGATACCAAGAAGAGCATTGTGGAGCTCAATTTGGTTAGTAATATTAGCGTGAAAGACAAGGTTGTATCCTTTACCTTGTTTCATATTAACCCTACACTTCATGCCAAAAAACGAATGGAGGACGCCTGTCGTTTTGCCTTAGAACGAAAGTTTGGCAAGGAAGTGCAGGTGGAGATTCAGAACGAAATACTCTCAAAGGACGACCGTTCTCCAGAACAGCGCAAAGTGCTGCCTGGCGTAAAACATATTATTGCTGTGGCTTCTGGAAAGGGCGGCGTTGGAAAGAGCACTGTTGCAGCAAATCTTGCTGCAGGTCTGGTGAGGGAAGGTTATTCCGTGGGCTTGATTGACGCTGACATATATGGACCCTCAATGCCTATCATGTTCGATGTAGAACACGAAAAGCCCCGCACCAAAGAGGTAAATGGTAAAAACTACATCGTTCCGGTCGAGAATTATGGAGTAAAACTGCTCTCGATAGGATTTTTTGCTGATACTTCTCAAGCCATTGTTTGGCGAGGACCAATGGCCAGCAAGGCGCTCACTCAGATGTTTACAGATGCTTGGTGGGGACCTTTGGATTACATGATTATAGACCTTCCCCCGGGCACTGGAGATATTCACCTCAGCCTGGTACAAGGGGTGCCACTTACCGGCGCCATTGTGGTGAGCACACCCCAGAATGTTGCTTTGGCTGATGCGCGCAAAGCCGTTTCCATGTTTCAGCTCGAGGCTATAAAAGTACCCGTGCTGGGAATCATAGAAAATATGGCATACTTCACGCCAGCAGAGTTGCCCGACCGCAAGTACTACATTTTCGGAAAAGAAGGAGCGCGTAATCTTGCACAGAACCTGAATGTACCCTTTCTAGGCGAACTTCCCATTATACAAAGCATTCGCGAATCTGGCGATGTAGGAAGGCCAGCCGTGCTGCAGGATGAAACCCTCTCTGCACAAGCATTCCGTCTAATAATAAGTAACTTTACATCCCAGATCGGAGATCTTTCCGAGCGACGGGTTTCTATGAAAACCAATTGAACTTTCACAGCTATGAATACACTTGAGCACAGGATTGAAGCAGCATTGGAGCAAATCAGACCCTTTCTGGAAGCTGACCATGGTGATGTAACTTTGGTGGAGGTAACTTCTGATAGGGTTGCAAAAGTAGAGTTCCATGGAGCCTGTAAGGATTGTAGCATGAGCTACATGACACTTAAAGCCGGAGTGGAACAAAGCATCCTTAAAGCCGTACCTGAGATTACATCAGTAGTTGCAGTAAATCTGATTAAGGAGAATTAGAACGATCTGCCACTGCTATTTCGAACGCAATAGTATCAATTTCATTACCTCGCATTCAATAAATGAAAGATAACAATCTGACCGATGCAGCGAACCATGTTCGCTCCATGGAGGAACTTAAAGACGTAACTATACTTTTTGCCGGGGACTCCGGAGATGGTATACAACTCACTGGAAGTCAGTTCTCAAATACAAGTGCCCTTTTTGGAAACGATATTAGCACTTTTCCAAATTACCCGGCAGAAATACGCGCACCACAAGGCACCATTGCAGGGGTTTCGGGATTCCAGCTTCATTTCGGAAGTGTTGAAATATACACCCCAGGCGATCAATGCGATGTACTGGTAGTCATGAATTCGGCCGCGCTCAAGGCAAACCTGGACAAACTCAAAATAGGTGGTACACTTATCGCAAATACCGATGGTTTCGACATCAAGAATCTGAAACTCGCTGGTTATATAGATGGGGTAAGTCCGCTTGAAGACAACTCATTAGGTAAGTACAGGCTCATAGAAATTGACGTTACCAAACTTACACGCGAGGCTCTAAAGACATCAACGCTTGGCACCAAAGAGAAAGACCGAAGTAAGAACATGTTTGTACTGGGGTTTCTATACTGGATGTACAATCGGAAAATGGCCACTACAGAAGCTTTCATCCGCGAGAAATTTATAAAGTCGCCGGAGTTGATTGATTCTAATCTGGCTGTGCTGAAGGCAGGGTTTAATTTTGGGGATACCAGTGAGACTTTCACAACCCGGTTTGAGGTAAAACCCGCGCCCCTTCCCAAAGGTAAATACCGCAATATCATGGGGAATCAGGCCCTAGCACTCGGCTTGATTGCCGCTTCGCGCAAATCTGGCTTGCCAATATTTTACGGAAGTTATCCCATTACACCGGCATCTGATATTCTCCATGAATTGGCCCGGCATAAGAATTTTGATGTTCGCACATTTCAGGCAGAAGATGAAATAGCCGCAATCACGGCTGCCATTGGCGCTTCATTTGGCGGCAACATAGGAGTTACTGCATCCAGTGGTCCAGGTATAGCGCTGAAAGGAGAAGCACTTGGTCTTGCCTGTATGTTAGAAATTCCGCTTGTAGTAATCAATGTACAAAGGGGAGGGCCATCTACCGGCCTGCCAACGAAGACAGAGCAAGCCGATTTACTTCAGGCTGTTTATGGTCGAAATGGGGAAGCACCCATACCGGTTATCGCTTCATCTTCACCCAGAGATTGCTTTCAGGTAGCGTTCGAAGCTGTGCGTATAGCAGTAGAACATATGACGCCGGTGTTTATTTTGAGTGATGGCTACATCGCAAATGGGGCCGAACCTTGGCGCTATCCGTCATCTGATGATTTATCATCAATTCACCCACCCCTTCTGGATAAAGCTGATGGCGACACTTTCTTGCCCTATAAGCGTGACGAAAAAGGCGTGCGTCCATGGGTAGTCCCTGGAATTGCAGGTCTGGAGCATAGAATTGGTGGCCTTGAAAAGCAAGATGAAACAGGAAACATTTCCTACGATCCTGAGAACCATCAGACAATGGTGAAGCTCAGGGCTGATAAAATCAACAGAATTGCTGATTTCATTCCTTTACAAACTGTTGACCAGGGAGAGATGCACAGCAAATTGCTGTTGCTGAGTTGGGGGTCTACTTATGGCGCAATTAAGAGTGCATGCAAGGAGCTCATCTTTGAGGGGTATAGTGTATCGCACATTCACTTGCGGCACATACATCCTTTCCCCAAGAATCTTGGTGATCTGTTAAAAGGATTCGGCCACGTAATTGTGCCGGAGTTAAACAGCGGCCAACTTGTAAAGATGGTTCGCAGCGAGTTTCTTGTGAATGCGCAACCAGTGAGCAAAGTCAAAGGTCTTCCATTTTCTTCAGCTGAGATAAAGGCTGAGGTTATAAAATACTTTCAATTATGAGCAATACAGCAGCACTTGCATTAACATCCAAGGACTTCACGAGCAATCAAGAAGTAAGATGGTGTCCTGGATGTGGTGATTACAGTATTTTGAAGCAGGTACAAACCATCCTTCCGGAGATTGGCTTGCGCCGCGAGGAGATTGTTTTTATATCTGGAATAGGATGCTCATCGAGGTTTCCTTATTACCTCAATACCTACGGTATGCACAGCATTCATGGAAGGGCACCGGCCATTGCCAGTGGTCTCAAGATTGCGAATCCCGCGCTCAGCATCTGGGTCATTACAGGCGATGGCGATGCATTGTCCATAGGTGGGAACCATCTGATTCACTTGCTTCGCCGAAATTTTGATATGAACGTGCTCTTGTTCAACAATGAAATTTATGGGTTAACCAAAGGCCAGTATTCTCCAACTTCACCGGAAGGCAAAGTCACGAAATCTACCCCGATGGGCTCCATTGATCACCCATTCAATCCATTGGCGCTCGCGGCAGGTGCAAATGGCACATTCATAGCGCGTACTATGGACAGAGACCCTAAGCACTTAAGGGATGTTTTAAAAGAAGCCAACGATCACAAGGGCACATCACTCGTTGAAATATACCAGAACTGCAACATCTTCAATGATGGTGCTTTCGAAGTATTTACGGACAAGAGCAGCAAGCCGAATACAGCCGTTTTCGTTGAGCATGGTAAGCCAATTATATTCGGAGAGAACAATTCAAAAGGTCTCAGACTTGACGGCGCTCTTCCAGTTATTACCGATTTGGCATCCGGAAGTTTTGGGCCAGACGATTTATGGATTCATGATAAGCACGACCGATTTAAAGCGAATCTTCTCATGAGATGCTTTGACACGCCAAAGCCTGACGGCAGCTCACTCCCAAGACCTTTCGGCGTATTTTACAAAGAATCGAAAAGCCTGTATGAACAATCACTTCATGAGCAAATTGCCGACAGCATTAAGCGCAAAGGGGCCGGTGACCTTGACGCATTGTTGAAAGGGAAAAATACCTGGGAGATACTTTAAGATTCATCTTTCAACATAGGAAAGTTTGTGATCAGGCTCACCTCAGGTTTGTCGGTATTTCACACACAGGTATTGGCAGCATCTTATGTTTGTTCCTGAGATTGAAATCCTGGTAAATTTTAAGCACTTCTCTCTGACGATTTGAGAGTCGGCTCTCCTCGCCATGAAAACCCATGGCCCATTCCAACTCGGGATATGACGCACCTATTTGATCTTCATCTGTTCTGTCATCCCCCCATAAACCGTCAGTGGGTGGAGCTGAGAGAATTTCTTCATTGATCATCATTTCTCTGCCCAAAGCATATACCTCGCTTTTGGTGAGATCTGCAATTGGACTCAGGTCTACCCCTCCATCACCATACTTGGTGTAGAAACCAATACCAAAATCTTCCACCTTATTTCCGGTGCCTGCAACAAGCAACCCGTGAAGTGATGCGAAATAATACAATGTAGTCATACGCAATCTTGCCCTCGCATTCACCAAACTGAAGTCGTGCGCATCAGTATTTTCTGAGGCAGGAAGTTTCGATACAAATGAATCAAACACTTGCGAAAGGTCCACACTTTCAGATTTCACATTCGCAAATTGGGCTTGTAGTGATTCAATGTGCTTGTGCCCCCTGATTACCTGACTGGGGTGTTGGTAAATAGGCATTTCAAGACATAAAACAGAAAGGCCTGTCCGTGCACAAAGTGCTGAAGTGACTGCCGAATCTACCCCGCCAGAAATTCCTACTACAAAACCTTTCGAACCAGCTGCCAATGCATAGGACTTAAGCCAACTGGAAATATATGCTACCACTCCATTAGGGTTCTTCAATGTTGCAGTCATAATTCAATAACCGAATGCCTTCGAGAAATGTTCAGAAATAAAGCGTTGCATTGAGTAGCAACGCGTTGGTAATAGATTTAATGCGACCGCCATCGAGCGCTACTCCGCCCGTCGAATTTACAGTTGGTAGCCGATAATCATCGTTGAATACATTGTTGAGCCCATTGTTCCACTCGAGAGAAATTGCGATATCCGTGGTTCCGGTCAGGTTGTATTCAAACCCAAGCTCCAGGTGGAGTGCAGTGCGAACAAGGTTTACATAGTCACTCATATCTGCTTTTTCATCGGCCAGTATGGTTTCGCCTACCTTGTCAGTTACATCTGCATTTGCCTTTACATTTACGCCCGCATCGAAGCCCACTTTTGCAAAATACTTCATGTACCCTATTTCGTTGGTGCGCATAAGAAATGTGATAGGGATGTTCACGTAGTTTAGCCTGAAAAAAGACTCTCTTTCGCTTATAGTCAGTGTGTTATCTCCAGGTAAAATTGTAGCAAACTGGTGGTTCAGGGTACCTCCGGTATGGATAAGGTATAGGCCTGTAGAGAAAAAATAGTTGGGATTCACCCCTAATCTAAATGCCATATTCAATCCGTAGTTGGCAGAAAAGCGCACACCATTGCCGCTCACCACATCGGCGTCAGCATCTGGCGAAAACCAACTTAGCACTGGCGAAACAGTCATTCCCATCCTGAATTTAGAAGCTTGATCAGCTGCAACCGGAGTAGTTGGTACTACAGGAGGTGCGGGAGGCGTGGTTTCAGGTACTTGAGCATGCACCATAGAAGTGAGTATGAGAATAGCAATGGCTGACAGGATGGGCTTTTTCATTAGTTTTGCGAACTTTATTTCACGCCAAAAGTACGGTTTTTTCAATATGAATTTTGTTTATAGAGGGTGTTTCATCATCATTGTATTTATCTGTTTTTCTTGCGGTTCCAATCGTTGGGAAGTAGATACAGATAAAGTTGTTTACGATGGCACTATAGCCAGACTTGACATGGATATTTTTGCCGTTGATCCGGCCAATGCACATACCGAAGTTCAGGCATTGACTGCCAAGTATGGTGATTTTCTCGATATGTATTTCTACGATATCATGCAGTCGGGGCGCTCAGACAATCCAATGTCGGCCCAGCTATTGATGCGCTTTACCACTGATCCTATGTGGGAGGGATTGCAAAAGGAAATTGAAATCCGCTTTTCAGACATGGGTGCATATGAGCTGCAATTTTCAGATGCATTCAAAAAATACGCAGTGCTTTTTGAAACCGATACACTTCCTCGGATTGTAGGGTACAATTCCGGTTTTAACGTGGGTATATACCCCACAAAAGCATATTTGGGAGTGGGATTGGAATGGTATGCTGGCAGTGACCTTAAGGTAGTTCAACAACTTCCCCCAGATTTGTTCCCTCAATATAAGCGGGACAAGATGCGCCCAGAATTGCTGGTGGTAAATGCGCTAAAAGGTTGGTTAATGGTAACTCACCAGAATACTTTGAATGACATGAGCCTACTGGGAAGGATGGTCTATGCCGGCAAGGTAATTTACCTCACCAAAGCGCTAATGCCCGAAGTAAGTGATGCCGACCTTCTAAACTTCTCTGAAGCCCAGTTGGGTTGGTGTGAGCAAGAAGAGTGGGGTGTGTGGAAACATTTTCTCGAGTCAGATCTTCTGTTCACCCAGGATATTAAAGAGATTAATAGAATGGTGGGCGATGGACCTTTTACGCCAGGTATGCCTGCCGAATCGCCTGGGGGTGTGGGAAACTGGGTTGGTTACCGCATGGTAGACAGCTTCATGAAAGCAAATCCGAATTTAACGTTGCGCGCCATGATGGCACAAAAGGATGATCAGGTTTATTTAAAAACATACAAACCAGGAAGATGAAAGAAAAGATATCGCTCCAAACCAAAATAGAAATTGGTGTAAGCCTTGATGAAAATAGGGTTCCTGTAGAAATGAAATGGGAAGCCAGCGACGGTGGTGGCTCAGGAATTTGCAAAGCCCTTCTCCTCGCCCTGTGGGATGAGAAAGATGAAAATACCATGCGCATAGACCTTTGGAACAAGGACATGAGCATATATGATATGCAGCGTTTTTTTCATCAAACCATACTCACCATGGGAGATACCTATGAGCGCGCCACCGGGCAAAAGGCCTTGGCCGATGAGATGAAGGCCTTTGCAAAAAATTTCGGGGCGAAAGCTGGCATCATCAGTTGATTTCAGAATCCATCACGGGTGAAGAGCTTATTGGTAGAACGTATGAAATCAATAAGCTCAGACCTGCCCATAATTTTAGCTGAGGATGTAATAAATTGAGGCGGGAGTACTTCCCAATTCTTGAGCATCTCCTCATTATAGGCATCTACGTTTTTCTGCAAATCATCGGGTTTTAGCTTATCGGCCTTGGTAAAAATCATTGCAAAGGGTACGCCCTTACCGCCAAGACCTTCCATAAATTCCATGTCAATGGGTTGTGGAGAATGCCGCACATCAATCAGCACAAAAGTGCACATGAGATTGGTTCTTTTGGTGAGGTACGGGTTAATCAGCGATTGAAATTGTGCGCGGGTGGTTTTCGAAACTTTTGCATAGCCATAGCCAGGCAAATCTACCAGGTACCAGGAAGGCCTGCCATGATCTCCTGGAAGTGCTATTGCAAAATGATTGATAAGTTGTGTTTTTCCCGGCTTTCCAGAAGTTTTTGCCAGCTCTTTGCGTCCGGTAATCATGTTGATTAGAGACGATTTACCCACGTTGCTCCTGCCCACAAAGGCATACTCCGGAAAAGTAGGTTCTGGACACTCTTGCCACTTTGGGCTACTTTTCATAAACGTGGCCGTGAGGATATCTGCAGCTTCCATACGTCTATAGATTCTTCTTTTCCAGCCAGCTATGTAATATCCGGTTGAATTCATCCGGGTGCTCCATCATTGGGGCATGGCCACACTTATCAATCCAATACAGTTCTGAGTCGGGTATGAATTCATTGAATTCATCCGCTACTTCAGGAGGGGTAATGGTGTCATTTCGACCCCAGATGAGACATACGGGCATTTTGTAATTGGGCAGGTCGTTGCGCATATTGTTGCGTATAGCACTCTTGGCCAGCGCAAGTACTTTTATTAGTTTCGTTCGATCCTGAACGATTCCAAAAGTGACTTCAACCAACTCGTCGGTCACCATTTCAGGATCATAGAAAGTAACTGCTATCTTTTTTCTGATGTAATCTTTGTCCTCCCTTCTGGGAAATGAACCTCCAAATGCATTCTCATAAAGCCCTGAACTACCGGTAAGTACAAGCGCTTTCACCCATTCTGGTTTCTTCTTGGCACTGACCAAGGCCACGTGACCACCCAGCGAATTTCCCAGAAATATTGCATCTTTTATAGCCATATCCTTCAGGAAACCCAAAATGAAATCTGAAAGACTGCCAACTCCAGTTTTGAGAAGTGGCAAATCGTAAAGTGGCATCATGGGTACCACCACCCTGTAGCTTTTGGCGAAGTGTTCTATTACACCCCTGAAATTACTAAGGGCGCCAAATAAACCGTGCAGCACTACAATTACTTGCCCGCTGCCTTCATCAAGATAACTGTACTTGCCACTGTGTTTTA
>JBGTBE010000084.1:0-2106 GCA_041749535.1 Cryomorpha sp. | reverse complement strand
ATGGGGAGTTGGTGTAGAGATTTGTAGTTGATTTTCAACGCTCAAGCGTCGAGTAGGCAAGGGGAATTTCACCCCGAGCCTCTCACAGAACCGTACGTGATAGTCTCCCATCATACGGCTCTTCTTATTCAATTCATTCCTAATTAACTCGAATATCCAACATACCAGTGGTAGAACAAACTCGGATATTGATCCCGAACCCTGTCCAGCCAGCGAAAGGCACCTGTTAGATTGTTTCGATACCGTTTGTAGCGATACCTTGCCCATCTTGCCAGTTTTATGCGCAAGATATAAAACACTTTGGACAAACTATGGCCCCGGTATTTTGCAAAGTAACGTATCCACCCCCTGAGTTTTGGGTTTAAGTGATGTGCAATGCCTGTTATACTCTTGCATTGCATTCTTGGAATCTTCATTTCCCTGATTTGTTCAAATATGCGAGACCGTGAATGAATACTGATGGCACAATCAAACCCCAAGAACAGTTTTCCTGTTTTCTTCGATTTGGTGGTGCGCGGCTGAAAGGAGTAGCCAAGAAAATCGAATTTAACTTCCTTGTATTTTCCTTGTCTGCGGTAATCCTTACAGTACACGATTTTTGTCTTGTCGGGGTGCAATGTCAATCCACATTCCTCTACCCTTGCTTTTATCTGCTGTAAGATAAGCGCTGCCTGACTTTGTGTGCGGCAGTGAATGATAATATCATCGGCATACCTTACGAACTCAATGGTAGAATCTACTTTCCCAAGCCAAACATCCAGTGTGTAGTGCAGAAACAAATTGGCTAAGAGCGGGCTGATCACTCCACCTTGCGGTGTGCCTTTTGTTCTCTCCTGTACTTCTCCTTTTTGAGTTTGTAGTGGAGCTTTGAGCCATCTTTCGATGTATCTGAGCACCCACTTTTCTTCCACATGTTTACTCAGCGCCTTGAGTAGTTTTTCGTGATCGATGTCGTCAAAGAAGTTCTTGATGTCCAGATCAATCACCCAATCGTATTTCCTGCAATTGTCACGAACCTGCGCGAGCGCTTGATGTGCACTGCGATTTGGCCGGTAACCGTAGGATTGGGGGTGAAAGATCTTTTCCAGCCTTCCCTCTATTTGATTTCTTATCACCGTTTGTGCTACCCTGTCGCTTACAGTCGGGATACCCAATAAGCGGGTTGAACCGTTTTTCTTGGGGATTTCAACTTGTAGCACGGGTGGTGGGAAGTAGCTGCCCGAAGCCAGACGGTTCCAGACTTTATACAGGTGTCGATGCCTTTGCAGATTGTATTCTGACATGCTAAGCTCATCTACTCCCGCACTTTTGCCTTTTCGCCTTACCTGCAGGTAGGCTTCCCATACCATCTCTTTGGTAATCGGTAATGATTTTGTCTTCTCAAATTCAATCATCCTCTTGCGAGTTGTTTCGTTGATAAGACTGAATAAGCCAGTCCCTTCGCTCCATTTCCATTACAGAAACTTCATCACTACTACAGACTGGTCCGTCCCTGTGCCGGTCATCGTTATTCTGCCTCTGTTTTGCGACATTGTGCATTTCACTTTGCATCCCGACACAGGTTCCCGAGTTCCGTAAATAAGCCCGAATAATGGTCATGCCTCCTGAATGACGCCTGCCGTCCAGCCAGTAAACAGGTATCCGCTGGACTCTTCATGTCTGGCATACTTCAGACATTTTTGACAGATTGTGGCACATTCTCGACACTTCATCAGAGGTTCATTTTTATTCATCTCCATTATTCTTAACTGACTACGCTCATGACGCAGCCTTTTCCATAACGCTCAAAACCTTGGCTCTTTACCAAAGCACCTTATGGTGTTTTGATGCTCCCCCCTGCAGGACAACACCGGTGGGTCGGTTCCACCAACTTACTTACAGTTGCGTAACGAGCTTCAGCCGTTCGTCACTCTCGGCACACATATAGCTTGTGGCGGCTTTCGAAGATATATCTTTCATCCCAGAATAATTTTGATCCGAAGATCATTTTCCTAATGTAAGAAAATCCCGCCATACGCTATATGCTATGTTACCTGCTGGCTTTTCTTGTTTCAATTATATATCTACTCATTCCGCAGTCAGAATTTAATATTTCAATTTTCTCTC
>JBGTBE010000083.1:0-81840 GCA_041749535.1 Cryomorpha sp. | reverse complement strand
TTGTGTAAATTTGCTTTCAATTCTTACACACCAAACGTGAAGCACATCCTAATTATTAACGGTCCCAATTTAAATCTACTCGGCAAAAGGGAGCCAATTCTTTACGGTTCTGAGACTTTTGATGAGGTGGTTGAGGAGCTTCGAAAGAAATTTCCGAAAGTTAAAATCTCTCACACGCAGTCAAATTCTGAATCTGACTTGATAGAGGCTGTGCAACATGCAGATGCTTCGGATGTGGAAGGCATTGTGCTAAATCCTGCAGCCTATACGCACACTTCTCTTGCTCTTGCTGATGCTGTCGCAGCTGTTGCCGCACCCACGGTAGAAGTGCATATCACAAATATCTTCGCGAGGGAATCATTTCGTCATAAGTCACATGTGAGTAGGTACGCCGCAGGCGTAATTTCTGGGTTTGGTGTAGCTGGCTACCACCTTGCGGTTGCTTTTCTAAGCGATTTTAGAGAATAAAATCAGCGCTTCTTAGGGTCTCGAATTCTTTTTTACCTTGAAGGAAATAGTCCAGCACTATGCTCCTTTTATAGAATCCGGTATGGTTTCTATTATGTGCTTTGGCTTTAAGGATTCTGCGGGTTCTTCTCACTTTGCCAAACACCATGTAGAATGCAAAGTGCGCCCTTACCACGGCAAAAAAGTGGGATGGACCTGATGTAATCAAGAGGTAAAACGCTCCCAATCCATCTAGAAGTAGTCTTTTTAGCAATCTCTGGAACAGTCGCTCCCGGTGGTCATTCTTGAGTGCCACGATCAAGCTATTCCTGAAATTGAGAAATGTTTTCTTTGGTCTCTTCGCCGAAAGGGTGCCACCCCCAAGGTGAAAGACTTTCACTTCCGGAAAACAGTAAATAAGGTGCCCCTGGTTTTTAAGTCTCCAGCAGAGATCTATTTCTTCCATGTGGGCGAACAGGCTTTCGTCGAAACCTTCTGCTTCGTGGTATGCAGCAGCCCTGATTACCATGCATGCTCCAGATGCCCAGAACACTTCCCTTGTTTCGTCATATTGGGCATTGTCACGCTCACAATTGCTCAATATTCTTCCCCTGCAGAAGGGGTATCCGTATTTGTCAATATACCCTCCACTGGCACCGGCGTACTCAAAGTATTCTCGCTTAGTGAAATCACAAATTTTTGGCTGAGATGCAGTTACATCAGGCATTGAATCCATCCTTTCGATGAGTTTATCAAGCCAATGTTCTGTTACTTCCACATCGCTGTTCAGCAAAATGTAATATTCAGCTTCTACCTGTGTAAGTGCCTTGTTGTACCCACCCGCAAAACCATGGTTTTCTGTCAGTTCAAGCACGCGTAGCGCTGGAAAATTGCGATGGAGATATTCAACTGATTGGTCGGAAGAGCAATTGTCGGCCACAACAATTTCTGCCCAAGCAGGCGTATGTGCCACTACTGAAGGAAGAAACTGCCTAAGGTGATTCTCGCCGTTGTAATTGAGAATGACTACCGATGCTTTCAAAGATTGGGTGTAGCTGTATGGCAGCGAATTTAACGCGGATTCTCGAAATAATCGTCAACCCTTCCTCCGAAATGGTCCGTGCCCTCGCGGTCATCCACCCCAATTACAGGAGTGGAACGCTGTTGCAACATTAGTTTCCATTGAGGGTTGCTCAATTCTCCAGGGATATACTCGCAGTGTAGCAAGTCATAATCAGCCCTGGTAAGGCGGGGATCGTAGAATACAAAGCGTACATTGTTCCACTTATCCGCTTTGTAATACCTCCAAATCTGGTAGGGATAAGAGTTTGGTTCGTTGGCACGGTCTACAATATCTACAGGAGCACCATAGCGCAGGTACACCCGCCCACGGTCAGTTTCGTACCCTTTCTTATTGCGTGTGGCAAACTTTTCGTTTACAAATCGCACCTTCTCCAGATATACCAGCCAAGCCCCTTCAGAGTCATTGGCATCTCTGCCTTGCCAGAAGGTGTAGAAGTAATGCTGATAGATGGAAAGTTCATTTGCATCAATATTGATCAAGGTATTCTCTGCGGTAAATATTTCCTTGTCGTTAGAGATTGGCCGCAAGGACCTGATATGCTCATAAAGCTCTCTTTTATTGTTGTAGCGATTCACCCAGCTTACGGCTACCATTTCAGCGTTCACGTCGGCACCTGTTGCCGCGCCTGCCGGGGCAATGCGTTTTAGTGGGTGGGCAGTGCGGCTCATCAATTCATTTTGCTTGTTTCGCACTTCGAATACCAGGTTGTAATCGCCAGAGCCAAGGTCACCAAGCGCAAACTTGCCCAGATAAGGAACCACCTGGGCAGTTTTCTTTCTCTCCATTTTTCGCGTTGATTCTATAACTTGTGCAGAGCCGGTAGCTGCTTCCAGATGCGCTGAGAGCAAAAACATTTCATCCTTCCCCATAAGCTCTGTGCCATATACCTCACAGTACGCCACGAGTTCTTGCATTTCGGCATTGAGAAAATCGTCAGATACCATTGGTAGCAAATCGTACCCCGATTTTGAAAACTCGTTTGGAGTATCCGTTTTTTTGAATGCAGATACCAACTGAATGTCAGAGAAATACACGCCTTCCTTTGGCGCGGGTACCAGCAAATCCATTTCGAAGGTAGTGGTCGTATTTTCGGAAGCATACAGGTCTTTCAACGTAATCTCCACAACGTACTTACCTGCATTCAGGCTGAATCGCTGTACGTCGAGAAAATCCACAAGATCGTTGTAGGGCATGGATGGACTCTCCAGCGTTTTCTTCCCAAATTTGATGATTTCTTCACCTTGCCTGAATAAAATAGTGATCTCCACAACCCCTTTTACCAATCCAGGTTCAGATTCCCGAAGGGCGATGGAACGGGCTTGAAAATCGAGATAGGTCTCAACTACAGGGCCTTGCCCGGGAATAAAGAAAGTTTTGTGGTTAAAAACCGCAAAGGGAGCTGCGAAGGATGAAAGGGTTAAAAATGCAGCAGAAAAGAATCCCAAAAAGAGTTTTAAGATGTTGATCGTCATTTATTTCACCGTATTTTGATTGATGAAGGTAAGGTTTTTCCTGTGTGAGGCCAATTCATAATTTCCCAAAAATTGCAATTCTGGCATTTGCTTATTTGAATAAAGAATTACCTTCGCGGCGGAGAGATGGCAGAGTGGTCGATTGCGGCGGTCTTGAAAACCGTTGAGGGTTAAACCTCCGGGGGTTCGAATCCCTCTCTCTCCGCATCGATGCAAACCCACCACGGGAACCGTGGTGGGTTTTTTGCATCCAAAAATTGCGAAAGCTTGCTTTTAGGCAATTTTTGGATGCAAAAAACCCGGTCAGCAAGGCTGGCCGTGGGTTTAAATTAGATGCAAGGCTCCCCCAAACGGGATCGCGCAGCAATCCCCGAGCTTGCTTTCAGTCAATTTTTGGATGCAAAAATCCCGGTCAGCAAGGCTGGCCGTGGGTTTAAATTAGATGCAAGGCTCCCCCCTGGGATCGCGCAGCAATCCCCGTGCTTGCTTTCAGGCAATTTTTGGATGCAAAAAACCCGGTCAGCAAGGCTGGCTGTGGGTTTTATAAGATGCAAGGCTCCCCCAAACGGGATCGCGGAGCAATCCCCGTGCTTGCTTTCAGTCAATTTTTTGAAGTAAAAAACCAGGACTGGGGAGCAGTCCGTGGAGTTTAAATTATATGCAAGGACCTTCCTTAACTTGAACTCCGAGCAATAATTCGTCTCTGGATTCTTACATTCATTTTCAGTTAAATGAATTAACCCTAATTTGGCGCTTGTCTTAAACTCACAAACATGGAATCGAAACATTACGAAAAAGAGAATATAACCATTGTATGGAAACCGAACGTGTGCATCCACAGTGGTGTGTGCGTGCGGGAATTGCCCCAGGTGTACAAGCCCAAGGAAAAACCCTGGATACAACAGGAACATGCGAGCGAGGCAGAGCTTATCGCCCAGATTGATAAATGCCCGTCTGGTGCATTGAGTTATTTGCGAAAGAATGCAGCGGAAACAAACGTGAAGAATTCAGCCGCCGTGATAGAAGTAACGAAGAATGGTCCGGTGATTATTACAGGCGATGTAACGGTGAAGGTTGCAGGAAGGGAAGAGAAAGCCCCAAATGGAAGGGTAGCATTGTGCCGTTGTGGCGCATCCAGCCGCAAACCATACTGCGATGGTTCTCACAAAGGGAATGGCTTCGAAGCGGAATAGTTTTTTTCAACAAAACGATTTGTTGCTTGTTTTCAATCCAGGTAGGGAAGAGATAGTGATTGATTTGAATGCGAAGCTGACAAAGCAATAATATTTTTCTCCGATACGCCGGCATTCGCATGATTTTTTGCTGATGGCCTCGTGGATCATGTTTGATGAGGTTTTGGTTTGAGTTCCTTCTGGCGAAAGCCGGACAATGAGCCTGAAGCACCGAGAGGTGGGCATTAAAAGCCCACCTCTTTTTTTGGCTTTTCTTTTCTGTGAAAGGCACTCTACAAACTTTCATAAATTTGGCCTGTTGCCAAGCCTTCCATGAACCATATTTTATGACCCAGCAAGAATTATTTAAACAACATATGGCTTCAGGCTATACCCCGAAGCACGATTTTATCACCCTGGGTGCCGGCATGTTGGGCGAGGAGCCCATTCAGGATGTACTGATCAAGGTGCCGCTCAAAACGCTGAACAGGCATGGTCTTATTGCCGGCGCCACAGGCACAGGTAAAACCAAAACCCTACAAGTTATTGCCGAACAGCTTTCGCTGAAAGGAGTTCCTTCGGTACTGATGGATATCAAAGGAGACCTGTCGGGAATCGCTGTGCCCGGACAGGTGAATGTACACACCGAGAAGCGCAGTTCCCTGATTGGTGAAATTTACACCCCTCAGGGCACGCCTGTTGAGTTCATGTCGCTGAGTGGTGAAGGTGGAGTACGGCTACGTGCTACGGTTACCGAATTTGGACCTGTACTAATGTCGCAGATTCTGGGGCTCAACGATACGCAGGGCGGGGTGCTGGCATTGGTTTTTCGGTACTGCGACCTTCGTCAGATGCCTCTGCTCGATCTCAAGGACCTGAAGAGTATTCTTCAGTACATTTCCGATGAGGGCAAGGAAGAGATCAAGGCAGAATTCGGTGGTGTGTCCAGTGCTTCGGTAAGCACCATCATGCGAAAGATCATTGAACTGGAACAGCAGGATGCAGAGGTATTCTTTGGCGAACCTTCTTTCGATGTAAACGATTTTGTAAGGACCGTAGATGGCAAAGGAGTAACTTCAATTATTAGGCTTACGGACATTCAAAGCCGACCAAAGCTTTTTAGCACATTTATGCTCAGCTTGCTCAGCGAAATTTATGAAAGTTTTCCCGAGCAGGGCGATGCAGATAAACCCAAACTATGCATTTTCATTGACGAGGCGCACCTCGTATTCTCCACAGCGAGCAAGGCGTTGACAGAAAAGATTGAAACCATCGTAAAGCTGATTCGCTCCAAAGGGGTGGGGGTGTTCTTCTGTACCCAATCTCCTACCGATATTCCGGAGAATGTGCTCGGTCAGCTGGGCCTCAAAGTACAGCATTCCCTCCGCGCATTTACAGCCAAAGACCGCACAGCCATTAAGCGCACAGCTGAGAATTATCCGCTTTCGGATTTTTACGATATTTCATCGGTAATCACTGCCATGGGTATAGGCGAAGCACTGGTTACCGCGCTTAGCGAAAAGGGGATTCCCACACCGCTGGCGCGCACATACCTCCGCCCACCACTGGGACGCATGGATATACTTACCGATGCAGAGATTGAGCAAATATTGGGTCGCTCTTCGCTGGTTGCAAAATACGCCCGGACGCTTGATGCAAAGAGTGCTCTTGAAATACTTGCAAAAAAGATTGCCAACGCTGAATCGCATGAGGTGCAGCTAAACAGGGAGACGAACTATAGAGAAAGCACAACTGCAAGGCGAAGTGTGAAGAAAGAATCCAACATGATTGAAGAGATCAGCAAGAATACCATGGTAAGGCAAATTGGCCGCACCATTTTCAGGGAACTCACCCGCAATTTTTTTGGCAGCCTCACAGGCAAAAAGCGCTGAGAAGCATTTGCTGATTTTATCCGCTTACTCCTCTGTTGCCGCAATTTGCTGGTCCAGTATGTCTTCTATGGCCTTCAGCGTGATGGCATCAATCTTCGCATCAGATTTGGCCTGCTTTTTCATAAAGCGAAACATGGAATTCTTGTGTATTTCGTAGGCGATGTAGACCGTGTATTCTTCACCTTTCAGGTATTTTTCTTCGCCTATTTTCCGCAAGTCTGCAAGGTTGGTATCCATCACCTGTCGGCTCAAGCTCTGAAACTTGTCAGCCACTTCAGCTGCATTGGCATTTTCAGTCTGCCCCAGATACTGATCCGTGACATTGCGCATATTGGTGCTCACCTGCCCGGCAATCATATTCTTCGCATCTATGTCGGCTTTGCCACGCGCTATATTGTCTTTTACGCTGCTTCCTTTGCCCACAGCGCGGAAGTACCTGTTGTTCGACTCATAGCTCGATCCGGAAAAAGGTTCTTTAACCTTTTCTCCCAAGGTGGATTTGCTGCCACAGGAAATCATAATCAACATCAGAGCTGGGAAGAAAAATAGTTTTAGTGCTTTCATTTGAGTGATTGTTTAGGTGTGCACCTGTAAATTTTGTGCCAAATTACGTGAATACCCACCACGGCCCAAAGATGATTCATATTTTTATCAGCGTGAAAAATGTGAAAAGCGAGGGTTGGGGACTGGCACTAAGCGGTGGCGGCGCACGTGGAGTTATTCATATAGGTGTGCTGCAAGCTTTTGACGACGCGGGTATACGCCCGGTCTGTATCTCAGGAACCAGCATGGGCGCCATAGTAGGTGCTTTTTATGCTGCCGGGGTAAGGCCTGGCGAAATGCTTGCCCTGCTCAAGAAGAGAAGCTGGCTGAGAATGTTCGGCATCAAGGCGAGCTTTGCCGGATTTCTTGAAATGACCTATTTGCGCAGCATCCTTGAAAAGCATGTGCCCGATGACTTCGACAAGTTGGAGATTCCTTTTTTTGCGGGCGCAACAAACCTGAGCAACCAATCATTCGAAATATTTAGCACTGGCAGCGTTTGGCAGGCAGTGGTGGCATCTGCGAGTATTCCAATCTTATTCACTCCCGTAAAAATTGGGAGCAGCCGTTATGTAGATGGAGGGGTGATAAACAATGTACCTTCCGATGCCCTCAAAGGCAAATGCGATTTCATATTGGGGGTAGATGTAAACAATGTACAATTTCGCAACCAGCCCGACAACATAAAAGCCATTGCCATTGAAGTCTTTAACATTGTGGTTCAAAACAATAGCAAGTCAGGACTTGATAAGTGCGATGCCCTCATCAACCCTCATTTGGGGAGTGAATTCGATATGTTGGATTTTTCCAAAACAGATGCACTCTATGAAAGAGGCTACACCGAAGGGAAAGCCTGGATAGCTGCGGGCATGCCAAGAATAGATAAACACACTGAGGACCGTATTGTGGAAGGACAATAAACACCGCTCTGGCAAAAGCTACCCGAAAAATTATCAATCAACTGTGTGAAGATCCATTAGGTGATTGGCAATACTTATATGCTGCGGTTGGTGGTCTCTTCAACTTCTTGCAGCAGTTTGGCAGCTTCGGGCGCTGCGTGCACATCCTTCATATTGTACAGAAATCCCGTTGCCACCAACACTGACAGAGCGCCCATGGCCCACCAAAGCCATTGAAATCCGGAATAGCTGAGCAAAAATGTACCCAGCGCCGGAGCACCAATAAATGCCAGGCTATACGCCATACTGTACATGCCCATGTATTTACCCCGGTTGGTTGAGTCAGAACGGTTGGTGGTGTAAGTGGTGAGGTAGGGCATTACAAGAATTTCAGCAACGCTGAGCAGCACCATGTCTACAACAAGAATCCATAGGCCCATGCCGAGATTTAAAAAAATGAATGAAGCACCAGTGAGCAGCACCCCAGCAAATACCAGACTGCGCAAGGTATATTTGGTACCGAGAGAATAAACCAACGGCATCTCCACGAGAAAAACGATAAAGCCATTGAGCCCAAGCAACCAACCGATGGTGCCCTCTGAAAGCAAATAGAAGTTCCGATAGTATAGTGGGAGGGTATTGAAAAGCTGAAAGAATACAATTCCAAAGCCAGCTGTCAATACGGCAAAAACAAGATATTGCTTATCAAGAAAGGGTGATTTAGATTTTGGTCTGTTCGCTGCAAGTTCTTCCTGCTTCAAATTGGTATCAATGTTTCGAGGCTCCTTTCTGAAGAAGTAGAAGAAGAATACCATTGCCGCCAGGATGCAAGTGAGACCATCTGCATAGAAAATCCACTTGTAGCCAAGTGTGGCAAGTAAGCCTCCGGCAATTGGTCCTACGCTAAAGCCCAGGTTTACCGCCATCCTATTAAGGGAGAATGCCCTGGTGATGTTTTCCTTTTTCGCGAATTGGGAAACGGCAGTTGCATTGGCCGGACGGAGTGCATCGGTGAAAACGGTAACGACAAAAAAACAGATGGCGAGCCCCTCGAAGCTGCGCACTCTTTCCAGAAGAATAAAACCAATACCTCCGAGCAGCAACGAAAGAAACTGCACCCAGAAAGGGCCGAACTTATCACTGAGCCAACCACCTAGCAGAGAGCCAACCAATGAACCTAAGCCGAACATTGAAAGGATCATTCCGGTTTGTTGCAAGGAGAAGTTGAGCTCAGCACTCAAATAGATGCTCAGGAAAGGAATTACCATACTCCCACTGCGGTTGATCAGCAATACAAGCGCCAGCATCCATGCGGGGGTGGTGAGGCCGCTGTAGGTCTTCATGTAAAGTCGCAGAATGTGCATCAAAATTCCAATTGGGCGGCTAAGATAAAACAGATTTAAATGCAACTTCATTGAATGAAGACTTTTGAAAATACCTGAATTGCTTCTTGATGGAATTAGTCGAATACCAAGTATTCACAGCCATTAGAAACATTTGCTACATTTGGCTTACTTATCGGAAGATGTATGAAAAATTTTCACATGTGCATACTTTTATTTGCTGCAGCAACTTTTGTTGCCAGCTGCGCCAATGATGATGACGATACGGAAGTCGCACCCATTCCTGCCACAATTTCTTTCGGCGCGTTGTACAGTATAAACGACAATGCTGTAACACAGTTTGGTGTGGCCTTGCCTGCGCTGGCTGGCGACAGCCTCCTCCTTGAAGTAGGTTATTCAGGTTGTAGCAGCGGACACGAATTCGAGCTGCGCTCCCGCTTACTAAACGCAGAGCGGGCAGAGATATGGCTGTATAAACTAACTCCCGATGAGGCATGCCTGGCGTCGTTTGCGCCCAGAGAATCATTCAGAGTACCCATAGATGTCCTTTCCCGTAATGAAATAGATTTAATTGGGCCAAATTTCGGTGTGTACCCGCTTCGATAATGTAATTGTTTGACGCTCTCCTGTCTGTCTCATAAAGAGATAAATATTTATTTAGAGAATTAATTTTGGGCATTGGTTAGCTAAACCGATCAACGTCAACCAATCTTATAAGCTAGTTTCATGAGGTATTTCGCAGTGTGTGTTTGTGCTGTTTTCCTTTGCCTGGAAATGGGTGCCCAGTCAGACTCATCCCTTTACGTGGTGGTGGACTCTGCCTTCAGAGCAAACATTAAAACGGCAACCGAAGAAGCAACCGAAAAGCTCCAATCTGATTATCGTGAAAGGTTGAGCATCAACAAGCAGGCCCAGCTATTCTCGGCATTGCGCAAAGTATTCCAACAAACATCAGCCTACCTTGAAAGGGGTATCGACACTATTGAAATTGACAGGGATTTACATCTTATTAAGCTGCGCAGTGATGTAGCTGCCGAAGGTATATTTAATAGCAGAGGTAGCATTCAATCGGCCCGAAACCTCGCCACCTCTGCCACCATGCTGCATGAAATAAGAGAACGTGCTACCGAAAGGCAGGATGAAATAGAAAAATACTTATCGAAACTGGAGACTTTCCGCATCTCCATAGACTCTATCTCAGGCGACAGTATGTTATTCTATTTGCCTGCTGACTCTGCAGAGTTGGTGGGTTTTGTAACGGACCTTTCCTACTTGATGAAGGAAATTGGCAGCACAGAAAAAAACCTGGACAAGGTTATTAAATCTGTACGTAATCTACGCTTCAGAACGGTCATTGTTCAGAATGAAATTGTAACCAGGGTCGAAGGTATAGAGAGTTACAGAAAAGATTTATCCACAAGGTCTTTTCTCAGAGAAACAGGAAACATTTGGCAATGGGAAAATGACCATAGACCGCTTAAGAGCAACCTGAAATACTCCCTCAATAAATCGGTTCTTGTACTCTGGTTTTACTTTTCGAACCATTGGTTAAGGGTGTTGATTCTGCTGCTGTTGATATTCATTTTAGGTAACTATCTGAAAAATCTAAAGATCAACATTATTGCAACCATGGGTGCCGGTAGCGGGATGTTGAGCAATACTGTTACGAGATACCCGGGATCAACTGCTGCAATAATTGTCTTATCGGTTGGGCAGTTTATTTTCCCGGCTCCGCCCTTCGCACTCTTTGCCATTATTTGGACTGTGGCTTCTCTGCTCTTGCTTTTGGTACTGTGGGATAGCCTTCACAGACTGTGGAGAAGGTATTTTATCATTTTTTTAGTTCTCACCATCATCGTGAGTGCCTTCAATATGTTGTTGCATACATCTCAATTCGAGCGCTTTGTTTTGGCTGCTTGCGCAGCCTTGGGTCTGGGTTTTGCCATCATGAACTCTACTTCGAATATTCGCAAAGAAATGCAGGAAAAGAGGCTGATGCTCTTTATTGGAATTTTTATTGTATTCGTTTTTATTTCCCTTGTGGCCAACACCTTCGGTAGGTACAACCTGGCAAAAGGAATGTTGACAGCGGGTTATTTCAATCTTCAGGTAGGGTTGTTGCTGCTATACAGCCTAAGGTTTCTCAATGAAGTTTTTACCCTGAGTGCCGAAGCGTACCGCGAGGATGAGAAGAAAAGGTACTACATCGATTTTGAAAAGCTGGGGAAAGACGCACCCGCCTATCTCTACATTTTTCTCCTCGTAGGTTGGTTTATCCTGGTAGGACGCAACTTCTATATCTACGATCAGATTACTGAGCCCATTTCTGAGATTATCCACGCCAAGCATAAAATTGGCTCCCTCGCATTTAGCGTAGGAGGCATTGTACTTTTTGTTTCTGTAATCCTCGTTGCAGGATTGGCTTCAAAGATTGTATCTTATTTCGCTGGCAACAATTCATCTGAAGGGGTTAGCGCCAAGAAAGGAGGGTTGGGAAGCTGGCTATTGCTGATTCGGATAGCCATTATTTCTGTAGGCGTCTTGTTTGCCTTTGCCATTTCCGGTATTGCTTTGGATAAGATTGCGATCATCTTTGGGGCTTTGAGTGTCGGCATCGGATTCGGGCTTCAAAATGTGGTGAACAACCTGGTAAGCGGACTTATCATCGCTTTCGAGAAGCCACTGAGCATAGGCGATGTTGTAGAGATAGGAGGGCAAATGGGAACCATGAAAAGCATAGGGTTCAGAAGCAGTGTGGTGAGCACCTTCGACGGTTCAGATGTGATCATTCCAAACGGGGAGCTGCTAAACAACCACCTGATAAACTGGACACTGAATGACAGTTCCCGCCGTGTAGAGATTGTCGTAGGGGTGCACTATAATACCAATCTTGATGAAGTTACTGAGTTGGTGACCAATCTTATAAGCGAAGATGATCGCATTAGAAAATATCCTGAGCCGGTGGTATTGGTAAAGGAGTTTGCAAGCAGCGCTATAGAACTCAAGGTGTTGTTCTGGGTGCACAACGACTGGTGGATCCGGGTGAAAAGCGACACCATGCGCTCCATAAAACGCGCTTTTGACGCAGCCGAAATTGAGATTCCATTTCCGCAGATGGTTTTGCACAACACTGAAGAAGTTTTGGCTGCTTCTGAAAGTCAGGGCGGGGAAATGGATGATCCACCTGCAGAAGGCTCTGAGACCAAAGGCGAAGCTGTGGCAGGCGTGGTGAAGGCAGTGGGCGATGCTGCGGAGAAAACCGAAGAAGAGGAAGACCCGAATACAAACCCTAAAGTGTAGTGCTCTCTGGTCTTTGCTGCGCAAACAAACAAACAAATTGCATGCTGGGTGCTAATCTCCGAATGAGATGCCGAGTCCCTTGGCTGCCTTCACGAGAGTACCATTCGGTTTTACCACATTGTACGCACTTATAGCCTCCTTTATAGGTACTGAGCTAAATTCGTTGTTGCTGAATACCACCAACTCCCCGAATTTTCCTTCGAGAATAAGCTCAAAAGCCTTGACTCCAAATACAGAAGCCAGCAGCCTGTCAAAGGCTGTGGGTGTGCCGCCCCTTTGCACGTGGCCCAGCACGGTCTCGCGAATGTCGGCAGTGAGTCCAAGGTCTTTCAGTTGCTGACTAAGGGTATATGCTATACCACCTAGCCTGATGGCATTGCGCCCTGCTTCGCCTTTCGACGCGGTAATGCTTCCATCTTTTGCGTGTGCACCTTCGGCCACTACGATGTTCACAAACCCTCTTCCGTGATCATACCTCTTTTCTATGCGTTTTTTCACAAGATTCAGGTCGTAGGGTATTTCAGGAATCAGACAAATCTCTGCCCCTCCGGCTATGGCTGTGTACAAGGCAATCCAGCCTGCGTCCCGTCCCATCACTTCCATGATCATTACCCTGTGGTGGCTGCTCGCAGTAGTTACCAGCCTGTCGAAGGAGTCGGTAGCCACCTGCACAGCAGTTTGAAACCCAAACGTGAAATCGGTAGAAGATAAGTCATTGTCTATGGTTTTGGGCACGCCCACCACGGGCATACCTGCCTCATGCATAGCCTGCGATATGGCCTGAGAACCATCGCCTCCTATGTTTACAATAGCGTGGAAGCCCATGCGCTTTGCCCTTTCCACAAGCCATGGAATTCTATTTGTTTCCTTTATACTTCCATCGGCCTGAACCTGCGGATAGTTCATGGGGTTTCCTTTGTTGGTGGTTTTAATGATGGTACCGCCCCGTACATGTATACCTGAGACTGTTGCCTCATCCAGTTTTATAAGCCTTGTAGGCTCCTCCATAAGCCCGTTGAAGGCCTCCATGCTTCCCCACACTTCCCAGTCTTTTTCCTGTGCTGCCCTTTTCACAATGCCGCGTATTACCGCATTCAGTCCGGGACAATCACCACCGCCGGTAGCTACAAGTATTTTTTTCATTTTATTCTAAATATTTGTGGAAAGTATTAAATGAAGTTTTTAATAGCCTTATAATTTCAGGGTTTGAAGGTAAAATTTTTTGGATAAGAAAGTGGCTCTGACTTTTAGGTCAAATTAAATCCGTGACCATCTGCGCATCTGCATGTGCTGCGTTCTGTAACACCAAAATAGAACGCAGATGACACAGGTCGTTTATAATTGTCGCTGATCTATTCGCCAACGGAATAATGCTTAACTAATTATAAAGCAACACATAGCTTAATCATTTGTTTATCAGCGGTTATTGATGTCGAATGTCTGTAAAAGATTGCTGATTACACATTGTGCAAAAGCGCAATTAAAATGCTAAAATACCAGCAGTTTTTTTTTAATGGGCTTGCATTTTAAATATCTTCTTCTACCTTTATGGCAATCTCTGTTCTAATATTGAACGGGCCATAACCAAATTACACCGCCCGTTCTCAATAATTCAGAGGCTACAACCGCCCCCTTAAATTATCTTCTTATGATTGACAAAGCATTCAAGTTTCTTGAATCGCATGTTAATGGGTATTTCGATGCCCGATTCGAGCCTTCCACAGAAAAATGGGTTGCACTTGGAAACATTGCAAAAGCTGCCGAAAACGAAGGTGGTGGTGGAGCTGCGGGCAACGAAAGCAGTGCAAGGGCCATATTGGGTCTCGTCAATATTGAAGAAGATAAGATTTCAAAAAGCCCTGAAAACGTAGTAAGATCTTCAGCGGGGGTGCATTATCAAAACCCCAAAATATTTCTCAATTTGTACGCTTTGTTTGCAGTTACCATCGGCAATTATTCGGTCGCACTGGAGACGCTTTCGAGCATCATCGGTTGTTTTCAAAGCAACCGAGTTTTCGACAGCTTCAATTACCCTGGTCTCGACCCAGCCATTGAGCGGCTCACGCTTGATTTATACACCATCAATTTTGAACAGGTAAACCATTTATGGAGTACGCTCGGTGGCAAATACCTGCCATCGGTGATGTACAAAATCAGGGTGGTGGGTATTGAAGATACAAGCAACCGCATTGAAGGAAGCCTGATCAGAGATATACAAATTAATGAAGCATTGATGAATCGATAGAACCTGTTCCATGAAGTATAAAGTGCTCTTCAGTATTGAATTTTTGCACGACTATTATAATGATGGCCGGGGCGCAAAATTTGAATGGCAGCCTACTCCGGCATGTAAGCAATTGTTGCAGGATACAGGCGCTTTATACAAGATATGGAACCACGAATTGTTTGTGTTTGTAAAGGTAGATCTGGAGGATAAACCATTTACGCAAATAGCAGAAAACAGCCTATTTGAGTTTTACTGGCAACCGATAGATTCACAGTTTTTTGCTTACACCCAAATTGATTTGGGCTCCAAAAACAGATTTTACTTTCACAACGGCAGCGCACATGAGCAGGATGGTAAAAAATACATCACTGCCCGGCATTCACTTTTTGCATCGGGCAATACCTATACGCTCGGCCAATTTGTGCGCAATGCGGGTGGCACCTGCTTTGAAGCATTGAGAAACCTCGCAGCCGGCAGCAGCCTAGCCAATGCCCAACAATGGGCCGACCGTGGTGCAGTTTCCTATGCCGATGCTGCCTCGCATAAGTCATGCTACGGGGCTTTTCCAATTCTACCTGTTGACCCACCCTCAGCCACTGTGGTAGCAGAAGTACATACACATGATGGCGACGGACAAGCAGCCGGTATTATGGTCTATACAGAGAACAAGGAATACGAATCACCGGTTACTGAGCACCAACTTTCCTGGACCACTTTTACACCCGGGCAATACAGGGTGGTGGTTAATGGCACTGACCATATTATTTATGCCGATCCTTCTCGAGAGTGGTACAATCATGCAGGCCTGCTAGCTATTTGTCATTACACGAATCTGGATGCAGCATTCAGGTTGCTGAATGA
Organism: Cryomorpha sp.; assembly: GCA_041749535.1. Taxonomy (GTDB): domain Bacteria; phylum Bacteroidota; class Bacteroidia; order Flavobacteriales_D; family Cryomorphaceae; genus JBBQZU01. The sequence goes on along the minus strand of JBGTBE010000083.1, from coordinate 66,600 downwards.
TGATGGTGTGTTGCAAAGTCCGCATTACACAGTCAGGTTTGCACCACGCACTGCCATCTGGCGTTACCAGGCGCGCACTGATTCGGTGAAAGGGCTAGCTGATGAAACAAATGCTATTGCTTTTGACGAAACCGGTTTTGCACAATTTACCAGCCGCACGCCGGTACGGATGAGTCAGGAAGCCTACCCGCATGTGACACTGGAATACAACAATACCAATCCGCCAGATCCAGACAAAAAGTTTACGATTAAGAATTTACCGGTCCCCAACGGCAGCAGGTTGGGGAAGATAAATCAAAATGATACCGACTACCTGCTGGCCACAACCAACTTGCAATACTAAACCAATCTAAAACAACATTTTATGGCAACCACCTATAAGACCCCCGGGGTATACATTGAAGAAATACCCAAACTACCTCCAAGTGTAGCCCAGGTAGAAACAGCGATTCCAGCATTTGTTGGGTACACGGCCAAGGCTGAAAAACAAGGCGAAAGCCTCGCCTTTAAGCCTACAAAAATTCGTTCAATGCTTGAGTATAGGCAGTATTTCGGAGAAGACAGAATCCCTGAATCTATTACAGCAACACTTGATCCCGACAATAATTTTTCGGTAAGCTCCGTGGCCATTGCCAATACCGAGCGGTATTTTCTATATGATTGTATGCGCTTATTTTTTGACAATGGTGGGGGGCAATGCTACATTGTTTCTGTGGGCACTTTTGGTGAGGCACCTATTGCAGGAGATGAAGCGGCAGGAACCGGACTCCGCAGTGGTGTGAAAGCCCTTGAAAAAGTGGACGCACCTACCATGATTCTTTTTCCCGATGCCTGTAATATGGTCGTGGGTGGCGAAGACGATCCTGCTTTTTATTCGCTTCAGCAAATGGCGCTGGCGCAGTGCGAAAAATTGCAGGACCGGGTGGCTGTGCTGGATCTTAAGGAGAATATTGACGATGATCACGGCACAGCGGTAATTAATTTCCGTCAGCAAATAGGTATCAACCACTTAAAATATGGCGCAGCTTATACACCATGGGTCTATGCTACTTATCCGCGCGATGTTGACTTTGCCACCGTTGTGCTCACCGGTCTTCCTGCAGGAATTACAGCCGAGACCCTGACGTCAGATACTGCTCTGAACGCGTTGGTATCAAATTTCAACCTGACCAATGGAGAACTTGCGGCTGTGGAAGCAGTTAGCGAAGCGATTCGCTCGGCCACCACTTCGAGCGGTAATCTTCCCGGAACAGGTGCTGAACGCAATATTGCGGAAAAATACAAAGCCATGAAACAGGCTGTGGATGCGGCCAACACCCCCGCGGCAAGCCGTACCACTTTCACAGCCCTGATGAATTTTTGCCGGCTTTCTTTACTGCGGTTTAATGAACTTGTTACCACGCTTGTTACTGATGCCATGAAAAATGATTTGAACACCTACGCTACTGCTGTATCACAATGGCGGGGGGCTGCCGAAGCACTTATTTTGCTTGACAGAAATATAGCTGTAGCCGAACTTACCGGAAATGATCATACCAACGCTGCCGTAGTAAATGGGTTATATCCTACAATCAATGCAACCTGGCTAGGGGTAGCCAACCCGATGGCCGTTGCCAATCCTTCGGCAAAAAATTATGGGGATAGTACGGTGGAGGCCAACTTGCCCATTATAGCAAAAATTGCAGCCTTGGATGTACAGGCAGCTTTTAAAAAAATTGAAGCTTTTGCCAATTCTCTCCAATCTTCGGCTACGACCTATAAAAAAGTAGCACAGGATGCTTTGTATGAAAGTCATCCTATCATTTCGAATGTGGTGAAGCATATAAAAAAGGAATTTAGCAAGCTGCCACCATCAGGGGCTATTGCCGGGGTCTATGCAAGGGTTGACAATGCAAGGGGGGTATGGAAAGCTCCTGCCAACGAAAGCCTAGCTTCGGTATTGGCGCCTGCTGTAAATATTTCCCATGATGAACAATCAGATTTGAATGTAGATGTAGTGGCCGGCAAATCAATCAATGTGATCCGTTCGTTTACCGGAAAAGGTACCCTCGTTTGGGGCGCCAGAACCCTTGCGGGCAACGACAACGAATGGCGCTATGTGAGTGTGCGTCGGTTTTTCAATATGGTGGAAGAGAGCACGAAAAAAGCAACTGAGCCTTTTGTGTTTGAACCAAACGATGCCAACACCTGGGTAAAAGTGCAGGGAATGATTGAAAACTTTTTGACCCTACTATGGAGACAAGGTGCATTGCAGGGCGCTAAACCCGAGCATGCATTTTATGTGGCAATTGGTTTGAATAAAACCATGACTGCCATCGACATCCTTGAAGGCAGAATGATTGTTGAAATTGGTATGGCTGTGGTGCGGCCCGCCGAATTTATCATCCTGCAATTCTCACATAAAATGGCTGAAAGTTGATGGCATTTGCAGTAGCTCAATAAGCAATAAATCAGTGGTTGAATTTCGATAGGTGAATGAAATAAATCTTTCACTTCTCAGAATTCACTTCTCAAATTATTTTTCCAAACAAATTAAAACCAAAACAATGGCAACATATCCTCTTCCAAAATTTCATTTTCAGGTACAGTGGGGCGGCGACCGGGTCGGGTTTACCGAAGTTACCGGCCTCGATATGCAGGTAGAAGCAATTGAATACCGCGAGGGCAGCAGTCCCGAATATTCGAAAATAAAAATGCCCGGCATGCACAAGTTCAGCAACGTCACGCTTAAGCGTGGCTCCATTGCAGGCGACAGCGATTTCTACAAATGGATAAACACAATAAGCCTCAATAAAGCCGAACGCAGAGATATTGTAATCAGTCTTCTGGACGAAACGCATGCACCCGTAATGACGTGGAAAGCCAGAAATGCATTTCCGGTAAAGGTGCAGGCAAGCGACCTGAAAAGCGATGGCAATGAAGTCGCTATTGAAACGCTCGAGCTGGCGCATGAAGGATTAAACCTCATGAATTAACAATGGCTTAAAGCACGGCTTTAGGCAAAAAAACACTTTATATAATGGCAAATAGTCATGGCGGATATTATCCCCCGGTAGGCTTTCACTTTAAAGTGATGTTTCTGGGTTTCAGCAACGATAATGATACACGTTTTCAATCGGTGTCGGGACTTAACATGGAGGTGGATGTAGAAACATTTAAGGAGGGGGGCGAAAACCGCTTTGAGCATAAATTACCGGGGCGAACCAAATATTCTGACCTCGTATTAAAGCGAGGCCTGCTTACTGATTCGCTTATTATCAAGTGGGTAATGGGCTTTGTACAATTGAGAGAATATGAATTTTTCAAACCTCTGTTGTTGCATATCCATTTACTAAATGAAAATCATGAGACACTGAAGCTCTGGCACGTCGTGGATGCCTGGCCAAAGAAATGGACCATATCTGACTTTAATGCCCAGGAAAATGCGGTTGTGATCGAATCGCTTGAGATTTCTTATAAATATTTTATAGTAATGTAATTATTTGATCTATGCCAATTGAGATAAGAGAGTTAAGCATTAAAATAAATGTAAACCAGGAACGCTCCGGTCAGGTTCAGGGTAGCAATACGGCTGATAATGCAGAGCAGAAAGAAGCTTTGATTCGGGAGGCCGTGGAACAGGTGTTGCAGATTATTGAAAATAAAAAGGAGCGTTGATATGCTATTGGGTAAATTTGAAAAACTTAAGATTGTTGCCTACAGTGATCCTGCTTGCGAAAAGCAGGTGGGTGAACCATTTTTTGTTATGATGAATCCAGAGAATTACACCCAGGATATAAAAATGGAATTTGAAAACGGGCAAGCAGCTGGAACGACAGCCACTCTGCCAAGGTTTAAATTGAAGCCACCTGAGGAATTAACCTTTGAAATTCTGTTTGACAATACCGGCATCATAGACCAGAATCCAAAAGAAGATATTTCAGCAGACATTGACAGCTTTAAGGAGTTTTTAATGGGCTACAAAAGCGAAATCCATCGGCCTAAGTTTTTCGCGTTTGTGTGGGGCACTTTGATTATGAAGGGCATATGTGTACACCTGAATATTTCATACAAGCTCTTTAATCCCGATGGAAAACCTGTACGCGCCCTGTGCAAGGTTTCTATCAGGGAAATGAAGGAGGAAGAGCTCAGGGTTGCGCAAGAGGCACCTGAAAGTCCTGATTTGACACATTACCGGGTAGTAAAACAGGGTGATACGTTGCCATTGATGTGTTACCGCATTTATGGCCATTCAAAATATTATTTGCAGGTGGCCCGCGCGAATAATATTGTAAACTTCATAAACCTTGAAGCAGGACAGGAAATTTTTTTCCCGCCAATCGCCAAGACCAACCAACAGTAGATATGGCCAACGAACGCACCATACCATCAGACCGGCCAAAAACTGTTGTTTCAGCATTGATTCTTTCGGAAGGAACCGAAATTTCTCAAACCTGGCATCTGCTTTCAGTAATCATTCATAAAGAAGTAAACCGAATTCCTTCGGCTACCATTTTGTTTGCCGATGGCGACCCCGCCAGCCAGAGTTTTGACGTGAGCAACCAACCCGCTTTTGAGCCCGGGAAAGAAATAGAAATTAAACTCGGATACCAGGGAAGTGTGGAGACAGCTTTCAAAGGCATTGTAATAAAACACGGCATTAAAACCCGGAAAACAGGCTCGATACTCATTATTGAATGCAGAGATAAAGCAGCAAAGATGACAGCTGCATGTAAAAGCAAATATTATTCCGATGCCAGTGATGGTGAAATTATGGAAGAGTTGATTGATTCCTATGGATTAGATAAGGAAGTAGAGGCTACATCCATCACACACAATCAAATGGTGCAATACAACAGCACCGATTGGGATTTCTTATTGTGCCGTGCCGATGTGACAGGTATGCTTTGTATAGCCAATGACAACAAGATCACCATTGGCAAACCGGTCTTTTCTGAAGCTCCTGTGCTGACGATACAGTATGGTGCCACCATACATGAGCTCGACGCTGAAATTGATGCCAGGCTGCAGTACAAAGCGGTAAAAGGCAGTATGTGGAACTATTCAGACCAGGAATTGCTCAATGATGTAGAAGCGGACGATTCAGGGGTGCCAGATGCGGGTAACCTGAATTCAGCGACTCTTGCCGGAGTTTTAAATGAAAGTGAATTTACCCTTTACCACAGTGGCAAAGTGGAGGAGCCCGAACTACAGCAATGGGTGAACGCCAAAATGATGAAACACCGCCTGGCTAAAATCAGGGGGCAGGTAAAAATTGATGGTACCACGGATGTATTACCGGGCAAACTTATTCAATTGCAGGGGGTGGGAGAGCGGTTTGAAGGCAAACTGTTTGTAACGGGAGTTCGGCATCAATTTGAAAATGGGAACTGGCAAACGAGCATTCAGTTTGGTATAAACCCTGAATGGTTTGCACAACGCTACAATGTGCAGCAACCACTTGCCGGTGGCTTGTTGCCTGCAATACAAGGATTGCAGGTGGGTAAGGTGACGGCGCTGGAGGGAGACCCCGATGGTGAGGACAGAATCAAAGTGCGTGTACCGGTCATTCACAACCAGGATGAGGGGGCATGGTGCCGGATCAGTGCCATGGATGCGGGCAATGAAAGAGGGATGATTTTCAGGCCGGAAATAGACGATGAAGTAGTATTGGGATTTATCAACAACGACCCCAGGCATGGCATCGTGCTGGGCATGCTGCACAGCAGTGCGCTGCCCGCCCATCTTCCTTCGGCCGATGATAACCATGAGAAAGGATACCAGAGCAGGAGTAAAATGAAAATGATCTTTAATGATGATAAGAAAAGCATCAGCATTGAAACACCTGGAGGTCATAAAGTGCTGATCGATGAAGATGCAAAGAAGGTTCACCTTGAGGATATGCATGGAAATAAAATTACCATGAACGAAAGTGGAATTACTATAGAAAGCATTAAAGACATCAATATTAAAGCCGCATCGAATTTCAAAGTAGAGGCCGGTAGCAATGCTGACCTGAAAGGGGGTGCGCAAACCAAAGTAGAAGGTGGAGCAGGTGCTGAAATTTCAAGTGGTGGTGTTACGAATGTGAAGGGAAGTATGGTAAACCTGAATTAATAATCGTGAAATAAAATTTTCAAATATGCCATTAGCAGCAAGAGTAGGAGATATGCATGTATGCCCATTGGTAACGGGCACTGTACCACAAGTAGGAGGCCCGATAATTCCACCCGGTGCACCTACCGTGATGGTTGGAGGACAACCTGCCGCTAAGGTGGGCGATATGCTCACCTGCTCGGGACCACCTGATAGCATCATTGCCGGATCGGGTACAGTAATGATAGGTGGTATGCCGGCTGCAAGAATGGGAGACAGTACTGCACATGGAGGCACCATCGTAGCAGGTTGCCCAACGGTAAATATTAATTAAAGAGATTATGCCTTTTGATCAGCAAAATAATTTTCTCGGCAGGGGTTGGAGTTTTCCTCCCAGTTTCAACAAAGAGTTGAAGCAGGTACTCATGACCGAAAAAGTAGAGGACATTGAAAAAAGTTTGCAGATACTGCTCACCACCAGTATAGGCGAGCGAATTATGCAACCCCGCTATGGATGTAATATGGAAGACCTGGTTTTTGAATCACTCGATACCGGCACCAAAACGATTATCATCGATCGCATAAAAACTGCTATCCTGTTTTTTGAACCACGCATAAAAGCAGAAAAAATTGCGATCAATACACAGAACGAACTGGCAGGTGAGGTATTGGTAGAAATCGAATATGTTGTTCCTTCCACCAACTCTCGGTTCAATTTCGTTTTTCCTTTCTATAAAAAAGAGGGCACTGAACTTGACTTATTAACCGGCAACCATCCACTGGGAAATTGATATGGCAAACTGCAACGACCAAAAGAATCCATTGCAACACAAGGGCACGGCACAAAACGACCGTCTGCTACCGGGTATGCAAAAGGATTACGTGCAGGTGGATGAAAAAACCTTCGCCGACTGGATCGTATTTGCACGTGCTTATGGAGAGTATCTGAATTATACCGATCCTTCCAATGCTATAAAAGGAAATTGGGCATTATTCTTTAGTACTGAATTCACCTCAATACTGGGAAACATTGCCGTGCAGGATGTTGATGCTTACAGGCGCTCCATCAAAGAGCGCTTTGATTATTTAAAAGATGATGTACATAAATCAGAACCTGAAGCGGCCAAAGCAACCATGCATGAACTCTTCAGCATCATTCTTTCATTTGCCTACGCCCTGGATGAATATCTGAAACTGATAGCCCCAAAAGAGACATTCCGGGCAACTATTGAGAACCTCATCCAATCAAAGCTTGCGCCGGCTTTACACCGGCTGCTGTCCTATTACAAACCGAATGTACTTCCGGAAGGAGCACCGATAAAGGTTCTGTTGCAACCGGGTGATCTCACTACTCTGAAGGTTATTGGCATACCTGTTTTGAGCGCTGAAGAGATTGTAATAACAAGAAAACTCAGTTCGGCTTGGTGGGTGAAAAATGCCGGCACTTTTAATACTTGGGAAGAGTACTACGATAGTATAAGAGCCGAAACAAGCGTTTATGGCAATGACCCCGATGCATTTATGCAATTGTTTTTTGCAGCCAATCACAACTTGTTTGCGGGGGTGTTTGATGTTTTTTTAAGCGGGTACAGCCGCATGGTTAAAGTAGCTGAGAAGGAATTGCTCACCGCATTGGAATCGCGCAATGGCCACGCAGCACATTACACCTTGTTTCTGACCTTTTTGAAGTTATTCCGCACTGCACAGAATGAAATCAATACGCTTACCAAAAGGCATCTTGATTTTTACTATAAAGATGTACTACAACTCAAGCCCAAAGCGGCAATCCCAAATCAGGCGCACCTGCTGATAACGCTTAATAAAACTGTAGAAGATTATTTGCTTTACAAAGGCACTTTGCTGAAAGCGGGAAAGGATAGCGAAGCAAAGGATGTTAGCTATGCGCTGAATCACGAGACCACATTTAACAAGGCAAAGGTGGCGGATATGCGCGCAGTGTATATTGGTGAAGCAGACGATGGGCCTGCATTTGATGGCAGGATGTATGCCGCACCAGTGATCAACAGCAGCGATGGAGTGGGGGCCGAGCTTGAAACGACCAATAAAGAATGGCATCCCTTCGCCAATAAAATTTATAGCGAGGGTGATCTGTTTGATATCCGGATGGCCAAGGCAGAAATTGGATTTGCAATAGCCAGTCATTACCTCTACCTGCAGGAAGGTGAAAGGAAAATTATGATCAGGCTCGACACAAATAATAATGCGGCCTTAGAAAATATAAGTCTTGACATCTACCTGACCACTGAAAAGGAATGGTACAAAATAAGTGCGGAACCTGAAATAGAGAGTTTGAACAAGCGTCTTGGCGATACAACGGAATGCGTTGAAATTACCTTCACACTTTCCGGCGGGGAGCCACCTATTTCCAATTACAATGCAGAGGTACATGGTGGTACCTTCGGGGTTGCAGTGCCGGTAATAAAAATGATTTTGCGCAACGCCGAAGGATTGGCATACGGGTACAACGCGCTACGCGATTTGACTTTAATAAAGTATGAAATAGCAGTAGAAGTTGGAATGCCTTCAAATGACTTTAACCAACAGGGGGTTAAAAACATACAAATAAGCACTGATGCGGGCGTGGTAGATCCTTCAAAACCATTTATGCCCTTTGGTGCACAGCCCAAGAAAGATGCTGCTTTCGTGTTGGGTAGTAGGGAAATTTTCACCAAAAAGAATGCAAAGATTCAACTGAATATTGAATGGGCGGGTTTAAGTGAGTTTGACCCTGAAGCTATTCAATATACTTCTGGGGCGGGTAGATATTTAAAATCATCAGGAGATGTAAAGTTTAAGTCAATTGATGGGGGTATGGTTGTTGGTGCATTTGGCGACAATTACCCCAGTACAAAATTTGGTTTTTTAGCAGGAGGTGTTTGGGGAGACGAGAATTCAGCTCAGAAAATCTTAGACAGCAATGAGCAGCATGTAAAAATATTCAGTGCATCCGCGCAAGCTATACCGGCTGGTGCCATCGTTCCGTTTGATAATGAATACTCTCCCTTTGGCGCGAAAGCCATAAATGGGTTTATGCGCTTTGCGCTCAATGATGGTTTTGGTTATGATGACTATTTAAAGGCCTATTCAATTTATCTGATTGGCCTGGCTATTGGAGAGCCGCCATCCGAACCTTCTGAACCCTACACGCCCGTTATTCAATCGCTCTATATCAGTTATTCTGCTACCAGCGATGTGGTAAACATCAACGATAGCGATGAAACGAAATACAATGGTCGTCCAGCCACTTTCTTCCATCTCTATCCTTTTGGAGAAGCAGAACAGCATAGAAATCTTTCAAATGAATTATCGCATTATTTATTTCCGCAATTCAGACACAAGGAGGGAGGGACAACTGTAAAGCATCAGGGCGAGTTTTATATTGGTTTTAAAGATTTAGTGGGAAGGCAATCGGTAAATGTGTTGTGGCAGGTGATGGATGGCACAGCCGACCCAACCATCAGCAAACCGAATCCGCATATTTTTTGGAGCTTTTTGGCGGGGAATAAATGGATTGATTTTGACAAGCAGTCCGTAAATGATCAGACCCATGGTTTGATACAATCCGGAATTATCACTTTTATCATTCCTGCCGGTGCATCCTTGCAAAATACCATGTTACCTCCTGAAATGCTCTGGATAAGGGCTTCGGTAGAGAGCAAAGTGGATGCGGTATGCAAGCTCATTGGCGTGCATGCACAGGCAGCAATAGCACAATTTGAAGATCACAACAATGCCCGAGACTTTTTGAATAATGCATTGCCTGCAGGCACCATCAGCAAACTTAAAATTCCGCAGGCGGCCATTAAAAAACTTGAGCAACCCTACGGATCATTTGGCGGAAGAGGCAGCGAAAGTAGCAATGCTTTTTATGTACGTGTAAGCGAGCGGCTTCGTCACAAAGCAAGGGCGATAACCATCTGGGATTATGAGCATTTGGTGTTGGAAGAATTTCCACTTATTCACAAAGTAAAATGCCTGAACCATACAAAAAGTGTGGACGCAGAGTACAATGAACTTTTGCCGGGACATGTCACTATTATTACGATTCCTGATTTGCGGAAGCGAAATGATATCAATCCCTTGAAACCATATACAAGTCAGGCAATGTTAAAAGCCATTGAGGCTTTTTTGAAGAAAAGAACTTCCTGCCATGTCAAGTTGCATGTTGTAAATCCTGATTTTGAAGAAGTGAGGTTGAAATTCAAATTGAGGCTGGCGAAGGGTTTTGATGATTTTACCATTTATGCCAACAAACTCAGGGAAGAAATTACTGCCTTTTTATCCCCCTGGGTAAATGGAGGTGAGGATATCAGTTTTGGCGGCAAAGTATATAAATCGGTGCTTATCAATTTTATTGAAGAACGACCTTATGTGGATTTCATTACAGATGTGGTGATGGAACATAAGGATGCGTACGGCGTGGTGGTAAGTCCGGATAATGATGTAATTAGCGCCAGCTATGCAAAATGCATTCTGGTTTCGGCTCCGGCATCTAAGCATGAGGTGGAAGAGATATTGGCGGGCAGTAATGCAGGGGTGTCTGAATGTGAAGGGCTGAAAGCAACACAACAGGTAAGTAGTAATGAAAAGTGATTGAAATTATGGCAGAGAGCACTACCATATTAAAACACCCGGATCTACCTGAAAGTAGCAATTACGAATGGCTGCGGAAAAAAGGCCTTGAATATATCGAGCAACTGGGCAGTGCTATCTGGACAGATTACAACATTCACGATCCCGGTATCACCATACTCGAATTGCTCTGTTATGCCATTACCGATCTGGGCTATAGAACTTCATTCGACATTAAGGATCTGCTCGCATCGCCAACCTTGCAGGAGCCTAAAGATGATCCTGCACGACAGGGATTTTTTACCGCAAGGGAAATACTTACGGTGAACCCATGGACTACTGCAGATTTCAGAAAATTGCTGGTGGATATAGACGGTATAAAAAATGCATGGCTCACGTGCAAGGAATGTCCCTGTGAGGACCTGTATTTGTATGCCAATTGCGCTAAAAGCATTTTGCAATATGCAGAAAATGAACATCCAATCACAATCAAAGGGCTTTACGATGTATTGGTTGAGTTTGACAATGAACCTGGCATCGGCGACCTGAACAGCGGGAAGGTTACCCATAATTTTATTTACACGGCAGGCGTGGATGTTAACCCGGGAATGATCGAAATCAGGCTACCCTCGTGGCAGCACCTGATTGATAAAAAAGAAGTATACAAAGATCTGTTCTCACATGCTTTCGTTTTACAATCAGTTGAAGTAAAATTCATTTCGGGAAACAAAAATGACAATGTAAACATCCCTGACAATGCACTGCCAAATGTATTGCGCAGACCTGTGTATGCGACAATTGAAATAGTGTATCAGCCCGATGCCAATCTGCCTGAAACTGCCACCCTGCTTTTTGAAGATATACCCATGAAGGTTTGGCTGAGCAACGATGGTGACCGAAGGGTAATTCAACTTGCGGACATCTTTCAGGCAATGGAAGATGCTTCTCCTTCAGGCATTTTTGGCAAGTACCTTCAGTTGATTCAACGTGCTGATGAAGTGATGCAACTTACAAATAGCACGTTGCAGCAGCACCGTAACCTGGCAGAAGATTATTGTAGCATCAGGGCGGTACCAGTTGAAGATATTGGAGTTTGCGCCGATTTGGAAGTATCGCCCGAAGCGGATATTGAAGCAATTTTGGCGGAAGCCTATTATAGAATAGACCAATATCTGAGCCCCGACATCAAGTTCTATTCGCTGAAGGAGTTGATGGATACCGGAATACCTGTGGAAGAAATATTCAAAGGGCCTCAACTTGACAATGGCTTTATCGACAACGATCAGTTGGATGCCAGTAACCTGAAACAATTCATTTATACTTCTGACATTATAAACCTGCTGATGGATATACCCGGTGTAAAAGCCATTAGCAATTTTGTACTGACCAAATATAACACAGAGGGCAATTTAGTTGAAAATGAACCCTGGATGTTGAAAGTAAGCGACAACCATCAACCTCGTTTGTACATACAGGCTTCAAAGGTCCTGGTGTTTAAAAATGGACTGCCTTTTTTGCCCGACTTGCTCGAGCTTAATGACACCCTGCAGGTGATAAAGGGTCAGCGTGCACAGCCACAATACAATGTGGGTGAAAATGATCTCACCGTTCCGGCCGGAAAATATTACGACCTTCAAAGTTACTTTCCGGTTCAGCATATGCTGCCGCTTACATACGGAGTGAGTACTTATGGATTGCCGGCTACCGCCAGCGAGGAAAGAAAAGCGCAAGCCAAACAATTGAAAGCATATCTGTTGTTTTTCGAGCAGATGCTGATAAATTATTTAAGTCAATTAACCCATGTAAAAGAATTATTTGCAATTGATCAAAAGGTAGGACAAACCTATTTTTCAAAAGTGCTCGGGACCGCCGAGATTTCTGATATTGAAGATTTTTACAATGGACTGAACAGCGGCAGCCTCCAGTCACTTCTTGAAGATGAGAATACTTTTCATGACCGCCGCAACCGATTTCTGAATCATTTGCTCGCAAGGTTTGCCGAGAACTTCAATGAATATACACTGATGCTCCATGCTTACAGTGACAGTAAAAAATTTGCTGATGAGAAGTTGATCAGGGATAAAGTGAATTTTCTAAAGGATTTGCCTTTTATGAGTGCCAACAGGGCCAAAGCCATAAATTATAAATTGGAAAATGGAATTTGCAGCAGCGATAATGTATCCGGCTTAGAAGTGCGGATAAAAAGACTTCTGGGACTTGAAAATTCATTTGGCTACTTTGAATTGTATGAGGAGAATGATATAGATGGAAAGTTCTTCGAACGACGGTGGAGATTGAAGGACGGTGAAGGCAAGCTTCAATTGAGCGGCAGTACAAGGTATTTTGATGAAGTGCTCTCAGAAAGTGAAAGGAAAGCAAAGGTAGAAATACAGGAAGTAAAAAAGTACATCAGCGACCCTGCGCGCTTCGATGTGAAGAAGGTGAAGAAGTGGGTGGTGAACCTTACCGATCCCACAGGTGAAATAATTGCAACCCGAAAGCATGCATTTAACACAAAGGCCGAAGCTGAAAAAGTAAGGGATGAAATTTTGGAATTCGGCAGAAAGCTGGTAGGCAGCGATAAAATTTATGTGGTAGAACACCTGTTATTTCGACCCGGAAATGTTCCCGGAACGCCTGGCATTCCGAATGGTGATCCAATGCTCTCTGTTTGCATACCGAATGACTGTGCAATGTGTGGCGAAGAGGATCCCTATTCGTTCAGAGTAACGATTGTAATGAGCGGTGAAACGGGTATTGCCAACAGTGGTATTGAATTCAGACGTTTTGCGGAAGCCACCATAAGGCGTGAGGTACCTGCTCACCTTGGGGTAAAAATTTGCTGGGTGTCCAATGAGCAACTGGTAATTTTTGAAACAGCTTGGTGTGCATGGCTTGCCGAGCTGGCGAAGCCTGAACCTGATAGAATTTTGCAGCATCAGAAACTGGTTGAGCTGCTCCAAATATTTGAAGAATTAAAGAGTGTATATCCTGAAGCGAGATTGCATGATTGCAGGGACGGAAATGATAGCAACAGGGTATTTCTGGGTAACACCATTATTTAATCCTTTCACTGCAATCTATTTGCAGTGAATTAATAAGTTAAGCTATGCTTTCTACTGAAGTTGTTTTCCCAAAGTTTGTCCCCGATCAGTTACTGACCTCGGAGGACCTGAACCGCTTGTTCGGCTACCTTGATGAGCAGAACCGTATGACCCGTACCAACCTGTTGGGTATTGGTATTGTTTGTGGATTGCAACTGCATGTAAACAATGCATCCACAGCGGTAACCATTACAAAAGGCTGCGGTGTGACCTCTGAAGGTTACCTCATCGCGGCAGACAACCGTACTTACAGTCAATACAAGCCATACGACGTCAACACCAAACGGGTGTATGGCAAGTTTTTCAAAACTGATGCGGGTGGCAACAAAATTCCCATGGAAGTTTGGGAACTAAAGCAAGCTGCGGTAGATCCTGATCTTAAGCCTATTGATCAATCCTTTTTAACTGGAAAAGTGATTTTGCTCTTTGTCGAGTTGAAAGAGGATGAAAATAAGAATTGCGATCCCAATTCATGCGACGACAAGGGTATCAACGTCACTGTATCTTTTTTACCAATGGCGGTAGATATCGCAGACGCCATGCTGCTGATGGGCACCACATCTGGCGCCTTTGGTGTAAGCACCTACACTGCCTTACCCGAGGTGCGCATGCGCAGGTGGGATGTGCCAAATAGCAAACCAGCAGGCAGCAAAGATATTTTAAAGGCTTATCTCGATATCATCAATCAAGCTTTCCTTGAAGGGGTGGAACAAACCCTGAAAAATATTTATGTTCAGTTTGGTGCCTTGTTCAGTACTGAATTTCCATCCAATTCCTTTAACGGATTTGCAGCACAATTTTCTTTTTTGCACAATGGCTCCATCAATGGGCAGCAATTGATTCACCTGCAGTACTATTACGATTTATTCAGCGATTTACAACAGGCCTATCAGGAGTTTCGCGGGGCCGGCACCCATGTACTGAGCGCATGCTGCCCCGATAGTAATTTGTTTCCAAGGCATTTAATGCTTGGCGAAGTTTTACCTGCCGTACAAACCAGTACTGTGCCTTACCGGCATTATTTCATCTACTCACCACTGTTCGATAAAGGCCAAACAATTGACGAATTAAAAATGCTTTACCGCAGGTTGGTTTTGCTGAAAGAAAGATTTTTTCTGCCAACGATCTCTGGCAATAACATCAAGGAAGATACCCACCTTCGCATCACGCCCAGCATGTTGTGGAAAGTACCGCTTTCGCAAAAAGCAATTCCCTACTACTATCAGGTAAACAGTGGCGCACATCCTTTGTATAAAAATTGGGATTACAGACGCAGCTCACTCAATGACGCACATCGCAATTTGTCCTACCACGCCAACCTGTATAACGCTGCCGATGATTTTGTATTGAAACCTTTACAATATGATTTGGAGCCCTATAATTTTTTAAGAATTGAAGGGATTGTAGGAAAATCTTATACCCATGTATTGCGGCAGGTTAAAAACCAAATTCAGCAAAACCGTTTGCCGGTTGACATCATTGCTTTAAGCACTGGTGATTCTAAAAGTAAACTAACAACCAACCTTCGCTCTTTTGATAGAACCCCGGAAGCACATGAGATGCTTTGCCATTTCCAGGACCTCGAAAGCATGTATGACAGCATGCGCAACGAAATACTGTGTATGCTCTGTAAGGAGTTGAAATTCTATTACGATTTTACCATTAAAACGGTCAATCAATTATTAAGAAGCTTAGATGTAGGAGGAGCTCCTTCGCAGGTCGCACTTTTCAATACATGTGCCAAGGGGTATGAGGTGAAAACTAATTCCTTCGGCGTGCTGATTGAAAGTTTGCACCAAAAGGGTTTGACAGACGAGACACTGAACCTTGTGAATTTTTTCGAAGCCTTCGGAGTAAACCTGATGGATGCCAACAACGATGATTTGCCTGATCAGTTCACTGAGAATACTTCTGTGATCATGCTTGCATTGTTGAACTTTTTTAAGGTGCCATTGGGTATCATCAGGCTTTCAGGTTTGCTTACAGACGAACTTGCAGACTTTGATGCTAAAGCGTATTGTGATGCTGCGCAAAAACTCAGCGGTTATTCAGAATCACTGAAAGCCTTGTTTGGTATTTTCACCGGCGGATCAGCGCTCAATCAGACGGCAGCAACAGCCAATCCCAATAGTGTTGCCGGTGTTACTACTGCTACTAGCGGCACCGACACAAAGAGATCTGCCGTCGGTACCAATAGCAATATGCTGGCTTCTATGGCCAGTTCTCAAAACGACATGCTCCGCATCCTGGCGGCCATACTGATGATTGAAGATTTTTTCGACCACCTGGATGTATTGATTTACAACTGCAAGTGCAGTGCCTTGCTTTCGCTAAAGAATGACTACATGCAGCGTTATGAAATGCTGAGCAGGCTGAGGCAGTTTGGTTATTTTACCAAAATGCATCCGGGCATTCAGCACAAGGCAGGGGTGCCCATGGGTGGTACATTTATCATTGTGTACCATACATCGCGACAAGCAACCCGTGTAGTGAAGGACAAAGTTACCGGCTTCAATCGCAAGGATTCATTCAGCGCTTCTGAATCGACAGCCTTCTCTAAAAGTTTTGATAAATCATCCAATGCAAAAAAAGTAACTATTGCAGGCCAGGTGGTGGATGAAAACAATGAACCCATACCCGGAGCATTAATCGTTTTGCTGGAAACCGAGCAGGGAATTGTTACGGATACAGAGGGCCGGTTTAAAATGAAGGGCAATGTAATTCCCTATACACTTTTAGTGAGTGCACTGGGCTATGAGGAACATGAAGAAGTGAAAACCGATGACGATACAAAGATTCTCATAAGGCTGAAAGAACGTCGCGGCGATATGCTCGATGAAATACCCGAAGGTGCAGTCATTTCAGATTTTTATTTGCCATATCGCTGTTGTTCCGATTGTCCACCTGTTCAATACATCATCAACGAAAAGTACACTCCACCTTCCACACCCGGCAAAGGCCCGGTAGCTGAAGCAGGTCCTGACCAGGAAATCTCTTTACCTGAAGATAAAGTGCAATTGAATGGCTCGGCTTCCACAGATCCTGATGGGGTGATCGTTAAATTCATATGGATTAAATTATCAGGTCCTGGTAATCCAACTATTGTTACCCCGGATAGTGCTATTACCAATGTGAAAGATTTAGCGGAAGGCACCTATGTATTTGAGCTTTCGGTAACCGATAATGATGGCAATGTGGCGCGTGATACCATATCAGTAATTGTTGGCCCCGCGCCGCCCCCCGATAATAAACCACCTGTGGCCGAAGCGGGACCTGATGGTACACTTCCCATGTCAGCAAATGGAGCTGCTACCGCCATTTTGGATGGCAGCCAGTCAACGGATGAAGACGGACAAGTGGTAGGCTTTAGCTGGACGCAAGTTTCAGGAAATCCTGCCAGCATCACCTTCCCCAACCAGTCACAAAGCCTCGTTACATTCAGCCAACCCGGCACGTATGTATTCCAGCTGAAGGTTGTAGACGATGATGGGGCTACTGATGAGGATACAGTAACCTACATCGTAACCAAGCCCGACAATAAACCACCCCAAGCCCATGCAGGCCCTGCGCAGGATATCCTTGTAACAAACAACAACAATAACGAAGCCATCCTCAATGGCAGCAATTCATTTGATCCTGAAGGAGGGCTGCTCACATTTATATGGAAGTTCGAAGATGGGCCAAACGAACCCGTAATCGTAAATCCTGACTTGGATATTACCAAAGTTACAGGTCTGGTAGAAGGCGATTATAAATTTTCGTTAAGGGTAAAAGATGATGCAGGGCAGTCAGCAGTGGATACCACCAGTCTGAAGGTAAAAGTAAAATTTGAAAAACAATGTGGCCCGCTACCCGAATTCAGAGATGCTTTCAAAAAGTTGGATAATGGTCTGTCTACGGACCTGCGAAACGCATTGAATGAGGTATTCCGGGATTATAAAGTCATACAGAAGTATTTTGAAATTTTGGGTCAATTGCCTGCAAATGACACAGCAATACAGCTCGATTTTTTTAAGGATACGTTCAACAACCAGGATACTCAGACTTTGGTGCTGGGGTGGCTCAAGGGTTTACAGAATATTATTCTTGAAAGAAAAGATCTGCGGATAGTAGCCTTGAGGCTTTACCGGATTTTGGTATTGCTTAGCATGTACATCGTTTGTATTCAGAAAGAAGATTTTGACAACGCCAAAGTAGTGATGAACGGAGTTTTCTCTGTGATGAAGAAGCATTTCATTGCATGGAAGGATATGATTGATCAGAATGTGTTTAACAATGATGAAAAAGCCATCGTGGTGGACACCAGAAATCATATGGAAAATGAAGACAAACGGACAAACCAAAATGGTGAAGAAGCAGCGAAAGTGAAATACCTGAAATCATTGACGCAACTTATAGCCATCATTGCAGCAGTGTAAAATGAATGAGTGATATCAATCAACATATCATAAAGCATACCCGTGTTGAAATGAATTTCAACCGCATGGATTTTGGCCCTGAGCAGCAATCAGAAATGCGGGTGTGGCTGGATAGGCTGATGACGGAAATGGAAAAGGAATTTGATTCACTTGCGCCTGAGGATGTGTTTATGTGTATTGAGAATTTATCTGTAGAATTGGATATTGCAGATCGATCCTGGAAGGAAGAATCCATCAGGACAATTGTGCATGAGATCACTGATCAGGTGCAGTTGCAATCAAGAGGAGTAGCTACTGGTGATGGATACAAAAAGCAAAGCCCGGCGGCCCATTTCCGAGATGTTTTTATGTCCTTTTTACAATTTGGGTATTTGCCCTGGTATGCGAAAAACATGGACTCAAAACGCTGGCACGAAACTAAAGAAAAGCTCTTCGATCAGGATGAGCCATTGTTGTCAGAAGCTTTGTGGGACGGAATTCAAAAGGATGCAAACTTTCGCAAACGCCTGCAAACCGAAGTCACCTGGCAGTTATTCATGGCTTTTATAGTAAGACATGTTAAATACCTCGGAGAAGAGGAACAAAAGCTTGTGGAAGACACAAGACTTTTCGAAAAATCAATGGTCCAAATGGATGGGGATACATTTGCATATCAGGTATTTTTTGCTGCTGCAAGCAAGGATTCTGGTCTTTTAAAAAAGACATTTCATTCCAACAACAGTGAGCCATCGCCTGACCGCAAAATGCTTGAACAAATAAATGGTGTTGCCTTCAAATCAAAAGGCTTCAAACAAATACAGGATTGGGGAGCCGGGAATGCAAATGATGAAAACATAGAAAAGGAAGCACATCTGCTTAAATCAACACGCCTTGATTTGAGCGTAAAGGATGGGATTTATATTTCCAATGCCGGGCTTGTCATCATCGCTGCTTTTCTGCCTTCTTTTTTTACAAAACTGGGTTTTTGGAAAGATGGAGAATGGGTGAAGCGTCAGGATGCAGTAGCTGCGTTAGAATTTCTTGCTTCAGCAAGTTCATCTTTCGAAGAGTATCAGCTTGTGCTTCCTAAACTTTTGTGCGGTATGGGTCCGGAAGAGTTTGTAGAAACGAAGTCATTCAATCCAAATAAAGAGATCAGTACAGAATCAGAAGCATTGCTCGCTTCGGTAATTGAACATTGGAGTATTTTAAAGGCAACATCCATTGAAGGCTTGCAATCAACATTTTTACAAAGAGACGGAAAACTGATCGAAACGGATGACGCATGGATGTTGTGGGTGGAACAAAAACCTTTTGACATGTTGTTACGGCATTTACCATGGAATATTTCCATGCTTAAACTCCCATGGATGGGTAAAATGCTAAGAACCGAATGGATTTATTAACCTGAAAATAACCAAAAAACAACCATGAAATATCCCAATAGGGTGATAAAGGAGGGCGAAGCCAATCCCACCATTGTAAAAGCCATTCAAAAGCGGCTTGTAGAACTGAATATTGCCCAATTATCAGGCACAGGAGTATTTGGCGTCAAAACCAAGAATGCGGTAAAACTTTTCCAGGCTACCCACATGGATCAGAATGGCAATCCATTGGAAATAGATGGAAAATTAGGATCTCTTACCTGGGCGGCCTTGTTTGGTACTGATAACGTCATTATCAATGACGAGAGTCCCAATAAATTATTGACTTCAGCCCTGAATGTAGCCATCTCACAGCTTGGTGTGATGGAAGTGCCTCATGCCAGCAACAGAGGCCCTGAAGTAGATCAATACCTGGCAAGTGCAGGCCTGCCTCCAGGTTTATTCTGGTGTGCAGCCTTCGTGCATTGGTGCTTTGATAAAGCAGCCATCGAAATCGGCAAAACGAATCCATTGGTAAAAACTGGTCACGTAATGACGCACTGGAATAAAACCACTGGAAAGAAGATTATTACTGTTGAAGCGATTGACAAACCCTCACTTATTAAGCCTGGACATATTTTTATCTTAAATACCGGTGGCAGCAATGGGCATACAGGAATTGTTGAAAAAGTAGAAGGAGGATTTATCCATACAATCGAAGGCAACAGCAACAACCAGGGGAGCCGCAATGGCATTGGGGTGTTCCGGTTGCAACGAAAAGTTTTAAAAATTAACCGTGGTTTTATTGCCTATTAAATCATGATTATAAATGCTTAATGTTTGCTGCCACCGAAAATAAAACAACTGTCACTGTAAACAGGAATCATCAAAACAGTGAACCGGCTTTTTTCAGAAAAGCAGGCGAGGAAACATTTTTTGGTAGCAGCAGGCAGCCTTCTTTTTTCAATACGGGCATTCAGGCAAAGCTGTCTGTGAGCAGCCCTGAGGATCCACAGGAAAAAGAGGCCGATGTCATGGCCGATAGGGTAATGCGGATGGCCGAACCCGGACCGGTACCTGTAAAGGAGGATGAGCAAATTCAACGAAAAGAAGAGGAAGAAGAGGTACAGGCAAAGACCAACATACAACTGCTCAGCCGAAAATGTGAGAACTGTGAAGAAGAAGAGAAAGTTCAGGCGAAACACTTCTCCATTCACCGGAGCGCTGGAGATGATCAAGAAACAAACGCTGATGCGCCGGTAGAGCAACGTGATGAGAATTTCGAGATTCAACCCAAACTAAGCGGCCGGCATCGTTCGGATGTAATTCAACTCAAAGGTCGAGGCCCTCCGGATGACGACACACAAGGATCGTTTGAGCAAAATCTTGCTTCCACAAAGGGAGGTGGGAATGCCTTGCCCATCGAAACCAGAGAATTTATGGAAACCCGCTTTAATGCCGACTTCAGCGGGGTACGGATACATACAGGTAGTTATGCCGGACAGATGAGTAGCAGCATAAACGCGCAGGCATTTACGCATGGCAATGATATCTATTTCAACACAGGCAAATACAGCCCACAATCCGAAAGTGGGGGCACCTTGCTCGCCCATGAACTAACCCATACCCTGCAGCAGGGTGCGAGTCGAAATGTTGCAACACCAAAAATTAATCACAGCACCGTTTATCGAAAGTCCCAGCAAAATGGAAGTGAATCCGGAATAGATTTAGGTGCATTATCAGGAGGACAGCAGTTAAGTGGCGATGCACTTGACTATCTGCAGGACCACTTTCACACATCCCTTACGGATATAAGAATATTTAGCAATTCAGAAGTTGGAAAAGCCTGCCAATCATCAGGTGTACTCGCTATTGTACAGGGTAGAAATATCGGCATCACCCCATCCCGGTATAATATTGAATCAGAAAGCGGAGCATTGTTGGTTTCTGAACAAGTATCCAAATCCCTCAGGCAAAGAGGTATTCGCACTACCGATGCAACAGGCAATGACAATGGTGGTTTTGCAGCGCTACTCCATTCTATAAAACAAGCAGTACTCGATAATTCCATTGCTCCATCTGAAACAAATAAGTTGACAGATGAGCACGTCGCAGGTAATGCTACGCCTGAAAAGAAACAAGTAGAAGGGGATGAGACTAAACAAGACACGCCCGCTAAAAAACCGAAGGAAGGCAAGACAAAAAGAAGGTCGAGGAAGGATGTTGAACCTGTGTTAAAGCGGGCCAAACCACAGCGCGGAAGATCTCCTAAACGACCTCAGGAGGATCCTGCCTTTTTGAGAGCGTTTGGAAAAATCAAAAAAACAGCCACTGCGCAAAAGCAGCATGATCCCGCCGAAAAGAAATCATTGGATGCACAGCATAGTGCTGACGCGGTAAACGGCGAGGCTGAGAGCATGGCCCAAACCAGGAAAACCGCCGGAATGGGTGAAGCAGCTGCAACTGATAAGCCATTTGATTCAGTGTCTTTTAAAAACGATCTGAAGAAAAGGATTGAATCGATTACGCCAAAGACGCTTGAAGAGGCCAACAGCTTTAAAGAGAATAACAACATGGCTGAAGTTAAATCAGCCATGACTGAGAAGGTAGCAGATGAGAAGCAAAATACTGCAGGCCCAGTAACAGCAGCTTCGGAAGCACCCCTGCAGGTAAACCCCGGCGACAATAAACAACCGCTTCCATTGCCCCCAACCGAAAAGGGCACCAAACCGGCTGCACCAGCTGCAAAAGATGCTGCACCCAAGAAAAAGCTGGATGGAGAGATATCCATGACGGAGCAAAGCAGGTCGCTGGATGAAGAAATGAAAGCCAATCAGGTTACGGAAGGTCAATTGCAAAGTAGCAATGAACCTGAATTCCAACAGGCGCTTGATGAAAAGAAATCTGCTCAAAAGGATGCCGTAGAAAAACCGGTGGCTTTCAGGAAGGAAGAACAACTGGAATTAAAAGTGGCGCAAACAATGTCCGGATCGCAAGCCACTTCTGCCATGGCTCAGATGTACAAGGGTAGGGGCACACAATTGGATGCTACCGTGAAGCAGCAGCACACTACCAAACAAAAAGATGAAGCAAAACGCGCTGAAGTAGCCAGGACAATTGAAGCCGAATATAAGATTGCTGAGAAAAAAGTCACGACATCGCTGACTGCGGCAGAAACCGAATCGAACCGAGAATTTGAAGAGGGTGCAGAACTTGCCAGGAAGGCATTCGAAGATGAAGTAGGTCTAAAAATGGCCGATTACAAGCGCCGTCGGTATTCCGGGTTTTGGGGTGGATTGAAGTGGGCCAAGGATAAAATATTTGGAATGCCCGATGCTGTGAATACTTTTTATAAAGAGGCGCGCGATCATTATATCGCAAAGATGGATGCGGTAATTGACCGGGTTGCAACCATCGTAACAACCCATCTCAATGATGCAAAGCAGGCGATTACAGATGGAAAAAAATCGATCGACAAATACGTTGCTTCCCTACCGACCGATTTGCAATCAGTGGGCAAAGAAGCTGCAGAAAGTATTCAGGATAAGTTTGACAGTCTGGAACAGTCTGTAAACGACAAACGGAATGATCTGATAGATGGTCTTGCCCAGAAATATGTAGACAACGTCAAGAAAATTGACGAGCGCATTGAAGCAATGAAAGAGGCAAACAAAGGCTTAATTGATAAGGCCATTGGTTTCCTTAAAAAAGTATGGAAAGTCATCAAAGATCTGGTAAATCTCTTTACGACGATTTTGGCAAGACTGGCATCTATTATTGGCCTTATACTGGATAGTCCCGGAGGATTTTTTGAAAACCTTGGCAGGGCATTTAATCAGGGCTTAAATAATTTCAAAAATAAATTTACCGAATACCTTGAAATTGGCTTAATGGAATGGTTGGCAACCAACCTTGGAATTAAAGGATTCCAGATTCCGGAAAAGTTTGATGCCGCGGGATTTTTCAGCCTTGTATTGCAGGTTATGGGCATTACCCAGCAACGCATCCGCGAGCGGGCTGTAAAAATATTGGGTGAACGAAAAGTTGCCTTGCTTGAAAAAGCCGGTGGTCTCCTTTATAAAATTTACAACGAAGGATTGGGTGTGCTTTGGGAAATGCTGGTTACCAAACTTAGCGATTTAAAGGACATGGTGTGGGAGGCCATCAAATCCTTTATTCAGAGAAAGATTATTGAAGAAGCCATCAAATTTGTACTTAGTATGCTCAATCCAATTGGTGCATTTGTGAAGGTATGCATGGCTATTTATAATTTCCTGATGACCCTGGTTCGGTTTAAGGATAAGATTGTTGAATTGCTGGATACGATATTGAATGCTGTAGCGAGCATTGCTTCCGGGGCGGTTGATGCTGCGGCTGCATCAATCGAAAAAGCCCTTGCAAAATCTATAAGTATCATTATTGCCTTTCTAGCCGCTGTTCTCGGTTTGAATAACATAGCGGGAAAAGTAAAGGAGATAATTTTAAGGATACAAAAACGTGTAGAAAATGCTATTGACTGGATTATCGGTAAGGCTGCTGTAATTGCCAATAAAGTCATGGATAGTGCATTAAGTGTAGCAGATAAGGGAAAGGCATTGGTGGAAAAGGGTACAGAGAAAGTTGTTGGAGTGGCAAAGGGTGCGAAGGATGCAATATTAGGATGGTTGGGTTTGAAAAAGAAATTTACTGGTGGCGATGGCAAGCCTCATGAAATTTTCTTTGAGGGACAGGGTGAAAACGCAGTGCTGATCATTAAAAGTGATCCAACACCTTACACTAGATTTTTAGAAAATTATGAAAAGCTGCTTGGCACCACTGCGTTGGAAGTGGTGGATGTAGGCAGCAAGAAAAAAACAAAGAAGGATGTAATTGCTGAAGCGAAGGTAATTGCCAATGCCATTGAGAAGGAGAAACGTAAAAAACTCGCTACTTACCCGGGAGTTACTGACAAGGAAAGAGAAGCTGGTAAAGCAAATACTATTGGCAGATTGTTAACTGATCTGGCGGCAGTCTCTGTACCTTTATTTGGTGCTGCAAAGGATAAACCAAAGGATGAGGAGATAGTTGTACCCGCAGGCGCCAACAATGATTCATTTGCAGAAACTCAGGAAGCAAAGTTAATCTGGAAGACACCTAAAGTTATCAACAATGGTTCGGGACCTACTTCGGCTAAACACGCTATTTATGATAAAATTGATTTCCGGCAAAAAGGTGATGCAAGTTATTATATCAGAGGACATCTTATAAACGACAACCTTGGAGGACCAGGCAATTGGAATAACATGACAGCCTTGTCAAGAACAGCAAACCATGAGCACGAAGAAAAAGTGGAGAGTAAGGTTAAAGCAGCATATGATACCGGAGCTGTAATACGCTACAGGGTTACGACGTCCGGAAAACAAAACGTTAAAAAAGCCACTGCTGCTGACAAGGACAAATTCACCAGGATTGGGGATTTTGCCACTGCCCTTCCTTATCTGGAAAAGATTACCGAAGCAGAGTCTCAGATTCCGAATAAATTGACTTGCGAATCCTTTATGATGAAGAAGGTTGGGGATAAATGGATAGACGATACAGATAAACCTATTGTAACTGATTACATAACTTTTGATGTTGGCGACTATAGTGATTATGAACTGGGTAATCTGGGCGGCACTGTGACGCTTGATTTTGCCAAACTGAAAACGGAAGCTGCAACCGCTACTGGTACTTTTATCCAGTTTAAAACACAAGATAAAATACATGAGAATAGTATTAAATTGTTAGATGCTGCACAACTACAAGTGCTTGAAAAAATATTTGTTGATAATGAACGCGAAAGAAATAAAAAAGAAGAATTAAAAACGATTGCCGAAATGCAAGATGTGAAAGATATTACAACATGGTCGGCCTTTGCAACCCGTACATTTTTTAATACTGTAGACGCAGCTTACACTATAGTGGAAACCGCTTTTAGAGATCAACAAGAATTATTGCGAACGAAGGCAATGGATGAAGCTTTAGCAGTGGTAGATGGTGCTGCTAAAGGCGCCTTTGCAAATACCACCTGGCAAGCCTTTAAAATTAATCAGTCAATCAACTTTAAAACGGAAGGAGATGAAGGTTCTGATATTGAAAACATTGAAAACAAATTCAGAACAAAACAATAAATTCAAACTTTAATTTAATTAATCATGAATTCTTCCCGGCAAATCATTATTGGATTATAAAAACGTAACCATGGCAAAATTTCAAAGAAGTTTAAGGGCATCAAACAGTAAGGCTTATAAATCTGCGGTAGGTAAATCCGCAAAATCAGGTTCCGCTGATAATCATCTTTCCGTAAATGATAGTTCTTCACCGAAACAAACTACTTCGGGCGAATGATAAAGATTGTAAATCAAATAATTCCCCTGGAACAAGCGCTTGAGCTGCTTGCTCACATTGCCAGACAACAGGTGCAGGCTCATGCTGCTGCTGTGCATTTTTCCTTAGAGTCGGTGAAAGAAGATGTGAGATGGAAATATGTAAGAGAAATACTTGGAGTAGATGACGGAGATGAAGATTCCTTGCTGCCCATCATGGCACTCGCCCCTCATGTGATGCCGGGTTTTTATGAAAACATCATCAGCCGTGCCCTGCCACAGGGTGGTGAGTTTGCCGAATTCGGTGGGATCAAGGGTCAACAACACCGTGGGATGCTACCTACCGGCGAAACGGCGCTCTTTATCTTGTGCGGTATGGATATCGATGAGCGCATCAGGGTCATGAGGCGCTGGCGGCACAGTAGCTGGCCTTTGAAAGAAGTACTAAGCATCGAAAAAGTGCGCGAAGGTGAACCCGCAATGAGCGGGGCTTTGGTGCCCAACCCCGACTGGTTGGAACCGCTGCTCTTCGGCCGCAATGCCGAACCTGCCTTCAGCGTTGCATTTCCTGCAAAGCGCATACACACGCCAATGCTGTGGAGCGATCTTGTGTTGCACCCTAGAACGCTGGAACAGGTGAACGACATCAGGATATGGTTGGAATACAACGGGCAGGTATTGACGGATCCCGTATTGATGCGCAAAGTGAAGCCCGGTTACAGAATTCTGTTTTACGGCCCATCCGGCACGGGCAAAACACTCACTGCAAGCTTGCTCGGCAATGAGTTTAAACTACCCGTGTACCGCATCGACCTGAGCCAGGTGGTAAGCAAGTATATCGGCGAAACCGAAAAAAACCTGGAAAGCGTTTTTGCAAAAGCTTCGCGCAAAAACTGGATCCTGTTTTTTGATGAAGCCGATGCCTTGTTTGGCAAGCGTACTTCTGTATCGAGTGCGCACGATAAATACGCCAACCAGGAAGTTTCTTACCTGCTCCAACGCATTGAGGAGCATGAAGGACTGCTTATCCTTGCATCCAATTTTAAAAACAATATTGATGATGCTTTCCTCCGGCGGTTTCACCATATCATTCATTTTCCCTTGCCCG
The DNA here is from genome assembly GCA_041749535.1 of Cryomorpha sp. GTDB lineage: Bacteria > Bacteroidota > Bacteroidia > Flavobacteriales_D > Cryomorphaceae > JBBQZU01. Next base: position 39,615 of record JBGTBE010000083.1, on the reverse strand, counting down.
GCGTCGCCGAAAGGTTGGGCATTTGGAAGGGTTGTGCACCAGGGAGTTTGAAGGTAGATCCAAGTCTCGTTTGGGAAGAGATTGCAGGAGCGTTTGAACTAACTGGAGCCTCTATTGTAAATGTAATGCAATATGCCGCCCTGCGTGCTTTTCGCCGAGGTGATGGTTTGTTGCGCAAGCAAGATATTGTGGAGGGCATAAAGAAAGAATTCAGGAAGGAAGAGAAGAATATCTAAGCGTATTATGAAAAGGCTTTTTGAAGATGCTAAATCATGTATAATTATGATAGCACGGAGTTGAAACCGCTGATATGCGTTGCTCACCTTGCTGATAAATTCGAGCGCTGGCGCGGGTGTGTGCATAAAATCTGGAGTTATGCCTTGAAATTCTGCAGCGACGAGGCATAGGCTGAATGCTTGTGCATCAACATCGAAAAGAAGTTTGATCCATCCCAAAGACATCAGCTTTGAAATAGAACCGGGATTTTTAATTAAGTTTATCTCAACCATACAGCGCAGGCTGCATCAATTTAAAAACAACCAAAAACTAACCAATCCATGAAGCGTAAGTATATACTGCCCGAAGGTATTGCCATTAACAAGGAACAACCACACCTCAATTACTTTGAAACGCACGAACCTCAATCTCAGCCTTCAAGCCGCCGTGACGGTACCCAGGTAAACTATATAGAAGTGGATGACGATGACGTTGCTGTCGTCGAATTTGAAGATGGCACCATCTGGTACGGAGAGGCGGTGGAGCTCCCGGTTTATTTTAGCAATGATTCAGACCAACTTAATCGGGCAAGACGATCGGGAGAAGCTTTAGAGTATGTAATTCCCAATGGAATCACCGTAGAAAATGACACCCGCGGAGTATTTGGATTTATCAAAACCAAGGCCATTTCTATTTTTAAAAAGAAGGCGACAGCAACTGTCGTTAATATCACTTTGAAACAGCTTGCAAGCCGATTGGATAGCAGGCTTCAGCCCAATCCCGGGCTCTACAAGATAGATGGAAGCTTCAAACCGATTGCAAAAGTCGATGCCTTACAGCCCTCCACTGAGCCATATCTGATCTTCTTGCACGGAACGGCCACAACATTTGAAGGTTCATTTGGAGGAATTGCTGAAGGTGGTGGAGCCAGTGATTTGTACGCCCATATCATTCAGAATTACAGCGGACGCATGTATGCGCTACAACACAAGACCATTACCAAAACTCCGATGGAGAATGTGCTCGATCTGGCCCGCTGTCTTCCTGCTGGTAGCAGGGTGCACCTTGTGAGCCAGAGCAGGGGAGGTATGATAGGTGAGTTGCTTGCAGCATACAGTCCTGGAATGAATGCTGGTTCTGTTGGCTTCGGAAAAGATGAGCTTGATGCGTTGCGCAAGAATTACAACGATGGCAATGTGGTTGACAGCATGCACGAAGTGTTGGCTGAGAAAGGAATCCATGTTGAGAAGTTTATACGCGTCGCCTGTCCGGCATCCGGTACCCGCTTGTGCTCTTATCGGCTGGATCGGTTCTTCAATGTATTGCTGAACGGTATAGCCTATCTTGCTCCTGCCACGGCGCTTATTGCCGAAACTGTTAAAGAAATTCTTGAGCAAATCCTCGCTACCAAGCACGACCCTGAAGTGCTTCCTGGACTAGAGGTCATGGATCCTGACTCCAGATTCGTGAAGATACTCAATACGCCCTTGCTCCGCATTGATGCCCCCCTCACCGTGGTGCAGGGCAAGAGCAAGGTTGGTCTGAATCTGCGTGCGCTGGTCACATTGCTGAGCAAGCTCGTGTTCTATCGCGCAAATGACTGGATCGTTGATACCGTTGCCATGGATGAAGGTATTCGCCGCAACCACCTCATCGGCGTATATTTATTCGAGTCGGACGAGATTAATCACTTCCTCTATTTTAAGACAGCTGCCACGCAGGGAGCCATCCTTTCAGCGATGAAGGAGATAGGTACCAATGTGCCTCATGGCTTTCGTGCACACGCCATGCCGCAGTACACTGAATCGTCGGAGCGCGGCTTCCTTACTGGAAGCTATAAGCAGGTATTGCCAGATTATGCAAATACCGGAGCCCTAAAGCGAGAGGTGGTCGTGGTGCTTCCAGGCATTTTGGGTTCCAATCTTTCGATTAAAGAAGATTCGATTGAACGTGAAATTTACCTCAGATTGAATGCTTTAGCAACGGGTCGTCTCGCTGATCTGTCCATTGATAAGTCCGGAGTAGTCGCTTCGAGTGTAATAGGAATTGCATATAAGGCCCTATGCAAGAGGCTTTCCAGGACATACGATGTAGAAGCATTTCCATATGACTGGAGGAAGAGCATTGGCGATGAAGCAGAGCTATTGGCCGACAGGCTGGAGGAGATTTTAACTTTAAATCCCAATTCTATCAAGCTCATTGCCCACTCCATGGGTGGACTCGTGCTGCGGCACATGATCATTAAGCGACCCGACACCTGGAAGAAGTTGCAGGCGCGCGCGGGTTTTCGTGCGCTCTTTATGGGCTCCCCACTTGGTGGTTCCTATCTCATTCCTGAAATCCTTACGGGAAATGGAAACCGCTTGAAGCAGCTTGCCACCCTGGACTTCACAAACGACCGATCAGAATTGCTTCAAATATTTGTAAAATATCCGGGGCTTCTTCAACTGCTGCCATTGGATGCAAAAGAAGGCGATTTCGGCAATGCCGAACTTTGGAATGAGCTGCAGGAGCGCTGGAAAGTGAGGCAATGGTTTGTTCCGGACTTGGCCCCGTATGTCGCATTCCGAAAAGAGGTGAAAGCCTTTGATGATGCAGTATTTTTTAAAGATCCAAATTTGATTTATGTAGCGGGAAAAGCCAAAACCACATTGGATGGGTATTATTTCGACCCTTACAAATCAAAAAGAGAAAGCCTTGCTTTTAGTACCACAGCATCAGGCGATGGCAGTGTGACATGGGCGAGCGGGATTCCAAAAGAGTTTTATGAAGGTGCAAGGGTTTACTTTATTGAAGAAGGGCATGGCAAGCTTTGCGACAGCCGCCGCCACTTTGATGGTATCATGCAATTGCTGGAGCGGGGGAGTACCGATGACAAACGCTTTTACCGAAGTGGCGAAGGAATTCAGGTTGCCTCAGCCTATATGAAACGCGACATGTTGCAAGAAGAGCACGATCCTTCCACAGATTGGATGTGGCGTGTGCTCAATGGAGGTGCAGATGATGAACCACAACAGCAGGATGGCAATGAAGCATTTGGCATACGTGTGGTATGCGGTGATATGAACTATGCCAACCATCCCATTGTGCTCGGTCACATCAACGAAGAGGTAATCATGGGTGCCGAAAAGGTCATGGACCGCATTCTTGACGGTGCGCTGAGCAGAAGGCTTCGGCTTGGGAGCTATGTTTATGAACAAGGACAGGTATTGCTCTTTCCGCTGGCTGGTCGGGTGAAAGCTATTGTAACAGGCTTAGGCAATGCAACAAGTGCCAATTCAAGGGTGTTGAGTGAAGCGGTGGCGTCAGCCCTGCGCGAGTATGCATTGCACCGGGCGCAGGAAGAGGCTCCGGACGATCAGGTACTCCGATTGTCTATTTCGACACTCCTACTCGGAAGCGATTATATAGGCCTGTCTATCCAGCAATCAATTGAAGCCACTTTATCGGCCATAGTTAATACCAATAAGAAGCTTCGCAGTGAGGGTATTCCGGCGCAGTATTCCTCCTTAGAGATCGTTGAGAACCACGAGCACAAAGCCTGCGAGACCTACTACGTGGTGAGGCAATTGGTGAGATCGGGTGACTATCCAATTCACTTTTTCCAGCAGGACTTGATCTACAAGGAAGGGTACTTGAAAAAACTGCCCATCGAAAGGGTGAGGAGCTGGTGGATGCGTATGGATATACTTCGTGCTGAGAATGCCGCCACCAATGGTGCGGTTGTGCCTATAGATTACCGTTTCTCTGAAGGGCTGGCACGCGTCAAGGCTGAGCGCAGAAATCTGAGTTTGGATACCCTTGAACCTATTATGGAAGAAATGTCAAAATCAGACAAATGGTCTACTCAACAGGCTGTGGCTCTATACAACTTGTTGATACCTTACAATTTCAGGGTGGAATTTAACCAACAGCAAAACATTCAACTTACACTTGATTCTACCACTGCCAGCTTTCCATGGGAACTCATGAGTAGACCCGATGCTTCATCACCTCCATTTGCCACGCATGGCGGAATGATTCGCAAACTCTCCAACAGCAACAACCGGGAGAGGGTGAATCATGCCAAAAACCATGGAGTTTTGGTGGTGGGCGATCCTAACCTGGAGGGCTGGAGTCTCTTCGGGCAACTTCCGGGAGCCAAGGCTGAGGCCGAAAAGGTTTGTGAAATCTTTACTGCCAATGGTTACAATGTAACGCCGCATATCAACAGTTTTGCCGGGGAGATGAATCTCAATCTACATTCGCGAAGTTATAAAGTGATTCATTTGGCCGCCCATGGGGTCTACAGTTCAAAGGATGTAGCGAACTCAGGTTTGGTGATTGGCAACAATCGATTTCTGAGGGCGGCCGACCTTGAAATGTTGAATGAAGTTCCCGAGCTGGTCTTCGTCAATGCTTGTCATTTGGGCGAAATGGCCCCGCAGGAAGCAATTTTTGCCAAAGAGCGCTACAAGCTGGCAGCCAGTTTTGCGGAAGCACTCATCCAAATTGGTGTGCGCTCTGTCGTGGTAGCTGGTTGGGCTGTGGACGATAAAGCGGCCCTCAGTTTTGCCGAAGTATTCTATACATCGATGTTTGATGGGATGTCTTTCTCTGATGCTATTATTCAGGCCCGCAGCACTGTGCACAAACAATTTTCTTATACCAATACATGGGGTGCGTACCAGGCTTATGGCGATGAGAATTACAGGCTGCAAGATGGAATATACCTCTCATCGGGAAATGAGCTTGAAGACAAATATGACCTTCCGGCTAACCTGAAGGTGGAACTATTTAACATCCTACAAACCAAAAGAACAACTGCCAATGATAAGCAAGTGCTGGCCCGCTTGAAGAGTATCGAAAGCGCTCTTCAGCACATGACGCACGACCATACAGAGATTTTTGAACTGCTTGCCTGCAATTTTGAACAGTTGAGGATGGATGAAGATGCCCTGAAATATTTTGCGCGTGCCCGCCAAACTTCGGATGGCATGGTAACTGTGCGGGCATTGGAACTTGAACTCAAGGCCCGAAGAAAGCATGCCTTGCGCAGCAAACCGCTGGCTGAAGCCACTGCTGACATTCAGGAAGCCATCAAAAATATGGAGTTTGTACTCCAAATTGGACAAACCAGGGAAAGGCTCAGCTTGATGGCAGCCATGCACAAAACTTTGGCATACACCCAGTTCAATGAGAAAAGTAGCAAGGCTTCAAAGGCTGTGCTTGCATCTCTTGAGAAGTCGATCGGCATATACAAGGAGGCCGAGTCAAAAGCCCATAGTTCCAAGGAAAGGTTTTATCCCTACAGCAATTATTTGACCCTTCAGTACTGTTTGGATACCCTTTCTTTTAAAAGTTATACCAAAGCCAAAGCAAAGGCTTTGCTCAAGCCTTTTGAAGAGCTTTTCACAGAAGTCAAAAGCACGTCACTTGAAATGACCTCTTACTGGGATCGACTTCTTGAGGCCAACTACCATCTTTTAAAATACCTATATCTGTCCGAGAATGATGATCTCAATGAATACCTGAAGATAGTAACGGGTGCTTGGCAATACGAAAATAGCAGGGACAAGGTGGAAATTGAATTGGAACATTGTGATTTTCTAATTTCAATGCTACGCAGCAACGAGGGTAAGATGGAAAGTTTGAAGAAGCTTAGAAGCGAATTGGCAAAGTGGTTGGGTTAATGGATTGCATCGTAGCCCCAGGAAATGCCTTGGGGCTACGCATTCCTGCTATTCCATTAACACTTCAGTACCTATCGCCATCCTTATCCTTTCGGCGACCTTCATCAATCCTTCTTCCTGATTGTTCCACAGACTAAGGGCCTTGAGTTTTCCTTCTGCATCTTTAGGTATCGCCTCCTTCACTGCGATTGGACCAACGGCGCCCAGATCGAAGGGTTCGATCAGTACGGGAATGAATTGTTTGGATTTGCTGACAAGCTGTTTTTGAATCGCCGGAAGTTCTTCATTCCAGATGTACTGTGAGGCTATAAAATCTGCTGAGAGCAGTAAGATAAAGACATCAGCGTTTGAAATTTCTTCGCGGATGCGGTCATCCCAACGCTCTCCCGGCATGATCAATTGGTCGGTCCAGTGATTGATAATATCGCTGTGGCGCAATCCCGAAAGGTGAACCATCAACCGGTTGAGCCAATGGGTATTGTTGTGTGAGTACGATAAAAACACCCGCTTTGTCTTGGTCACCGATAAATTCAAAAATTTCCCGAAAGGATGTAATTCTACATCGCGCGTTCTGCTTTTTTCTATAGAATCTGCAGGCTTTAAATTTACGGAAGTCTCTATCCAGGTTTTCCTCTCGGCAATTCTTTGGCTTATCTCTGTGTAGGAGGCAAAGTGGATTCCGTCATAGGAAAGCAGCAGACGTTGCAAAAATTTTTCCTTCAGTTGCATTCGCTTTTCATGCGCAAAATCTACTTTGTTCATGGACGACCGCCTGGCTTCGCGCTCATCTTCATAAGGGTGGCTACATGCCTCATACAGGTCGAGCAGGTCCTTAAATACAGTCTTGCCTATGCTGCTGTCTTTTTCATTTTGGCCTTGTTCCAGGCTCACCTGAATTACCGCGCAATGCGAGCCGCCTTCATCGGGCAATCCTTTGATCAGGACCAGGCTTTCATCTCGCCTAAACAAGATTCCGTGCTTCCAGAAGTAGCGCGATTCAATCTGCTCTGATTTAAAATACTTTGAAATGATTGAAGTGAGCATCTTGCGGTATGCAAAGATGGGTACCAGAAGCCATATGGAATGTGGCCAGCGTTTGTCACTTGCTATCTTAAACAGGTCTTCAATGGCATGGGTGTCGGGCAAATATTGTGGCACGATGTACGACGTGCTGCCATTGCGGGCCGACCGGTGCTCGATAACCATATCCAGGCTTTTGAGCAGCTCTATGGTCTTTATGCTGTCAGGATTGGGTTCGTAATGGCCGCTGCGGTCAAGCAGATCAGCATGAAGATCCGTATATAGTTTTTTGGTCAATAAAAGTGGATTCAAAAATACCTTGTTGCGCAGTGCAGGACTGTCAATGTAAGTTATCACTCCACAGCGATCGAGCCAGCGGGGCAGGGTGTAAGCTTCATCTTCAGAGACATCCCTTTGCACAATAAGTGAACATATCACCAGAAATTCATTCAGTTCCACACCGCCATATTCATCCAATTCCAAAGTATAGAACATACCCTCGTCCTGCTGACCAAAATCCCGCAGCTCTTCACGCAATTTGAGCCAGCCATCACCGTACTCGGCTTCGTCGGCTATGCGGGCCATATGTTGGTATAAGTGCTCGAGAAGGAACTGTACTTCCTTGTGCTCCATGGAGTTGTTGGCTGCACCCCCCCGCATCAAACTGATGTGAAAGGAGTCGTCAATTTCGTATTCACTGTGCAGGTCCTGGTCGAGGCGTTTCTTTCCGTGAAGGTCTGTTTTGTTTTGAACTACCATGAGGGGAGCGTTTTTCCCACGTTTGGTACGTATGGTATCAAGCCAGTATTCAAGGTGGTAATGGGCCAATTGCACGGGCTTTTCATTGTCGTGTAGCGCTATGGCGCTGTATCCGTTGGCATTGGTATCTTCACTCCAAAGCAGCACATACACAGCGTTGGAGCTGAGAAACAACCGGTAGGCATCGTGGTAATATTCTTGCCCGCCGAAATCCCAAATACTCACCCCGATATTTTCCAGCGAAGGATATTTCTCCATATCCGGAATCCAATACTCAACACTGAGTCCATGGGTACTCTTTCTCTGCCCTAAAAAACCACCTGTTTTTAAATAATGCACGAAGTTGGTTTTGCCGGCTGCACTGTTTCCAAGAAGGATAAGCTTTACATCTCTTTTTGGTTTGTATGGGGGTTCAGCTGATTTTGACAACGCATCAGCCATATCTGCCCCAGTTTTGTGCCCTGGCTCGTTGATGCCTATTACATCGTTTTCCAATGCTTGCGCCATAGGCGCCAACGGCTTCGACTTGGTTTTGGCATCCACTTTTCCCTTCTTGTCAATGTGTTTGGATTTGAAATAGGCCCGTATTTGAATCAAATTTCCGGTTTCCCAAATGTCACTGGGGCAATCTTTGATGGGATTGCCTTCCAAAACAACTGTTTCAGTTCCCTCGAAATGCAGAAGGTCAGCTATTTGCTCTATTCCGCAATAACTTAAATTCAAATATCGTGCGCCTGTGTTTTTTAAGTGGTGGAGATCATTGATCTGATTGTAGCTCAAATCAAGCGAAATACCCACCTTCAAATTTGTCAATAACAACAATTCAACATTGGTAATGCCACAATTGGAGAGCGACAAAGTGGCCAGCAACCCTTCGGGTCGATCCAAGGTGCGTAGTGTCCGTGGTCCGATTCTATTGCTGTCTAACACCAGCAGAGCCAACATACCCATCGACTTTAAGGCTTCCGCCAAGGGTTCATCGTCCAAATCATTTTCTGACAAATCCAATTGCAGCAGACTCTCCAATGCCGGGCCCATGTGTTGCAGTTGTGCCTGAGACAGCTTGCTCCCTCTCGCATAGAAAACTTTAAGCTTCGCCAGGTTTAGAAATTTGGGATTAGTGTCCTCGCTTAGGAAGGTATCATTGATGCTCAACTGTTTTAAACTGTCGGGCAAGGCATGGATAAGCAGGGGTCTGGAGGTTTCATCAAGGGCCATGCCGCTCAGATCGAGCACCTTTAGTTTATTCAGCCCGGCAATGTACGCCGGGATCACTTCAAAAGTATTGGAGGTTGTTCCCTGCTCACCGTTGCTGAATCCCAAACCTTCATCCCCTCCATTTCCAAGCGCGAGCTCCTCCAGCCAATGCATTTCCCATAGATCAAAATATTCCTCCAATGAGTGTATACCGCAATTCCTTAAATCAAGTCGTTTGCGTTTCGATTCTTTGGCCACCGCGATACGCTGCGCAGCATCATCTATTGCTTGATTTCTCATGGTTACGTTCTTTGGGAAGCGATTTGGTTGGTTAACACGACTTATAGGTTGAGCAGGCTAAGGTAGAATTTGCAGCTGTTTCGGTTGCATACTTCTACAACGAATGTACGCATCAACCTTTAATGGAAATTAGAGGGGTAACTTCACTCGGGCAATATGTGATTTAGTAGTTTGTGGGCCTTGTGGTCCGAGGCTTTCTGTAGTCAAAGAAGTCCAGTTGTATCCATTGTACCCTTGAAAGTCTGATCCTGTCCGACGGATATTTCCAGCTAAATTCACTGTTGAGTTTCCCACCATCATCCCACCAGTTAAACAGGCATCTCCAGTCCTCTGGTTCAGCCCCAAAATGGTAGTTCCGATCAACCATCTAAATTCAATTGCGTTGAAACGTGCGAACCGAAATATCAGCCTTCGAGTCTCCTTGACGGCACCCGGGTGAGGATGTTGATGTGTAGGACGTGGATGTACCGTTGTAGAAATGAGACCGAACCAGCGAAACCTAAATGCTTTTAAAAATAGCAATAATTGAAATGCCAATATTATTAGCTTTGTACTATGCTCCACGTGCACTCCCAGTATTCATTTCGCTACGGCATTCTCAGTCCTGAGCAGGTGCTGGAGCAGGCTGCGGCCAATGATTACGATGTGGTGGCCCTGACCGACATCAACAGCACTTCGGCGGTGCTGTATTTTGTGCAGATTGCCCAAAAAAAGGGCATCAAACCAGTGGTGGGCATAGACTTCCGCAATGGAGCTGAGCATCTGTATACGGCTTACGCCAAAAACAACGAGGGCTTTCGCGAAATGAATGCATGGCTCTCTCAGTTTCTCCACAGCGGCGAACCCATACCGGCTGCTGCTGCGGAGTTCGCGCATGTGGTGGTGGTGTACCCCTTTTCTGCATTTGCCGAAAGGCCCGGCCATTCCCTGCGAACTAATGAATACATGGCCGTGCACCCCCGCGACCTGATCCGCTTTTCGCGGTCGCCATTTGCAGCAGCGAAGTACAAGCACAAAGTGGTAATGGGACAGCGGTTTACATTTGCCGGGAGCGAAGCAAAACTGCAGCACAATATGCACCGCCTGCTGCGTGCCATCGACAACAACTGCCTGCTTTCCAAACTCCCCAAAACCGAAGAGGCCGACCCCGGCGATGTGTGGATGCACCGCAATGAACTCATGGCGCTGTACAACGATTTTCCGCAAATGATAGCCAATACCACCCGCCTGCTGCAAGGGTGCAATGTGCACTTTGAGTACGGAGATGCCTATCCGCACAAGAACCTCCGCGCCTATACCGGCTCCATAAGCGATGACGAAGTGATGCTGCGTAAACTCTGTGATGATAACATACACTACCGCTATCCCGACCCGGGCCCTGAAGTGTTGCGCCGCCTTGATATGGAGCTCGATGTGATAGCCCAAAAGCAGTTTGTATCCTACTTTCTCATCAACTGGGACATCACCCGCTATGCCCGCAGCAAAGGCTACTTTTATGTGGGGCGGGGGAGCGGGGCCAACAGCCTCGTGGCCTACATACTGCGCATTACCGATGTAGACCCGGTAGAGCTCGACCTGTACTTTGAGCGTTTTATAAATCTCTACCGCAAGAACCCCCCCGATTTCGATCTCGACTTTTCATGGCGAGACCGGCCCGACATCACGCGGTATATTTTTGAGCGCTTTCCGCACTGCGCCATACTGGCCACCTACAATACCTTTCAGTACCGCGCAGTGGTGCGCGAGCTGGGCAAAGTGTTTGGCTTGCCCAAGGAGGAGATCGACGTGCTGAGCGATGGCAAGTACGACCCGAATAAGCTCGACAAACTCTCGCAGCTGGTGCTGCGCTACGGAGCGCTTATACAGGATTTTCCCAGTCACCTGAGCCTGCACGCCGGGGGCATTCTCATTGCCGATGCGCCCATCCACACCTTCTCGCCCACGTGGATGCCCCCCAAGGGATTTCCCACGGTGCAATATGATATGGTGGTGGCCGAGGATATAGGGCTCTACAAATTTGATATACTGGGGCAGCGCGGACTGGGCAAAATCAAAGATGCCATAGAAATCATCGCTGAGAATCAGCCCGGCCATGCGCCCTTCGACATTCACGACCTGAAGCGCTTTAAACAGGATGAAGCCATACGCGCGCTGTTGCGCGAGGGCGATGCAATAGGCTGCTTCTACGTGGAGAGTCCCGCCATGCGCATGCTGATGAAAAAGCTCAGGGTGGACAATTACCTCGGACTTGTGGCGGCCAGTTCGGTGATCAGGCCCGGTGTGGCGCGCAGCGGTATGATGCGGGAGTTTATACTGCGGTACCGTTTTCCCGAAAGGCGAATGGAAGCCCACCCCACCATGCTCGAAATTATGCCCGAAACGTACGGGGTGATGGTGTACCAGGAAGATGTGATCAAAGTGGCGCACTACTTCGCGGGCCTGAGCCTTGGCGAAGCCGATGTGCTAAGGCGGGGCATGAGCGGCAAGTTTCGCTCCCGCGAGGAGTTTGCCAAAGCGAAGGGCAAGTTTTTCAGCAACTGCAAAAAGAAGGGCTATGCAGACGAACTCACCGCCGAGGTGTGGAGGCAGGTGGAGAGTTTTGCCGGTTACGCTTTCGCGAAAGGACACTCAGCCAGCTACGCCGTGGAGAGTTATCAAAGTCTTTTTCTAAAGGCCCACTACCCGCTGGAATATATGGTGGCTACGCTGAACAATGGCGGGGGCTTCTACAGCCGCGAGCACTACCTGCACGAGGCGCGCATGAAGGGTGCCACCATCGTACCGCCTTGTGTGAACCGCGCCGGCAATGAAGCCAGCATTTCCGGAAAGGAAATTATGCTCGGATTCGGATTTCTGCAAGGACTGGAGGATGAGACCGCCTATCGCATTTTGCGGGCGCGAAGCCTGAACGGTTCCGAAGGGTTTGCCAACCTCGACGACTTTTTGGACCGTGTGCCGATAAGTGTGGAGCAGATCGATATACTGATCCGCATCAACGCATTCAGGTTTACCGGGCGCAACAAGCGGGAGCTGCTCTGGGAAGCGCATTTCAAGCTGGGTCCGCAGCAGCCTGTGGAAGTTCAGCAAATGCTCTTCAAAGAGCCGAGGGTTAATTACGCCCTGCCCCGGCTTACAAGCACCGCTGTGGAAGACGCCTTCGATCAGATGGAACTGCTTGGGTTTGCGCTGTGCTCACCCTTTGATCTTGCAGCTTCGCTTCCCGTAAATCCCGTTTCGGCGGCACAACTTCCGCAAATGGTGGGGCAGCGCGTTACCGCCTGCGGCTACCTCGTTACCGCCAAAACCACCAGCACCATCAAGGGCGATCGTATGGCCTTTGGCAATTTTGTAGATACAGCGGGCCGCTTTATCGATACTGTGCACTTCCCGCCCGTGCTGCGACAACACCCCTTTCGGGGAAAAGGGGTGTACACCATTACCGGCACCGTTACCGAAGAGTTCGATTGCGTGAGCATAGAAGTAGAAAAGATGGAAAGGGTAAAGGTGGTGGAAGATGCGAGGTACAGGGAGGTGGCTTAGTGGTTCACCACTCCCTGCAACCAATCAATAAGGATGAGATATTAAAACGAGAGAAGAAGTTGTTAACAAAATATCAACAAAGCTTCTTTCTTTCTTTCTTTCTTTCTTTCTTTCGCTAAATCAGACAGTTGTCTGAGGCCGGGTAGCTGAAAACGGGGCAGAGTAGGTAGCACTTGATAATAACTATATCTTATGAAATTTCAGCTTTTTCGGAGATTATTTTGTTCCGCGCCCGTGTTTATAATAATTCTGATTTCATGTAATTTTTGTTCTTCTGGTGTTGAAGAAGAGATAATTGAAATTGGCCAAGATTTTGCAAAGGCATCTGGCCCCGGGTTCACAATGTTTTACAGTGACGTCCATCCATTGGGATTTTGTTGTTATCACCCGGGAAATTGTTTCTATCCTCCAATAGAGATAGTCGGTGCTACACTCTTTGAATTGGATAGTTGTATTAATTTAGGTGCCGGAGGCGTTCAAGCATTCTTCAGCGATCATCACCTCTGGGAACCAATTTTTCCTATGTTCCAGGATTCTGCCAATTGGGTTTTTTTGGATCACCTTCAATCTGGCAATTTCACTGTTGTTAAGAAGCCTGCAAGGGATAATTTGATTCATTACGTAGCAGCTGGAGGTTCTCCAATAGTAGAGTTCGTAATTCAGGTCGACAGCAAATAGAATGACAAGAGATAAGTCATTGAATTTTTATTTCTTGACGCAGAGACAATTAATTGTTCTTTCCTTTTTAGTGACATTTTCTTGTGTTGAGAAGGAAAAGAATACTGGATCTCAAAGACTACTTGATTGTAACTATTTCCAGGTATCTCAGTTGAGCATAGATCATTCTACAAATTCAAATGAGATTTCATACTATCGATTTGACGATCATGACTCATTGTTAATGGTTTGGAATACTGTTTCAGGTAAGGTCAAGATTCTGACATATCCCGATCTTGAAAATTTTCAAGAATTTGATCTGGATTCTATCGCAAGTTTTTCACCAATCATAGATTCATATTGGCAGAATGGGTGTTTGTATGCAGTTGGCCTTTCGAACGAATTTACAGTCTTCTGCCCTGTATCAACTGAAAAACAATCCTTTAAATTCGAATCAAGGTTGAAAGGATTGGAATTTAGGGCATTTAGTGTTTCAGATTTCCCTATTTACGTAGAGGACTCCACTGTATTTTTGCATGGCAACGCTAGCGGTCTCCCTAATTTTATGAGCGGCAATCATTTAAAGGCTCAGGAGCTCTTTTTTTCTGCCCCATTGGAAATTACCTATGACATGAAAACAGGAGAAGTACAATCCTTTGGCAAATATCCCCAAAGTTATCGAAATGAAGTGATGGAATTCTACTATTGGACAGCTTCAAGGAAAAGACTCTTTGGAGAATCAATATATAGCTTTGCGCATATTGATTCTTTGTATGTCAACGGCGACAGTCGATTGTCTGAAACCATGAGAATTTTCTCACGAAAGAGTATACTTCGACAACGAAAGATTGTTCAATTTGATAAATCCAGGCTGTATGATTATGCTTATATCAATGATTATTCATACGTAAATGATAGATATGCGGACCTAATCACCGATACCCATCGTAAGTTAGTGTATTCTGTATTCGTGCCAGGGGTAGATACACCTGAAGAGAGAAGGTTGCACTCAGAGCAGATGGCTTTTACTATTTTAGTTTTTAATTCTGATTATGAAATCCAAAAGGAAGTTTTTTTTCCACCTGGGGTTTATGATCATCGGTTTCATTTTGTTACACCAGAAGGTCTTTGTCTGCTCAAGATAGATTCAACTGTAGCCACTACTCAAAGATTCGATGTTTTTGACATGACTAAAGAAGGCCATCCAGTTGAGATTGATTCGAAATCCTTGTACTATAAAGTTGATTTACCTCCATTAGGTAGATATTTACGCCATGAAGTTGCGGTAGATCTTGCAACTGATTCTCTCATTGTAATTTCCGGCTTAGGTTGCGGAGGATGTTTGGCCAATTTGATCATAGAAGCAGAGAAAAAAGGAAAACTATATGAGGGGTTTGCCTTTGTTGCTACTCTTGATGCAGCCCGGAGCCAAACAGTTTCAGAATTTCTTTCCCGACAACCACACAGCTATATTGATGAATCAGGGCAGCTTGGAGATTTTAGGGCCATAGGCGATTTTTTAACCTTGATAGTACTTGATGGTGATAGCATTGTAAAAGTGGACAACAAGTTTGCATTTTAATTTCAAATCCCACCTTTTAACTTCTTCCCGACGTATTATTCTTCAGCACCAATTCATAAGACCGTAACGAAGTCATTATTTCTCTTTTGCGGCATCAGATTATTTCGCACCTTGTCACTGTTATAATGATTGGCTGCACTCGTTCTGTTTAGTTTGATATTTCATGCAAGAAACCAAGTCAGAATTAAGACCGGATCACACCATTTGCACTGAGAAATTTGATATTTTTCTCCGGACAGAGAATCTATTTCAGATCAATATCCACCCACATGTTGATATATCTTCCACAGAAGTAAAACTGATGGTGAAGCACGCTTTTGAACTTTCCAGGGGTAGGGTACTGCCAGCCATCATCATCGTGGGAGAGTTTGGTACCTTCGGAGAAGATGCAAGGGCTTACTCTGCCGATGCTGAAAGGGAAACAGCAGCCTCGGCCATCGCATACGTGATCAACAACCTGGGCCACCGCATCGTAGCCAATTTTTACCTTAAAATACACAAACCTCCTAAACCCGTGCGATTCTTCAGTGAGGAATCAGAGGCAATACAGTGGCTTGAACAACTAGAGTTTTGATTTTAATATCGTTGCACTTCGCAGTCTGCGTAGCGCTTTAATTTCAATCCGCGTTTCCGGTCTATGCCTTTTAGGATTCATCGATGTACAACAGGTATCTATTGAACATTGCCGTTCATTCAAACAATTGGTTGGGAAATCGCGTTATGATTTGGATTCAATCCAAACACCTATGAAAGCAATACTAGCAGCAGTTTTTCTCTTAATTGCCGTAAGCATCTCAGCCGTGCCTTTCACCCTTCACAACAGTTCTGTAAAATCTATTCCACTTGTAATTCCGGGTGTGATGAATCCCAATTTATCACCTTTCAGCGACAGCGGCGTAGATCTTTCTGAAGGGCAAAAAATTTACTTCTTCTACAATGGCAAGAAGCAATTGCTTCTTACAGTTACCGCTGATCTTTCAGGAAAAAAGCTGGACGTGGCTAACCTTATCGCTGAACGAGAAGCCGAACTCAATGCTGAACGCCCAAAGAAAAAATAGACTGAACTCACAGTTGCAGAAAGGCACCACAAGCGTATTTTACACGAAAACTGCGCTAGAATACATCTTGCACGTGCATTGGTTTTTCCTGAAAAACGAATGAGTCACCGGCTGCTTTTCCCAACAATAAAGCACCAATAGGCGAAGCGGCAGAAATGGCATAGTACGCGCTTCCATCAATTTCCAATTTTCCTATGCCCGCGCACATGTAATAATTTCCCGCAGAAGTAATTGCCACACTGCCTACCTGCACGTTTCTACATACATCAGTGGTATTTATTTGCTCCAACTCTCCGAGTGTTCTGAGGAGTCTGCTCAACTGCTGTTCATACTTCTCAATCTCTATCTGCACCATGGCTCTCGCTGTTTCATGCTTGTCACCGGCACTGCTTTTGGTGTCCCTGTCGCGCGATTCCATGGCTGAAGCAATCGCTTCGCGGGTGCTGAGTATTCTGTCGGCAAGCTGACCTTTTATGGCCTTCAATATGGCTTGCTTTATATTGGCATGGGCTGTCATGTGCTTCAATTGTGCTGCAATATAAGGTTCCCGCCCTACACAATGGCGATGGTAAAGCTGGATAGGGAGCAGGGGTTTTTTCATCTGCCAGTTTGCTCAAATCCCTTGAACGGCTGAAACATTCTGTCTAAGCACATTTCATTTCTGCTTAGCTTCGCACATTTCTATGAACCACAAGGCTTCACTCACCTTTATTTTCGTAACGATATTGATTGATGTAATCGGTATCGGTATCATCATTCCTGTATTGCCCGACCTGATTACCTCCTTGCAGGGCGGAGGCCTTAGTGAGGCATCGCGCATAGGCGGATGGCTCATGTTCTCCTATGCCTTTATGCAGTTTTTCTTCGCGCCAGTGCTGGGAGTGCTCAGTGACAGATATGGGCGAAGACCCGTAATTTTATTTGCCTTACTTGGCCTGGGAATCGATTATGTTTTTCACGCATGGGCACCCACAATAGCCTGGCTTTTTGTAGGTCGCATACTTGCGGGAATTACAGGTGCAAGCTTTACGGTAGCCACTGCATACATCGCCGACATAAGCACTGCCGAAAAGAAAGCACAGAATTTCGGATTGGTTGGTGCAGCCTTCGGACTTGGGTTCATCGTAGGTCCGGTAATAGGTGGTATCGCCGCCCAGTGGGGCGTGCGCGCTCCATTTATTTTGGCAGCTTGTTTGAGTTTTCTCAATCTCATTTATGGATATTTCATCCTGCCCGAGTCACTGAAGCCTGAGAACAGAATTGAGAAAATCAATTGGCGCAAAGCCAATCCTGCAGGGAGCCTTCAGAACATGCTCAAGTATCCGGTGGTAGTGAGTTTTCTGATTCCTTTTTTTCTTATTTACATAGCCGGACATGCCGTACAGAGTACCTGGACTTTCTACACCATGTACCGGTTTGAATGGGATGCTAAAATGGTTGGTTACTCCCTCGCTGTGGTAGGCATCGTCGTTGCATTGGTGCAAGGTGGTCTTGTGCGGATAGTGGTGAAGCACCTGGGACAGGTGCGCACCATATTTACAGGCATGCTGCTATGGACGAGCGGAATGTTTCTTTTTTCCTCAGCATTTTCGGGTACGCTCATGTTTATTTACATTCTGCCTTACTGCCTCGGTGGAGTGGCTGGTCCTACCATTCAGGGGCTTATTTCAAATGTTGTACCCTCCAATATGCAAGGCCAACTGCAGGGTACTCTTACGAGCATTATAAGCCTTACGAGTATTCTTGGGCCACCATTGATGACCTGGGTGTTTTACATTTTCACATCCACCACTACACCCTTCGATTTTCCAGGGGCCCCTTTTGCACTGGGAGGTATCATTATGCTTACAGCCATGCTCCTGATGGTGAAGCCCTTGAAAGGATATAAAGCTGGCGCATAGCTCTGCCTTTCGGGAAAAGACAAAACCCTCCATATGCTGCAAATATGCAGTTTCAATAGGAATACGAGAATGACTTGTACCTATGGCATGATGAACCATTGAAGAGTGCTTGATTAAGCATTATCTTTCCACCGAAAATTTATTGAAACCTATGAAAATTTTTACCCTTTGTGCAGGGGCTGTCCTGCTTTTGAATGTTGCATCTTTATCAGCCCAGGATGCAATGACCGAGCAAGTAACGAGGCATCTCCTCACTGAGAATCCCAACTTCGCCAATACAATACTCACCACCACCGACCGATACACGACCCGCCACAATGGGGTGGAACATGTGTACATGAAGCAAACTGTTCAGGGCATTGAAGTGTTCAACTCCAATCTCTCAGCGGTGTTTGGTGCCGATGGGGTTTTGATCAATGTCTTTCACAACTTTTTGCCGGAAACGGCATCCCTTACAGGGGCAACTTCGCCTACCATGTCATTAGAAGCGGTGTCTTCGCTGGTCATAGGCGCTGAACATGCCGGGATTCACACGGCTGTGAGCTCTACCTCAGAAGGAAAATGGCTTCTCACAGTTTCTGGCCCTGAGGGCTTTGAGCATGTGAGCAAGGCAGACCTGGTCTATTTTCTGACTGCAGAAGAGGAACTTAAGCTCGCCTGGATTTTTGATGCTGAGCTGCCTGCCGCCAAAAACTGGTACCAGTATATAGCCAGCGCCGAGAATGGTGCGTTGCTGAAACGCATCAACTGGACGGTAAGCTGTACCTATGACCATATTCACACCGGAACGTGCTCAGCAAATGAGAATGTAAGCAATGCCATACTATTTGAAGAAGAGCTCGAAGAGGTAACCGATGGAACTTCGTACCGCATCTTTCCATTTCCTGTAGAGAGTCCTAACCACGGCAACAGGTCCTTGCTTGCCGAACCGGCCATTGCTGTTGCTTCGCCCTTCGGATGGCACGATATTAATGGGGTGCCAGGCCCGGAATATTTGATAACCCGTGGAAACAATGTACATGCCTACGAAGACATCAATGACGTGAATGAGCCTGGTACAAGTCCCAATGGTGGCCCTACACTCACTTTTGATCACTCACTCGACCTTGATCAGACACCGGATACCTACACGGATGCAGCCATTACGAACCTATTTTATGCAAACAACCGCATACACGACCACCTCTACTACTTCGGATTCGATGAAGTAGCCGGAAACTTCCAGACCAACAATTATGACAATGGCGGAGAAGATGATGACTGGGTGCGCGCCGAAGCCCAGGATGGGGGAGGCAGCAACAATGCAAACATGGCCACCCCTCCTGATGGTAGCAATCCAAGAATGCAGATGTACCTATGGACCAGTGGAGGCGAAGACCTTTCCCTGCTCACAGTGAATTCACCTTCTTCCATTGATGGGCCTTACCAGTCATCGTCTGCTGCCGGTTTTGGCCCTGCCTTGCCTGGAGGCGGCATTACTGCCGATGTGGTGGTTGTTCTGGACGGTAGCGGATCCACCCTTGGATGCAGCCCATTAACCAATGCTGCACAAGTGAACGGGAAGATTGCCATTGTAGACAGAGGAAGTTGTCCTTTTGTGGACAAGGTTCAATTTGCCCAGGAAGCAGGTGCTGTTGCTGTAATTGTAGCAAACAATACCACCGGGGTAATCGAAATGGGGGGGAGCAGTTCAAGCATAGACATTCCTTCAATCATGATTTCTCAAGCCAATGGCAACACCATCAAGAATACCTTAAACGATGGACAAACTGTAAACGCAACGTTGAACGGTGGGCCTACCGGGGCTTCTTTTAAAGATGGCAGCTTCGACAATGGCATCATCATACATGAGTATGTGCACGGTTTGAGCAACAGACTTACAGGAGGCCCTTCCGAAGCAGGGTGCCTTGGCAATGAAGAACAAATGGGAGAGGGCTGGAGCGACTGGTATGCCACCATGATGACCATGAACATGGACGCAGCAAACCCGGTGTATCGCCCAATGGGGACCTATGCATCATCGCAAAGTGTGAGTGGTACTGGTATACGTCCTGCTCCTTACGATACCAGTTTTGCAGTGAATAATTACACCTATGCCAACTTGCCAAACGGCAATATATCTACGCCGCACGGTGTTGGATTTATATGGTGTACCATGCTTTGGGACCTTACCTGGGCGCTAATGGATCAGTACGGGTACGATGCAGAACTCGACAACCCTGATGCCGGAAATAACATTGCCATGCTCCTGGTTACCGATGCCTTGAAATTGCAAGTGTGCGAACCGGGATTTGAGGATGGTCGGGATGCAATACTGCTCGCCGACGAAATTAACTATGGCGGTGCCAACCAATGCCTTATTTGGGAAGTTTTTGCGAAGAGGGGTCTGGGTTTTAGTGCCAGTCAGGGTTCCTCGCAGAGCAAAATCGACGGAGTAGCAGCATTCGATGTGCCCACAACCTGCCTGGTGGCCACAAGCCCTCCAGTTGCGGCATTTGCCGTGAGCGCAGAATTAACTTGCAATGGAATCGTATTCTTCACTGACCAAAGCACGGACACCCCCCAATTCTGGTTGTGGGATTTTGGTGATGGCAATACTTCTATGGAGCAGAACCCAGTGCATCAGTACGAATCGACAGGGTCTTATGAAGTGTCGCTTACGGTTACGAACAACATGGGTGAGGACACCTATGAACTCGATGCACCTGTGGTATTTGAAATACCGGAAGCACCAGTATCAAATGATGCTGAAGTATGCGCTGCAAACGAAATATTGCTCATTGCACAGGTTTCAGGATCAGGTGATGCCGCCTGGTATGCAGAGGATGGTACTTTCCTTGGACTCGGAAGTCCATTTGCGTACACCATGGGCTCGGATGATGCGACCCTGCAAGTAACAGAATTGTATGACTACGAGCCTGAACAATATGTAGGTCCGCTCGATAATTCATTTGGCATTGGGGCAAACCACGCTACGCAGTTTGTAGGCACCGTGAACTTTACTGTAAGCGATGCAGTGGTGGTACGCTCAGCCTGGGTGGTGAGTTCAGGGCCTGGCGTGCGCACCATAAACCTTTGGAGTGGTGATTCAGGTGTAGGCGAGTTGCTTGCGCAAACTGACGTAGATATAGACTTCGCCGGTGGTGGCCGAATTGATCTCAATTTTGATATAGATCTTCCCGGAACTTATAGCATTGGATTGAACAATGCGGGACTTTACAGAAACAACGGCGGTGTGAGTTACCCATACGTCTCCGAACTGATGACCATAACCGGAAGTTCTGCGGGTCCTGAATTGTACTACTACTTTTACGATATAGAAGTGCAAAAGCAGTTTTGCGAAAGCGAACCTACCGAAGTGCAGGTAATGCTGCTTGGCAATGCCACCTTCACCTATACAGACAATGACCTGGAAGTGAATTTTGTCAGCGGTCCAAATGGTTCTGCGAATGCCACCTGGGATTTTGGAGATGGAAATACCGACACAGGGTTGAACCCAACACACATCTACACTGTGGCTGGGGAGTACACAGTAACCCACACCACTGAAGACGGCTGTAGCTACAGCATGCAGGTATTGGTTGGCTCCGTAGGCATTCAGGATGCTGACGAATCGGAGTTCAAGGCATGGCCGAATCCTACTGCCGGAACCCTATTCATAGAGCCATCTGGCAACAACCACACAGGACTGGTAAAAGTAACCCTTTACAACATGGCGGGTAAAGCTGTGGCCAAAGCATCCTTCAACGGGATGGAGGAGCAATGGGAAATGGACCTTTCTTCCCTCGCCTCTGGCATGTATATGCTCGATGTGGTAAATGTTGAAGGACTTTCCTTATACCAATCGCGCGTGGCAGTCAGCAAATAATCGAATTTATTGAATTGGGCGGCCTGAGATCAATTCCCTTTGATTTCAGGTCGCCCTTCTTTTTGATCCACTTGTACTACATCCTTGCCGCTCGACATTTAGAAGTTACAACCCCCTTTCGGGTTGTGTATCTTTAGTCAACTTATTACCAAAGAAATGAAAATCTCTAAATTTTATAAGACCCTTTTAGGCATCCTTACAGTGGGACAAATGTTCGTAGGCCTCTGGCTGTTCATTTGGTTTTTAACATCCATCCTGCCTGTTATTACAACAGGAAATGGGGACTTTATCTCAGAGACCATCATGGTTTCTCTCGCGCAAATCATCATCTGGATTGTGGCGATTTCGATAATAAGTCTCGGAGTACTACTTTTTTACCTTATACACGCAGGCACCAACAACCACTTGAGCACTACCATGAAGGTGGTTTGGATTATTCTGTTGCTCTTCTTCGGATCTATCGTAGAAGTGGTGTACTTCTTTATGGAAATTGTGCCGGAACACTCCATGACTGCACGGCTTGAACAATCGGAAAACCCGGGCAGAACCAGTTAAGGCTGATCGTAATCTACGATCATGGTTGGGGTAGTGGGATGGCTCTGACAGGTAAGAATGTATCCCGCTTTCACTTCCTTCTCTGTGAGTGCATAGTTCACATCCATCACGGCATGCCCTTCTACAATTTTTGCACGGCAGGTGCAGCATGAGCCGCCTGTACAGGCGTAAGGCGCATCGAGACCCGCGTCAAGGGCTGCATCCAGGATATTTGTATTTGGCGCAACGGTAATTTCTGTTTCGTCACCATCGAGCACGATGGTCACTTTGCATTCCGCCACGGCTGTCGTGCCAGGAGCAGGGGGTGTGATACTGCTTACTGCATCGGGAGCGGGCGTGTTGAACAGTTCGAAATGAACCTTCTCATCATCAATACCTGCCGACTTCAATGTGGTACGAAGGTCTTCGATCATGTCGAATGGTCCGCAGAGAAAGTAGTGGTTCGCCGCTTTCACATCGCTAAACCTCGAGAGCATCCGGGTGCATTTTTCGGCATCGATCCTTCCGGCAAAGAGTGGGTCGGCAGTGGCTTCCCGGCTCAGCACGTGGTGAACCCTAAGCCTGTCACCATATTTTCCCGAAAGGTGCTCCAATTCATCTTTGAAGATCACCTGGTTCATGGAGCGGTTGCCATACACCAGGGTAAATATGTTTTGGGGATGCGAGGCCAGCGCAGTTTTGAGCAGGCTCATAATAGGGGTAATGCCACTTCCTGCGGCAAAAGCCACATAGTGCTGGGGAGAAGCAGCCGGCATCTCGACAAAGAAGTTGCCCATGGGGCGCATTACTTCCATTTTTTGCCCCGCAGAAATGCCATTGTTCAGAAATCCACTTACGCGACCCCCATCAATGGCTTTCACAGCTATGCGCAACTCATTGTCAGTTATAGGGCTTGAACAAATAGAGTAGGAACGTCTCAGTTCTTCTCCTTTGTAATTGATTTTAAGGGTGATGTACTGCCCTTGCTTATACTTGAACTCTTCCTGCAAGGGAGCGGGTATATCGAATGCAATCGAAACGCAGTGTTCGGTTTCGCGCCGTATATCTTTGATGGAAAGCTGATGAAAATGGGACATTAAAAATGTATTATTTGGGGGTGCAAATTTAGCAATACCCGTGGGTACGGCAAACTTCGTGGGTGTAAAACAGCTGGACTGTGGGAATGTTTATTGTTAAAGTACTTCAAAACCCGCGCTATCCGACCAGAACCTACTCCGCAGCATTTACCCTGGGCGAAATGGCTGCTCCAGTTTGCAATACTCCAGGGCGGAAGGGTAAGTAGTTTGGTTGCTGCTGGGTTGCAGAAGTACGTAGGATCAATTGAAAGAATACCTATACGCTCTTTCAACCAAGCTGTTAAGGTTTGCGCGCACTCATATGGAAGGTGAGTTGACCGCCCATGAATAATTCTGAATGTCGAATTTGTGCACCGGCCACTACCTTCCCGTTCCACTCTACCTTTTCCACAAATACATTCTCCTTTGATTGGTTTTTCGCATCTATGTGCAAAGCCTTGCCCGAAGGGAGTCGAATGGTGGCATCCCTGAGGAGTGGGCTTCCCAGGGCGTAAAAGTCTGAACCAGGCAACACCGGATAAAATCCCAGGGCACTGAATATATACCAGGCGCTCATCTGTCCGGCATCGTCGTTGCCACAGACACCGTCAACTGTAGGGCCGTACATGGTATCCATTATCAACCGCACGCGTTCCTGGGTTTTCCAGGGGTGGTTGGTCCAGTTGTAGAGGTAGGGAATGTGGTGCCCCGGCTCGTTGCCATGCACGTAGTTTCCCATGATTCCCTCACGGGTGATGTCCTCATTCTTCTCAATGTACTTATCTTCAATTTCGGTGGTGAAGATGCGATCAAGGTGTGCTGAAAATGCTTCTTTTCCACCCATCATGGCCACCATGGTATCGGGCTCATGAGGCACATAAAGACCATAGTTGAAGGCATTTCCTTCAATAAAACCCTGCCCATGGGTGTCCATGGGGTCAAATTCAGCCCGCCAACTTCCGTCGCTCATCCGGGGGCGCATATATCCTGAAGCCGGGTGGTAAACATTGTGGAAATTCTGCGCGCGTTTTTCATATGCCTGCGTTAATGCATCATCTCCAGCGCGTGAGGCCATCTGGGCAATACACCAATCATCGCAGGCGTATTCAAGGGTTTTTGATACCGAGGCGCTGCTCAGGTCTTCGGGCACATAACCCAACTCCAAGTAGGGTCCGATGCCATCGTAATAAGCAACACGCGAGGTGGCTACAGATGCTTCGAGAATTCTTTTCAAATCGGCATCCGTTGTGCCTTTTGCCACTGCATCGGCCAATACGGAAACGGAATGATAGCCCACCATACACCAATTTTCGTTGGCGTGGTGGCTCCATATGGGCAACATGCCATGTACGCTCTGATCGCAATGCGCCAACATAGATTTTACCATGTCGTTGTTGCGCTCAGGTTGCACCAAATTGAAAAGTGGATGCAAGGCGCGGTAGGTATCCCAAAGGGAGAAAATGGTATAGTTTGTAAACCCTTCGGATGTGTGAATATTTTGATCCAGTCCGCGATACTGCCCGTCCACATCTTCAAAGACCACCGGACTGAGCAGCGTGTGGTACATGGCTGTGTAGAAAGTGGTCATTTGTTCCGGATCAATGGTTTCGACTTCAATTTTGCCCAACTCATTGTTCCACTTTTCTTTGGCTTCAGCCCTTATTTCATCAAAATTCCAGCCGGGTATTTCAGCTTCGAGATTCTTGATGGCTCCGGCGGTGCTCACAGGCGACAAGGCCATTTTAAGTTCCAAAGTCTCCCCTTCGCTCATATCAAAATCAAACCAAGCGCGAATTTCCTTTCCAGCCATTTCCGGGAAATTGTGCGCTTCGTCAAACTTTCGGTAAAAACCGTTGTAGGGCACTGCCTCATATCGTTTCCGGCCATAGCTTTTGAACGGCTTTGAAAAGCGCATGGCAAAATACAAGGTGCGGGTACGGCCCCAACCATTGGTCTGCCGGTATCCGGTGATGGTACCATCCCGCTCTACGCGCACAAAAGTCCACACGTTTTTTCCATCGTACCCATAAATATTTGCCGTAAGGTCGAGAATGATATGCGCCGAATCAGTGCGGGGAAAGGTGTACCGGTGGTAGCCCACCCTTTGGGTGGAGGTGAATTCCGCATTGATGCCGTAATCGTCCAGATGAACCTGATAATATCCAGGCGTTGCAGATTCATTTTCATGTGAAAACCGTGAGCAATAACCCGAATCGGGATTTTCAGTTGTCCCAGGCTCCAGGATCAGCGCGCCTACTGTGGGCATGATAGAAAAATCGCCCAGATCGGAGTGCCCCGTGCCGCTGAAGTGGGTGTGGCTAAATCCAAAAATGGTGGAGTCATCGTACTGGTATCCGGCACAGTAGCGGTAAGTTTCCGTGTTGTATTTCCCATCTTCACCAAACATGGCCTGTCGGTTGGTTTCCGGGCTCAACTGCACCATGCCGAAGGGAGCGGCAGCCCCGGGAAAGGTGTGCCCCATATTTCGGGTACCGATAAATGGGTTTACGAATTGGGTGTAATCTATTTCGGCTGGATTTGATGGCATTGATTCCCCTGGCTTTTCAGTTGTACAAGCACTTAAAACGAAGTTAGCCAATAATGGCATGAGCAGGTCTTTCATGTTGGGCATGTGGGTGCTTTTGACGCTGCAGCAAGTATAGGGAATATGAAGGGTAGATTTGCATTGCTGCGGCTCATCTGCTGCAATTCAAGTCGATCAGGAAATGAGATTGTAATAAAAAAAATAATCCGCAGCTTGGTAAATGCTGCGGAGCAAGAATTGTACAATCTGTTGCGCTGTGTTCCCTTGTACGTTCTAGAATCGTTTGCTAAGCCCGAAACGCGCTCCACTCAGGTTGTTGCCACCACCGAATTCCAGGTTTATTCCCCAGTCACTCCAGTAGTACCGTCCACCGATTTGTAAACCCAAATCTACTCCGGATGTGTGGTCATGGTTATGGTTGTGGTCGTGGTTGTGATCTTCATCTATATTATCTTCAAAGAAAGCGATAAAGCCGACATTGAGTCCTGCATAAAAATCCCAGTTGTCTGGTATGCTCATTATGGTGTTGAAGTGGTAATCGCCCCTTCCTGCCACAGTCAGGTATTCCAGGTTCAAGTCAAATCCTACTTGTGGACCAAGAGTTATATCTGGATGCACACCGAAATCCATCCCGACATAAAGGGGAATAGCGCCGCTGTATAATCCAACTCCAAAGTTCACCTGTTTTCCACCTTTCCCGATGGGACTTTGCGAAAATCCGGTGACTGAGGCTGACATTGCCAAGGCTAAGAGAATGATAGAATTTTTCATATTGATTGGGTTAATTGTAACATAGGTATCTCAAAAAGGATGCCCTGTTCAATGTCGTTGATAATCAGTTTTATAAATTTATTTTCTAATATGAATTGGGGATATTTCTCCCCATCACAATGCTATGATTCCACACATCCCGCTCCGCAGCATTTGCAATGCTGCGGAGCGGGGGCGGAAACCTTACAACATACTGAGATTAATAGCCGCAGCATTGCAAATGCTGCGGAGCGGATACTGAGATTATTTACCGCAGCATTGCAAATGCTGCGGAGCAGAGAATGTAATTGGGAAATATTCCTCAGCATTGCAAATGCCGCATAGCCAAAACCTGTATATGCCGCAGTGCGACCCCCCAAAATCAAAGCTTCACCTTGCATTTATAAATTTTGCTCAAGCCATTTTCACTGCCTGAAATATACCCCTGGTATTGCTCTATATCCTTGAATTTTTTGGGGGAAAGTTGGCTTCTCCGGCTTGTGAAATAGAGCGTGCCTGCACTGGTATCATAGTATGGGCAATACTCCATAAACCTGGTATTTATTTGGTCCCCCATATTTTCAGCTGCCTTCCATTCACCCTGATCGTCCTTTCTGGAAATATACAAATCTCCACTTCCCAATCCATCAGCGGCGTTGTATTTGGTGTAAATCAGCACGTTTTCATCTCTGGCTACAAAGGCATTGAACTCATACCCCTCACTGTTGATATTCTTGCCCAGTAAGTTCGGTTTGGAATATTCCTTTCCATCCCACACACAAAAGTAAATATCGTCCTTTCCCATTCCTGCGCCCGACTCCATGGTGAAGTACAGATTGCCATTGTCAGCAAGGGTGGGGTAGAACTCATTGTTTTCAGAATTCACTGCACTGCCCATATTCATAGCTTGCGACCATTCACCCTTCTCATTCTCTCTCTGTACATACCAAATGTCAAAGTCACTCTTTAGGGTATCCAATGCATTTTTGGGCCTGTCGGAAGCGAAGTAAAGCCGTTTGCCATCGTTGGAAAGAAAGGGTTCTAAGTATGAATAGCCATCACAGAAAGGCAGCAACACAGGCGTATTCCATTTGTTGTTGCTTACACACACTATCTGCGACAAGTCCTGGTTCGGACTTTGAATGGTAAAGTAGGCTTCATTCCCTTTGGCCGAGATGCAAAAATCCCGCACATTCTGAAACCTGTTCAGGTCTGCACTCAGCAGCTCAATATCTTGTGCAGACAACGATCCCGAAATACACATCACAATGATGGAGAGGCATATAATTCTCATGGCATTTTTATTGGTTCGTTGAAGGTATTCATTTGCCTTTGTGTTTGTTGCTTGCAGGCAATTCAAATTATGCGAAATCAATACAATGCTGAATCAGTTAAGGAAAGAAATAAAATGGAAGCAGGGGAGAAGTTGGCGCTGAAGCATAGAAATACTGCAGTGGAGGGGATTGTGCAAGTGGCACTTTCCGTATTTTCTGCATCAGTCAGCAATTACTACTCTGTCTGTCGTGATTACATTGTTGCCTTCTGTCAGCCGAATGAGATACAGTCCGCCCGGAAGATCGTTCTTTGAAATGGTCACCACAGGCCCAAAAATATTTTTTATCTCCGCTACAGTCTGTCCAACACTGTTCATCAGCGTGAGCGTTGCGTTTTGTAAAGGAATGTCTGTTTTTAAAATTGCCTGTGTTGAAAAGGGATTTGGAAAAAGAACAACAGCATGGTTGTTGGCAGTGTTTTCATTGATACCCGTGGTTATTTGTCCTGCCAAAATGCAGCCATCAGGCAACCCTTCGTAGGCATAATCTTTTATGGTGAACGATGAGGAAGTTTCATATACATCCATGCGTACCCACCCATAATAGGTATTTGATTCAACAACCAGTTTTAGTGCCAAATACCTGTCAGTTACCCCCGGCCAGTGACCAATGTTTGTACCCAGGCCCAATGTACCAGGATTGCCGGAATCATACCAGGTGGCCAGAGAATGGCAAATATTCTCAGACAGAGACATGGCCCAGGCTAAATGCCCGCCGGCAACCAATTCACCAGCATACGCATTGCTGTTGTGCGGAAAGCACATCACCTGATCAGCACTTGCCATTTGTAGGGTGAAATCAACAATACCGTCATTGTTCAAATCCAAACCAAAAGATGCGTTGGGGGTATAGTCGGGTATGATGTCAGTATAGATAACTTGTGCGGATAAGCTGCAGCAGCACAATGATAGCAGCTGCAAAGCAACCAAGGATGCCGCATTTTTCAGAAGTATAATGTTTGTTTTCATATTATTATCCTCACTGATTATAGCGCCGAAACTGCACTTTTCACTTATGAAGTTAACCTTATTTCATCAAAACCAATCGAAAGTTCTATGTAAGCTGAAGCTAAACCGCTGATTATGAAGTTTGAGAAGGGTTGTGCAGGGGCTACTGCGCTTAAGCCCAGGTTTTCATTCAATCAGTGCCTTCATCCATTGTATCAATTCAACCTCATTCACGATCGACCAGGAATGTGGGTGTCTCTGCCCGTTGGACCTGTATCCGGTCTGAAAGGTCTGAATAAATTCAGCTTTGGCATTTCCCATTAAGACCAACCTGTTGATGAGCTCTGCTGTAACTTCATAGTTAGAACCGTGTACGGTTTGGTTTCTATGTACTATTCTCCAGGCAATGTCCACATCGTGGTAGGTTCTTACGGCTGTATTTTTCAGATACTTTTCGTTTTGGCTGTAATTTTTGTTCATACTGAAAGCGGTGAGCTTCGCGTACGTTTCAACATTGTCCCTGGGAATGCCAAAGTCTTCCTCAATGTATTTCATGGCCCTTACAGCTTCTTCCACAGCAGGTTCTGAATAGTTGTTTTTTGCACTTTCTTCCAATTGCTCGTAGATTGTGAAGATATCAATGGGTGCGTCAACCGTAAACACTCCTTTTGGCTGAATTGGAAATATACCGGGAAATTCATTGCACAGTTCTACATATCGCATGGCCACCATTCCGCCGGCAGAGTAACCACCCAATATAAAACGGTCGCTGCCCACTTTGTAACGGTCAAGTACATCTTTCAATACCTTGGTGAGTTTCGCCTGCGTGATGGAGTCGGCGTATAGCTTGTTGCCGGCTGCGTAGAATACTGTCAGAATGTGATTTGCATAAGCTGCGTTGTGCAGCTTGGTTTCTGCCGGCGTGTCCTCAGGGCGCTGCCCAAAACCTGCCAGAAGAAACAATACACCATCAATGCGGTCGGTCTGTGGCTCAACCGCAAGGTAATGACCGCTGTAAAAATCCTGGTCGTCCAACACAATTCTCTTCAAATTCTGCGCGAACAGTGCCTGGCAGGCAAGGAGAATTGCCGTGAGGCATAAAAGGCTTGTTCCTGAATGGTTCATTTTTTTGGTGCCTGGGTCTAACCCCGGCTCAATGCATCAAATCTAACCGAAATTCTCCTTGGTCTACGGCACCATCAAAAGTCTGCGAAGCCCCCACCTGGTATAGCATGCGGTTGTGTTATATGCGAACTGCCCAATTCCCGCAGGTTCATAAAGATTATTATACGCACTTGAATCATTCGGTATATTTGCTGAAATTTTTGAAATAGCAAGGTGGCTTCAGGATTTTTTGCAATACTCGATGATATCGCAACGTTGATGGACGATGTTGCCGCAATGAGCAAAATTGCAACCAAGAAAACAGCCGGAATTTTAGGTGATGACCTTGCGGTAAATGCCGAAAAGGCTTCCGGCTTTTCTTCGAGCCGGGAGATACCCGTGTTGTGGGCGATTACCAAAGGGTCGCTGCTCAACAAACTCATCATTCTGCCCGCGGCCTTTTTGCTCAGTGCATTTCTCCCATGGTCTATTACAATTATTCTCGTTTTGGGAGGGCTGTATCTGGCGTACGAAGGCGCTGAGAAAATGTATCATTTCTTCATTCCTCATACAGCGTCAAAACACGAGGAGATTATACAAGCTTCAAGTCCGGAAGAGATTCTCGCGGTAGAAAAAGACCGCATCAAATCGGCTGTAGTTACCGACTTTATTCTATCGGTCGAGATCGTGATTATTGCGCTCGGCACAGTGGTTACTGCGCCTATTGTAACCCAAATCGTGGTCGTATCGCTTATTGCGCTGCTGGCTACGGTTGGGGTATATGGCATTGTGGCAATGATTGTACGGATGGACGAATTGGGCTACAGACTGATCAACTCCAGCAAGAACGAGAGAAGTTTCACTGCCCGCCTGGGTTTAGTGTTGGTGAATGCCCTTCCCAAGGTGGTGAAGACCATGAGTGTGGTTGGGACCATCGCGCTTATACTGGTGGCAGGTGGAATATTTGTCCACAATATCGCTTTTCTGCACAATGTGCTGCACGCCCTGCCTTCATTGGTTGTGGAGTTCCTTGTAGGACTTGTCGTGGGTTTTATCTGCCTTCTGCTGGTTATGGCTTTCCAGAAACTGAGAAAGGGTATGGGTTCCCAGAAATAGCAGACGTTGATCAGTTTTTCAGTGCAGTGCCACTTCAGCCGGACGTTTGTTTTGGGAAATTGATAAATTCTAGTTTTGGACTGTCCTACTTTTATGGGGGGTGACAATGGAACAGAATGTTCCTTTGAACAAGCTTCAAAAAGGCTTCAAAAAGGGATTAAAATCGATTTTAAGCCAACCCAACCCCTTGCCCCTATTGCTTATAATAATTGCGAACGAATGGAGTCTCATTAATCGATACCGCATTAAAAAGCAAATGAAAGCGGCATGAAATAAATGGATACGCAGACCATGCTTGACCGTGCTATGTTTTAAAAAAAATTCAATTGAATGATATGTGTATTGTATCTGTTGAGTCTTGCCCTTGAGATATAAGTAACTTATTTATATCCGCCTCGCATCTAAAGATATTAATTTCGCCTTTTTTTTTTTTTACCTTGCACACTCATCCTTCTAAACAGCCATGAAGCCACTACTAAGTGCTCTTTTATTTGTTTTTACCTTCACAAATGCTGATGCGCAGGTTAGCATGTGGAGTTGGATTAAAGGTGATAGCATTAGTTCTCTTCCTCCGGTTGCAGGAGATCAAGGAATTCCGGCCCTTGAGAATTCTCCTGCAGGGGCATATAATTGCATAGGTTGGGTGGATAATGAAGGGATGTTCTGGTCATTTGGCGGAAGTGGATCGCATGGGTGGAGAGGTGACCTGTGGCGATTTAATCCGAATACGCTGGAATGGACATGGATGAAAGGTACGCAGGAGGGGAATAATCCTGGATCATACGGTGAAATGGGTGTACCATCAGAAACAAATAGTCCACCTTCCCGGGGATTTGGGGTTGCCAACTGGACGGATTTAGAAGGAAACCTATGGTTGTATGGAGGAATCTCTTCTTATCCCGGCGCACAGCCACATGTCTATACAGATTTATGGAAATACGATGTAGAATCGAATATGTGGACTTGGATAAATGGATCTCCTAACTCTGATGTACCCCCAGTATACAGTATGCCTGGTGTTCCATCACAAGATGCCCACCCAGGTAGCAGAAGTGAAATGGGTGCGACCTGGGTCGATCTTGAAGGAAATTTATGGCTTTTTGGCGGAGGTGGAGATGGTATCGGTAGTGATTACTTTCTTTATAACGACCTCTGGAAATACGATATTGAACTCAATCAATGGGCATTCATCCGAGGACAAACCTATAGCGGACCGCCTTCCGTATATGGCACACAAGGTGTATCCAATCCATCAAATGAACCTTCGGGAAGAATGGCTTATGGATCCTGGGTAGACAGCCAGGGCAATTTTTGGATGATGGGAGGCAATCAGTTAAATAGTGGGTATAATATATACAATGATTTGTGGAGGTATAATCCAAATACAAACGAGTGGACTTGGATGAAAGGGGCTTCCGAAACAGGAGATCCAGGGTACTATGGAAATAAAGGAATTGCCAGCCTAAGTAACAATCCACCAGCCCGATTTGAAAACCGGGCCAATTGGATTGAAAATGATAAGTTATACATGTTTGGTGGTTATTATTCATTACAAACTGGGTTTAATCAAATGCTCAATGATTTATGGGTATACGACATTGCGACAAATGCTTGGACATGGCTTAGCGGAGACACCTTGGGACAGCCTCCCTTACCGATTCACGGTGAATTTGGTATTGCTGCTTTAGAAAATAAACCGGGAGGACGAATGGGTGCAATAGGATGGTATAATGGTAATAATGAAGCATACATCTTCGGAGGCTATGAATATAATCCAGAATTGCCATCGTCAGCTCGTCTCACCAGTGAAATTTGGAAATATGCTATGGATCCGGTATGTTGTCCTTTGAGTATGGAAGACCGGGAGAACTATGCAAGGTTTGAGGCTTACCCTAATCCCGCATCTGAATTCATAAACCTGCGGATGGGCGATACTAATTCGCGCAGCGCGACATTGCTTATATTCAATACTGTTGGTCAGATTGTTCATAGTGTTACGTTGTATAATCTTTCGGACCACTATCTATTCAATATCCCACCACATCTCGCCAATGGTATTTACATGTTTACCTTAATTTCGGAGGGATATAAATTCAATCAAAAGGTATCGGTTGTAAAAGAATGAATTCGTTCAGCACTCTTTTTGGGTGAGCAAAAAAATACCCCGCTCCGCAGGGCATTCGCCCGGCACAGAAGTACAGTGCGTGCATGGTGATGTCCATATCTTTAAAATTAATGTAAACAAGGGCGGGCGAATACCCGCCAAATAACATCGAGTAACCTGTAGATTTAAGTTCCGCAGGGCGAATGCCCGGCGGAGCGGAGCTGCCCCTGTGGCCAACTTTGGCCAGATAGGTCTGATACACATCAATCAGAACACCATATATTCAGGCAGATAAGTGAACCCATCTTCTCCTTTCGGTAGGGCAGAGGCATGTAGCCAACTTCCCACCCTAATAGACGCCCATCATCCACTTTTAATGCTGCCGCAGATGATGGTTGGGACATCAAGGCACCACTGTGCAACCATCGCACAAAGCAAACTAGAAGCACCCATGCTCAATTGTAGCAAGTCTGTCCCACAAATGCCCATAGATTGCGGTGGGATCGCTTTATAATACCGCCCGAATAAACCTTGCGTGATTCAATACACATAGGGCACTTCGGTTATCCAATGAAAACCTCTTTTCATCAGCCTAAAGTCATTTGGGTCCAACGGTTTTCTTTTGGCGGTTATGAAAACGGAATCGGTGTCTATGGTTCCGTTTAATTTCAGCGTAGTCGAATCAACCAATTCAAACAGAAACTTGCTTTTTAAGTGCTTTGCTACCAGCATGGAATCCATGTTTACATCCTCGCCATACTCATCGTATATCTGGTTTTTGCTGGTTTCCAATTCAATTCGATCTCTATAAACTAAGATTTCCTTCTTAGGGATGGATACATTCATAAAAGCGATACTATCGTTAGGAAAACGAACCCTTTGAAGCCAGTCTCCAATTACAAACTGCTTCCATCGCATTGTATTTTCTGGAGACAGTGTGTCATTATTTACAATATAGGTCTCCACTTCATACACTCCGTAAAATTTTGCATTGGCAGCAGCTCTATTCTCTTTTTCTGTGTTGCCATTCCAATACATCGTTGTTAAGGATATAATGTGAAAGCCAATTACCAAATACTTGAACACAACGGTGGAAATATTCATCCAACCCTTCTTAAATACCGGGGCTTCCATAGTGGGAAGTGACGTAGCTTGGGTGCTAAAGAAAAATTGAACCAATCTCTTCACATAGGGCAGCAACAGGAAAAGCGTCATCATAAACATCACTGTTGGGTACATTTTGGCGTGAAGATCGTAGTTGTAATTTATAGCCATCACATTGGCCAGTGCAGCAAGGGTGAGCAGCGCACCAAAGGTCATTGTTCTGCGAAACAACAATAGCAGGGCAGCAGATTCTATGATGCCCATAAAAATATTATAGCCCTTAGAATATCCATAAAAAGCATAGGTCATACCCATGGGCGACATTTCGCCAAAAGTCTCGGTCAGTCTATAGAGGCCAAGGTCAGGAAACTGAGCTTTAAAGAATTTTTCCAATGCAAAAGAGAAAAGGGTTATGGCCAGGTAATAGCGAAGGATCACGGTAAGCCAATAGTAAAGGGTGTTGTAATTAAGTCGTTTTCTGTCCAAAAGACTCCAGATAATAGCTCCCACTGCTGCAATGGCGAGCATCGTAAAATAGAGCAGATAAATGTAGGTACTATCACTGTGGTCGCCCACAACCGGTTTGATGATGGTGTAGGGAATCTGAAACAAGTTTTTATCTACCCAATAAACCGCTTGATCCGATAGTTTGTATAATTGTGCCTCGCCATAAAGAATGTCAGTAAAAATATTGCTGTAGAAATCGAGAAACGCAATAAACAGGATAAAAAAAATAGAAATAAACCTGAACGAAATCTTTTGAAAGATATTCCAGGATAATTTCAGCGTGGTTTGTTTCATTGCAATTTTTTAAAATTTCGGGTTGAATGACTTACTACGCCAGCTGTAAGGTGTGTATCCCGAAGGGTATGCACTATACAGCATGTGTGTGCCTTGAATGGTAAATATAGATTTCTTTTGAAAGAAATCACAAAGGGTGAAAGTCCTTAAAACGCTCGGGTTGTGCCCGGAAGTTAAGTAAGTGGCAAGGTTGCTACTTATGAAGCGCGGTTACTTGATGGCTGCAGGACGCTACAACAACATTGCTCCGCAACTGATCGAACCGATGAATATGCAACCCGCAGGTTGGGAGCGTAGCTGGCGTGCGTGCAGTGGCCCGCCTTCATTTTATTATTGCGGGTGAATGTCAGAGGCGCACTCCGCTACTTATTGGTGGCGGGGCCGTCTATTCGATTGTGCTTTCGTTGTTCATAATTTATTCATTTTAATTTGTGAAACATTCATTGGCGTCTTTTTTCAATTTTAGCAATAATATTAGTGGCATTTATTTCATAGTCCTTGAGTCTTTTCAAATAGTTTCGACCTATCAAAATTTTAAAGTTGGCCGCTTTGTTTTTATAGTTTTGGTCATTAAGGAAATAGGCAATCGCTTCTGGGTTATACTTCTTTAAACTATAATCTGAATACCAAGGAAACTGCTCGTACGATTTTAAATTGGAATAGGCCTCTCTAGATATAAAATCAATAAAGGAAGACAATCCGTTGCTCTGTGTTAAATAGAATTGAATGATTTCCTGCGAAAAATTAGTTCCTTCTATGGATTCATTATCTTCATATTTTTTAAGGAGTTCTATTCCGTTATCTTGTGTTTCAAAAGTCTCATAAAAATTGATATTGCTTTTACAAGGAATACACTCCAAATAGTTGTTTTCATTTATAGAGTCTAAAAAAGATGTTGGATAGGTTGTCGTCAATATGCCTGTTAGCGTGCTGTCCAACCTTTCATAAAATTCAATCGGAATTTTGATGGCGGCAAGGTCGGTTCTAAGGTTTTGCTCAATAATGGTGTAAATGGCATCCAATTGCTTTTTTTTCTTTTGGTTTTCATTCGAGTTATTAATACTCAAAGCGATCAAAATCCCAATGACAACAAGAACAATTTCTCCGATAGCATACTTTAAATACTTTCCAGTTCTATTTTTTTCCATTAGGCCGTAGCGAATTTTTCTAAAGAACTTTATCATTGGTTATTAGTTGGTCATAATGAAGCACAACATCTGCATAACCCCCACTCCCCACCCAACCTATTGCATATATACCCCCATTCGGGCGTATATACCCAACTGTATGTTGTATATATTCTCATAATGCGCGGTGTGAAAGTACATTCATTCCCAAATGTAATTACTTCACCCACTCCAACTTACGCGCTGTTCAAAACAATTCAAAAAAATAAAGCTATCCGCTCCGCCGAGCATTTGCCCGGCGCTGAAGTACAGTGCACGCATGGTGATGTCGATATCTTTAAAACCAATGTAAACAAGGGCGGACGAATACCCGCCAAATAACATCGAGTACCCTGTAGATTTAAGTTCCATACGGTGAATGCCCGGCGGAGCGGGTTATTTGTCAGCCGTAGGACGCTACAACAACATTGCTCCGAAATGGATCGAACCGCTGTATATCCAACCGCAGGTTGGGAGCGTGGCCGTCTACTCGATTGGCAACTGTATTATTTTATTATTTGGTCGAGGTCTTGACGTCCAATAATCGACATTATTTCTACCGTGTTTTGATTAATTCTAAAAAAAATAATGTCCACGCCGCAAACACATCGTCGATAACCTATTCTTATGTTGCCCACTGACTCAAAATGATAAGGGTTGGCCGCAATTCTGTCAAAGCTCTCAAAAAAAGCATGGAAGTATCTATCCGCTTGTCTCAAACCGAATTTACGCACTCCATACTGATGTATTCTGATTAAGTCTTCCTTGGCATCATTACTCAATCTGTAATCAGCCATCAAGCCGACTCTTTGAATCTTTTAAGATATCAGATGCTGAGTCAGTTGTAAATCCTGATTTTTCTGCTTTCTGAAGTTTCTGCTGTATCCAGTCGACCTGACTCTGCCTTTGTCGAGCTTGTCGAATCAAGTCGTTTACGAGTTCACTTTTGCTGGTATATTCTTTGCTTTCGATTTGACTTTTAAGCCATTTGTCATTTGGCTCCGTCAATGAAATACTTTGTCTGGCCATAATTGGTATTTGGTGTAAATATACACCATATACGCACCGTTTCAAAACAGGGTTTCTACTTGAATGGTTGCCTAACGGTCTCGCAGTAGGCAATGTGGCGTTTTCTCTCGAATGTGATTGTGCGCCATTTTGTTTACTGCGTGTTGAACGAAGCCTTAGTTGTTTAGGTGGCGTTTATTTTTATACGAGGCTTATATCTGCCAGTTCTTTACCGATACTTTGAATACCTCTGATTATTTTATCCGTTTGTCTGGAAGATGGATGTTTTTTTCCTCGCACGTATTGAGACAAAAGAGTTGGGTTCATTCCGATTCTCTTAGCCAAGAAGTTCGCGTTCAAAACCTTATAGTATTGAAAAAACTGTTGTAAATCCAAATTTAGTTTTAGATTTTCAGCGGTTACTTCATATCCCAATTCTTCATAAGCCAAATTTAGCGCTTCAATCAAATTTGAGTAAAGCTCCGGAATGTCTTTACCAGTTGTGAAGACACTCATATCTTCAGTATAAGCTGAGTAGCCAGTATCTGTTTTTTCAACTGTAATGTCTATTCTTTTCTTCAAATTTTTCATGGCACTAAATTTTTATTCCTGCTTGTTTGAAAAGTTTTTTCTCTAAACCTTTACCTAATTCTTGGCTTCCGTGATTCGGAAAAATTATGACCCCATCTTTTGATTCATGTTTGAGTTTAACATGAGATCCTTTTTGTGAAACGGGATACCATCCATCTTTCTGAAGTATTCGATAAGCCTCGGAGCATTTCATCAGCAAAGGTAAATTATAATTTACTTTTATGCAATTTTGCGCCATGTTTTTTTATGACACCTAACATTCGCATAACCGACACGCCACTGTCAACCTATTGCATATATACCCCCATTTGGGCGTATATACCCAACTGTATGTTGTATATATTCTCAATATGCGCGGTGTGAAAGTACATTCATTCCCAAATGTAATCACTTCACCCACTCCAACTTACGCGCTGTTCAAAACAATTAAAAAAATAAAGGTATCCTGAAGGCAGCACCACGCTGATGCACAAGGTCAATGGTATTGCTAGTGTGGGGTCTGTTTTGGGAATGGGGCGTATGGTTGGGGCTGCCACCGCGTCGGGCAGGCCCTGGAATCCAATCTGGAAGTTAAGTAAGTGGCAAGGTTGCTACTTGAGCAGCGCGGTTACTTGAGGGCCGCAGGTCGTTGCAACAACATTGCTCCGCAATGGATTATATGCAACCGCAGGTTGTAAGCGTATCTGGCGTACGTACAGTGGTGTGAGATGCGTACTACGTCCCTTGTTGGGGGCGGAGCCGGCTACTCGATTATAGGCAGTTTGCTCATTTATAAAGGTCGGGCCACTCTGTTAGAACTTTTTTTCTTATGATCTCAATTAAATTTTCGTCTTCGATTTTTGTAAACATAAAACTTTTATTACCTGCGTCTTTTATTGATGCGCCTATATGATAGAATGATTTGTCATCAAGTAGTAAGAACCTGTCGTGGTAGTTTTTCGTGCTGTTGACCTTGAGGTTTTCATATTGTTTATTGTACAGGTCAACCGCGCGCTGAAAGTCGGCATCAATAGATTTTTTGTCGGTCAGGATTCGCAAATTGATACTGGGTGATTTAGATGGAAAAAATACAAGCGTGTCTGAATTAACATATCCATCAATTAATACTATCGTTTGTTGCGCTTCTTTAATTATTTCTTTGATTGCTGAAAACGCATCAAAATATTGTCCTTCTGAAAAGAACTGCATGGATGGTCTTTCTTTGGTAGGAATTCCACCTTCAGTTTCAAAATAATCATCATATTGTTGATTGGTCGCGTAAAGAATATTTTCGTACGCCTGATTTTCGCCACATGTTTCTGGATTTCCACACTTTGGAGCATGTGCCTTGTATGCAGTTTCAGCTATATCCCTGATGTATGACAAAAATCTAAGCTTTTCTCCAACCTTATTGATGTAGATTAATTTAGAGTTGATTTCGCTGTCGGCTTTCTCTAAAGTGTTTCCTTTAGTTCTTAGATTATGACAGAATTCGACAGCCATTTTCTTAATGGGATCCATAGACCGAGTTTGATGTGATTGATTTACACATCTGTCCAAGACGTTTAATAGTCTGAGATAAAAAAATGGAGTTGGCCCGGAAAAATCCGGTATGTTTAAAGTGCGAACAAAAAACAGCCAACTCCGGTATGAAGATCACGTTATTTGCCCAGATATTCCAAAAAT
>JBGTBE010000082.1:0-32941 GCA_041749535.1 Cryomorpha sp. | reverse complement strand
ATGGCTAAAGCAACAATACAAAGCCAATCCCAACCTATTCGACCACTGGAAATTGGTGCATCCATAAATGCGATTTATGAACAAGAAGAGCCGTGTGAAGGGAGACTTTCACGCACGGTTCTGTGGGAAGGTAGGGGTGAGAATCCCCAGCTTGACCCAATTGGTGTTAATTGAAAAATGAAATCTGAAGAGCAACTAAAATATATTCTGACTCACAATGAATTTCCAAAAAAAAAGTGGAAATCATATTTGAAAAGTATTGGACTTATTCTCTTCTCGCTACTTTGTCTATCGCTATGTTGGATTGTTATTTATGCTTTTAGAAAGGCAATAATTACTAACACTCTTCAAAAAGAACTCTTCTATATTGGCATCCCTTTTTTTCTGGTTTTCTCATTCTATGGTTTAGCAATTCTTTTCAGTATTAAAAACGAATGGACTGCGGACAGGAAGTTCCGAGAAATTGAATTCAAGGGAAGCCCTTCTGACAATCTTAAGAAAATAATTGAGGTACTAAAAAACAACTTCAGAGTAAAAGTCATAGATGTGGATAAAAAAACAAATTCAGTAAGTGTCTGGACCAAAATCTCTCTATTGACTTGGGGCAACGTAATTACTGTTATTTGCGACACTGATAGAATCTTAGTAAATAGCCAACCTAGCGGTAGTCAACCATTCTCCTATGGTCAACAAAAACGAAATATTGATAAGTTAGAAAAAATAATAAAAACTAACACCAACAACTAAGATTTTGTGTCAAAATCCAAATTTTATTGCATGAATTTTAGAACTGCCCTATGAGTGCTTTCACTTTGTATCTTCGATTCCTACATGCGTAAACAGATAATCACATTGATTCTATTGCTGACATTCAATAATTTGAATGCTCAGATGGACGAGCAAATAATACATGAAATACTCTTCGAGTTGATTGGACTGCAACAGGACACAATTTTAATTGAAAACTTAAAAACTAAAACGCACTTTGAGTACGACTCAGTTTCGTTTGAGAAAATGACTGTATTGGCTGTTCCTGCGCAAACGATATCTGAATGGAAGAACAACGAAGAAAATGAATACTTTAATGCTGTGTGGAATGAGCTGAATTTAAACAAATTAGATACACTGCTGGTAGAGAATGATACAGTAAATAGTAAAAGGCCAGTTTTCGAATGTTTGACAAAAGTTGAGATTGACCTATTATTTGAACAGACTAAAAAGAGACAGAAAATATACTCAATAAGTAAAATTCTATTCGATGACTCAAAGGAGAATGCAATATTTCATTTCAAAATAATCCCATGGCCAGGAGATTTTTCATCCGAAACGATTTTAATAAAAAAGGTATTCGGAAAATGGAAAATAATTGAAAGATTTGATTTTACCATGACTTAAAATATTGAGGACAGAACGACCAACCATCCACTCGGCCATAAATGCCTGGATTGAAGGCCCTGTTTCATGGAACCCGACGGAATCAGGGCGGGACGTTTTGGCTATGGGAAAAGCGGCAGTTCGGCTTTTGTGAAAGTGGCTGCTTTCTATGAAGGTTTCTGTTTTCCTATTTTATGGGGGGTACAAATGATGTTTCACAGTTTTAAAAAAGAAAGAGCAGCTGCCAAAATCCCCTAAGGTAACATAGGGCCAACGTATTGAAAGCTGGCAAAGAACTTAGTAATTTAGTCGGCCGCGGATGGACAGAAACGCACTTCGAAATCTTTGTGTTTCTTAGCTAAACCATTTGGCAACCAATTGAATGAAAAAACTTCAACTCTTATTGCTTCTTTTTTTTAGCATTGGTGCATTCGCGCAAAAAGTCACCTATAACCATGTAGTTGATTCAACAGATGCGGACACGAAAGAAGTGATGGGCTTATTTGAAGGTTACCTGGCTTCGAATCCTCAAAACAAAGAGAAAAATAAGTATTGGAATCTGGAGGAACAAAAGAAACATAAGAATTTTGACTTCCTGGAAAGTGAATTTCAACCCTCACTGTATATGGGATTTCCAGTTCATGTTTTGAGTATAAAATTCATAAATGAAGTGTGTCAAATCAAAGCACAATTTTCCTATTGCCAAGAAGATGGAATTCCATATGTTTTAGCAATTGTAAACTATGTTGCAAAAAAAGAAGACGGCACCTTCAAGCTATACAATGCGCTCACTTCGAATAAACAAGGCTGGGAGACAACAACGGTTGGAATTGTAGATTTCTATTATCCTTCTTACCATAAATTTAACCAAGGGAAAGCGCAAAAACTTAACGATTTTGTAAATGAGACTTGCAGTAACTTTGGCGTGAAACCTATACCTTTTGAATACTATCTTGCTGATGACTATGATGAAGTCCAAACTCTAAAAGGATTTGATTACTATATAGGAATGGGTGGACAGTCAAAGCCGAGTGGCAAAGCCACTGACGATAAAGTATATACTGGTGGATTGGGAGAATACTATACACACGAAGTTTTTCATGTTCAAATAGACGAACACTTTCCCAATAAACATTTTTGGGTTTCAGAAGGAATTGCAACATGGTTGGGTGGAAGCCGTGGCAAAAGTTTGGATTGGCATATAAAACGAACAAATCTCTATTTACAAGATCATCCCGAAGTGGATTTGAACAACATGCTCAAATTAACCAACCTGGATAGCGAAACTTCTTATCATTATGTTTTGGGCGGACTAATTGCAAAAAAAATCTTTGACAAGGGAGGTTGGAACTTGCTCATAGAATTTATGTCAAGTGGAAAAACAGATGATGACTATTACACTGCGGTAGCAAAACACCTTGAAATCAAAAAATTGGAACTAAACGACTATATCCGAGAGCAGTTACAAATTGAATCGAAAGAATAACCGTTGCCATCCTTATTGGTAAAATTGCAATAATCCAACAACAACTGCGAGAAAAGTAATACTATGAATGAACGTCAAAATAGATGGACTTGTAGGGGGATTAAATGGAGAATCAGATTAGATGTTTATGGAAGTCGATGAGAATCAAATCGCATATTTAAATCTCTGACAAAAAATGTGGTTACATTATTTTACTTCTAAAGTATGTACTTATCCAATAAACAACTTCGGCCATGAACCAAGCCTTCCATCTGCCTGGAAGGTCGGTAATGAAGGGCTGTTGTACGGGAGAAGACTTGAAAATTCTATTTTTGGATTGTGGGAAAGATGCACTCCTTTGGGCTTGAAAGGGAGTTGACTGTATGGACGTTTTAAAGATGTTCAATTTGTGAAATAGATGATGGTCATTTTCGTATAGATTTGTGGAAATGGTCAGACCGAATAGCCACCCTTTAAAGCAATTCCAATCACGCTCCCACCCTCCTTAAAAAAAACAAACTTTATGAAAGCAACAGGAAATACAGTAGATGAAATTCTGGCAAACCTTCCGGCAGATAGGGCGGTGCCGTTCAACAAGCTGCACGAGATTATTGTGAAGAACCTACCTGAAGGGTTTGAAGCTGCAATAAGCTACGGTGGATTGGGGTATGTGGTGCCACATACGCTCTATCCTGCAGGCTACCATTGCAAACCCAGCGAACCCCTCCCCTTTGCCGGACTTGCTTCGCAGAAGAATTCCATCAATTTTTACCATATGGGAATTTATTCCGATCCAAAGCTTTTGGATTGGTTCGTATCTGAATATCCCAGGCACAGCAAGCAAAAACTGGATATGGGGAAGAGTTGTGTGCGCTTTAAAAAGTTTGATGAAATTCCCTACAAACTCATTGGCGAACTGATGACAAAAATGGGAGCCAGGGAATGGATAGACATCTATGAGAAAAACCTTTTGAAGGGCGCGAAGCCTTGACACTTAATAGAACTTACAGGACTGCTTGCAAATATTTGATTAATCCCATGCGGTCCCTTGAAGCGCGTCACTACCCAAACACCGATACTTTGCAACGCAACACAGGCCTTGTGCGGAGCTGATTGGACAACAGCATGTACAAGCAAATACATCGTAGATTTACTTATCTTCCAAAAAAACATTTATGAGACATTTTCTTACGTTTCATTTTCTCCTGCTTTTGTGTGGCAATGTAAATTCACAGGAATTCTCTTTTCAAAAACCTGACTATGAACTCATAAAGGCTGAAATTCAAGATAGTACTTCGATCTACTTCTATCCAAAATTAATGTCGAGATTGGTAATTTATGATACCACCCTAACCAATGAAGATTATAGACATCTTTACTATGGATACCCATTTCAAAATGAATATGAACCGTATTGGATTTCACCCTATGAGGAAGAATTATTAAAGTATTACCGCAGCGAAACCGTTAAAGAAAAACACTATGATAGAATAATAAAGCTTGCCACACTTTCTGTAGATGAGTTTCCCTTTGACTTGCGACAAATGAATTATTTAGGATATGTCTACCATTTAAAGGGCGATGAAAATATGGCCAAAAAAGTATCTTATAGGTTACATGGCACAATAGGGGCAATCATGTCAACAGGAGATGGTATGTCCTGCGAATCCGGTTATCATGTAATTTCAACAAGCCATGAATATGCATTGTTAAATCTATTTCAATTTCAATTGGAATCACAGGCATTGACAGGTGATTGCGATTATCTAGAAATAGTGAAGGACGAAAGAAATGTGGAAGGCCTTTACTTCAATATAAAAAAGCTATTTGAAAAAAGCTGGGAGAAGCTTAGTAAGGGATAAAAACAACTTGCTTAGTGAGTGACTTGATCATTTCACCCAATGCCCAACCTTCATTTTTCAGCCTCTCCGATTATTAAAAAGCTTGCACACCTCGGTGCATGTTACACAATTTGCAGTGCCATTTTTCCAACACATTCATTTTCGGTAAACTTTCTATTGGTCCTGATTGAAAAATAATCCATACTTTTCAACCCTTAAATTATAAACAACCATTCTGTGAATTTCAGCCAACTGCTTAAAACCACTGTACTTGCCTTGCTCATGGCTATTCCCGCCACCTTTCTAGGGCAGAAGAAAC
Source organism: Cryomorpha sp. (assembly GCA_041749535.1). Lineage (GTDB taxonomy): Bacteria > Bacteroidota > Bacteroidia > Flavobacteriales_D > Cryomorphaceae > JBBQZU01. Next base: position 27,942 of record JBGTBE010000082.1, on the reverse strand, counting down.
CCAATATTCTCGTAATATGGGGTGACGATATAGGCACATGGAACATAAGCCACAACAACCGTGGTATGATGGGATACAACACGCCAAACATAGACCGCATTGCGAAGGAGGGCGTATCGTTTACTGATTATTACGGACAGCAAAGTTGCACGGCAGGAAGGGCGGCCTTCATAGGTGGCACGGTGCCCGTACGTACGGGTATGACCAAGGTAGGAATGCCCGGCGCCAAGGAAGGATGGCAAAAAACGGATGTAACAGTTGCAACGGTAATGAAAAGCCTTGGCTATGCCACCGGGCAATTTGGCAAGAACCATCAGGGAGATAGGGACGAACACCTTCCCACCATGCATGGGTTCGACGAGTTTTATGGAAACCTGTACCACCTGAATGCGGAAGAAGAACCAGAGAATGAAGACTACCCGGCTGACCTCGTGCTGGCCAATGGAAAGACCTTCTCGGAAACATATGGTCCCAGAGGTGTAATCCACAGCTATGCCGACGGCAAAGGCGGACAGCGCATTGAAGACACCGGAGCCCTTACCAAAAAAAGAATGGAAACGGTGGATGATGAATCTATGGCTGTAGCCAAAAAGTTTATCAAAACCCAGGTGGAAGCCGACAAACCCTTCTTCACCTGGTGGAATGCCACGCGCATGCACTTCCGTACGCATGTGAGGGAAGCGCATCGCAGCGGAAAATACGATGAGTACACCGATGGGATGATAGAGCACGATAACCATGTGGGTGAGTTGCTCGATCTGCTCGAAGAGCTGGGCATTGCGGAGAATACCATAGTGATCTACTCAACCGACAATGGCCCACACTACAATACCTGGCCCGATGCGGGTACCACACCATTTCACGGAGAGAAGAACAGCTCCTGGGAAGGTGCATACAGGGTACCTGCTTTCGTGAAATGGCCCAATAATTTTCCGGCAGGAGTAACCTTGAATGGCATAGTAGCCCACGAAGATTGGCTACCTACCCTCGCGGCAGTAGCCGGTGACCCTGACATGGTCAACAAACTAAAGAAAGGCGTTACGCTGAACGGCCGTACCTACAAGAACCACATTGATGGCGTAAATCAATTGGAGTATTTGAAGGGAACCGTTCCCGAATCGCCTCGTACCGGATTTATTTATGTGGATGATGCAGGTCAGATCGCTGCCTTGCGCTTTCAGGATTGGAAAGCAATGTTTCTCGAGAACAGGGCAGCCAAGCTTCAAATATGGCTGGAACCCTTCGTGGAGCTGCGTGCCCCCTATCTGTTTAACCTGAGGAGAGACCCCTTTGAGAAAGCCCTGGAGGGTTCGAACACCTACTACGATTGGTATATTGACAGGGCGTTTGTTCTGGCTGCCATGCAGGGTTATGCATTTGGTTTCCTCTCCACCTTCAAAGATTACCCACCAAGCCAAACGGCGGGCGATTGGAGTTTGGGTAAAGTAGAAGAGCAAATTAAAAACATGGTTACTACAGGCAACCACTAAAAGCACTATAAGGCTGCCCAATAACGGTGTAATTATAAAACAGTTAGTGAACAATGAACTTCAGCAGAAGCATTCTAGTCGTTTCTTTCGGTTTCACAGTTGGTGCGTGCAGTCAAGGCACTGTGGAACCCACTGAAGCGGAAACCAATACTGCCGTTGAGCAGCCGCTTAGTGCATTCAATGATACCGCTGCCAAAAGCAGAATTGTGGACTTTGTAAAAGCGGCAACCACACCCGGCTCAGAGGGTTTCATACCCGAATCGGACCGTATAGCCGTTTTCGACAACGACGGAACATTGTGGCCGGAGCAGCCAATCCCAAACCAATTGCAATTTCATATTGACTACCTTAAATCCGTAGCTCCCGACCATCCCGACTGGGAAAAGAATCCCGCGATCGCCGCCGCAATAAAGGGTGACTTATCAGCCTTGAAGAAAACCGGAATGGATGGATTGAAAAGCATATTGTCAGCAGCTGCTGCCAATATTACTGAAGCAGAATACCAGGCTGCTGTCCAAACCTGGATGGACACAGCCCGTGACGACCGCTTCAACAGGCCTTACGGTGAAGTGGTGTACGAACCCATGGTGCAGCTTCTACATTACCTCAGGGCAAACGGGTTCACTACTTTTATTGTAAGCGGTGGCGGGGCTGATTTTATGAGACCCTGGACTGAAGAAGTTTACGGCATCCCTCCTTACCAGGTCGTTGGTTCCTACGGCGATGCCACATACGAAATACAGGAAGGCAAACCCATCATTACAAAAACCACTGGAGGCCTTTTTGTAAACGATAAAACAGGCAAACCCATTGCCATACACCGCTTTATTGGAAAAGTTCCGGTAATATGCGTGGGCAACAGCGATGGAGACCAGGACATGATGCAGTACACCCATGCATCTCTGCATCCTTCATTGTGTGTGATTTTGCACCACACGGATGCTGAAAGAGAGTTTGCCTACGACACCATCACAGTAAGCGGGCACCTGCAAACGGCCCTTATTGAAGCACGCGAGAAAGATTGGCTTGTGGTTGATATGAAGCGTGATTTCAAGCGCATTTTTGCTTTTGAGTAGTTGGGCCCTGGTCCACAACCAAAACGCTGCATTAAGATTTCCCCAGATACCTGGCAAAACGCCGGGATCAAGACCTTCAGCATCGGCAATGTCAGCAAACGCAGATCCAAATTTGTTGGAAGAAAAAACGGTATACCTGTACTTCAACAGCTTTGGCTACCAAATAAATTACATATATTGACCTGCAATTTTTCATTCCAATGAACTGATGTGCTGTTAAGCCTTCACAGCGTCAGTAAGTAAACCAAAAGGCATTCTCAGTACAGATGAGCAAGGATATTATTTCTAATGGCATGACCTTCAGCGGCCGTACATCGGCCTTGGGTACCGTGTTTTTTATCGCAGGTATGATCATCACTATTTACCAGCTCACGCATCTGGCGAACACTTTTTTAGTGGCATTTGGATCGGTGCTCGCCTTTGCGGGCATTGTGCTCTTTATTTCTATAAGAGGGGTAATCATAGATAGTGAAAAGGAGAAGATAAAACCCTACATAAATCTTATCGTGACAAAGATGGGTAAGTGGCGCTCCCTCGACCCGTATGAAAAAATTGTACTCAAATACACCAGTCAATCTCAGAGAATGAACAGCCGTGGTAACTCAACAAGCTATGTTACCAAGTCCTTCAACATTGTTTTGTCATCTTCACAAAGAAAAGATATGATCGTAAAGGATTTTACAGATTATGGCAAGGCAAAAGCTTTTTTAGCTGATTATTCCATTCGCCTCAGAAAGCCGAAACTCGATACCTATGAACAGAGAAACCACAGGCCGCAAGAGCGAAAACAGCAGAGCAGGCGGTAGCGCTTGCTCCACTATACCTGGCCATCCGTTGTAATCATCCACTTCGATAATCCTACGTACAGGGCCACATTATTAATGCACCAGGCTTTCGTTATATCGCTATTACATTCCTTTATTGCATTCCGGCATACATTATCACCCCAAAAAGAAATACTTTTGGCAACAGGCTGACGATGGGTTATGGGTGATTGGTGAATTGAGCAGAAGGGTAATTCAGGTTTGTCAGCAACATGAACAGATAAATCCCGCTATATGAGTGTATCGTTTCGACCGTTTTTCTATGTCATCGCTTCTGTTTTCGCACTTTTTGCGGTCCTTATTTTCGCCAAGCCTGTACTCATTCCTCTTGCATTTGCGATGCTCATTGCCTTTATTCTCTATCCCATTGCGCGCCGCTTCGAAAGTTGGGGTATGGGCAGAATTGCTTCTACTTCATTCTCATTGCTCGCTCTTATTATTGTACTGGGTACGGGAGTTTTTCTCTTTTCCTCTCAGATTATTGAACTCACAGATAATTTCACAGCATTCAAGGACAAAATTCTGGGCTTATTTACAGATGTGACCATTTTCATCAATAAGAATATCTCCATAGGTCCTCCTATCGAGAAAGGACAACTGCTGGAAAAACTCAAAAGCATGTTGAACAATTCAGTAGGCACCTTGATTAACCAAACCTTCAGTGGCACAGTTTCCTTTCTTACGGGTTTGATTACCACTACAGTTTTCTCATTTCTTGTATTGCTTTACCGCAACGGATTGGCCCAGGCTTTTGCTCATTTTTTCTCAGAAGAACACAGGCTTAGGGCCATTAGAATGTTTCAGTCTGTGCAGAAAGTAGGTCAGAATTATTTTTTTGGGATGATGCTCATTGTCGTTATTCTTGGCTTTGCCAATAGTATAGGCCTCTGGATTATCGGCATAGACAGTCCTTTTCTATTTGGTTTCCTCGCAGCCGTGCTGGCCATAATACCGTATGTTGGAACGATTGCTGGCGCATCGATACCTATACTCTATGCATTTATGACTTACGACTCTATTTGGGTGCCCATTGCCATCGGTTTGTTCTTCTGGTTCGTACAGTTCGTAGAAAGCAACTTTCTGACACCAAAAATTGTTGGTGGTAATTTGCATGTGAATGCCCTGGCTGCTATACTGAGTATTATTATTGGTGCATCTGTATGGGGAATTGCAGGTATGATTCTTTTCCTGCCTTTCTCAGCCATGCTCAAGGTTGTGTGCGATGAATATACAGAACTCAAACCTATAGCATTGCTCATAGGGGACTTTGGTGAGAAAAAAAAGAAAGATGGAGATTCATCGCTCAGCAGATGGTTTCAAAAAATCAAAGATAAAATAGGCCAATAGCAGGCATCAGTGCAGGTACTTTTTAGGGTTAAAAGAATTATCTGGCATTTGGTAATGGTTTACAAAAACCCGGTTAAAAAGAAGCATATGGAGTGCTGCTTTCGGAATAAATAACAGATCGAACTTTATTATGAGTGACGTATTCAATCCATGGCACCATGTGTCGCCCGGCAGCAATCTGCCAGATATTGTAAATGGGATTGTAGAAATTCTCAAAGGTACCCGCGCCAAGTACGAACTCGATAAGGAGAGCGGTCTTCTAAAACTTGACAGGGTGCTATATACTTCCATGTACTACCCTGCCAACTACGGTTTTATACCCAAAACGTATTGCGGTGACAGGGATCCCCTTGATATTCTTATTCTTTCGCAAATTGAAGTGGTACCCTTGTGCATAGTCCCTGCAAAAGTAATTGGGGTGATGCGCATGCTCGACAATGGGGATGCAGATGACAAAATCATTGCCGTAGCCGCTGGCGACCCAAGTGTAAGCCACATCAATGATATTTTTGAACTTCCCACGCATTTCATTTCTGAACTGAGAAACTTCTTTGAAGAGTATACAAAATTGGAGATGAAATCAGTTGTGATCGATGCGTTTCAGGGCAAGGATATGGCTACAAAGATTTTGCTGGAAAGCTTCGAAATGTATAAAGATAACTTCGGTTCTTGAAGCAGGTTGTGTTTTGGGGCTGGCTGTTTTTGATGGGATTATTGGTCATAGGTTAGCGATACTTCGGAATTGAAACACTTCGTCCTATTTTTTCGCACTCCTGTTCAATGCTCTCAGCGTTGTAATGCTGTGTGAGATATGAGCGGCTTTAAGACAAACACCTCATCGTTTTGAATAAAAAAAAAAGGTGACCCAACTCCGGGCCACCTTTACAATTTCAAGAATCAACTACATTTCTATTTCAGGTCAAACCTGTCGAGGTTCATTACTTTGTTCCAGGCAGCAATAAAATCTCTCACGAACTTTGCCTGAGAATCTTCACAACCATACACTTCGGCAATTGCACGCAACTCCGAGTTCGATCCGAAAATAAGGTCTGCACGGGTGGCCGTCCACTTCATCTCACCTGAATTGCGGTCCCGGCCAGCAAAGGCATGGCTTCCACTGTCGAGCGCTTTCCACGTAGTTTTCATATCGAGCAGATTTACGAAGAAATCATTGGTAAGTGACTCAGGGTTCCTGGTAAATACCCCATGCCTGGACTGGTCGTAGTTGGTATTGAGCACCCTCATGCCACCCAGAAGCACGGTCATCTCCGGAGCTGTGAGCGTGAGCAATTGGGCTTTGTCTACAAGCATTTCTTCTGCAGACGTAGAATGTTTGGGTTTGTAGTAATTTCTAAATCCATCGGCCCCAGGTTCGAGTGCATCAAATGATGCCGCATCCGTCTGTGCTTGTGTGGCATCTGCCCTACCAGGCGTAAATGGAACTTTCACTTCCACGCCTGCATTCTTGGCACTTTTCTCCACAGCGGCACACCCACCAAGTACGATCAAATCAGCAATAGAGACCTGTTTTCCAGCTGACTGTGCACTGTTGAATTCCTTTTGGATACCCTCCAGGATGGCCAATACCTTCGACAATTGTGATGGGTTGTTCACCTCCCAATTCTTCTGTGGTGCTAAGCGAATACGTGCACCGTTTGCCCCACCCCTTTTATCGCTGTTGCGAAATGTGGATGCTGAAGCCCAAGCCGTAGAAACGAGTTGAGACAAAGAAAGGCCCGATGCAAGAATTTTGGATTTTAAGGCTGCGATATCCTGCTCGTCAATAAGTTTATGAGAAACAGCAGGAATGGGATCTTGCCAAATCAATTCTTCTGCAGGTACTTCTGGACCAAGGTACCGCGCTAAAGGCCCCATATCCCGGTGGGTGAGCTTGTACCAGGCACGAGAAAATGCATCTGCAAACTCTTCCGGGTTTTCATAAAATCTGCGCGAGATTTTTTCATAAGCGGGATCTACCCGCAAAGCCAAATCGGTGGTGAGCATAAAAGGTGCATGCTTCTTAGCAGGATCATGCGCATCGGGCACAGTGCCCGCGCCTCCGCCATTCTTAGGTTTCCATTGGTGTGCACCTGCAGGGCTTTTGTCCAACTCCCATTCAAAACCGAAAAGATTCTCAAAATAATTGTTGCTCCACTTTGTGGGTGTGGTGGTCCAGGCTCCTTCGAGTCCGCTGGTAATGGTGTGTCCACCGTGTCCGGGTCCAAAAGAGTTTTTCCAACCCATACCCACCTCTTCAATCCCTGCACCAGCCGGCTCTGCAGCTATGTATTGATTCGGGTCAGCTGCGCCGTGGGTTTTACCAAATGTATGCCCACCCGCAATGAGTGCCACTGTTTCTTCATCATTCATGGCCATGCGGCCAAATGTTTCGCGTATGTCGCGCGCTGAAGCAAGAGGATCCGGTTTTCCATTGGGTCCTTCAGGATTCACATATATAAGTCCCATCTGTACAGCTCCCAGCGGATTCTCAAGCTCTCGATCGCCAGTGTATCGCTTGTCGCCAAGCCACTCAGCCTCTGATCCCCAATAAATATCTTCAGCAGGCTCCCAAACATCTGCACGGCCACCTCCAAAACCAAAGGTTTTCAAACCCATGGATTCAAGGGCACAATTGCCAGTGAGAATCATAAGATCGGCCCATGATATTTTTCGACCGTACTTCTGTTTAATTGGCCAGAGCAAGAGTCTCGCTTTGTCCAGGTTGGCATTGTCTGGCCAACTGTTGAGCGGTGCACATCGTTGCAGACCCATGCCTGAGCCACCACGCCCATCGGCAATGCGGTAGGTACCTGCACTGTGCCACGCCATACGGATAAAAAATGGTCCATAGTGTCCATAATCTGCAGGCCACCAATCTTGCGATTTGGTCATTAAATCGTAGATATCCTGCTTTACAGCTTTAAGATCCAGGCTTTTAAATTCTTCGGCGTAGTTAAAATTTTTGTCCATGGGGTCCGACAATGATGAGTGCTGTCTGAGGATGCTCAGATTCAGCATATTTGGCCACCAATCGCGGTTTCGGGAACCTCCGCCGGCGCTTTTCTGTAATGATCCGCCTGTGAACGGACATTTGCTTTCGCTATTCATTGCGTACACTGTTGCATTATCAGCTGAAGTGGGATGGTTATTTTGATCCATAATGTGTTAAATTAAAGTGTTGCTTTCTTGTAAGGACGAAAGTAACATAAAGGATTCTCTTTGAATTCCCAATGTAGATAGATAATACTTATAAGCTCTTACCCAAATTCAATTCTCACGCCCAGTAGTCCGGGAAATTGAGAAACTGATACATTGGCGATTCCCTTGTCTTATAAATAATAGATAGGAAGGCATCACTGCAATAGCTTCCGATTTCTGCATACATTTTCCAATAGTAGATGGTACGTTCCAGGTTATTCGTAATATTGCAATGTATTATTATAACCATTGCTTATTTTCCTATTGAGCAATGCAAAGCACCATACCATGGGAATAACGAAAACAGATTTATTTACTGAAACACAAAACGAACTTGCAACGCTGGCCAAAGTGCTTGGGCATCCTGCCAGGGTGGCAATTATTCAGTATTTACTAAAAACCAATACGTGTTGTAATGGACATTTGGTGGGAGAATTGGGACTTGCGCAAGCCACCATCAGCCAGCATTTGACAGAGTTGAAGAACAGCGGTATTATTCAGGGAACCATCGAAGGAGTTTCTGTGAGCTATTGCATCAACCCGGTGCGTTGGGCACAAATGAAAGCAGTCTTTGGTGAGCTGTTCGAAAAGTATGAGGATCCCGGATGCTGTACAAACTGTTGAAATCAAAATGAGGATGAGAACGATCAATCATCAACTATTTCCTGCATTGCAAGCAAACATTGAAAGACTGGATTTCAGTGAACTAAATGCCCAAAGAAAACATCACCTCACACCACTTGCAGCATACATTCAGTCCAAAGTGAATGAGGGTATGCCTGTACTTCTCAACTTTGTATGTACCCACAACTCCAGGCGAAGCCACTTATCGCAAATATGGGCTCAAGCCCTCAGTGCGCACTACCAAATACCGCAGGTATACTGCTATTCCGGAGGGTCTGAAGCAACAGCTCTTTTTCCACTCATAACCCAAACACTGGAGACACAAGGTTTTCAAGTTGCACAAATTTCGGATGGCACAATCCCGATATACAGCATTAAGTATGCAGAAAATGCCCACCCTGTAATCGGGTTTTCAAAAGTATATGATGATGCATTCAATCCGAAATCCGGTTTTGCCGCAATTTTAACCTGCTCTCAAGCCGATGCCGACTGCCCGCACATTGCAGGTGCTGAAATGCGTTTCCCCATACCATATCAAGACCCGAAAGAGTTTGATCGATCGCCACTGCAGCGTGAAAAGTATCTTGAATGCAGTGTTCAGATTGCCACAGAATTGTCATTTGTTTTCTCCCAATTGAAACGCCCATGAGTGCCAATGCAAGTTTGCCAAAGAAAGAGATTGCTTTTTTTGAAAAATACCTGACTTTGTGGGTTGCACTTTGTATTGCCGGCGGCCTTGGCATTGGGTATTTCGCAGGTGATAATATGGCATTTCTCAGCGCCATGGAAGTATACAATGTCAATATTCCGATCGCGATTTTGATCTGGATGATGATATACCCAATGATGCTGCAGATTGATTTTACAAGTCTGAAGAAAATCGGGCAAAAACCGAAAGGTATTGTGCTGACTGTCATCGTCAACTGGCTCATCAAACCATTCACAATGGCCTTCTTCGCATGGTTGTTTTTTTCCAACATATATTCTGCATTTATATCGCCTGAATTGGCGGGTGAGTATATAGCTGGTGCCATCCTACTCGGTGCTGCGCCTTGCACCGCTATGGTATTCGTGTGGTCGTACCTGAGCGAAGGCGACCCAAACTACACCCTAATGCAGGTAACTGTAAATGACCTGATTATTCTCATTGCCTTTATTCCAACCGTGGGTTTTCTGCTAGGAATTTCCAATGTGTATATACCTTATGAAACTTTAATATTGAGCATCTTTATATATGTTGTAATCCCTCTGCTCGCAGGGTTCTTAAGCAGCAAGGCTTTGATTCAAGCAAAGGGTAATGAATGGTTTACGCATCGCTTTCTGCCCCGGCTGAAGCCGCTGAGCATTGTTGCCCTTTTACTCACCCTGGTACTCTTATTCGCTTTTCAGGGAGCCACCATCCTGAGTAATCCACTCATTATTCTGTTTATAGCTGTTCCGCTTATTATTCAAACTTATTTCATCTTCTTCATTTCATGGTACAGCGGAAGAAGGCTGAAACTTAGCCATGCGGTATGTGGTCCTGCAGCGATGATTGGAGCCAGCAATTTTTTTGAGCTATCTGTAGCAGTGGCCATTGCATTGTTCGGGTTGGAAAGTCCGGCGGCATTGGTTTGTGTGGTCGGCGTGCTTGTGGAAGTTCCTGTAATGCTCTCTCTGGTGAGGTTTGTGAACAGACGCAGGTATTGAACACGCCGCCTTGCCTGAGATTCTCGACGTTGATTATTGTGGGTTGCGCTTAACCACATAGCCCCTGGCCTGGGGTTGAAAACTGAATTTCATAACTCAGTTCAACGATCATGGATTCAATCCATATTCATGCAAGGTTCTGAACCGAACAGATGCCAACACAGGGCAAATTGCCTTCTCCTGTTGCTAGCGGCCCTTTATGATTTTCCTGCAAATATGCACCAATGTTGGATAGATAGGATTTTTAAAGCAACTTCGTTCATATGTTTCTGATTGCTGTTATATGAAAAAAATTTACGCTGAAATTCTGATAAAAGCCATTCCCGAAGTGGTGTGGCATGCGGTTACCGACCCCGATTTGTACAAGCAATGGGCAAGGATGTTCACAGCTGGCAGCTTTTTTGAAGGCAGCTGGAATGAGGGCGAAGCCATCCGCTTTCTTACCATTAACAAGCGCGGTGAGCGGGAAGGCATGCTGGCTGAGATCGCTGCATCCCAGTACCCCCGGCACATCTCAATAAGGCTACTCGGTTATGTGTACAATGATGTGGAAGATACGAGCAGCGACGAGATCAGGAAATGGGCTCCAGCCTACGAGAATTACACGCTGCATGCACAGGAAAATGGACATACACTTTTCTCTGTAGAAGCTGAAGTGACCGACGATTTCTACGCTATGTTCACCGAACTTTGGCCGAAAGCCTTGGAAGAATTGAAGCGTGTTGCCGAGCGAAATGCGCCGCCTGCTGTGTATCCGTGCATTTGGTTCAACAGCGAAGCGGGCAGTGCTGCCAAATATTATTGTTCCATTTTTCGGGATTCAGAAATGCTCCGATCCAATGCAATGGTGAGTACATTCAAGCTGCACGGAACCAAAATAATGGGCCTGAATGGGGGGCCGCGTTACAAGCCTACTGGCGCTGTTTCTTACTTCATTTACTGCGGAGGTATGGATACCTTCAATCATTATTTCAAAGAATTATCAGCTGGAGGTCGTGTAGTTCTGCCTGCCGGCAAATACGGTTGGTCTGAACATTATGCGTGGGTCACTGATCGGTACGGTGTAGACTGGCAATTGGATGTGGATGACATCCGTTCACCACAGAAAATTGTTCCCACCCTGCTCTTTGTGAATGAAAAAAGGGATGCTGTGAGAAGCGCTATTGGGCATTACGCAACCATCTTCTCTACTTTCAGGAATCTGCTCGAATCTCCCTACCCCAATTCTTCAGCTGCTCCCCCCCCGCTCCTCTTTGCTCAATTCAAAATCAACCATTTTGTGATGAATGCCATGAGCAGCAAGGAGAATCACGACTTTGATTTTTCGCCCGGCAATTCCTTTGTGATTGAATGTAATACGCAAGCAGAAATAGACCATTATTGGGATAAACTAGGTGAAGGCGGCCGTTTCGATCAGTGTGGTTGGCTCACCGACAAGTTTGGAATTTCATGGCAGGTGGTCCCTGCTGTTCTCTCCGAATTGATGAACAATCCGGAGAAGGGCGAACGGGTGATTCGCGCATTTCTACAGATGCAAAAATTCGATATTGAATCACTGTTGAACGCATAATCTATAATCTCAGGTAGAAATACGCACTGAATCTTTCAAAATTCAGCCCATTAAATAGCTCGCTCAATCATTCTGATTGCCGCAAGGAGTGCATTCCGGTATTTGCACACGTGCGGATCGCAGAGAGTTTCCATTTGCACATTTTGAGACATGGAGCATGGATTTGAACCGCGATTGGGAAATGGCTGCTTATTTCAAAGCCTCGATGTACATATCAGCACCGGGACCGATGGGCAACTCCAGAAAAATCCAAACGATGAGTAGTAGCGACCAGCCAATCAAGAAAATAATCGAATAAGGTAGCATGGTAGAAATTACTGTTCCGATACCTGCTTTCTTATCATAACGCTGTATAAAGGCCACAATCAACGCGAAGTACGACATCATGGGCGAAATAATATTCGTGACACTATCGCCTACACGGTATGCCACTTGCGTAAATTCCGGAGAGTAACCCAGCAACATAAACATGGGAATAAACACAGGAGCCATAATTGCCCATTTTGCAGAAGCCGAGCCCATAACCAGGTTGATGGCTGCAGAAACGAGCACAAAAGCCAGCATAAGCGGTATTGGCCCAAGGCCCGATGCTTTGAGTCCTTCGGCGCCCGACACAGCTACAATGAGCCCGAGGTTGGTCCAATTGAAATACGCCACGAACTGGGCTGCAAAGAACACCAACACAATGTACGAACCCAGTGTTTCCATGCTCTTAGACATGCCCTTCATCACGTCAGAATCGTTCCTGAAGGTACCCGCTCCTATACCATACGCTATACCTGCCACTGCTGCACTCAGAAATATCAAGGCCACAATACCCGACATAAAAGGTGATTTCAATATGCCTCCAGTTGCAGCGTCGCGCAAAAATCCATCGGCGGGAATAAGTCCCCACAATACGATGGCAGTAAAGGCCACGATAGACAACATGGCCCAACGAAGACCCCTCTTTTCTAATGTTGAAAGTCCCCTAATTTCTTCGGGTTTTTCGTCACCAGTATACTCTCCCAGCCTGGGAACCACCAGCTTCTCTGTGGTCCAGGTACCCAAAATGGCGATGAGAAATGTAGATACAAACATGAAATAATAGTTGCACGCAGGATTTACTACGTAAGCAGGGTCTATGATGCGCGCCGCCTCTTCAGAAAGGCCCGCAAGCAGCGGGTCGATGGTTCCAAGAAAGAGGTTTGCACTATACCCACCGGATACTCCGGCAAAGGCTGCTGCCAGACCTGCGAGGGGATGCCTGCCTGCGGCGAGAAAAATAACCGCTGCCAGTGGTACGAGAAGCACATACCCCACCTCGCTGGCCGTATTGGATATTACTCCCGCAAATACGATCACGAAGGTGAGCAGCTTCTTGGGCGAAGAGAGCACAACCAGTCGGAGAACCGTTCCTATGAGTCCGCTACCTTCGGCGATACCAATACCGAGCAAGGCCACCAATACGGTACCCAGTGGAGCAAACCCGGTAAAATTGGTCACCATCTTGGTGAGTATCATCGCTAATCCTTCCTGAGAAATAAGGTTGAAGGGACGTATGATTTCACCCGTACCAGGGTGTACAACGGAGAGATCAAAAAGACCAACCACCCATGAAAGCACTACTACCAGCAGCGCAAAAAGTGCAAACAATGTGGCGGGATGCGGCAGGGCATTGCCCACTTTCTCAATAAAATTCAAGAAGATGTTTACTGCGCTTCTGCGCTGGGTAGCCGGAGTACTCATAGGCAATGCTGGAAATGTTTATTCAAAAATTGCGGCAAAGTACGAAACCTGATGTAAAAACAATGCAACATCCGAAAGAGATACCAAAACTATAATCTCAGATGAGCAATGAGATGACTGGAATCCAATAAAAACTTAAATATGATTCCACGCAACATACTGAATTTGTTATATTTGAATCCTAAACCACCTATTATGAAAGCTATCACGACCTTTTTTTTATTGGCGTTTCTTGTGTCGCAAGTTAACGCCCAATTCAACGCTACTCCTGTGGGCACCATTCCAGGAGTGGTTGGCACCTATGGCCCGTTGTATATAGCGTATGTTGACCATGACGATCCTAAATTCGTTCATTACGATAAAATCGATTACGTCGTAACGATGTACAATATTGATTTATCCCAATTCAGACAATTTACTTTGCCTCTGGCTTATCAGAATGGCAATCCACATATATTTCACGTGACCACCAGCATGTTTGATTGCGATTCGACCAATGTTGAATATATTCTCACCTACTATAATGGAATGGGAACTTCTTATGCAGCGGTAATCCGTGAAGATGGAGAAGTATTGCTACATCTTCAGAATGCGCAATATTCCGGGGGGATTATAATAGAGTCATATGCCGATCTTAAAAACACAGGTATTGTAAATTATGGTGGCCATGCTTATTTATCACTGGCGTTAGTGAGCGAAAACAATTATGAAATATACCAGCTTTGCGACGAATTGCCACGTCAATACAGCAGAATAGGGGCAGAAGGTAGCGGTATTACTACTGTGGAAGATGATGAGTTAGATGCAAACGGCATGAAGCTATTCCCTGTTCCGTCGGCTGGTGAATTGCGCCTTGTAATTGCTACCGGCAAAATGAAACAGGACGGTGAAGCGCGCATCAATGATTTAAAGGGCTCCCTTATCCAAAATGTAAAACTACCGGCTGGCACAACCGAATATCAATTTGATATTTCATCGCTCACGCAGGGAATTTACCTGATGTCAGTTACAGACGGTACTGGATTTAAAGCTTCGCGCAAGTTTGTGAAGTGGTAGGGGAAAAGTTTCACGATTACTGTAATTAAAATTTGGAACGCAGCTTTGCAAATGCTGCGAAGCACGCAGCATTATAAATGCTGTGGAACTAGAGGGGTGTGCCTAGAACAGGGTAGGTTGACTTCCCGGTTCGTAACCGTTCAGTCCTTCGCCCTCCTGTTCGTCAGCAGGGTTTTCTGATACGTCTTCTTCTTCCACATTTTCTTCCTGGTGTTCGGGTTCCGGCTCTATGCGCTCCATCGATTTTATCTTAAAGGCAGTGAGTCTGTTACCCATGGCTGCCATCCCTTTCACAGCTATAAATTCCACAAGGTCTATGGTTTCATCTTCCCTGTCGTTGCTACGCTTGTCAAACTGTATGTGCAGTTTTGGCTGCGGGTGGGTGGTGGCATAATCGAGCACCGAGCGTTCATTTTCAGTGATGAATACCACGGGTTTCTGCAATGGTTCAGGGTGGAAACGTTTCACATTGTACTGTTCCTTCTCCCCTTCCCAGTACACGGCTGTGATGACCATGTCGGGATGGAATTTTTCAATAACCACAAGTTCTTCATCAAAACGGGTGCTTAGGTCGAAACCAGTTACTTTATAATACCCCTTCTGGTAAATGGCAATGATCTTATCATCACCGGCAAACTGTCCGAGGTAGGTGCCGCGCCCATCCGCGTTGAGGCGTTGCACCACATCATCGAACCATATCTTACGGGCTGCAAGGGTGCTACTTCCCTGCTCTTTCATTTCTATTTTGCTCACAATATTTTTTGTGAGGATGTTGCCTTTGGCTTCTCGGCCTTTGATGGCTATTTCAGCGAAATCTTTCTCGATGCGAATTTTCTTTAACGTAGGCCTTGGGCGAAGTTTTACTGCTATCACTTCCGCTTCTCCATTTGGATTTGCGGTGAAGTAGAGCAGTTTAGACCCTTTGGTACCAGCGGTCAAATCGTATTCTTTGTCGCGGGTGATACTGGTCACGGCAAAGCGCTTGATCATGGCAGGACCGGATGTACCATCCTGATACACCATATTGTAAATGGTGCGCTTGTCGCCCTTCTTCCACACGGCTGCGTGTATGATGTCCTTGCCCACAAATTTTTTGTTGTCGACCCTGCTCACCATCATGGTACCATTGGCGTGGAATACCACCACATCATCTATATCACTGCAGTCGCCAATGTATTCGTCTTTTTTCAAGCCGTAGCCCACAAAACCTTCTTCGCGGTTTACATAGAGACGCTTATTGGCCACCACCACCTTGGTGGCTTCTATGGTGTCGAAGGTTTTAATCTCGGTGCGGCGCTCCCGTCCGGCACCGTATTTCTTCTTCAGGTTTTTGAAGTATTCAATGGCAAACTCGATCAGGTTGTCGAGGTGCCCTTGCACCACTGCGAGATCATCTTCGAGACGTGAAAGGAATTCATCTGCTTTGAAACTGTCGAATTTCGAAATGCGCTTGATCTTTATTTCCGTAAGCCGAACGATATCTTCTTCGGTAACCGCGCGTTTCAGGTGCTTTGTATGCGGTTTCAGGCCCTTTGCGATGGCCGCAATAACCCCTTCCCAGGTTTCTTCTTCTTCTATATCGCGGTATATGCGTTTCTCTATGAAGATCTTCTCGAGACTGGCGAAGTGCCATTGCTCCATCAGCTCGCTTCTCTTAATCTCCAATTCGAGTTTAAGGAGTTCCACCGTTTGATGGGTGGAGATTTCGAGCATCTCATTCACCCCTACAAAGCGGGGCTTGTCATTTTCAATGATGGCTGCATTTGGCGATATGCCAATTTCACAATCGCTAAAAGCGTAAAGTGCATCAATGGTTTTATCCGGCGAAATGCCCGGGTGCAGGTGGATGACAATTTCGGCTTTATCGGCGGTATTGTCTTCTATCTTTCTGATTTTGATCTTGCCCTTGTCGTTGGCCTTTACGATGGAATCAATCAGCGAGCTTGTCGTGGTGCCGTGGGGAATTTCGTCAATGACCAGTGTCTTTTTATCAAACTGTCTAATCTTGGCCCTCATGCGCACCTTGCCTCCGCGAAGGCCCTCGTTGTACAACGAAAAATCGGCCATGCCCCCATTCTGAAAATCGGGAAGCAGGTTGGGCCTTTTGCCGCGGAGCACTCCTATGCTGGCGTCTATGAGCTCAATAAAATTGTGGGGCAGTATTTTGCATGCCATCCCCACGGCAATTCCCTCAGCGCCCTGAGCGAGCAGCAATGGAAACTTTACCGGAAGGAAAACAGGCTCTTTGTTGCGCCCGTCGTAACTGAGTCCCCACTCTGTAGTCTTGGGATTGAACACTACCTCGAGAGCAAATTTGCTGAGGCGGGCTTCTATGTACCGCGGTGCCGCAGCCCCATCGCCTGTGAGGGTATTTCCCCAGTTTCCCTGCTGGTCTATGAGCAGGTCTTTTTGCCCAAGCTGCACGAGTGCATCGCCTATGCTTGCATCACCGTGGGGGTGGTATTTCATGGTATGGCCTATGATGTTGGCCACCTTGTTGTAGCGCCCATCGTCCAGGTCCTTCATGGAGTGGAGTATGCGTCGCTGCACGGGTTTCAAGCCGTCGTTTATTGCGGGCACAGCACGCTCCAGAATTACGTAAGATGCGTATTCGAGAAACCAGTTTTCGAAGAGCCCCGATACAGGAATTACCTTCTCGCCCGTATGTGGGTGCTCATCGCCATTGAGCGAGTCGTTTGAAAACGCATCGTGAATAGGTTCGTCCATCTCTGTCAATGTTCTATTTCGGGCGCGATGGCTTGCATTTCTTCAACCAAATCTTTCTCTACCCGTAGGTTGTCTATGATGAAATCCTGGCGCTCAGGTGTATTCTTGCCCATGTAAAATTCAAGGAGCTGGGGTATGGTAGCATCTTTGGAAATGACCACTGGCTCAAGGCGCATCTCCTCTCCTATGAAATTTTTAAACTCATCGGGCGATATTTCACCAAGGCCTTTGAAGCGGGTTATCTCGGGATTTTTCCCCAACTTTTCTATGGCTTTGCGGCGCTCATCTTCGCTGTAACAATAGATTGTTTCTTTCTTGTTTCTCACCCTGAAGAGCGGCGTTTGCAGGATGTACAGGTGATTGTTTCGCACCAGGTCTGGAAAAAATTGCAGGAAGAAGGTGAGCAGGAGCAAGCGTATGTGCATGCCATCTACGTCCGCATCTGTGGCTACTATGATTTTACTGTAGCGCAGGCCTTCCAGTCCATCTTCTATGTTGAGTGCAGCCTGTATAAGGTTGAATTCTTCATTCTCATACACTATTTTCTTGGTGAGGCTATAGCAATTGAGCGGCTTTCCTTTCAGGGAAAAAACGGCTTGGGTATTTACATCGCGGCTTTTGGTGATGGAGCCTGAGGCTGAGTCGCCCTCAGTGATGAATATCATGGATTCTTTGCTGCGGTCGTCGGGCTTTGCATCGTTGTAGTGTATGCGACAATCCCGCAATTTCTTGTTGTGCAGGTTGGCTTTCTTGGCCCTTTCGCGCGCCAACTTGCGTATGCCTGCCAGGTCTTTGCGTTCTCTTTCGTTGGCTTTTATCTTCGATTCCAGCGCCTGGGCTATTTCCGGGTTTTTGTGGAGAAAGTTGTCGAGCTGCTCTTTGAGGAAATCCCCAACAAAAGCCCGCATGCTTTTGCCATCGGGCTCTATTTCGGTGCTGCCCAGTTTGGTTTTGGTCTGTGACTCAAATACGGGCTCTATTACCTTTACCGATACGGCTGCAATAAGGCTGGAGCGTATGTCGGTAGGGTCATAATTCTTGCCGTAAAAGTCCTTCACCACTTTGGCGTACGCTTCGCGAAATGCGCCCTGGTGTGTACCACCTTGCGTGGTATGCTGACCGTTTACGAAGCTGTAGTACTCCTCGCCGTAGCTGGCGGTGTGGGTAAATGCCACTTCGATATCATCTCCCTGCAGGTGAATGATGGGGTACAGGGGTTCCTCGCTCATCTTTTCTTCGAGCAGGTCTTTAAGTCCGTTTTTGCTGTGGAAGCGCTCCCCGTTGAACCAGATGCTCAGCCCCGTATTCAGGTAGCAGTAGTTCCAAATAAGGCGGTTGATAAACTCTGCCTTGAACTTAAAGTTTTTAAAGATGCTCTCGTCGGGGCGGAAGTACACCATGGTGCCATTCTTCTCATCCGTTTGGGGAATGTTGCTTTCCTCAATGAGCACACCTCTCTCAAAAACCGCTTTTTTGCCAACCCCCTCGCGAAAGGATTGGATTTCGAAGTAATCGGCAAGGGCATTTACAGCTTTTGTTCCAACGCCGTTGAGTCCCACCGATTTTTTAAATGCCTTGCTGTCGTATTTGGCACCGGTATTTATTTTGCTTACCACATCCACCAATTTGCCCAGAGGAACACCCCTGCCGTAGTCGCGCACAGTCACGTAGCCGTCCTTTACGGTAACGTCTACTTTCTTGCCGTAGCCCATCACGTACTCATCTATGGAGTTGTCGAGCACTTCCTTTATCAGGATGTAAATACCATCGTCATACGTGGTACCATTGCCGAGTTTTCCGATGTACATACCGGGCCTCAGGCGTATATGTTCTTTCCAGTCGAGTGAACGAATATGTTCTTCGCCGTAGCTAACTTCAGGGGTCATCATTGGGTTGGTGCAGGGCTGTATAGGCCGCAGCTTTTCAGCCGTACAAGGTACAACATCCCGCCAGAAGGGTAGTCTTGGATTTTTTGAACATTGGCGATGAGTTATGAACGGGCTAGTATTTCATTTCAGCTTGCAAGCAAGTTTCGGATGGCATAGTCTTCAATATTTTCTTTCTTGTAAAAAGCTGAAACACATCGATATATTTGTTGCCATACCTATTTTATCATACCGGCATATTCGCCTGGGTATTTTACTTCGTAGGCAAATGTGATTTCCTTGCGGGAGTTGGGTTCCATATCGAAGGTCCATGTCAGGGTACCGGTTTTTGGGTCCACCACAGCATTTGAAGCGTGTTGAAGATTTACCTGTACAGATTTGATTTGCGAAAGCGGGTACTGGTCTTCAAGAATTACGCTGATTTTCTGGCTTTTATTGTTGCGCAACACGAGGTCCCAGCCAATTGTTTCCTTCACGCTGTTTCCTTGCATGCGGCGGTCGTTCAGCACACGGTTCAGGGTGCGCTGCACAACAAGGGCCTTGTCGCGGCCAAGCGAAAGTGCAAGCGTATCGTCAGTGCGCGCTGCATCTACGAAAGCCCTTCCTGTGAAGGTCCCACCATAGTAGATGCTCGCATCACCTGAGAGCAGGTTAAGTTCTGCATGGTTTACAATTTTTGCTACAAGGAATGCATCCGATTCTAGCTTCGGTACTACCTGGTACTGGTATTGCGCAGGTATTTGCGTTTCTTTGATTTGAATGGAATTGTCCTGCCCGTCGGAGCGGATGGTATAGGGAATGTCGATGTTGTATTCAAGGTGGCCAACATTTTGCACCACGTGGTGATCGATCAGATCTTCAGGGTCAAAATCCGCCATCTCTGACCTACTCCCCCTTGCGCTCATGCCTTGAATTCTGGCCGCAGGAACACCTCCCGTTGGCATGCGTTGTATCTCATCAGCGTGCAAGCGCATACTACTAACAGTTGATGCCCGCATTCCATCGGGGTTTCTTCCGGACAATGTCGCACCTGAGGTACCACCATCTCTGTCAATCAGGGGTACGCTGTATTCCACCACCTCGAATGCCGATAGGCTTACACTTCCAGTCATGCCAATATTCTTGAAAGTGATGCGGTCAGCAACCACGGCTATACGCTCCTGCACGCTTTGGTAACCTACATAAGATGCTGAGATGGTATAATTTCCGCTGCTTACCGGCCTGAAAATATAGTGGCCGTCAAAATCGGTGGCAGTGCCGGCAATGGCATGGTCGCCCTGCATGAGCAGCACGTTTACAAAGGGCAGCGCTTCGCCTGTCTGCGTGTCGGTCAATCTTCCTTGCAAGGTTCCGCTGCCAAGATCAGCATTGCGGTTGTACTCCACACTGCGGCTTCCGAAGATAACAGGCATGAGCGCTGGTTTCTCACCACCGAGGGCCGGATTGCCATTGCTCAGGGTGAGGTTCACTTTATTCCAGTCCTCGCCGGTTGACTGAAATACCAGCGCATTGTATACTATTTTCAGAGGTTTGTCCACATCCTGCACCCTGAAATCGTATGAAGGGCTCCAGCCGGCTGATTTCACGCAGTAGCTCACTGCGAGCTCTGATTTGATTGTTTGTGGTGATTCCAGCGCGATGAGTATTTCACTGTATTGAATCAATTGTTTTGAGATATGCTGGTTGAGCCTTGAGAGATCGTTGGTGAGCGCTGTTTTTTCATCTTCAATTTTCTTGTTGATGGCCAGTTTTGCCAACCGTATTTCGTTGATTCGCTTTCTGTAGAATGCGGCTGTTTCAACCATGGTACTCACCTGGTAATTACTCGTACTTCCCATGATGTCACTGTTGTCGAGCAGCAACTTTTCTTCCATTTGCAATACCGAAATTTCTTCAGCGAGATGGGCGATTCGCTGCTTGTGCTGATCTACTGCCTCTTCGAGGGCTTTCTGCTTTCCGTCATTCCGGTCCGGCTCCACCGATTGCATTCTGTGTTTTACCGAAAGGGTTGTACATCCTGCTACAGAAGCTACCTGAATGCTCGATGGGTCAATTTCAGCGGGAAGCTGAGCAACCACGATGATGTGTTTCCCTTTGTTCAGCGACAGCTCGCAGTGCCGGTTTACCTGGGCTCCTTTGAAGAATACGGATACTGATTTGATTTGCGTTTCAGGCTTTAAGGTATCGGGTTGGGCAGTAGCACATAAACAGAGGCTTATACCCATCAGCAACGTGAGGTATTTCATGGCTTTAGATTTTACTGGTTGGAGAATTTGGCGGAACCGCTTTACTACTGTAGCATCCTAAAGCTATGCTAAATTATTTTATGATAATCGGGGAGTTCTTTAAAGGTGGCTGGGGAATGTATTTCTGTTCGATTCACTAAAGTAACGGAAAGACATGTCTGGAATAGATAAGGGTATCTTGCCTGCAGCTGATGAATATTACTTGTGAGTACTCGTGGACTTATTACGCCCTTTCAGGGCTTGGATGGCCGACGAGTAGGGTTAGCACAGGGCTGCACTCTCACGGGGCTGCACCCTGTGTTAGTGTATGGCGCCCCTTCGGGGCTTAGAGTGCAGACGAGTAGAGTTAGCACACGGCTGCACTCTCACGGGGCGGCACTCTCACAGGGCTGCACTCTCACAGGGCTGCACCCTGTGTTAGTGTATGACGCCCCTTCAGGGCTTATGCTACAGAGGTGTATTCCATTGGCACAGGGCTGCACTCTCACAGGGCTGCACCCTGTGTTAGTGTATGACGCCCCTTCAGGGCTTAGGCGATCGAATTTTGAAATTGGCCTGAAGCCTTGAATTTCTGAAATTACATCTTTCCCGTCATCATCCTGTTCCAATACAGATACGGAAGTGCATATTTCTTAAGCAGCCACATGCTGTATTGCTCCTTTGTGGTGTCTATAAATTTGCTCAAAAAAGGGTCGCTGTCGCGTACGTTGTTGTACTTGAATTCAGCGAGCACCATTTTGCTGTAGCCCGTAACCAGCGGACAGGAAGAGTAGCCTTCATAACCTTTGCTTATGGTGCTTGAATTGGCGAGCATATAGCCCAGGTTTTCAACCACTACGGGCACCTGCTTCCGTATGGCTGCACCTGTTTTGGCGGTGGGCAGAGCAGCAGCATCGCCCAGGCCGAAAACATTGTGGTAGCGGGTGTGCTGCAGGCTGTTGATGTCTACTTCGAGCCAGCCTTGGTGGGGGCCGGAAGCATAGGCAAGCGGAGATCTTTTAATGAAATCGGGTGCCGACTGTGGTGGGGCAAGGTGCAGCATGTCATAGGGCATGGCGATCTCAGTAGCACCGGTAAGCCGCTCGTTGAGCTTATTCTGTTCTGTAATCACACAAGCATTCTCACCCGGCTCGGAGTAGTGAAAGTAGATGATCTTGTTGATTGGGTCTATGCTGTGGGGAGCATAGTAGGCCTTGAAAATGATATCGCGTTCCAGAATGATTTTATTGAGCTCTTTGGCAAATTCCTTAACCCCAAAGATTACAGAACCCGGAGTGGCAAATACCACATTGGTTTTATCGCGTATACCCCGCTTGCGGAAGTATTCTTCGGCCATGTACATGATTTTTTGGGGGGCACCGCCGCACTTGATGGGTGTGGTGGGTTGTGTGAATACGGCATTGCCGCCTTTGAAATTCTGCAACACCTCCCAGGTATGTTCCGGATCGGTATAGTTGCTGCACACATCGCCTTTGCCGAGTGCTTCGCGCAATCCGGGCATGGCGTCAATGTCCATTTGTATGCCCGGACAAACCACGAGATAGTCGTAGGTGATATTGCCCGACTTACGGGTTTTCACTGTGTTGGTATCTGGAAGCAGTTCATCAGCATAATCGCGAATCCACTCCACTCCTTTCGGAATCAGGGGTGCTTCGGGGCGTATGGTGTCTTTAAAATTGTATGTGCCGGCACCCACCAGGGTCCAAGCCGGCTGGTAGACATGTTTTTCACTTGGCTCAATGATCGCCACTTCGGCCTTTGGGTGCTTTCGACGCAGTTGGGCTGCGGTCATAATTCCGGCGGTACCGCCGCCGATGATCAATACCTGGTAGTGGGGTTTCATAATGGGTTGTATTAAATTCACTACCAAGATACCATCGCACATGCGCGCGCACGGTGACCACAGTTACACTAAACCATCACGACTTAAATAATATCCAAATTCCTACCATTGGAGGATTTCATAACGGCTCATGTAATTAGAGCAAAGAGGCTTATATTTACATCAGCAGTACTACAACATACATGGAGCATCCCTTCAAATCAACCATTTAGTCATAAAAGCCATGAAAAATATATTTCTATTCTGTTCCGTCATCGCATTATTATTTTGCGGGAAAGTATATCCACAATTTAGTGAGGAGCAAATTCTTATTGACCACAATATGCCAACGGATCCGAAAACCTTATCATTGATTTGCTCAGCTGATATAGATGGCAATGGTTATGTAGATATTATTGGTGTTCATTCGGATAAAGTCTATTCGTTGAAGAATATGGGCGGAGAAACCTTTGTTGCCCATCTGCTTATTGAAGGTCTCACAAACCCCATAAATTACCTGTCAGTAATTGATTTCAATGGTGATGGCATTCCTGACTTGATACTCAGAGTTGATCAGACACTTCGTTTTTTCAAAAACACTGGTGAAGAATTTGTGGGAAATTCTTTTTTCTCAATTCCCGAAATGAGATGCGCAACAGTTGCCGATTTTAACAATGATGGTTTGGACGATATCGCGGTAGGGTTCACCAATGAATTTAGAACTTATATAAATACAGGTGGTGATGTGATGGAATTGTACAGCACCACATCGGTTAACATAAATGGGTCAGCGTTTATTCAATTAATCGCTGCAGCAGATGGGAATCTCAATGGTTACGCAGATGTGGCAATCATGCTCTCCACCGAAAAAATCAGATTATTTCTGGGTGCAGAAGGGGGTGTATTTCTGAATGGAGGGCTCTACTTTGATTTTCCGGATAGTTTGGCATCATCATCCGGAAAGAATTTGATTTGGTCCAATCTTAATGGTGACAGTAGACCTGAGCTGGTTGCATTTTATTCGAATTATCCAAATAATAATACAAGTGCAAGGTTGTATGTATTTGAGCAAAGCGAAGGGGGATTCACCACCATAAATGTGCCTTTTCCTGACTCAAAACCATACAATACCCTTATAACAGGCGATCTGGCCGGTGTAGGCCACCATCAGATAATTGCAGGGTTTCATAAACCAGATCTATATTTCTCAGGGGGGTCCTTTCTTATTTCCGAATCGTGGAGCGGGGCTTTACTTATTACAAATTCTACAAGTGAGAACCCTGAATTCAGGCTTATTCTTTCTTCTGCTGCCGATCCTAAATTTGAATTTCAACACCTTGCCATTGCCGATGTTGCAGGCAACAACCAGCCCGAAGTAATAGTATCTTCAAATAAATCGTACTTCTACGGCTATTTGGAAAATAACGGACCCGGAGCAAGCAATGAAGAGCTCTTTAATTCTCTAAAGCACTTCTTTCCATTCGAAACGGCTGACAAGGTTGATGCAATTGATCTGGATGGCAATGGAAATACTGAATTGGTGTACCTGAAATCTTCCAATACCACGTCCACAATAATCAGAGCCGCTTATGACACAAATGGACAATTTCAAAATGAGGTACTGCTGGAATTGCCACGCTACAGTAACAGGAAGCCCAAATATGCCATGGGAGATGTAAATGCAGATGGAATAGCTGATATTGTAACAGGGAGCTCAAATTTGGAGGGTGACTACGTCATAAAGCTTTTCCTAAGAAATGATCAAAACCTTACGTTACCTGCCGATACCATACTGATAGTGGACTACGATCCATATTTTGAAGAATATGATATTCAGATCATTGACATCAACGGTGATGGTTTTCCTGATCTTGGTTTCACCGACCGTTTTGCCCAAAATGACGGCACTGGCAATTTCGGTGCGTTGAGTGCTCACCTTACTGACAACCCGATAGGCCGGAGTGGATTTACATTCACAGATGTTGATGCAGATTGGCAATCCCGACGTTTATTTCACGACATCAACCGGCAGCACGATGTATTTTCGCAAAAACTCCGGCAACGGAACATTTGATCCGATTATTTCATCGAATGGCGCAACTAGTCTGACGGGATCTCCTGTGCCCTTTCTCAAAGATGTGAACAACGATTTTCTCCCGGACCGCATTTCCTTTGGGAGCAACACGCCAACCGGGAGGGTACGGATCAGTTATAATGCTGAGGACTTTCAATTTAATGCACCCGTCACAATTCCTGTCAATATGCCTAATACTTTAACAAGTTTCGGTGGAATGGCTGAATTTTCAGATTTGAATCTCGATGGCTTGACCGACTATGTATACTATATAGTTAGCAACAATAACGAGGGTATTTATTTTCAATATAACAATGGATTACTATTTGAGCAGCAGAACCTGGCTTTCCACCATACATTTTCCAATCCGAACCAACCCTTTCTGGTTCGAGATCTGACCAATGATGGCTCGCCTGACTTCATTACATGGCAGCCTGCGGTTACATCATCAGGACAACTACCGGCCACACGGCAGCCGGGAAAGCTAATTTTCAGGCCATCATCGCTGATACCTAATTTGTCAATTAGTGGTCGTATATTTTACGATGAAAATGAAAATGGCATTTATGATGGGGTCGATGAACCCATGCCCTACGAACCTATAGCCATTGCGAGCATGGAAGCACGATCATTCAGTAGCACCGATGGTACTTTCAGTTTCATACCCACCGAATATGGCAGCTACAACATAAGTCACTTTTTGGACAGTGATTTATGGGAATTAACCACCGGGGAAGATGTGATACTTGCCCAACTTGATGAAGACAATCAAATACTCAGTGATCTCAACTTTGGCTTTAAGCCTGCTACAGTTACAGACAAATACCATATTGACATCACTTCAGGAGTGCAGCGATGTGGAGAGTCTACGCAATATCAGGCTTTTGTTCGAAACACTGGCACTACCACAGAAGCCTTAAAAATGACGATCCAACTGGATCCATCAACCACCTTCCTTTCTTCATTGCCGGTACCCAGCAGCATAAATGGAAATTTGATAGAGTACGATTTGGAATCACTCAAATTCTTTCACTTCCATCAAATCAGTGTAATTGTTCAAATGCCTGCAGAAGAAAGTAATTTGAACCACACAATGACGCTTACAAATGCAGACAATACTGTGTTGGAATCTGAAATATTTTCAGAAAGCACCACATGCTCGGGTACAGAGAATAGCGTTTCAGAAAGTGTTGGCTGGCTGGAAGAAAACCTGTTCTTGGTGGATACATCTCTGGTATACACCCTAAGATTACAAAATGAAGGAGATGCAGCAGATTTCATGAACCTAGTGAATAACCTCAGCTACTATGCAAATATTTCTTCCTTTGAATTGCTCTCGTTTTCGCATCTGCCTGAACTGAAAATTAAGCCAGGCAAAGTGTTGAATGCAAAATATGCCGATCAGAATTTTCCTGGAATGTCAAGTGATTTTCACGGAAGTGAAGCAATGCTCAAATTCAAATTGAAGGTGGAACAAAACACGCCTGTTACCTCATTGGTTACCTACACAGGTGCTGTGCAATTTGGAGACAATTTACCCAATGCTTTTGAGCCAATAAGCAACAAAGTATACACGTGCAATGGTTTGGCAGAATTCACTACCACAGTCAATTACACAGATTGCGATGCAGGCATGTTTGACGTTACTTTCCTAGCCACTCAACCTTTCATCGAAAATTATGAATGGTCCTTTGATGGCAACATTGTATCTTCATTAGTAAGCGCTGAGGGCGCAGACTGGCTGCCGGAAGTACATGAAATATCCCTAAATGTTTCCAATGCATTGTGCGCTTCTGTTTCATCAAATTCTACAATGAATGCATTGGGCAATTACACCTTTGGAATTGGCTTTGATGGAAGCTATCTTTTCACCGTTCCAAACCAGGTTGAATATAGGTGGTTCATAGGGAATGCATTAATCACTGTAACCTCAAACAACTTTATACTTCCTGTAACCACAGGTACAGGCATTTACAAAGTGCGAGTAAAGTCTTATGAAGATGCCACGTGCTTGTTTTGGTCAGGTGATTTCCTTTACGACCCCACAAGTACCAATAATGCCAATACAGCCGGTGTGCTGGTTTACCCAAATCCTGTGAAAGACCTTCTAACTATTGATGCAGGCCAGTCACCACATCAGTTCACTACATTCGAATTGGTAAATGGATTGGGGCAGGTATGCGTTAGCACTACGATTACAAGTGAATCAATGCAGCTCGATACGAGGACGATAAATGCAGGATTGTATACTTTATTGCTCACTGCAACCGACGGTGCTGTATATAGAAGCAAAGTATTGGTGGCGAGATAAGTACAAATCTAACCGTTTCCGAATAGAAAGTTTATCGTCTTTCCTATTGCTCACGGGTCTCAATCATATCGCGCCCTTTCCAGCAATCTGCTTGTAAAATCTCAATATTAGCCTATCATACTAATGTTTTGAGTACACATCTGTCCAAGACGTTTAATAGTCTGAGATAAAAAAATGGAGTTGGCCCGGAAAAATCCGGTATGTTTAAAGTGCGAACAAAAAACAGCCAACTCCGGTATGAAGATCACGTTATTTGCCCAGATATTCCAAAAAT
>JBGTBE010000081.1:0-22650 GCA_041749535.1 Cryomorpha sp. | reverse complement strand
CTGAAGCACGAACGCTAACACAGCAACTCCTAAAAATAAGATTGGAATTAAACCCCTGTATCTAAAAAGTAGGTTCCCTTGTTGTTCAAACTCCTTGTAAAGTGCCATCTATGAAACTATTTAAGTGAAACAACCAATCGGACTGCAATAAAAGAAATAATATCCAAACAGTGGTCATTCCGCATTTTCAATTCAACGAATCCATAACTCCGGTTGAATGATGAAATTCCTCGCTATGTGAAAATGGCGAAGCCTGTGATTATTTTGCTTTCACAAAACTAAATTCGAGTTTCTGTTCGCTGCCCTCACCCCCGTCGACCAATGCCTGCATGGTGTGTGTAGACTTGGATGTGTATGCTATCCTTTTCGGGAAATCGTGGGCTAAATTTTCGAACATTGCCTCTCCCTTGTTGTGGTGTGCGAGGGTGAAAAATACAGTATTACCAGTATTCTGCTCTGCGGTGCGGACTGACATTACCCAGCCATCACTCTCCCGGTAATAGATGTTCATCTGCTCTTCAAAAACAGTGTCTCCGACAGCCACCTCGTAGGCCCATCCATTGAGTTGGTCGCCTGTTCTGGTCCATGATTCGGTGTATTGCCTCCCCTGGTCTTCTAGATTCCAGGTGCCAATCATAAATCCGAAAATATCTGCATCGGACTTTTGGGGCGGTGAGGACTCACAAGCGCTGAGCAAGAAAAGTGCGGCAACAATGAAGAAAGGTGATTTAAAGCATTTCATAGGGATTCATGTATTTGAATGTTACGTTTGTTAGCCTTCGGGAAATATCTCCATACACGGTCCGTCCTTCCGAGTTATCAGCCGGATCAAAAGCAGGAACAGGCAGCCCCATAACCTTTGCTGCGCGGGTATAGTAAGCTTCCTTGGTTGGGTGAATTGCAGATACAGCATGCCAGGTTCTATTTCCATAATCATGCTCGATGATGGCGGTTGTCAACCCGATCAGGTCATCGCGGTGCACGAGATTCACAGGGTGGTTTTTCCCCGAAAGGTCTTGCTTGCCGGCCAAAAACCGACCGGGGTGACGGTCACCTCCCACAAGTCCGGCAGGGCGCAAAATGCTCAGCCTGCCCGGCCAGTTTGTTGAGAGCCAGTTTTCGCTTTCCAGTAAAGCCATACCTGAAGCGCTGGTTGGTTCAGGCCTCGTTAATTCATCCACCAGCAGTTGTTGCGGACCAAACACCCCTGTGGACGATATAAATACGATGTGCGAGGTGCGGCCAGCCTTGAACAAATTTGTGATGCCTTCAATAACCCTAAGATACTTCTGGGGGTCGCTCCCTGTACTGCGCCCGGGTGGAATGTTCAGTATGGCACAATCGGCGTTTTGTAGTAATTCAGGCTGTTCGCAATTGAGTACCTGATCAAAATTCAGAAGGGTAGCTTGTGTACCTCCTTTTTGTACTTCTGCTACTCCCTCGGGTGTAGACTTGCTGCCGCACACTTGCATACTCCCCGTAAGGCTGTTTGCGAGAGAGAAACCGAACCAACCGAGACCTGTTATCGCCACTTTCATTCTTCTGAAATTTTAAACTGCAGGTTGCCTTCGGTAATTGCAATTTCGTCAGTGCGGAGAAAACCGCACATAAGGCTGTGTGCAGCCACTTCTTCGGGACTCCCAATGGCGTATTTGCCTTCGCTGCCGAGCAATACAACGGTATGCGCCATTTTAAATACGAGGTGCAGATCGTGGGTTGTGAAAACAATGGTTTTTTGCTCATCGCGCGCAAGCCTGCGCAGCAAATGCATGAGTTCCAAACTACTCGGGAGGTCAAG
This sequence comes from Cryomorpha sp., assembly GCA_041749535.1. Lineage (GTDB taxonomy): Bacteria > Bacteroidota > Bacteroidia > Flavobacteriales_D > Cryomorphaceae > JBBQZU01. The sequence continues at coordinate 20,852 of JBGTBE010000081.1, read as the reverse complement.
GTGGGTTGTGGGTTCATCAAGCAACATGATCGGGGAATTCTGGGCCAGCATTTTGGCAAGCATGGCTTTCTGAAATTCTCCATCGCTCAAATTTGCCACCTGCCTCTTGGCAAAAACGGACATGCCTGTAAGTTCCAAGGCTTTGTTTATATGCAGATTGTCAGCGGGATACAGCCCACCGAATAAGCTCCCATTCACAGCAGTGCGGCCCATAGATACCAGGTCATAAACCGTCAGTCCATCCACCCTGCTGAATTCCCTAAAAAGCGCCGCCATATGGTGTGGACGACGTGAAAGGACAATGTTTGGCAGGGGCTGAGCGTTCCAGTGCACCTGCCCCAGTGTGGGTGTTTGCAAGCCAGCCAGTACCCTGAGCAAGGAAGACTTGCCCACTCCGTTGGCGCCAATAATTGCACAAAGGGTACCCGCTTCCAGGGCAATATTAAAATCACCCAGCAGATGGTGTTTCTCCTCACCCTTTCCATAGCTGATGGCAATGTCGGAAGCACTAAGTACAATCATAATAGCATCTTTCTTTTGCGGCCTGCCATGATCAAATATACCACTACGGGTGCACCCATCAACGCGCATACTGAATTAAGGGGCAATGAAAGTTGCAAGCCCGGCAAGCGGGCTATGATGTCAGCAGCCAGGGCCAAAATCCCTCCCCAAAGTATGGCTCCAGGCAAAACTATAGCGTGGTGCATGGACCTGAATGTAAACCGTGCCAAATGGGGCGCAGCGAGACCAATAAATGCCACAGGTCCGCAAAAGGCTGTGACCACACCCGTCAGCACACCTGTGGCGAGCATTATTTGAAAGCGGGTGCGCCCAACAGATACGCCCATGCTACGGGCATGCAGCTCGCCGGGAAGCAATGCGTTCAAAGGCTTTATAAGTACCGGTGTGAAAACCAGTACTACCAGTAAGGGAATTGCAAAGGCCCACAATTGGCCGCGCGATACATTTGAGAAAGTGCCAAATCCCCAAAATATAAAAGCCTTCAATGCAGATTCCTCAGCCAGCGACTGCAAGAACCCCACAATTGCTGAAGTGAAAAAACTGAGCATCAAACCCACAATGAGCACTGAGGCCACATCGGCAAAGTGCCTGGCAACGGAGAGAACAACGAGCAGCACAAGCATACTACCAGCCACTGCCGCCACGGTGATACCATAGCTGCCAAGGCTGGTAAATCCGGGTATCAAGGTTATCACAGCGACAGCAAGACTGGCCCCACTGCTCAGCCCCAGCACTGAGGGCCCTGCGAGGGGGTTCCGAAAGAGGGTTTGCATGAGCAAGCCCGCCACTGCCAATCCACTACCACCTAAAATGGCAACAATAGCCCGTGGCAATCGCGCATCAAGAATGATGTACTCGTTTACCTTATTTAAAGCATCTCCCCAAAGAACATCCCACACTTCGGCGGTGGGTATATACACCGAACCCACAGCAATGCTCAGCAGAAAAAGCAGTACAATAGCAACAATCATCAAAGGCCATGGCCATATGGGTGCATTTCGCATGGTGGCTGTTTCGGTTTAAGGGGTGGCCACATCCACCACTACCGGGCGAAAGTATGTGTGGATGTGGTCGGGAAACGACCCCGGATGCAGTATGGAAACCATGTCGCGAAGTATCACATCCGGCTGCATCACAGCATCACCAAAATAATCCGTTTGGGCCGTGTTGCACACGAAGACCTGGCCCTTTTTGAAGCTGTTGAGTACGGCATATTCCTCTTCCATCTCCAACACATTGCTAAGTGCAAAGTCTTTCTTACTCGATACGAGTAAGCCCCAGAAATCAGCGTAGGCGATGGTGCCCACTACCGCTTCGAAATCGAGCTCCACATTGCCCTGACCTTCCACATCTTCGAAGGCGTAGGTTGCTGATGCATCGCGGATAAACTGCGCAATATAACTCTTGTTTCCCGGTGCAAACCATGAGCCTCCGTAGAGGGTGCCGGTAAACACCGAAGGTATGGATGAAGACAAAGCCGCCTGGTTTTTTACGTCCCAATATCTTTGCTCCACAGTGTTAAACACCTCAATAGATTTATTGAGCTGATCGGTAAGTGCACCGGCGAGAAGCACCCACTCCGCACGCGCCAGCGGGCTACTCTCAAGGTATTCCACATTCATAACCACAGGTATGCCGTGCTCCCTGTACCGTTCAAAATCGCGCGCGCCGTATGGGTAAGCCATAAACACATCAGGCTGTGCGGCAAGCAACAGCTCAAAGTTCACCCCATTGCTGTCGGTAATGTCCTTGGTAAGGCCTTGCTCAATTCTAGCGCGCAGGTTTCTATTCATCACACGATCGGTATAGGTTACAGAACCCACCACATCGGCCTGGCCTATGAAATCAAAATAGGGTATGAAAGTAGTGCTTCCAAGGGCTGCGCGCTTCACGGGTATGGCAAGCGTATCGGTATGCCTTTCGGCCAATGATTTTCGCGAAAGTACAAGGGTACCATATACCTCAGTGGTATCCTGTGGATTGCGGAAGAGCACTTCATATCCATCAGCGGCGTACCATATTTTAAAACCCTTTGCGTACTGCACAGGCACCGGGGTTCCGGGAGCTGCAAAAGTTTTGTCCTTGACGTCGACGTTGCAACCGGCCATTAAAAGCGCTGCCAATCCGCCTGCAATTATCACCATACTTTTCATTCTGCAAAGGTACACGCCATGGTGAAAGATTCTACATAAAGAAAAAGTTGGGTAGAGGAAAACCTACTCGTGAAGAATAAAAAACCCTACCGATGCATGGGACACCGATAGGGTTTATTGAACAAGAAAGACTTGTGCAGGCTGTTATTTCATAATCACAAGACGTGAAGGTGATGTTACAAATCCATCAGCGCGCACACGAACAAGGTATAAACCTGCACTAAGACCTGCTGGTATTGATACCGTGTGGTTGAAGATTTCACTTGAAACACTTTGCAAAGGAAGGCCCGCTACCTTTTTGCCTGTCATGTCGAATATTTCGATCACAGAAGCCTGTGAAGGGCCCTCCTTCAAGGAAAGGTTAATGGATGAGCCTGCTTGCACCGGGTTGGGAGAAATGGCAGGAGCCTGCGCATACCTCGTGTCACTCACTGCAGTTACTACACTGTTCTCAAATCGAACAATGTAACCATCGCTTGTGGGTTCTGTTGACAATCTTGCCTGACCTGAAACCAGCACTTTTCCATCTGCTTGAATGGCCATGGCTTCACCGAAAGCATTTCTTCCTGGTATCATATGCACTGCTGTTCCATTTTCTGCAAATGTTACATCAGGTGTGCCATCTGGATTGTACTTCCAAACTGTCAGGTCAAAGGCATTCGGTGGGCCTTCACCAGAAGTACCCGCTACTAAAAGTTGTCCATCGCTGAGCAATTCCACATCAGAGCCAACTGTATAATTACCAAGCACTTCCATTACCACTCCATTGTCGCCAAAGGAAGCGTCGAGTGTGCCGTCGGGGCTTGCTTTCAGCAAAATTGATCGGTAGGTATATTGCTGCGTGGCGCTAAATCCTGCAAAAAACAATTCACCGTCTTCATTGTACGCGATATCATAAATCTCATCGTCCACATTGCCGATATTATATTTCGCAATACCGTTGGTGCCAAAATTCTCATCAAGGGTTCCATCTGTATTTAAACGAACCGCCAGCATTACCCAAAATTGCAATCCCTCCCCACTTGAACCTGCGGCTATAATTTTACCGTCAGGAAGCACTTCTACTGCGTCGAAATTGCTTGAATACTCCGTAGCGGATGGAATCTTTACCACCCCTCCGTTGCCAAATGTTTCATCGAGTTGCCCTGTAGGCGTGAATCTACATACCATGGGTACAGGAGTGTAGACTTCATCATGTGCGTTGCCAGCAACAATAATATTGCCCACCTCGTCAATCGCCACGCCATATGAATGGGTTTCAGAATTTTCCGTCACATCGCTGAAATTATGAAGCACTATTCCGTTGTCACCAAAGGCTGCATCGAGCACACCTTCCGATGTGATTTTAATGAGTAGGAGCCTGTAGTTGCTATAATTTGTAGTACTGCCTGTAAGGATTATGCCACCGTCGGCTGCCAAAGTGCTTCGGTATATGTTGGCTTCAAAATCGAGGGTGTAGGTGAAGATACCGTTGTTACCAAAGGTAGCATCAAGGGTACCATCAGGCATATACCTCACAGCAGTTGCGGTTGATACGTAAGCGTTGCTCCAAGTCATACCAGCAGCCACTATTTTCTGGTCAGGTTGAACCAATAGGTGGTGAAAGATGTCAAGATTCTCAATATCCAGCAAGGTGATGCCTTCAGTGCCAAAAGTAGGATCCAGGCTTCCGTCATTCTGTGACATGGAGACACTTGTAAATCCAAGTACCAGTGTAAGGGTTAGTAAAATTGTTCTCATGTGCATAATTGTTAATGGTTTTGGGTTGAAAATTAAAGAAGTTAGTAAGCGAATCTTGTCAGTGTTCTTGAGCCTCGCGAGATTTTCTAAAAGCTTTTTCCATGCAGCATTCTCTTCCCTGAGTTTCTCTTGAAGCTTTTCGAGTTTGGTCAATTCATCATTGACATCATGATTGTGGTTCTGCTTTTTCAAGTTAGAATTTTTAATGCAGGGCAAAGGTGGGACAAGCATTTTAACCGAGCGAAGATTGCTGGCATACTTCAACAGTACAGATTGGAAAAACACCATTACAAAGGCTCTACGGATTATAAAAAGCCATTACAATCACCATACATGAGATTGTAATCAATTGATTAACTGTACCAATATTCAGTACTGCTTCATCAGAGCTGTGACAGGAAATTTATAAGATTTACCTCTTCACCTTCAATATTTAGCTTCTTTCTGAGGCGTGAGCGCGCTACTGTAATGCTGTTTATTGATTGGTTGGTAATGGCGGAGATGTCTTTGGTGGACATATTGAGCCTCAAAAAGGCACATAGTTTCCGCTCATTTGCTGTGATATTTGGAAACTGATCCTGCAATGTTTGATAAAAGGAGGAATGTACACGTGTAAAATGGGCTTCAAATTCACCCCATACTTGATTGTCCTGACTGGCGCGTAGCTCTGCAATGATCTCTTGTATGGTTCTCTGGTTTTCATTTCTAAAGGTGGCCTTCGCCTTTAGCAGGTTGTCTGTAATTTTTGTGATAAGCTCATTGTTCTTGAGCCGGTACAGAGCATTTGCAGTTAGCTCTCTGTCCTTATAATCTACACTCTCCTGAAGTGCCTGCCTCTCAATTTCAAGCTTCTGATGCTCCAATTCCAGTTTTTCCTGCTCATACTTGCTGTTTCTGATCTTGCCCCGCAACAGTACAATTATCAGGATAGAAAGGAGAAGAAGGGAGAAGAGCGCGATGGCAATGGATATGTTTCTGATTTCGCTTTTCTGCCGTTCTGCTTCAAGACGCTGGGCTTCAAATTCAAACGTTTTCTTTTCCTTGTCCCTTCGGTAACTGTCTTCAAGGCGTGAAATGGCCAATTTGGTTTCATAACCAAACATACTATCATTCAAAGCTTTGAATTCTTTATAGGTTTTCAGTGCTACTTTATAATTACCCAGTGTATCATTCAACGTAGCGAGTGATTCGAGTGACTTTAGCAATGACTCGCCGTTGCCTGTTTCTCGGCCCAAGTTAAGGGCTTGCTCATAGTACTTCAGGGCATCGCTGAAACGGGCAGTGAGCACCATATTCTTACCCATATTGTTGAGCACCTGTGCTTGTCCTCTTTTGTCTCCATCCTTTGAGCGAAAGCTGAGCGACTTCAAAAAATAGTGTGCAGAAAGATCGTGCTCTCCTTTCTCCATATAGCAAATGCCAATATTGTTGCTCAAGGTGCTTTCTATCATGGTATTCAGTTCCTGCTTGTTTAGCTCAGAAGCATTCTGATAATACTGTAGGGCAGTATCAAAATCGGATTTCTGAAGATAGACCCCCGCTATATTGTTAAATACTTTCAGTTTTCGAAGACGTATTTCACCATCTGGCGCAATCCCAATCGATTTTTCAAGGTATACCAGAGCTGCTTCATTTAATTCGAGACATTTAGCTAAATTGCCCTGAAGGTATTGCAGTGTGCCTTCTCTAAGATCAAGATCGATCTTTAAAAACCAGGTATTCCAGTTATCCGGATCTTCTCGCATCAAGTCGTCCAACAGCACCCTTGCCTGCAAGTAATGATCGAATGATGAAGAGAAATCTCCAATTGCCTTATAGATGTCGCCCAGATTTGTGGCTACTTTCACATGAATTTCATCCTCTTCCAGGCCCTTCGCAAGTTCCTGAGCGTCCATGGCAAATACGAATGCCGAGTCCAGATTGCGATTAATGTATAGCTGTGATTGCTCTATCTTCAATTCTATCTCAGCAATAGAACTGCTCGCCTTTTCTCCTTGACCAAACGTGAGTACAGGCCAGATCATAATCCAGAAAAGGCAGAAGTACCTTCCTGAAAAGAACGCGTACAGTATTGAATTTTTTAGAAATTGCATTTCAGAAGCCTTGTTCGGTGTGGCTGATCGCTACAGCCCAAAGATAATTGCTTTTGGCAGTGATTTCCTTTTTGGGAAATTTGGACAATGTGGTGCTAAAATCAGTAAGGAGAACCTGGAAACTGGAACGACGCAGGGCTATGGTAAATAATCAATGTACTTCTGCAGCCTTGGTTTAGGCACGAATCGCCAGGCATAGTTAAAGCGCACATTGCCAATCCCGAATTGTGCAAGTAAGCCTTCATCCTTAGATGAAACACCTATTGAATTGTCAATGGTGGTGATACCGAGGTACCATTTTTCATTGTTATAGCCCAAGGCGAAACGCCCAAATGTATTCAAGTCTACAGATGTAGTATTCTTGCGTGTTCCATCTTCTGTCTGCACCACATAATTGCCTATGCCCACATTCACGGTAAGTGAAAGCATTAAAAAGAACTTCTTTGCCACCACAAAAGTATGGGCGTAGCCCCCGCTCGGGCCGGCCTTAAAAACTGCCATCCTTTCAGCGTTGGTAAAGGATTGAAAGCGCTCACCGGTAAAGGTAGGTATCAGTGCGCTGTCGCCCACTGCGAAGGAGTAATAGGTCTCTATACCCGCCATCCAGGATCCCGCCGATTTGAGTTGCTGCTCGTTCTGTGTCATTCCTGCCCTGAATGAATACTTCTGGTTATTGAAAAGGTAATATCCAGTGATGCCTAAAATTTGCTCATAGATATCAGGTCGTAGATAGTACTCCTCCGGATAGTTTGGATCCAACTCACGTGTGTTCTCCAGATAAAGCCCTTTATAAAACTGTCCATAAAAATCGATCACCAGGGCGCGGGTGTATATGTGAGACTGTAAGTCGAGATACCTCGTGTCACCCTGTCCCACGTCAGGGTTAAGAAATTTAAATCCATAAGCCAGGTTGAGGGTGTAAGACTTAACTGTGACCCCAATACCTAAGTTGAGGGTGGTATTGGGCTTATAGCTTAACTCAGTACCCAGATTCACATCTTCAATGGTGATGTCTGTATATTTTTCTGAAAGGTAAACCCTGCCCGTTACCTTTTCAGGAAAAGGGTTGATGTAGTTCGTATCACAATCAATAACTTTTGCCGTAAGATTTAGACCCCCAAATGACTGAGCGGAAGCAGCCGTGTTTATCAATAGAAAAAATACCACTGAGTATGCAAGGGCTTTCATTGCCAAAATTTGCACGAATATATCCCATTCGAATAAAAACGCAGTAATGGCATCTATTGAAATCTCCAGAATCTCAATGTACCAATTCTATCTGCAAGCAAGTTTAGGAGGGAACTATTCCGTAATTGGCTGGTTCCAACGCTTAATGGAGTCGGTGGGGGCAACACCTTCAATGATTTCCACATTGATTCCATCAGAAAGGCCAAGCTTCACACGTCGCTTATCATAGTTTTGCCCCCCTGTAGAAACTTCTACAAATGCCACGCTGTCCGACTCGAACTGCACAAGCGCTTCATTGATGGCCAACACGCTGTCGCGGCGGGCCAGTACCACGTTGGCATTTGCGGAATATCCGGCGCGGATAAAAAGATTTTCATCCAATGCAACGGCAGCCTTTATCTCAAATTGAATCGCGCCATTTTCTTCTACCCCTTTCGGAGAAATATACTCCAACACCGCGCTGAATGTTTGACCATCAATGGCACCAATGGTAAGAATAAGGTCCATTCCCTCGCGTATTTTGCCCACTTCACTTTCATCTACCTTGCCTTCAAAAATCAAGTCAGTCATATCAGCAATTGTGGCAATGGTGGTGCCTTCATTGAAGTTGTTCACTTCTATAACACTTTTACCAACTTCGGTGGGCACACTGAGTACCATACCGCTTATGGTGCTGCGAACCAAGGTATTTGCAGCTGCTGAATTGCGCTTAGAAACACCATCGCGAATGATTCTCAGGTTGTCTTCCGCGGCATCGAGTTCTGTGCGGGCATTTCGCTGAGCCAGGTCGAAGGGTTGAAAATCTGCATAGGAAATTACCCCCTGATCAAAGAGTTTCTTATTTCTTTCGAAGTCAATGACCGAATTATCAATGGCTATCTGGGCGCGCTCGAGTCTATTCTCAGCTGCATTGAGTGTAACCATGTCTGGAATTACTTTCACCTTGGCGAGGAGGTCACCTTGTTTCACCAACTGCCCGGGCTCTATGTAAAGTTCAATGATAATTCCGGAGACTACGGGCTTAATGTCTATTTCCTTGCGAGGCTTCACAGACCCTGTAGCAACCGTTTTTTGGATGATATCGGTAAAGACAGGTTTCTCCGTGTTGTATGATATGGGTTTCTCCTGAGATTTTCCATACAGGTAAATCATTGTGTATACCAGCAAAGCGGCGATCAGTATGGCAGTGATAATAAAAAGGGTTTTCTTCATGGGTTTGTGATAGGGAATATCATTGGTTTATTCATCTCTGAGTGCTTCTACAGGGCTTATACGTACTGCGCGTATGGCGGGCATCAATCCTGCCAGTGTTCCCGAAACTATGAGAACTACAAGGGCAGAAAATACAACTTTGAAATTCACGCCTGGATTCTTGAAATTTCCTCCTTCGCTGCCTTCAAGTGCCAAATTGATGGCTTCCAGCAACCATACACCTAAAATAACCCCGAGAAAACCTGCAATGCATGATAAAAAAAGGGACTCGAGCATAATCTGTGAAACGATGCTGTACGGGGTAGCACCGAGCGCTTTGCGCACGCCAATTTCCTTTGTGCGCTCCTTGATGATTACCAACATGATGTTGCTCACCCCAATCACCCCCGCCAGTAGGGTAAGCACTCCCACAAACCAGGACAGAAAACGAATACCGCTGAAAAGACCGTTCATTTCGAGAAACTCCTTCTCGCTGTTGTAATAGCCAAAGGCGCGCATGTCTTCGGGATGAATCTTGTGTCGGACTTTTAACTGATCGAGAATTTTGGTCTCCATATCAGAGACGAGTACATCAGGCTTTGAAGTGATGCTCAGCCATCCCACTGTATCACCAAAATTAAAGGCCTTTTGAAAAGTGGTGAAGGGCACAAAAATATTCTTGGTATCTTCTTCGGCATCCTGCCCTGTTCGGGTGCTTCGGTATACACCCACCACCATAAAGTTTACTCCTTGTATTTTCACAAACTGCCCAATCGGGTTTTCTCCCTTCTCGAAAAGTTCCTTCTCAACGCGGGTTCCAATGACGCATACTTTGCGGTTGTTTTCCACGTCCGACCAATTGATGACCCTCCCTTGGTTTAGTGGGCGGGGCTCAATGATAAACACATCGGGGGTGTCGCCGTAGATTTGATATACGCCAGTCCGTATCCCACGAGTGGTGTTGTTCGAACCTCTGTATCCGCCCAGTTGATTGCGTGGAGATATGAGCTCAATTTCGGGCACATTGGCTTTTAAAAATTCAACATCTCCACTGCGCAATTCGAACCTTCTGCCTTGCTTGAATCCCGCATAAGGCTTGGATGTACTTTGGGTCCAGATGAACATGCAATTGGTCACTCCGTTGAAGTTTGATGTCACTCCATTTTCGAGGCCATTGCCTGAGCCCATCATGATAATGAGCATCATAATACCCCACATCACCCCAAAGGCGGTAGCAGCAGTGCGAAAGGGATTCTTCCCAAGCACCTGAAAAACTTCTATCCACTTATCGCGGTCAAACATTGTTTATTCGTCTTTGAGTGCTTCAATGGGTTTGATACGCGCTGCCCTCAACGCGGGAAAAAAACCTGCCAGCGCCCCGGCAATCACAAGTATAATGAGCGTGGTAATGGCCACATTAAAATCAACGGATGGTTTTCGAAACATGCCCATATCACCGAGGTTGGACCCAACGCCTTCTACCAGCAATACCTCAAGCACAAGCCCCAAATAACCGGCGAGCGCGGTAATAAAAACCGACTCCTGAATGATCAAGGAAATAACTGAGAATGGTGTGGCGCCGATGGCCTTTCGGATACCGATCTCCTTGGTGCGTTCCTTTACCACGATGCTCATAATATTGCTCACACCTACAATCCCAGCTATGATAGTGAATACCCCAATAACCCATACAAAAAGTCTGATGGAATCAAGTATATTCTTCACATTCACAAACTCCTCATTGTTGTTCCTCACTTCGAGAGCGCCCTGGTCATCAGGTGAGATGTGGTGTCGGGTTTTCAAAATGGTTTAAACCTGCTCTGCCATGTGCTCTGTAACAGGCAGAGGAAGCGCTCCGGTGGAGAGCATGATGAGTTCTATGTCGTTCCCGTTTCCGAATATTTGCACACCTACAGGAAGGGGGATGTACACGTATCGCATGGCTCTTTCATTGAAATCTTCAAAAACTCCTACTACTTGAAAGGGAATCCCAAAGGCACTGATGTATTTACCAATGGCATCCTCACCTTTGAACAAATCTGCTGCAACATCGCGCCCTATTACTGCAACTTTTCGCCTTTCAGTGATGTCCGAATTGTTCAGGAAGCGACCATGGGTGATCATATTCCTGTCAATCTTGGTGTAATCAGGATTCACAGACCGAAATGGATAATCGTTGTATTCGTTTTGATACGTGGTTCGCACACCCCATACAGAGAAGCGTGCTGAAGAATAAGGTATATCTGGTATCTCACGAAGCACGGCGTCATAGTCTTCGGTGGTGAGTTGTATTCTGCGGCCCGGCTTGTAGCCTTTGTATGCTACAGTAGTTTTGTCGGTCCATACCTGAATGGAGTTGATGGCGTCATTTTCAAACATCCCTTCCACCCCATTCTGCAAGCCCTGACTGGCGCCGAGCAAAACTACGAGCATAAAGATGCCCCACAACACTGAAAATGCAGTGAGAATGGTTCTGAGCTTGTTCTTACGTATGGTAGAAAATATTTCCTGCCATTTGTCTATATCAAACATTGAGAGCGTGTGCGTTCTGACTTTCTATGATTCCATCTTTCAATCTTATCAGTCTATTGGTGCGTTGGGCAATTTCCATTTCATGCGTTACAATCACCACAGTCATTCCTTCAGCGTGCACATCGCGCAGCAGATCCATTACAGCATATGATGTGGCTGAATCCAATGCACCTGTTGGCTCATCAGCGAGAATGATCTTGGGCTGTGAGATCAATGAACGCGCTATTGCCACACGTTGCTTTTGCCCACCGCTGAGTTCATTGGGTGTGTGGTCGGCCCATTCCAGTAGTCCCACTTTATCGAGGTACTTTCGGGCGAGTTCATTTCGTTTCTTTCGGCTCACCCCTTGATAATACAGGGGCAGAGCTACATTTTCTACTGCAGTTTTAAACGTTATGAGGTTGAAGCTTTGAAAGATAAAACCGATCAACTCCGCCCGGTATTTTGCGGCCTTCGTTTCACTCAGGCCCCGGATAAGTCTGCCATCCAAATGGTAGGTACCTTCGTCATAAGTGTCGAGAATACCCAGAATATTCAGCAAAGTACTCTTTCCAGAACCGGATGATCCCATGATAGATACGAGTTCTCCCTTTTCAATTTCAAGGTCAATGGACTTGAGTACTTTCAAAGGTTTGGAACCTATGGCATAACTTTTCGAAATATCCTTGAGGCTTATCATTGAAGTTGCTGGTAATGCAAAGTTAACAAACCCGTCAAGGGATTTTTAATGTCAATACTTGAGCGGCTGGATGCACTGATAAAAGGAGCCCAACAAAAAACCGCGGCCCTATAGAGAACCGCGGTCTTTGGAAATCGAAATTTTAGTATTTATTCACAACCAGGGAAGAGCGATATAGGGGCTGTAAAAGGTGGCGCCTGTATGGGAGGCTTGGTGATATACACATCAATCTGTGTAAGCTGACTGCCCTGTGCAATTTCAAAATACGTTTCAGGTATCATAGAAAGTGAGAATACTCCATCCCCATCAAAGGTCATTTTAAACTTATCTGTGGCTTGTTGATAGAGGGTAAGTGGGCCACCATCTACCCTATATCTATACCATATGAGACATTCATCCGGACCAAGATTCTGTAAGGTAGGATTGGTTTCCAGTTTATTGTCATAGAGGATTACAAAGTACTCATCCTGAAAGAAGGTAGATGGGAAAGGGCACACCTTGTCAAAACAACCCAGCGGTTCAGGAATCACATTGATATCTGGTGATTTTTGTTCCGGTGAGTCTGGTGGAGCGCCGTTTTTTTCCTTCAGAAGAAAATCTATTCCAGAACTGTAAAACACCGCGGCAGGCTGGTCATAGAACTCTACCAGCGACACCCCAAGGAAATCGAAAAACCAAAGATTCGGATTAACAGGATCTTGTTCGAGTTTCAAATTTTCATTTGAGTCACCCCACTGCCCGTTTGTAACAGCTTCCCCGTCTACGGGTTCTCTTTGCTCATTTGGATTCCATGCCCAGATATACAGGGGATTAGAAACCGGATCAGCATCGAGCAACTCCGGACAATTACACTCTGAAGAAGTTATGTCAATATAAAGTCTTGCAGGCGCTGTAACGTCCGTAGGAGCAGGATCGAAGTAAACACCCTGTGCGGATGCCAGCATAGATATTGCTATACCTGCTGTGGTTAATCCTATTTGAAAATTTCTCTTTTTCATTTCAATTACGATTTTCTATTGAATACCAGGCGATATCCCAATACGGGCTTGAGTTCACCGTCATCGTCGCAGGAGCGCTTGGCAAAGTTAATTTTCAGTTGGCTGTCATTGATGCGCGTAGGCCCACCAAGGGGAGCGGTAACAACATTGCCTGGAGATGTAAGAATAATATTTCTAGGTGCTTCGTTGTCGTCAAAAGCCCAGGTACCCTCAGATGGAAAGAAGTTTAGTCCATCGCCGGGAGTCACTTGAAAGGTACCATCTGTATTGAACTTCACTTCCAGTTTCTGGGTTCCCGATGTATAAAAAGTTGAGATATTTCTTTCCGGCTTTGCGGGGTTGCCCTCATCTACAAGATATACCTCGTCGATTACCCATGGGGTGGCGGTGAGTCCTTCTGATTTGCTGAAAGGTTCACCAATCAAAGGTATATCATCATCATTGCAAGAAACGAGACCTGCGGAGGCCAGGATTCCAATCAGAAATAGCGATTTCGCATTCATAGTGGTTTGCTTAATATTAACATCCGCCAGATTGATTCAACGGAAATAGTTCAGTTTGTTCTGTAGAGGGGAATTGTAAAATCATACCCGGGCAGTCCCAGGGGGCATCCCGCACTACAATATTTTCACCCTTTGCCCCCATTCTCACAAGATCAAAGTACCTCTGACCTGTAAAGGGAAATTCCAGCTTGCGCTCCACTCTTGCGGCAGCGATGATCTGCTGTGCTGTGGCAGTAGGCAAGAGGTTGGCTACGCTGTTTCCATAAGCCCTTTCCCTTATTTCGTTGATATCCTCGATCGATTGAGCAATGTTTACACCTATCTCGGCCCCCGCTTCGGCGCGTATAAGTTGCATTTGGGTGATGGTAAGAATAGGAATATTAAGGAATTCCTGGTCGAACATCTTTGTGGCATAGGTGATGTTCCCATCCTGGTTTATTTCTGTGTAGAGCTCAGCCCTGGGCGTTTGTGCACCAAAAGCGATAAACTCATTGTAAAGGCCTGGCTGTATTCGAAGGCTGGGATTGCCACCGCCAAAATAATTGTTTCTAAACCCTGTGGCTCTGTTGTCTACACTTCCATCTTCGCGCACAGCTGAATATATGTAGAAAATCGCTTCCGGGCTTTGCACCGGGTGCTGAAATTTGTTTACGTTGGTATCCAACAGGTAAGGACTGGTAGAAAGAATCTCATTGGCCAAAGCATAAGCTTCTGTGTACTCATGTCTCTGAAAACGCACTTCGGCTTCGAGCGCAATTGCAGCCCAATTGGTGGCGTATACTGAATTTACTTCCGGAAGATTTGCTTTCGCAAACTCAAGGTCCGACAAGATCAAGTTGTAAACAGCTTCTACATTTGCCCTTGCGCCATTTTCAATTTGTGAAGATGTTCTTATGGCTACGCCCGGGTGGGTATTGGCTGGGGTATATCCCGCTGCAAAAGCCCAGCAACGCAACACATCAAAGTGACAAAGGGCACGCACAAATCTGGCTTCTCCTTCTATTCTCCCTCTCTCATCGGCACTGATTTCAACAGCATCAAGGCCTTCAATTACGGTGTTCGCCCGGAGTACTGCTATATAATAATCGCTGAACACCCTGCTCATAGCGCCATTGAATATGCTTGTAGACCGCAACCATACAGAGGTGTAATCATCCTGATTCACCGGCCTTATGAGCACATCGCTGAGCAGCGTAGGTAAATTTTGTGCGTTACCATTGTAGGTATTGGCCAGTACATCGTATGAAGACACAAGCACTTCCTGCAAGTCAGATGCAGACTGTATGGCTTCACTGGGAAGTACGTTTGAACCTGTATCCGGTGGCTTTTGTTCGAGCAAGTCTTCGCATGAGACCATCAAGAAAACTCCGGCGAAAGCTGCTATGGCAAGTTGAGATATATACAGTAACTTTTTCATGGTTCTTAAAATCTGAGGTTAAGGGCCAGGTTGAATGACATTTCCTGTGGAGGCGTGAGGTAAGTGATGTTGGGACTCATGTTCCTGTCAGTAGGATCTTCAAAGTCTCTTGCGATCTCAGGATCCAAACCATCGAAATTGGTGAAGGTGAGGAAGTTTACGGCGCTTAGGGTAATGTTGGCGCTGGTAAATTTCATAGAACCCACATTGAATTGGGGAAAGCTGTATCCCACACTGAGCCGGCGCACCCGCAAGTAATCACCATCCTTGAGAAATTGGGTGGTGTTGTTGTTGAAGGCATTGTCCAAACCGTAATTCTCGGGAAGAAGGGAGAGCTGTGCATACTCAGCATCATCACCCGGCTGTCTCCATCTGTCGAAGATTTCCGTTCTCATATTCCAGTTTGACGTCACACCGAGTTGTCTTTTTGAAGATGAATCGTAAATGTTGCTTCCCAAGCTAAAGATCATTACCAAGCCTACATTCCACTGACCGAATTCCCAGGTATTGGTAATACCTCCAATGGCTTTTGGAAGCACCCTGCCTACTGCCACCCTGTCATTTGGGTCCCATGTACTGGTTGGGTTTCCATTGATATCGAGGTATACATTACGTCCTGTTGTAGGATCCACATGCGAAAAGCGCACGAGGAAATTGGTCCCCACAGGTGCACCCACCACCACCCTGGTATCATTGGTACCCCCGCTGATCGCATCAGGCGTGTAATTACCTATACTTTTTATTTCATTGTAATTGTAGCTGATATTAAAATCTGTTTTCCACACAAGGTTCGGGCGGTCAATGTTCACAGTAGTAAGTTGAAATTCAACCCCTCTGTTTATAATCTCTCCCACATTGTCCCAGTAATTCGCAAAACCCGTGCTTGGCTGTGGTGTGATTCGAAGGAGCACATCGGTGGTATTCTTGTTGTAAAACGACAATGTAGTGATGATGCGATCCTGTAAGAATCCTGTCTCGAGGGCCACATCCACTACATTTGAGGTTTCCCATTGAAGATTAGGGTTTGGGGGAGTTGAAAGATACCGGAATGTCTCATTGTTATACCCATTGTCGCGGATGATGTATTCACCATACTGCTGATAATTGGGAATGGCCGCATTGCCGGTAATGCCCCATCCTGCTCTCAACTTCATAAACGAAACCACTGTACTGGAGGCCAGGAAATTCTCCTCACTCAATACCCACCCAACCGATGCTGAAGGGAAGAAGCCGAACCGGTTGTTCTCACCGAAGCGCGATGAACCGTCAGCCCTGAAACTGGCCTGTGCAAAATACTTGTTGTTGTATGCGTAATTCACACGGCCAAATGCACTGATGAAATTGAATATCTCCTTTCTGGTTCCATCCACCCGGTATCCCGGTATGGTATCGATAGGTGCACCGTCTTCATCTGTAATTATTTGGAATTCCTGGTCAAGCAAATCTTCATCTTCATAAAATGGCGCGTCTGTAAACTGATCCTGTCTCCAAATTCTGGTGTAAGAGCGGGTTACCGAATACTGGTACTCCGTCCCTATCATGTAGGTCAGTTTGTTCTTATCGTCCAGATCGTGGAGATAGGTAGCTGTTCCATTGAGGTTATAATTGTTGGTCCAGGTTGGCCAGCGCTCAGCGAGGTTGAATTGGGTGGAAGTCCGGTCCGCATTGAGCAGTCTTGCGTCAGAGTACTTATCGTCCTTCAGGTCCATATAGTCATACCCTGCATACACCTTCACAAATAGATTTTTGGTGGGCTTATAATCAAGTGATAGGTTGTTTATGGTCCTCCACTCCACTGTTTTCCAGTCTTGCAGCTCTCTGGTTCTCACCGGATTTGAACCTAGATCCCAGTAGTCGCCCGGAAGACGTGTTATGTCTCCATCACTGTTAAATACGGTATCGCTGTATGTAATGGGATAATACGGTAGTGCCGTGGACATTGCATCTCCAAGTCCACCACTCCAGGCCGCATTCACTCGATTGTTCACGCCCTGGCTTACAGAGAATGTTCCGTTAATAGTAAGCTTCTCCGATAGCTTATACTCAGCATTTGCTCTTAGGGAAGTTCTTACATATGAATTTCCAGTGAGGTAGGTGCCATTGTCATCGTAACCAATAGAACTAAAAAGTTTAAATTTCTTGGTGGAATAGTTGGCTGCGAAATTGTAGGCCTGTTTAAACCCGATGCCTGTGGTCTCTTCAATCCAATCGGTATCTGTAACACGGGCATCGTCCCAGCTTATTCCTCCTGGAAGGGCTGCGAGACCTACATTTCCATCGTTCTCCCAGGCTTCCTGATACAATTGAAGAAACTCTGCTGAGTTGAGCATGTTCGGCCTGGTGGTTGCCATTGATACGCCATGCCTTGTATTCAGGTCAAAAGAAAGTCCAGTTCCTGAGCCACTTTTGGTGGTAATAAGGATCACACCATTTGCTCCCCGAGAACCGTAGATTCCTGTTGCTGCAGCATCCTTAAGAATTTCAATGCTTGCAATGTCGTTGGGGTTAATAGTGGCCAAGGGGTTGTTGTTCATCGCGCCCCTGTTTCCATTCAGGAAGTAATCTTGTGTAATAGGTATTCCATCTACCACGTAAAGTGGATCGCCTGCGGCAGAGATAGAAGCAATTCCGCGAACGCGTATTACTGAACCGGAGCCAGCCAAACCGCTACCCTGTGTTACCTGAACCCCCGCAGCCTTGCCTTGAAGTGCTGCTTCAAAGCTGGGTGCGGGTATATCAGTAATGTCCTTTGCGTCGACCTTGGAGATGGACCCGGTAACTTCTCGCTTCCGCTGAACACCGTAGCCCACCACCACAAATTCGGAAAGCACCTCAGCATCGGGTTCCATGTTTTTATTCACTTCAAGATTTCCCGTAGCGGGCATGGTCACATCCTGGCTTACTGTCTTGTACCCTATAAAACTGAAAACAAGCTTATAGGGTCCCGGAGCAACCTCGGTGATGGTATATTTCCCATTCATATCGCATGCGCCACCCTTGGTGGTGCCATCAATGCGGACTGTCACACCTGGCATGGTCTGCCCATTCTCATCGTAAACTGTGCCGGTAATACTTTGGCTGATTGCAACCACTCCAAGCAGCATAGCTAAGGCTGTAGTCAGAATACCCTTTCTGTAAAATCTCATCCTGCGTAAGTAAAATTGGTTAATTATTTGGTTGCCCTAAGAATGAAAAATTGATTGAATCAAAACTTTGTCATACTTGGGTGTAAGTCAAATTAAAGCTTTTTGAACGGGTGCTAAATTAACAGTTTTTGTATTGTGTTAACCTTACACTATCAAAAATTAAAAAAAAGAGCATTCTGCTCACTATCGCTGGAGAACCACCTTCGATAGAGCAGTGCCCTCCTGGGTTACAAACTGAATAACATATACGCCATTGGGAAGCTGCGCACCTGTGCGATTGGTACCATCCCACCGAAGCAAATGATTCCCGGGTATCTGTATTCCATCAAAAAGCACATTCACTATTCTACCGTGCATGTCAATAACGCGTACAGTCAGCCTTTGAGATTGCTCTGCATGGTATGATACCTGGGTGAAATCAATAAACGGATTGGGGTATGAACCAAGTAAAGTACCACCCTGGTATGATGATTCTTCTGTTCCAAGTGAGAGGTCTGGCGTTTCGAGCTCCACATCCGTGTATATCCTGTATTCTCCCGGCTGAAGCAGGAAGGGATTGCTCAGGTTGTTCTCAGTGATTGATTCTCCGGCGAAGTAGTCATACCAAACACCGGTATGGGTGAAGCCGGGAACCATGGAAATCGCATTCACAGAAAAGTTGGCAATAATCACCACGTCCATACTTGAATGCTGAATGATTAATCGCTTGCCAGAACCTCCTACATCGTACGTGTAGTTGGTAGACCCAAAGGCGGGAAAGTCACGCTTCAGTTTGTTGATGGCCGCATAAACTTTGTACAAGCGCTGGCGCTCCGGGTGGTAATAATAATCCCATCTGATTGGCTTATTGGCCACTCTACAATCTTCATTGATGGTTCCATCAGGGCAATGATTGATGCTGTAATCATAGCCCAATTCACCAAACTGCCAGATCATCTTAGGTCCTATCAAAGGAATATTCAATGCAGCACTGGCTTCCATTCTGGCGAGGGCCACATCAAATGCACGGGTATCGTGTGCCGGATTGGACTGGTTTCCAAATTGAACGTTCTTGTACATAAGCCGTTCCTCATCATGGCTTTCGGCATATGAAACCACATTTGGCTGGCCCCATCCACGGGACTGGTAGTTGGCCCAGTTCAGGTTGCTCGAATACCCCATGGTGGCTTCATTGAACTCATGATTCAGGTTGCCCCACAGCATCAGGCCGTTGTTGGCCAGAACAGTTTCCTCTGAATTGTCAGCAAAATGCTCGAGAATCAGGTATGCATTTGGGTCTGCTTCTCCAATTTCGTCCTTTATGCGCAGCCAATGATTTATTCTGCTTTGGTCATAATTGCCCCAAGCCCCAACATTGCCGAATGTATTGTTCTGTGTAAATCCCTTGCTCAAGTCAAACCTGAATCCATCCACATTGAACTCTTCGAGCAAGTAGTGCATGTTGCGTTTCATGAAAGCCTGTGTGTGAATAGAATTGTGGTTGTAGTCGTAACCTACATTGAAAGGGTGCGTTTCCACCTGATTGAACCAGGGATTGCTGGCTGTGGGCTGCCCGTATTGACCAGCATTGGGATTGAAATACATCCTCACTTGTGGGTTTTGCCCGAATGAATGGTTGAAGACAATATCGAGAATGACTGCGATGCCGCGCGAATGGCATTCGTCCACAAATTTTTTCAAATCATCTGCGGGTCCGTAATACTTGTCAATTGCAAAATAGTACATAGGATTGTAACCCCAACTCTCATTGCCTTCAAATTCCTGAACCGGCATAAGCTGAATGGCATTGATACCCAATCGCTCCAGATAACCGAGTGTATCAATTAATGATTGAAAAGTGTGTTCTTCAGTAAAATCCCTGATCAGCAATTCGTAGATGATCAGTCTTTCTTTGGGAGGCCTTTGGAAATCAGTAACCTGCCAGTCGTAAGGTTCCTGGGCAGTTTGCAATACAGATACAACCTGGGTGGTAAGTCCGGATGGATAAGGAATAAGGTTGGGATAGGTTGATTCACTGATCCACTGATCATTCCAGGGATCGAGTATCTTTTTGGCGTAAATATCAGCCACGCGCATATCTTCCATATCAATACTGTATTGAAACCTGCACTCCATACCCGGAACAAGGTCATCTATTTGTATCCAAAACCTGTCACCGGAAGTGGTCTTCTTCATGAAGTAATCGGGATGATACTGCCAATTGGTAAAATCGCCGATGGCATAAATGAAATTCTTAAATGGAGCGTGAATCTGAAGAATCACAGTATTGTCATCCAAATAATTAATTCCATCCTCCATCCCTCCGGGAGGATCTTGAACCAGAGGTGCTCCTTGAAGAATCACATAGGTAGAATCGTAAATAACCTCTGAGCCATTGTCAGCTGACATCCATAGCCAGTATTGACCGAGTGCTTCACCGCTGAAATCAATTTCTGTACTTATGGATGTCACCCCGCTTTGCGTCGCAACTACATCATCATTGAGATAGAGCGTTATGTCGGCATCCGCGTTGGTCTGGGCTTCGAAGGGAAAATCCGCAGGAAAATCAGTAATGAGCTGTGTAGCCGCAGGCGTTGTGACTGCTCCACTGAATTCAGAGCCGTACAGATCCACAAATATATCCGATCCGTCAGCTGCTCTGCCTACCACAGTTCCGCCTGCATTTCTGAACACAAAGGCGAGTTGAAGCA
>JBGTBE010000080.1:0-39616 GCA_041749535.1 Cryomorpha sp. | reverse complement strand
CAATGGGCCGCCCTTCTGTATAAATAATCCTTCAGATTTACCTGTTTATCGTAATCTTTTTGGTGTGTTGTACTCCACCCGAATTGAAATTCAAGAGGTACATACCATTGGGTAAATGTGTAAGATTCAGCTCATAGTTATTAATCCCTTCATGCATCTGCAAATAGGCTGCATGTACTTGTTTACCTATAAGATCCATCACGCGCAAATTAAATTGCCCCTGATCGGATGACTCCATCGAGATGTACAAAGTTCCTCCAGAAGGATTCGGATATACATTCACTTCATCAAATGAAACAGAAGAGCCATTCTCCATAATCCCTGAAGCCTGAGGCCAAGAGAAATTATCGTACAAAGACCAAGGTCCCTGAACTTGTGCTGAACAACGACAGCGTACGCGCCATCTATATGTTTTTTGTTGGGCCGCAAATATAGATGCTGGAGCAAGGAATTGTGTAGGCTCTGTACCTGTAACTTGCACTGTTTGAAGAGGTCCAGCGCCATTTGCAAGCCCACCCTCAAGACGACATGAGGTAGAAAGCGGTACCGGATTCCATTGAAGAAGTACACCATTTGCCTGATTCGTCGCTGTGAGTCCGGTTGCCGCAATATATGGCGCTACACATTCAGGACCTATATTGCCAACGCAAAAACTATGCGCGGCCTGAAAACCATAGGCTGCATTAGGTGCAGTCATCTGAACAAGCGCAGCACCGGTTCCGTTGTCTGTAATACTATAGGTACCATTTATTCCGCAAGAAGCAATGCTCGCACCATTTAGTCCATCACCATAGCTATCAAAGATGGTGAAGGTGTAACAACCTGGTGCAAGGCATAGTTGGCTGGTCTGAATGCTTCCGCCAGTGCCATTGGTGTAAGGCCCGCCTGTAGCTTCTGTGGTTCCAGAAACATCATTCACGATCTGCCATGTCACTTCTGCACCCCAGCAGTCCAGTGTAATACTCAGTGTAGCAGATGCCCCATTGAGGGCTACTTCAAAATTGCTGCTTGCACTGTTGTTGGATGGATTAGAGTCGACGTTTCCATTTGGATTGCTCACAGTTGCCGTGTAGACAAACGTTCCTGAAGACGGTACTGTGATCATTGGCAGGTTCACTTGTGCTGTCTGTCCTGATGCAATGTTTCCTGTCCAGAGATATATATTGGAACCTCCACCACTTAATTGATAGGTTATGGTTGCAGAGGTTAGTGCAGCTGAGCCATCATTGCTAAGTTGCACTTGAGGAACGAATGAACTTTGGTTGCAATAGAAACCATTAATACCTGTAATACTGTTAATTCCTGCATCATACTGGGCTGTGGGTGCATTGGGATTATAGCCATCAATGAACTGAGGATTGGTTCCCAATGGATCCAGCCAGTCACGTAATCTCGTAGCAGCGGTAGTTCCAGTATTCCAGGAAACATTGAAGCGACCATAATAGTCATATTGTCCATTGTCTACCGTGCCTGAGCAGGCAGCGAGGCCTCCATATAGCTGCCCTATGATTCTCTTGTTTTGATCAAACAGGGGAGAGCCTGAAGAACCCGGTTCGGTAATACCATATTCCCACTGGTTGATCCACCAAACCTGAGCCCCTCCAGCTGTTGATTGGTACGGTGAATTCTCTTCTCTACAAATTTTCTTCACATCACCACTGGGGTGGTGAATCCCTGTAGCCTGCGTGGGTTGCGCTCCTGAGCGGTCCCATCCAGCGTAATAAATATTGTATGATGCAGGCGGTGTGCTGTTCATCTGCCAGAGTGCAAAATCACTTCCTGAGCGGTTGGCACGAAGGGTACCCCCATTGATGAAGTTCGATGTTGGGCCGTTGGTATTGCTTGCAGATGTGGCGCATACTGCAGTAGGCGATTCCCATTTAAAGAGGAAAGAAAGCCCTCCCCCATAATTGGTTCCACAATGGTTTGCAGAAAGAAAATAAGGCGTACCGTTGTTGGCAGTATTGTTAACCAATGCACCAGAACAAAATGAAGAACCATTGTTCATCATGATAGCCACCGAAGCAATTTGTTCATCCCACGCTCCTGGTGCACCAAATGGATTTCCGGGAAGCTGTGAACATTTCGTATCGTAATTACAATGACCTGATGAATTGAGTGCCTTGGCCTCATTGTACACTGCATCAAAAAAGCTCCGCACGGGCCTGTAACCTTGAATCACTGACCTAATTACTACTTCGGCAGTTTCGAGTTTTCCAGCTGGTTCAAAATACTCTACCACAATCCTGTTGCCGCTTACCGGAATGGTTGCGAGTTCTTTGTCTGGCTGATTGTTGGCGCTGGTGTACGCACCATCGAGTATGCTTCTGTCAGAATTGAAGACATGAAGATGCGCTCCTTCAGGCAGGTTAAACTTGGAAAAATAAAGGTTCATGGTGAGCGCATCTTTCGATGCAAATTCCATCCTGCAAGTACGGCCACCGCCGTAAGCATTGTCCCAAATACCGTTTTGAAGCAAATCAATATTTACCTCATGCGGATAGCCAAATCTCCATGGTCCTGAGCGTTCAGCATCAGTGATGGCGTCCTCACTCTTCAGTAGATCCACATTTATTACAGGAAGTACCTGAGCGGTAATATTCTGAAGTGGGGTCTTTGAGTACCAAGATTTTGGATTGCCCACATCAGTAGTTTGCGCATCAATATGCGTCGGTATAAGTGAGAGAAAAAATGTGCATAGGAGCACAAACGAAGAAGATGTTGCCTTCATTAGATTTTTTTTAATTAAAAATATTGATCAGAATTTATGATCAACGTGTAAGCACAAACCTCATTGAAGATACTACATCCTCCTGATTGGTAAACTGAATCAGGTAGATACCTGAGGCCAAGTGTCGCAGGTCTATCTGGTTCACACCCGGGCTGAATGAGTTGTTGCCAGCCAGGCTGAAAACTTCAACACCCACAGTGTTGTATACACCCAGCCTTGATTCACCTTTAAGAGATGATGGCAAAACTAGGTTAACAAGTCCATCGCCTGGGTTCGGGAATACTACAAGGTCATTGCTTGTATGAACCCTTCCTTGGATCTGTGGCTGACTTGGAGGTGGTGGATATGTGAAATTAGCGTATGGAGACCAGGGTGCCTGCACATCATCGGCACAACGGCAACGAACCCTCCACCTGTAGTTTTTGGTTGATGCGGCAAATATGGATTGAGGTGCAAAAAACTGGGTTGGTTCATCACCAAATACCTGTGCACTTTGTGTAGGACCCGTACCATTTGCCAATCCACCTTGCAATCTGCATGCTATAGAGCCAGGAACCGGATTCCATTGTAACAGCACTCCATTCGCCTGTGGAGTAGCAATCAGTCCTGTAGCCACTGGATAAGGAAGCTGACATGGCACAGATGTCCCTCCTACACAAAAGTTGTGTGAGGCACCAAAACCGTATGCTGCATTTGGGGCGGTCATTGAAAACAACAACTGGTCTGCATCCACATCAGTCATAAAGTATTCACCATTCACGGAGCATCCTGATGCCTGTCCGTTCATACCATCTCCGGCAGTGTCGTATATATTGAATGTATAACATCCTTCGTTAAGGCATCCGTTCCAAATATTGAACTCTACATCACCGTAAGTGCCAGTAGCGGCCGATGCAACTACGTTGTTACCGGCATCCCTGATGTCCCAACTCACTTGTTCGCCATTGCAGTCGGTGCTGATATAGAGTGTTACTGATGAACAGTTGTATTCGCAACTTCCATCATCTATGTTAGCAAGAGGATTGTAGTTCGTAGCATTGGGATCTGTGCAACCCAGCACAAACTCCGAGCAATCAGCTGTAGTAATTGTCGCAATTTGCGAGTCACCATTATCAGTGGTATAGTAGAATGAATAATTCAATGCCGGCACAAGGCCTGTGATGGTGTAACTTTCAGTATTTGAAACAGCACCACCGTTTTGAGAAGGATCAACACAGGTGAACGGAAGGTTTCCAAAGCGGTAGCATACGAGTCCCGCGCTGCAATCTTCACCGCTGAAGGTTCCGCTTACTGTTACAGATGCATCAAAGGTTCCGGTAATCTCATTGAAAACACAATCGGTAGTAAGACTAATACCCGTTGAAGTACATGGGTTTGGAATCACGCAGTCAGCAAGGGCAAGGTCAATTGAATTTTTCACATTGAGCCTTCCACCAGTAACCGTAAATCCCTGAAGCCCGCCTACTGCATCCACACCATTGAGGATATATCCGCGTACCAGATTGGCACCTTGGAGTGGGTTTGTTTTAGCTATAGCAGCCAAGCCTGCGCATGGGGCTGAATACACCAATGCAATTGCGCCTGCCACACAGGGGCTGGCAAAGGAAGTACCGCTTGTATTGCTGTATGATGAGCTTCCTGAAGGGAGGTAGACGCTGCTTCCAGGTGCACCAAGGTCAATTGTGTTAGCACCATATGCTGAGAATGTGCGTTGGTCATTGTTGTTGGTAGCTGTTACAGAAACCATGTAAGGGCTGCTGCATCCCGTTGGCATATCGCCCACCACGTCTATATTCACATTGTTGTTGGCTGTGGCACCACAATTCAAAATACCTGCGTTTCCGAGGGTATTGTAATAACCACACCACACTGGATAATTGTTAGGATTGGCATTGTCAATTCCCCATGATGCATTTGTAGCAACTACAAATGCTCCGCTGGCACCGTTGGTGTTGTTGTATAAGGTACGCATGTTGAGTGGGTATGCATATGCGGCAATTACATTAGATTCTGTGAGGCTTGAAACCTGCACTTGCATTATTTTTACATTCCAATTCACACCTGAGCCACCAATTCCGTTGTTGCCTTTGGCTCCAATCATACCAGAAACTGAAGTGCCGTGCCCGCCCAATTGAAGGTTGTCACTGTTGGTGCTTGGTCTCCATCCATCATAGTCATCCACATAGCCATTTCCATCATCGTCCTGGCCATTGTTAGGAATTTCCTGTAAGTTCCTCCAATGGTTGGCTATGAGGTCATTGTGGTTGTAATTTGATCCACCTGGCTCAATCACGCATACCACAATTTCATCTCCATCTGCAGTTAGTCCACCTGTGGTTATGTCCCATGCCAGGTCGCTGTCAATGTCCTTGTCACCCGCGTTCTTGTGGTGCCATTGTGTGTTGATAGATGGGTCATTTGGCAGGGTAGCTCTTTCCGTAACGTAGTGGTTAAACTGGGCTGCAACTACATTGGCTGCTTGCCCTACGGATTTTAAAATTTCTGTATCCTTCACCTTTTCTTCATCGAAGGAAAAAAGGTGAATGTTTGCGATACTTGAAAGTTCCTCAACGTGCTTCACTCCTGTCTCTATTCCGTTCACTTCAGAAAATCGTGAAACAATATCAGCAGGCTCCACTCTTTCATCCAGCATGATGATTAACTGACCGGGAACATACGGTGTTTCATCAGATTGAATTTGAGAATAGGAATAGGGGGCAATTAATGCAAAGCAGGCTAGTAGCAAAATGGAAAAACATTTCATCTGTATTGGTTTTAATGAGCAGAAAATTGGTTAATAACGACCCTAAAAGTACAACAATGGTGCTTGGATATCAACCATAACTGATATAAATCTTGGATTTCTACCAAAATAAGGAAGGGGTCGCACCTACGGCGCGACCCCTTCCTATATGGTAACTAAGATGAACTTACTTGCTAATCACAACTCTTTGGGTAGATACTTTCGTACCTTCAGAGATGCTCATTACGTACATTCCTGCCTCAAGATCAGAAAGGTTGATATTCATGAAATTGGTTCCTGTGTTCACAGCCATGTTCTGACTTACTACAAGCTTTCCTATCACATCGAATACACGAACCTGAACGTTTCCGTCAGCCTTAGCATTGTACACCGCGTTTACAGAACCAGTGCTTGGGTTCGGGAACACATCAAAAGAACCAATCTTGGTAGCAGAAGCACTTGCCGCTTTGGACTGACCTTTTGTTGCTGGGTCAAGTTTCTCTGAAAGGCTCTTGGCTGCAAAAACTGGTTTGGTGTTTCCAGCAGTAAGAATCTGCGCAGGGCAACTTTGGATGGTTACAGTAATTAAGTTTGAAGGATCTATACAACCTTGTGGGTTTTGTGGATCAATCGCCCCTATATTAACACCGGGACCGTAGGCTGCATGTACAACACGGTAAATTCCAGGTCCAAGGGTTGTAAAGTTGAAATTACCCGTTGTATTGTTGAGCAATACAGTGGTGCTTGTTTGATTAAGAACCGCCCAACGGAAGTTAGGACCTTGCTGACCAGTTACACTGAAGCTGAGTGAACCAGGGCAAAGGGTGGTTGGACCGTTTGCAGTGATAACACCTCCATTGATTGCAAATGAAGAAACAGAAAGCTGATTGGATAGATCAAAACATCCAGATAGCTGATTTACGTTCGTAACACCTGCAAGATCACCTATCGCATTCACAGAAATATGTCCCACAAAATAATTTCCAGCTGGGAAAGTCTCCATGTTGAAGGTTCCAGTAGTATTTATTGCAACCACATCCAGAGCGGGTGAAGTAACAAGTCCGAAACGGCCTAGACCTGAATTTCCGCTTACTGTAAGCTGAACAATGTTAGGCTCACCATCACCTTTACAAAGGTTCTGTCGCGGGCTTGTTGTAGCCACGGTACCTCCATCAACAGTACATCCACCAATTGGTGTTCCAGCACATTGGCAATTGAAGTTGATCTGATCGTTTTCAGTATTCGGGTCACCATCATTGCAAGGAGTACCAGGCGCACCCAATGGGCAAACACAGTTTCTCAGAACAGAGAAAGCACCGGCGGCATTTGGATCGTAAGAGTAAACTCTCAGCAAGTAATTGCCCGCTGGCAATACACCTGCATCAAGGGTCTCTTCAGCTTCAAACTCATCATCTGAACAAGCCAGCGCAGTACCAGGGGTGTTGCACTCACTTGCGCTGTATATAGAAAGTACAGCATCAAATCCACTTGTGGTGAACGAGTTTGCGAAAACCCCATCGGAAGTAAAACTAAACCATACATCGATTGCGCCAGGAGCAGTAAAACCATCACATGCTATTGGTGCCAATGACTGTGTAGCAGTGCCATTTGTTGAGTTCAACAATTGACCACAGGCAATTGCAGTTGGAGTACATGGGCTGTCATTTTCGGCTGGTTCGCATCCGGGATCAGCGTTGGTGAGGAATGTTACAACTGTTCCTACAAAAGTTGTATCACAAATACTCGCGAAAGGATTTGCCACGTCAGCTGCAACAGCAGGACGCAGTATCCAATCACCCACCAATGGAGGGAAGAGATTTGCGGATAAAACACCGTTAAGATCTGAATCAAAAGTGTAGGGATAGGTTACGCCTGTGAGAATAAAAGCATCTTCCAGACCACCTGTACCATCGACACCCGGACGGAAGAGAACACCTTGCGCACCGGCCGTGGGTGAATTTGGAATGATTTGTCCTGTGGCACTAACACTGCCAAGTTGGTTCGGGCAAAGTACCTGGGTAGCCGGAGCGTCAATAGTTCCTGCCTCACACTCTGTGATAGCCACACAACCTGGGGCATTAACAGGAAGAAAATTTAACGTTGCACCTGTAGCAGTAGAGTCACAAATACTTGCAAAAGTAGTAGATGTGAGCGCCACAACCTTAGCGGTCCATGTTCCAGCAAAAGGAGGAAATGCATTCGCTGAAAGCACGCCATTCAGGTTGCTGTCGAATGTGTAAGGGAAAGGTGATGTCGCAAATGTTAGGACAAAATCACCACCTAGTGCACCTGTTCCATCAACACCAGCACGGAAAAGTACTCCGGCACGACCGTTCACTGGGAAAGTTACTCCAGTACTACTTACGGTAGCTGTTCCGGTAGGTCCGCAGATGTTCTGAACGGCATCACCTACAAAATTACCTGCCTCACATGTGGGAGGGGTTGGACATGTTGCACCACCCAGATAGGTAATGGCTGGAAATCCATTGTTTACAGCTGTGTTTGGTCCGCCGCCGCAATTAGACTGGCCTGACTGGTTGACAACTATAAGGTAGATTCCACTTTGGGTTGCTGTCCAGGTAATCGCACAAGTTGAGCCTGGGTTAATTCCAAAAGCATCAACAGTTCCAGTTGGGGTAATAATGGTAAAACGAATGGGCCAGGTACCGGCACCTGGTCCGTTGCAGGTACTGAATGTGTACTGCCCTCCTGCTATAATGTTGGCCATTTGATATGCCTCTGCTGCAAAAACTTCAAAAGCAGTAATCTCATTTGTGGTGGGGGGATTCGCAGTACAAGGGGCACCGCCAAACGTACTTGTAAAATCTGTCCAACCTGTGGTTGGTGATGGGTTCAACCAGCTTGTACACTGGGCCACAGCGCTGACAGCACCAAAGGTAACTGCCGCGACCATGAGTAGCATTCTTTTCATAGGGTTTAATTTGGGTTAAAAAATTTGGTTAAT
Source organism: Cryomorpha sp. (assembly GCA_041749535.1). Classification (GTDB taxonomy): domain Bacteria; phylum Bacteroidota; class Bacteroidia; order Flavobacteriales_D; family Cryomorphaceae; genus JBBQZU01. The sequence goes on along the minus strand of JBGTBE010000080.1, from coordinate 31,177 downwards.
AAGGATGAATCGCGTCAACTTTCCGCTGAAGCGACGTCTAAATTAGCTGAACCGATTGGTAAAAACAACTTCTTAGTGAAATAAATTACTGAAAGATGCCCTTAAGTTGCTTGCTCCGAAAACTGAAAATTTCCCTAATCTGATCGCCCACAAAAACAGAATGAACAATATCTCCGATGAATCCCATAGGCATAGCATAATAAAGAATATCACTAATTTCTGTATATTCATCAACCTTGCGAAACGCGTGTATGTGATGCCATAAAGCGAAGGGTCCTTTAACCTGTACATCCACGAATCGCTTCAATGGTTCCACGGCCACTATGCGCGACACCCATGTAATTCGCACTCCAGCGATTGGCGATAAGGAGTGAACAATACACATTCCTTCAAACACTTGTTCTGCATCAGTTTTGAAGACATGCCTGAAATGCATCTTAGCAGGTGTAAGTTGATTAAGATTGTCGGGGTTAGAGAAAAAATTCCAAACTTCATGGATGGGAGCAGGCACCACTTCTTTATGCTCAAATCTTCGTATTGACATACTGCTAAAAGAAAACTGCCGTCAAAATGTTTAAGATTCGCCAATTTCAGCAACGTGGACGTACAATTTCTGGCTGAGCTCTTCAGAAACCGGGTATAGGGGCAACCTCATATGGTTGGTGCATATGCCCATGTGCTTCATCACTTCTTTTACACCACCCGGATTGCCCTCCCGAAAAAGATCTGAAATAAGCGGAAGAAACCGGAAATGCGCTTCCCGTGCTTCGGCTAACTTCCCTTCTGTGGCATGTTTAAGGACTTGCGCAAATCGTTTAGGGTAGGCATTGCCGAGTACTGAAATTACGCCGTGACCGCCGCACAGCATATGTGGCAAGGCAAGGGCATCATCGCCGGAGAGCAGAAGAAAATTCGGAGGAAGAATGCGCGCGAGCTCCATCACTTGTTCTATACTGCCCGCTGCTTCCTTTACTCCTACAAATTTCTTAGCTGAATTGGCAAGTCTAAGGATAGTAGATGGAAGTATATTGCTGGCAGTTCTACCAGGTACGTTGTATACAATAATGGGTAGGGGCGAAACTTCGGCCAAAGCCATATAGTGCCTGTAAATTCCTTCTTGGGTAGGCTTGTTATAATAAGGACTCGCTGAAAGAAAAGCCACAACTCCTTTGGTGCTAAAAGATTTCATTCGCAGCCCCAGAGATCGGGTGTCATTGCCACCCAATCCAAATACCACGGGCAACTTGCCTGTGTTCACTTCCAAAACGAAATCGAGAACAGTAAGCTGTTCTTCCTGGGTCATGGTAGCTGCCTCGCCCGTGGTGCCCATCACCACAAGGTAATCTGCACCGCGATGTAGGTGTTTTACGATTCGTTCCAGCGCAGAATAATCTACATTCCCATTTGCCTGAAAAGGCGTGACCATAGCAACACCTAGTCCTTTAAGCTCTTGCATGCACAGTATTAATTAAATTCAGGTAATGGTTTATCTGATCAATGTATCCATCGAAGGTGGTCTGACCACTGGTTTTCAGCATCATGTCATAGAGAGATTTCCACTCTTCGGAGTAATAGCCAACCTTGAAAGTTGCCTTACTCATTGCTACAACATATAGCATTGGTATACATGGATCTTTCTCCAAGTCTATGAGAATATCAAATTGCTTTTCGGTAAACCTATCTACTTCTTCGCATGATGGTTTGAGCTTCCAATCCAATTTCGCAGCTGTAAAATAATCGTACTTCAATCGGTGAGCGTGGTAGTGAGGCACAGGTTTTTTATTGTCTATGTAGCAAAGTGCGAGTACCTCCTTGATGCCGTATTCGGCTTTGAGCACTTGCACGTATTGTTTCACAAGTATAAAAAACCCTTCACCCTTTTCACGGTATACCAATGCCACACTTCGGGCATTTCCAAAATTGTGCACAGCCTTGCTCCGCTTCGCTGAAGAAAGCTTGTGAAGATCGCGCTTACCAAACCAATTTCGCACAACTCTAAAGTAATTCATAAAGCTTGTATCAGGGCTTTAAACCCGCTCTCATCAATGATTTTTACACCCAAATCTTCCGCTTTTTTTCGCTTGGATGGGCCCATGTTTTCACCGGCCACAAGGTAGTCTGTTTTTCCAGATACACTGCTGGCAATTTTTCCACCGTGGGCTTCGATTTCACTTTTTAAATCATCCCTTTCGTAGGTTTGAAAAACTCCGCTCACTACAAACGTTTTGCCCGAAAGGGTACCCGAAATACTTGCGGATGTAGCTGCCTGTTCAAACTGCAAGCCATGCTGCTTGAGTCTCTGAATCACAGCCATATTTTGCGCATCGGCAAAATAATCACGCACAGAGACTGCGATGGCTTCGCCTATATCTTCTACCCCGCTGAGCTCATCAATCTGCGCATTGCTGAGCGCATCTATATTTCCAAAATACGCGGCCAACTTTCGTGCAATGGTTTCGCCAACATGGCGTATTCCCAGCGCATACAGCACACGGTTGAAAGGAATGGCCTTTGAAGATTCCACGCCTTCAAGAAGATTGGTCACTGACTTTTCAGCCATTCGCTCTAAGGGCAAAAGCTGCTCCTTGCGCAGGTCATAAATGTCGGCTACATTGCCAACAAGACCTTCATTGTACAGCTGGGCCACAGTTTCAGCACCAAGACCATCTATATTCATGGCCTTTCGGGAGATGAAATGCTCCAACCTTCCCTTTATTTGAGGAGGGCAGCCTGAGGTGTTGGGACAATAATGCATGGATTCACCCTCGGTGCGAAGCAGTAATGTATTGCACTCCGGGCATTGGGTGGGATATTCCAAGGGTGAAGAGTTCACGGGCCGCAGGGCCAAGTCTATACCCATTACTTTGGGAATTATTTCACCCCCCTTTTCCACATACACCGTATCGCCTTCTCTTAGGCTAAGCTTTTCTATCTGGTCGGCGTTGTGGAGTGATGCACGCTTCACTATGGTACCAGCCAGAAGCACAGGTTTGAGGTTAGCAACCGGTGTTATAGCCCCGGTTCTTCCAACTTGGTAAGTAACCCGCTCCAACACCGTGCTCACTTGTTGTGCTTTAAACTTATAGGATGTGGCCCACCTGGGCGATTTAGCAGTAAACCCGAGCGCTCTTTGGGCTTCATAATCATTTACCTTAATCACCACACCATCTATTTCGAAGGGTAGGTTAAAGCGGGCTTCTGCCCAATAATCTATGAAGGACTCTATCTCTTCGATGGTAGTGCAAAGCATTATTTGTTTTTGAGCGGCACTCGGTACTTTGAAGCCCCAGGTACCGGCAGCCTGCATATTGGCGTAGTGCTCATTGGCAGGCAACTGCTCCCCATACAGACCATACAAAAAGCAATCAAGCTTACGGGAGGCAACAATGGCTGAATCTTGCAGCTTGAGCGTGCCTGATGCAGTATTTCGTGGATTCATATATGGCTCGTCACCATCCTCCAAACGCTGTGCATTGAGCTGGGCAAACGCAGCCAGGGGAAGAAACACCTCGCCACGAATTTCAAAATCTTCAGGAAAATCTTTGCCAAGTAGTTGCAATGGCACAGCGCGAACTGTTTTTACATTGGCGGTAATATCCTCACCAGTTTCTCCATCTCCACGGGTCACAGCCCGCTCCAGCTTGCCCTGGTGGTAGCTGATACCTATGGCTACACCGTCATACTTAAGTTCGCAAGCATAGGTGATGGGCCTGTTGGTACCTTTCTTCACCCTCCCTTCCCACTCTCTTACTTCTTCAATGCTGTAGGTATTTGATAGTGAAAGCATGGGGTACCGGTGCTTTACTTTCGCGAAGCGCTCAGTGAGATCGCCCCCTACCCTTTTTGTTGGAGAATTGGGGTCTAAAAACTCTGGATGTGCTGCCTCCAGGGCTTCCAATTCCTTGAGCAGCATATCGAACTCATAGTCAGAAATGCTGGGTTTGTTTTCGACATAGTAGCGGAAATTGTGGGCGTGCAGGTCGTCCCGAAGCGCTTTGATGCGTGCTTCTATATCAATATTCATCTTTAACTGACTCATCGAAAAAGGAGCGTACTAATTTTGTGACTCGCAATTGGAGCGATATGGCAAATATAGGACTGCTGAATGATTTATCTACCGATGGGCTGCGCGCCCAGATGCGACGGTATCCAAAACTGCCACCAATGCCCAGCCAATGCAGAATATTGTAGCTTCCAATAGCAGAAAGTTCTGTAACGCTGAATGGTATCTCATCCAAATTTTCGTAATAATTAGTCCCTTCAGGTTGATACCGAGCGGTGATGTCACCACCTCCCAAATTTAGGGAAGCACCCAGATCCCAGTGCTTGTTAAAAAAAAGTGTTCGGTCGTAATAGATGGAGTTATACTTAAAATCGTATTCCACTACATCTGTATTGATATTGTATTCGAAGTCGCTGACGAATATGCGGGTATTCAAAAAATAAAATCCAAGCCCCAACTTGTGCACACGTCGGTATTGAACCCCCAACCTTAGGCCGCCAATTGCAATCCAGTTTTGCTGAAAAAGCGTTCTCTTGGCATCTAGCCTAATGTCTGGTTTTAACTTATTCTGGTAAGGGAACAACACTCTTTTGCCAGCGATTAGCTGCACAGTACTATCTTGACCAAACTGTGCTATGCACTGCAGGGAAAAAACGGAAAAAAGTAAAACAATGAATGTCTTTCTCACACTTTCTTAGCCTTCACCATCCGGTCCCGTCCTGTAAAGTCCTTCTTAACATCTACATCGCCGTACCCTCTATCCTGAAACAACTGTGCTACATCCCTGGCATATTGACTGTTTGCTTCTAAATACAAATGCCCGTGTTTTGAGAGATGTCCATCGGCAAGGTCTACAATCTTTCTATAGAAAAGCAATGGCTCATCATCCGGAACAAACAAAGCGCTGTGAGGCTCATTGTTCAGCACATTGGGTTCCATCATGGATTTCTCGAAGTGGGTCACGTAAGGCGGATTGCTCACCATCACATCAAAATTCATAAAGCCCAGACTTTGCTGCTTCAAAACATCAAATTGAAAAAAGGAGATATCAAGGTTGTTCTTTTTGGAGTTCTCCATAGCAACGTTTAAGGCATCTACACTATTGTCTACCCCGTAAACGATGGCATTCTCGTAACGGTCTTTCAGGGCTAGTGCTATGCAACCTGAACCAGTGCATATGTCTATGATTCTCGATGGTTCGGCAATTCCTTCTTTGATAATCCAATGCACCAACTCTTCAGTTTCTGGACGTGGTATCAACACACTTGGATTCACTGTTATAGGAAGGCCATAAAATACTGTATGGCCAATAAGGTATTGTATAGGTTCATGGTTTTTAAGCCCTTCCAGGATCGCTTCGAAAAGATAAAACTGGGAATCAGCAACTTGGGCCTCCGCCTTTAAGTGCACATCCATTTTGCTAAAATGCATTACATCCTCAAAGGACAAAACAATAAACTGCTCTATTTCCCGAATAGGATACAAAGGCAGTAACTCTGCCTTGAACATCTGGACAACCAGAGAAACAGTCTTCGTTTGATTGATCATTACAGTTAGCGGGAGTATGCTAAAGTACCACTTTCGACAAAGCAAATACCTTACGCGGTGCTTTTTTTAAGCAAGTACAAGGAGAGAAACGGCAGGAGTGCTTAATTTGCAGCGTGAATCCAATGGATAAAATGCTTGTGTGTCGCTGCCTGGAGCTGGCTGAAAATGGCGCAGGCTATGTAGCGCCAAATCCTATGGTAGGCGCCGTAGTAGTATATGGTGATCAAATAATTGGCGAAGGATATCACAGGGTTTTTGGAGGGCCACATGCCGAAGTACAGGCCATAAACAGTGTGGCTGACAAAAATTTGCTCAAAGAAAGTGTGCTCTATGTGAACTTAGAGCCTTGCTCTCACCACGGCAAAACTCCGCCTTGTGCTGATCTGATCATTCACCATAAAATACCAAAAATCGTTATTGCCCAAATGGATCCAAACCCGCTTGTGGCAGGCAGCGGAGTTGAGCGGCTTCGCGCTGCAGGGGTGGAAGTAACCACAGACGTTCTCGAAGATGAAGCAAGCTATCTGAACCGCCGTTTCAATACTTTCCATTCCCAAAGAAGGCCATACGTGGTTCTTAAGTGGGCGCAAAGTTCAGATGGGTTTATGGATGTGCAACGGCACTCAAATGTACATTCCGGAATCCATTGGATATCGCACCCAAACACGAAGAAATTGGTGCACCATTGGCGAAGCAGAGAGCAAGCCATACTTGTAGGTGCAGGAACAATTCGAAATGACAACCCTGCACTTACTGTGCGAGAAGTAGCAGGGAATTCTCCGCTTAGGATGGTGCTTTCTGCAAGTGGAAAATTGCCTGAAGGATCGCAAGTGCTTACCGATGGCTTGCCTACCTGGGTTGTTTCAAAAGGCTCATTTCCTTCGAATAAAGCGGTGAGTTACTTAAAAGCTGCTGCTGATGAATCTCTGGTTGATGCTGCCATGCGGTTGCTCTTCGAAAATGCAGTAAGCAGCGTAATGGTGGAAGGAGGCGCCCAAACCCTGGGCGCATTCATATCAACAGGTTTGTGGGATGAAGCAAGAATTGTAACCTCACCGCACCGCATGCCGCCTGGAACTGGAGGCGTCAAATCACCTTCGATTCAAGGAGTCGAAAAGGATAGGTATGACTTTGGGGGAGATCATGTATCCATCATTCAACGCAGCGGGCAATGATTCTGTTGCTCCTGAGCATTATAAGCTCCACAATAATCTATGCGCTATTCAAGGTTTTTGGACTTTGGAAACTGCGCACTTTTCAGGCCATCGTGGCCAATTATTTCACAGCAGCAGTGTTTGGAATATACGCAGCAGGATATAATGCGCAAAGTGATGTTCTGCGCGAACCATGGCTTCCGATGGCTGTCCTCACCGGAATTCTCTTTATCTCACTCTTCTACCTTATGGCACACACAAGTCAGGTAAACGGTGTGGCGCCAACTTCTGTTGCTTCCAAGATGTCCATGCTCATTCCAGTTGCATGGTTTATTATTTCCGATCCGGATGAGAAAGCCGGTGTACTGAAAATTGCTGCAATCTTCATAGGTCTTACTGCGGTGTTGCTCGCCACTTCGAAGAAGCAAAAGCCTGAGGGAAAACAACCAATAGCCTGGCTCCTAATTGTACTTTTTATTGGTAGCGGCCTGCTCGATCTCACCCTTGCCTATACTGAGAAGTTTATGCTTCACACGGTTGCGGTAAGGCTGCAGTTTACAGCAATTCCATTTGCCACTGCTTTCCTTTTAGGGAGTATGTTGCTTGCATGGAGAATCTTTCGGAAGCAGGAATGTCTTCATGTCAATAGTCTGCTCGCTGGAATAGTGCTAGGCTTGGTAAATTATGCATCGATACATTTTCTTTTGGCCACATTGGGAAGTGGTTTTATGTCGCGTTCTGCCATCCTTCCGTCAAACAATATGGGTATTGTAGCACTGTCTACATTAGTGGGAGTCCTCGCTTTTCGTGAGCGGCTCACAGGGGCCAATATTATAGGCGTAGTATTGGCTGTATTGAGTATAGGACTTTTAATATTTGAGGAGGCATGAGTCATTCCTACACCACCATTGCGCAAGGGGGTGAAAGCCTTTGGAAAGCAAAAGGAAGCAAGCATATTGGTTTTGCCATGCATGTGGCCGACGAAGCCGCCATTGACGAAGCCTTACAGGCCATTCGCAAATCACACCATCAGGCAAACCATGTGTGCTACGCCTGGCGCTTAGGTGCAGACTTGCAGCAGTTCCGTTCCAGCGACGATGGGGAACCCACACATTCTGCCGGGCCGCCAATTTTGGGACAAATTGAAAAACACGGGCTCACCTTTGTACTGGTAGCAGTGGTTCGATATTTTGGGGGCACCAAGCTGGGTGTTGGTGGGCTTATTGATGCATACCGCAATGCGGCACAACTGGCCATAGAAGCAGCAACCCTGGAACCCATTCAATTAAAGGCGCACTTCACAATTCGCTTTGGCTATGTGCGCATGAGCGAAGTAATGCTGGCAGTACGCATGCACAACTGGGAAATGTATGAGCAGGATTTCAAAGAAACTTGTGCAATGGGAATTGCTGTGCTTCCGCAAAATAAGGATGAAGTTCCCCAGGTCCTTGAGGCATACAGCGATATTGAATCCGAGTACAAAGGCCTATACTGAAGATCCAATGGGGTAGTAGAAGCGCTCTGCTCAGGCCGATTGAACTTCGCTGCCGGCAAACATGGCAATAAGCTCATCCAAACCTAGGTGATCCCTGCGCAAGTCTTTTATCAATTTACCATGTTCCAGAATGAGAATTCGCGGGCATGCTTCATACACGTGGTGAAGGTCGTGGCTACTTATTATAAATGTAGATGAAGCACTGCGCGATTGTATGAGCGACTTGAGTCTGAGCTGGGTGGAGGGGTCCAGGTTGGCAAAAGGTTCATCCCAAAGTATGCATTCAGGCTGGCCAATAAGTGTACCTATCAATCCCACTTTTTTCTGGTTTCCCTTAGACAAGTCACGGATCAATTTTCCTCTTGAAAGAATTTCACCGTTGAAGATATCTTCAAATTCATTGACAAATTGTAGCGTATCCGACTGGCTAATTCCGAAAAGTTCACCCACAAAAGTGAAATACTCTTCAGGAGTCAAAAAGCCAATTAGGAACCCATCATCAAGGTATGCCGATGTGTACTTTTTCCAGGATTCAGATTTAGAAACATCCACATCCTTGGACATCACTTCTCCCTTCTCAGCTTTCACCAAATCGAGTATGATACTGAAAAGGGTGGTTTTACCTGCACCGTTGTTCCCCAACACTCCCACTGTTTCTCCCTGTTTGAATGCAAGGTGAGGAATGTTGAGCACCTCACGGTCTCCGTACGTTTTGGAAAGATTCCTTACTTCTATCATATTACTATGCGTTGCGGAATGCCGAAGCAATCCGGTACCTGTTTTTCATGAAAATGTATACACAACCATCTATTACTTTCTTGTGAAAAATAAGTCCAAGGGCGCCTGTAAATGCCACCAATCCCAGACCCCACATGCTACCACCTGCCATATCGCCAATGGCGAACAAAGCGAAAGGTAGCACCAGAATGGGTAGAATGATAAGATAGTGGCCCACTCCAAATCCATCCATGCTCATAAGTCCGCCTGCATCGGGCTCAATTCTTCGGGAAGCTGCACTGGCCAGAATCATGTATGCAAAAACGGATATGCTACTGTTGAAGAGGAGCATGGAAGTGGTATACCACAGAAAATCAAAATTCGCGAAAGCGTAAGGCAAGGAAAGTAGCCAGGTGAGCGCACAAGACATTGCCAGCATATAGTACTTTGCCCTGAATAGATCAGTCACAGTTGTTCCTCTTGTGAGCAATAAATCAAAGTGGGTACTGTTCCATGAAAGTATAAGCTGACCATGGTTCAGCGCTATCATGCTTGTAAGCAAAAATCCATACAGCAAAAGCAAATATGGAGAGATGGACTCTCCCCACGAGAAGATGGGCACAAACAATACCAGAATGCTTGAAAGGGCATACTGCCTGGCCCGAGGCAGCCTTTGAATAATTTGTAATTCCAGCTGCATGAGCGGAGCAAGATTTTTCCCAAATCTTTTGAAAACTGTTGACCCTACACCAGCAATTGAATTGCTTACCCTGTAAGCTTTAGCACTCTGATTCAGCCTGGTGCGAATAAACGCGAACACGGTAAAATAAAGCCATACCAGGAGCGCAGGAAATAGTAAGATTGCGAGACCAGACCTGCCCAGCCAACCCATAACCGGATGGATGAAAACAAGTATTGAAAAAATGCCTGTGTACTCTGCATAGAGCAAAAAAGCTACGACCACAAGGGCAATTGTAGGCCAGGTTTTATTTACACCAAGTGAAAGATTCAATGCAAAACCGCAATAACCAGCAAACTGTGGCAGGCAAACCGCTGCGACAATAAATCCTATGGTTTGGTGCAGCGGATATGCCGGCGCAATTTCAAGAAAAAGAAAAGGAACAGCTGCGAAGAGCGGCAGGAAATTGAAAAAATGCAGTGATGCCCTCCAGAGCAAATAATGGGTGAGATTGGATTTCCCGACTGGAAGTACCATGTACGGTTTAATATTCATCACAGGGTATTTCTGGAGAAAATACCGCATTATTAAGTCGGATAGGAAGTACAATAGAAGTGCAGATAGCCCTATGTCGATGATGTCCTTACCGGGAAATACCTGCCTGATAATCTCACCTCCGGCTATACCAATAAACACCATAGACGCAATTGCGTACAAACCAAAAATGCCAAGGATAAGTGCTTGAATGGCTTCTTTGGCAAGAATGGGCGACCGCCGCAGTTGCAGGATGTAGTGGCCAAAAAGAATTTTGATCATGCTGCCAAGATACAGGACATAAAAACACAATGGCCAGCAAAATACACCGACGGCTCAAAATCAATATGAGCGCTGAGAAATCTTACTTCCTGCACTGATGTTTGGTGATCATCCAGCCTTTTTCTTTGTCGAGCACCAAGCTGGCCGAGCAATTCCATGATTTGTTTGTTTCAGGAAGACCTGCACCCACCAACGTAAAATGGCAGGAAGCGATACTGTCCTGAAGTCCCATCATCTTTACATCAAGGTATTTGGTAATGTTTAGTGTTGCAAGGCTATCACCCGGGAGGGCAACAACAAAGGTTTTGGCAGCAGGTATAGCTTGTTCGCAAAGGTCCATATAGTCATTGCACTTCATGTACAATACACTTGCCCCTGTCTCGTCGGTGGTTGTAAGTTTCATCTCCACCTCCCTCAGCTCTGTTAGCTGACCAATGATTGCGCTCTGTGCGGCTTCTTTGGATTGGGCATTGATTGCACCAGACAATAAACAAAGGGATACAACAAAAATAAATCTCATTTTGGTTAATATTAGTTCGGGCCACCTTCATGACAGCATCGTAAAGGTAGCGATTCAAAATGCAATGAAGCAAGAAGGTATTAAAACATTCTGCTTTGTATCCCTTTCTCCATCGATCCAAATCTAAACCTCAAGAAACCCATGGCAAGGGATAAGTTGGGCCTTTCGCTGCGCAAATAGAAAATGATATCGCGGGTGGCGATGCCTGCTTCCCAGTTGCCCTCATTGCCAACAAAGTTAATTCCGAAAGGGATTCTAAATTCGGAATTGTCGCCCCCGGCAAAACCTGTGGAGAGCCTAAAAGACTGCGATACCAGGTACTCGCCGCCCATCGCAAACGACATTCTGTCTATATTTCCAGGTTCATCATTCATCGGAAATGCAAGGTCGAGACCAAACCGAAACTTTTCATTTGTAAAATATGCTACACCAAACCTCAGCTGGGTGGGAAGTGTGACCTTTTGCTCCTCAATACCAGTCCAGTCAAAGAGGCCTTCATCGCCCGCAAACACTTCGAACTGATTGTAAAAATTGTACGCATCAATACCCGTTGTTTCTATATCATACACAAGTGTGTCCTTAGATGTATATACATTGCCATCGAAGGTGATTGAACCAATATCGGTAACAGAAGCAGAAAAGCGGAACTGCTCATTGAGCTCCATCGATACACCTAAGTCGAATCCAAAACCATCACCAACAGATTGGTATCCGGTACCTTCAACCGCCGAGGGATTGTCAAGCGCGCCGGAGCCGTAATCGATATTGAGTGAAGGGGTTGAAGCAGTAAAGGCGTTCACCACCTCGTTCTCTTCAATGGTGAGATTGAGCACGTACAAACCTTGAAGGTATTTAAAGCCAACCCCTGCATTGATGCGAAGGTCTTCATTTTCGTAAACGGTGCGCCCATAGCCAAGGTTGAATTCTGTATAGGCAATGCTTCTAATGGTAGTACCATTGTACAGTGTGGTAGCCAGTTGTGGATTGGATGCTACTCCGAGCAGTACATTATCAAGCTGTGGAGAGGATGCACCACCATTTGGAATGGTATCATTTGGTCCGCCAGTTGTAGCTACTACCCATTGATCGAAGTAAGGATCTACGTACCCAAGCCATAGGTGGTCAGACCCTGTTTCGTTAAAAACAGAAAAATGGGAAAACCTGGTTCCTATTGAGAATGCAAAATTGCCCGCACTCTCTGTATTCACTGCAAACCCCATGAGGAGTGTAGTAGCATCGAGTGACAACACTGTATTCGAGAATCTCTTTGCCGCATCTAGTTGTTCGTCTGCAGGCAATAGGTCATCTACTCCCTTGATGCCATCGATCAGCTGATCACGGGTGAATCCTTCCCCGTAATTTGAAAGTGAGAATTGACCCAAACCGAGGGTGTATTTTTTCTGGTATTCATTTCCGAAAGCCAGATTGGCAGGGTTTATTCCCAGGGCATGATAATCGGTTACAAAGGAATTCACAGCGCCGCGTCCCGTTTCTGTAAATGCATAGCGTTCAGATTGTGCTCCAGCAGATACAGCAATAAGCATCCCGGCGAGAAGAGTGAAAAGAGTTTTCATGAGCTTTTGGTTAGTTCATCACGAATATACACAACTCTCTGAAAAACTGAATACGAATATAGAAAAATGTAAATGCGTGATCAGATCATGCTTACATCCATGGCTCATTGGAACTTTCAATCTTAAAGAGCAGGTAATCTCTCAACCTTTCAGCCTCTGACTCGCGGAGATAACGAACCACCCTGTAACCAGCAGCGGTATATAATGTGAGGTTGCACAGACTCCTCCTCTTGAGTAAAAAACTCTGACTTATTGCTACTGACTGAAGTTTGTGTGAAGGCAATACAATCCGCTTCGGAAAGATCCATCCTTTGCGCAGGAGCAAATACGTTTCACTGATTAAAAGCTCCACCCTTCGCCCATATTGCAATGATAGAAACACCACAGGCACATATAACAACAGGACAAGCAATGCAAGCATCTCCACTTGAAACCAGGCAACGGCTGTTGCAGGTAGGATGAGCAGGGAAAAAAGAATGGTGTTAATTCGCACATATGCGGCAGCATTGGCATAGACCCCAGTTTCAGGGTCCACATAACCCGGAAAAATACCTTCGATCAGCAATTTGCTTTCGCGAAATTTTAGAGCAGGGATTTCATTCACTTGTTGCCTTGGCACCTCACCTGCGGGATTGGTTGGTTTGATTTTGGCCGATTCGAATCCAGCAAGTCTGCGCAGTGGATTGGTTTCCCACTGAACGAATTGTATTTTGTTAATGGGTATGCGGGCTTGCTGCCTCTGCAGCAAACCGGTACTAATTTCTACAGCATCGGCTTTGAGCACGGCCTTCAGGTCAAAGAAACGAAGCAGGGTCCTCCCTAAACTGATCAAAACAGAGATGACAGAATAAATGAGGAGAAAAGCGAGGAACATGCTGATGCCCGCATTGGCAACTTGCTCTGCATATTCGTCTACATAACGCTCGAGGTACTTTTGAATGAGGTCCTGGTACTGACTGATGTAACCAAAGGTGAATGCAAGGGCCAGGAGTCCGGTGCGGAGATGGTTTTCTGTAAGGCCTACCTTGAGCAAATCCATGTAACTTAACTTCACCAATACTTGCCCATTAGTTGTCTGGGCCTTCTCTCCTACTTCTATATTTGCTGCGTCAGAAATTCCGACACTTGCCTCACCTTCTTTGAATTGATAAAGCAGGGTTTTGAGTAAATCGGCCCTGCTTTGCTCCAAAGCAGGAATAGAGAGCTCGTTTCCTTTTGATCCTGCCGTATCTACTTTGAGTGCAACCACCCCCAATATGCGCTGTAAAAGGCTTTCCGTTACCTGAATACTCTGTATCCTCTCTGCCGCTATCACTACACGTTCTTTAAAAAATACTCCTTTGTGAATGATGAGCTCATCACCTTCGATGTGAAAAGTGAAATTGCGGTACTGAAACCAGGCCAGCACCACCAAAAGCAGCGCCAGCGGAACTGCACCGGATAAAGCGTACAGAAACAGTTTAGGATTGCTCGCTCCCAGGGCAAGAATGGTGATAAACAATGTGACCATAATCCTGAAGTTGCGGATGATGTACACTACCACACCCACCAGACTTTGGCGCTGAGGCTCGAAGAGATTCCACTCAGGCATAACTGGCTGCTTTACGTGCGATATAGTCCCTCAATTGTTGGGCTTCATCTTGTTCCAGACCGGGTATTGAAAGGTCAGAGGTACTGCCACCAGCTGTGAAAATCTTTAAGGTACAAAGACGGTACTTACGCTCAAGCGGGCCTTGGGATACTTCGGTGTGCTGAATGCGGTTGAATGGTATGGTGGTGGTGGAGTAAAAGAGCCATCCCTTTTTGTAGGTGAGATCGTTTTGCCGCAAGGCATAACTTCTGCGCTTCAAGCCAAAATGTATGGAAACGTATGAAAATACAATGATTGAAACCAATGGCACACCCACCCAAAGTGCCCACCAGTCGGGCTTGAGTGCCAGTGCAACTCCAAAACCCAGCAGGGGTATGCCCAGCCATATGGCTGAAATGATGAGTCTGAAACGCCGAAAACGCACAGGATGCGTTTGAAAATGAACATCTTCCAACTTCGGCAAGTCGGCGATGGGTACTTCAGGGTTTTCCCACAATGTTTCCATGCGCCGAAGTTAAGCAGGGTGCGTCAATAACAACTAACTTCGCATCCTGTTTTATTTGAATGAAAAACATAGGTACGGCTCATTATATTTTCGCGGTCATTTTTGTAGTGGTGTTCTTTATTGCCATTGCATGGGCTTACCGCAAAGACCTGAAGACAGTAAGGCTACATTACCGCCACATTTGGCTCATCATACTCATGATCCTGGTTGTGTATTTTGCCATTTTCTTTCTAAACCGAATCACATGAACAATGACCTTTTGTACCAACGGTAAGAACACTCTATGAATGAATAAACCTCAATGACAGATCAACAATAAAATGCGCTTTCAAAATCTAAAGCCCAGTATTCTGTTCTTATTTATCCTTCATGTAGCTATGTCGCAAGCTCAGCGTGCCTACTATGGATCTACCGAAATCTGCATTAACTTTTCTCTGGCCGATATAGATGCCGGTACTGCCAATGTGGACAATATCCTCAGGTTTGCACCTGTGCTCAATATTGCAGCCCACCTCAACCTTGATTTAAGTTCGGCTTTCGGGTTTACCTTAGGCATGGGTATTGAGAATTCTGGATTCGTAGCTGGTCTTCCCGACGAGGAGAAAAATGTGCGAATGAAATACCGTACCTACAATCTTGGTTTCCCCGTCGGTTTCAAATTTGGCGATCTGAATCAAGAGGATCCAATGTTCTTTTTTGGAGGGTATGAGGCCGCATTCCCCATAAACTATAAAGAAAAGAAGCTTGTGAATGGTGACCGTGAAGACATCACAACATCCTGGTTCACCGACCGAACTCCCACGCTTGTGCATTCACTTTTTGCAGGCATTCAATTTCGCAATGGCATCTCGCTTAAAGCTAAATACGGTCTTTCTAATTTTTTCAATCAGGATTACACCGAGTACGAAGACGACCCGGTTACCTCAGAACGCATACCTGTAAAACCCTTCGAGAACATAGAAGTACATGTCATCACCGTCTCCATCAGTATTTACCCTTTCCAGGACGTTTTTCACATGTACCAGAAAGCATTGGATGAAGAGAAGCGAATTAAAACCATCACTGTGCTGTATTAAAATTATAACCTGGAATGAAGCGCACGAACCGAAGAAGAATAGAATTCATTTCATGCCGGAATTAGAAGTGTGAAAGGGAATGCAGCATCAAGTCGCGCAAAGAATTTAGAGCATTGTTTTTGTTTTTGAAGGTGATGCAATCTATGCAGAACTCCTTATTTTCATCCCCACACCCATTGGCACGATAGTGGCTTAAAATGAACCATGAAATATACTGCTGCTCTACTTTTACTCATTTCCTGTTCTTCCTTTTCATTTGCCCAAAAAAGTGTCACCATCAAAGACCCTGACCTCCGCTTTTCGTACACCCTGCCTGCGGGCTGGCAGAGCGAAGATGATGATCTCTACCACAATATCCTCAGCCCCGACAAAAAAGCGAAAGTAGCCCTTACTTATTTCGAAGGACGCTGTGTGGACCTGAGTGACTGCTACCTTGGCGAAATTGAAGCCCTGAAAGTAATAGGTGTTCGCGATTTCTCCCTCGAAGCGAATGGCACAGAAACCATCAGTGGATGTACTGCTTTGTGGGCTAGATATGCCGGGGTCAATCAAGACAATATTTCTATCAAGTCATACAAGTATTTGTTCATTTGGAATGAACAGTATTTCGTGGTCGACGGCATCGGCACCCCAGAATCCTTTAACAAATGGCAGGAGCAAATTCTCGGCATTATCAGGTCCCTTGAAGTATCAAAAAAATAGAGAGTAGCGCTCTGTCATTCATTCGATTACATACTGATTATAAGAATCGGAGTTGTTGTATTTCAATTATTAAGGTTTTATAGTATCCAATTGAAATGATAAATTCGTTTTGTGCCGCTGGGTCTATAGTAAATTCTCAGTTCACTTAATCCTATTCTATTCAATATGAAACTACTTAAACCTTATTTCGGAATAATTTTCTTTCTCATGACAATGGGCATTACGCCTACTGCAGCGCTACATGCCCAGAGCCACAACAGTTTCTTTCAAGGGCAAGGGTTTATTGAAAACAAAGGACAAATCCACACGCAGGAATATTCTCCCAACAAGGCTGTGCGCTTTCTGTGGTCAGGCCAGGGAATGAATGTGCAATTGCGAAATGATGGCATATCCTACGATACATACGCCCGCAGTGCCAACGGTACAAATCACTGGGATCTTCACCGCATGGATGTGCGCTTCATCAATGCCAAGGCTAAGCCCAATGTATATGGAGAAATTCCTACGGAGTACCATGTGAATTGCTACAACCCGGAGCGCCCCAATCTCAGCGCAGTGGGTATACAGACTTTTCAGAAAGTGGTATATGAGAATATTTATGAAAATATAGACCTGTGGGTTTCCTTGGAAGAGGGTGACCATACGAATTTCAAGTACGATTTCGTGGCCGGACCTGGTGCAGACTTAAGCGCAATTCAGATAGAATATACTGGCTTTGATCAAGCAGAAGTATACGCTGATGCCATCCACTTCCAGCTTTCAGGAAGGCAGCTCACGGAGAGCATTCCACTTAGCTATACCCTTCCGGGAAATGAAACAACAGCTGTAACCTATCAGACCATATCGAAGAGTTCTAATAAGCTCATTATTGGCTACGCGGCCCAAGCCACAGCTTATGCTGGCAAAACATTGGTAATAGATCCACTTACGGACCTGGCATGGAGCACGTACTATGGCGATAGCCTTTCAGATGTTGGATATGCCATCACCACCGATTCCCTCGGAAATGTTTTTGCAGCCGGGGCAACGGAATCACTGCAATTCATGGCATCGGCAGGCGCTTACCAAAATACATACGCCGGCGGTGATCTCGACGCATATGTGGTTCGCTTCAACGCGCACGGACTCAGACAATGGGCCACGTATTATGGCGGTAGTGGAACGGACAAAGCTTTGGGTATGGACATGATTCACAATGACTATTTCTACGTGGTTGGCTCCACCACTTCAACAGATTCCATAGGGTCAGATGGCGCAGCACAACCCGAAAATGCTGGAGGTCAGGATGGTTTTGTGGCTAAATTCAACCGTGACGGTGGGCTCATTTGGGATACTTTCATAGGTGGCACTGCAGATGATGAACTCAACGGCTGCCATGCCATATCCAATGGAGATGTGTGGGTAGCAGGTACAACAGGCAGCAATGACCTGTCCCTTTTTGGCGTGCCTTTTCTCCAGGGCCCATCGGGAGGTACAGATGCACTGATCATCAGGCTCAGTGCAGCAGGTGCGCCTACATGGGCTACTTATTTCGGTGGACCGGAAAATGAAACTTGTGCAGGAATTGTAGAAAATGAGTTCGGTAATTTCATTATCGCCGGCACCACCAATTCCACCACCGGAATAGCTTCGGGTGAAGGGCTGCAACTTGAAATTGCGGGTACCACGGATGGTTTCATCGCCCAATTTACACCTGAAGGAACTGTGCAATGGGGCACGTATTATGGCGGACCAACCTCAGACGAAATTACAGGCATCTCCACTGCGTTGGGATTCATCTTTGTATGCGGACACAGTGATGGCGAAAATCCATTGACTGATACCCTCTCCTACCAGGCTGAATTTGCTGGAATAGAAGATGCTTTCGTAGCAAAAATAAACACAGAAAGCGCCACCGAGTGGTACACCTTCTATGGGGGCGAAGGCAGCGATCGGGCGCGCTCCGTCACCAATGATTTGGATGGACATGTGTACATCACTGGCAGCACCCAAAGCACCACCCAAATAGAACCCGATGACAGTACCGGAACCACTTACAATGGACTTACAGATGCATTCATCGCAAAATTCACAATTGATGGTATGCTCGAGTGGGGGCGCTACCACGGTGGTGCTGCCGATGATGATGCAAATGCATTGGTAGTATACGGGTATACCGCTGTTTACACTACAGGTAGCACCAATTCCGCAGATTCTGCGCTCGCTTCGGTAAGTGCAGAATCAAATATGGTGCACCAGGGAATCTTTGGTGGTGGCGGCAGCGATGCATTTGTAACACGCATTACCCAAACCAAGGCCACAGTCCCACCAAACATTTGCGCCTGCCCCGGTGAAGATGGCGGCGGGGGATCTGGTGGTGGTGGATCTGGCGGCGGTGGAGGCGGCGGCGGTGGTGGCGGCAACTACAACTATGACTTAGGAATATGCCTCGGCGACAGCATCACCATATACATACAAGGTGGTTGTCTGGGTATTGGTGGGCAGTGGGTTTGGTATGCCGATGCCTGCGGTGAAACGGATGCCTATGTTGGCGAAGGAACGTCTATCACAGTAAGTCCACAACAAACAACAACATACTATGTACGTGGTGAAAGCGTGTGGGATATTACTCTTTGCGCAAACAAAATCGTGTATGTGGACACCATCGTTCCTGCTATAGTAAGTAACCCCTTGATGACTGCCTGCGAGAATGGGGTTGCTTTTCTGAGTTCGCCTCCTGTGCCCAATCTATCCTATTTCTGGTACAACAACACCGACAGCCTGGTAGGAACTTTTGCATTCTCCGCAGTAGATTCACTTCAACTCTTCCACAATGGCATATGGTCACTCGAAGTATCCACTACTTTCGGGTGCCGGGATACCGCTTACTTTGAGATGATTGTGAACCCCGGCCCCAATTTTCAGCTGGAGCTGAACGACCCTACCTGCGAAGGGCGCACCGATGGCAGTATTGCAGTTATTCCCGCAGAGGGTGAAGATCTTTATGCTTATTTGCAAGGTGGGGCAACTACTCCTTCATTGCTCTACAGTGACCTGGGCGCAGGCATGTACAACCTCAACATTGTAAATGAATTCAGTTGCCATGCCTATGAGAGTGTATTTCTGTTTGAACCACCCAATCCTGTGGACTCCTCATTGGTTCACAACGCCTGGTGCGACAATGCCGATGGCAGTATAGAACTCTTCTTCACTGGCAATGCGGCGCCCTATGAAGTGAGCTGGAATGACAGCACCTACTTTGGTTCCCCATTGGACAGCATTCCAGGGGGGGAATACACCGCCGAAATCCTCGACGTGAATGATTGTCCCTTTCCCTTTGCAACCTTCGTGGACAACCAGGGATTCTTTACCGCTATCATAGCTGAGGATTCTCTGGAGATTGACCAGGGAGAAAGTGTGGAGTTGTTGGTTACCACTTCTCCCCCAGTTCCGCAACAACTCTTTTACAATTGGCAACCGGCAGAGCTCGTAGCGTGCAGCGATTGCAACAGCACAGAGGCAACTCCATACACATCCACCCAATTTGTGGTGATGGTAGAAAGCGAAAAAGGATGCACTTCTTCAGACACTGTATTTGTTTATGTAATTGTACCTCCGTCCAGGCCCTTTATGCCCACCATTTTCTCCCCCAACAACGACGGCTTGAACGACCAGCTCTGTGTGTTGGGAGACCGCATCGTTACGCTTCAGCTGGAAATTTTCAACCGATGGGGTGAGAAAGTTTTCTCGGCAAACGCTCCTGGCGTTTGCTGGGATGGCAACTATGATGGCAAACCTGTGAATACCGGAACCCTGGTGTACAGTCTACTGGTTTCCCTGGATGATGGTGAAGTGGTTAATGAATCGGGCAACCTGAGCATCGTGAGGTAATAAATGTGATGAACAGGGGCAGGGCCATATCAAAATATAAGTTCATCCACGTATGGTGGGCGGCCATGCTCTATGCCTGGATGCCGGGAACACCGGCACAAGCGCAAGATGCCCTCTTTTCCCAGCAGGACCTCACCCCACTCTCAGTGAACCCTGCGTTAACAGGTTTCCAACACAGCTACAGGGCCACTGCAGCGTACAGATCACAGAAATTCGGTAGCGCCGTACCGTTCAAAACTGCTTACGGAGCCTTCGATATGCAGCTTAACAGCAAGGAGAACAGAAGTGTAAATGCTGGCAGGCTCGGACTTGGGGTACATTTTATAAGCGATAAAGCCGGTGACCCACAGCTTCGCACAACCCTTGCTTCGGCATCGCTGGCATACAACCTGCCCCTCAATGAAAACAGCTACCTGGGTGCAGGATTCTCCGTGGGTTACGATCAGCGCAGCATTGACCCTGCTGCCGGCAAATGGGGCAGTCAGTACAACAGCATCGTATATGACCCGGGTGTGTCGAGTGGTGAGCGCTTTGCAGCAGACAGGCAATCGCACCTCACCCTTAGCGCAGGGGTACTTTACAATTATCGCAAAGGATCCTCTAAACCAAAGAGCAAAAAAGCATTTGAACTGAGCAGCGGTTTAAGCATATTCCAGGCGGGGAGCGTGCAAACCAAAAGGGGTGATTATTTGGTGTATTCACTCGACGAACGAATTACAGGATTTGCATCTGCAAGTGTGGGCATAGGCAGCGGCTACATTGCATTACAACCTGCTGTGTGGTACAATGCACAAGGCAGCAACCAACAAGTGCTGGCGGGCAGCATGGTGAGATACACCATCAACGACGCTTCTGCATTTATGAACACAAATAAGCCTACAGCCATGGCAGGTGGTGTATTTATGCGCAGCAACGACGCAATTGTAACAAGGCTGCTTTTCGAATGGTCTGATTATGCCATTGGCGCGGCGTACGATATCCCTTTTGGAGGGATGGATGATGCCATGCCCCGACGTGGAGCGGTGGAAGTGGCACTGGTGTGGAGAAAAGGGATGTAAGCACGCTTATACCAAACCTTTTACTATTTTGGTGCTTTGGTTTTCCCTTTCAAATTGCTATGAAAAAGACAAGCAGAGTCCTGGTGTTTGGTTTGTTGGTTTTTGGTCTACATTCCTGTGCATTTCACAGTGGTATGATGAGCAGCAATGCCCACCTTACGGAAAATAATTTTCAAGTCATTGACTTCGTAAAGGGAACCGCCTCTACAACGCATGTATTTGGCATAGGCGGTCTTTCAAAAAATGCCCTTGTGCATGATGCAAAGGCGGATATGTACCGGAAGCACCCACTCAAACCGGGGCAGATCTATGCCAATATTGTAGTAGATGTGAAGCGTTCATTTTTCTTTATTGCCGCTACTACAGTCATTACCGTAAGTGCTGATCTGGTGCAATTTTCAAATGCACAGAATGCACCTGTGGCGCCTTTCGGAGAGAATATTTTGTCCGGTAGTTTTAACATTCTCCGAGCAGGACAGCAGATTTGCTTTATCAAGTATAAGAAGTTGCACTACGGTACCATCGATAGAATCAAAGATGGCGGCATCATTAAAGCACACGGCAGTTCAGTTGATGGCGAATCTAAAGTATTCAGTCTTAATGCCGGCGAGGTGTACATCACCAGCGTAGATATTATTTCAAATCATGGTTATCAACTACTTGGGCCAATAAAGGTACACTTTGAGTCAGGGACCAAACAGGCCCGCTTTGTAGGCCTTGGCATAAACAATGCCCTGGTAGAAATAGACACTGAGGTGGTCAATGTACCCTTGGATCAAATTGAAGCTGTTCCTGAGTAAAACGTCTGTTCAATCAGAATCATTCAGCAACCAATTGTACGGCAAGTAGCGAAGCTGAGCATCTTCATTGATTCTTGCGGGAACATACCGGTTGATGAAGGAATAGATGTTTTTGTCGGCTGGCCCAAAATCAGCCCTGAAATCCCTGAATATTTCGGATAGTTGTGGCTGGTTTGGGTGGATGATATTTTTCTCCGGAAGGAATAAGAAATTGCGGGTAGCTTCTTCAAGTTGCTTATTGATGCGATCGGCATTGTACGATTCCATGCTCAAAGAAGGGGCGCTTTTGGTGCCATTGCAGAGCGCAAAATGCGCCCGGGGTTCATGGAATGGTTCCCGTATTTTCCTATCCCTGATTTCATTGAGGCTGTAGAGGCTGTCGCCAATGGTGATAAAATGAAGATCATAGACAGCAGCACCCGACTGTGCGATAATTTCATAGTCAGGTGTGCCAAGGTCGGGCGTCACAATCCCGATATCAAGCGGAGAAACAATGGGGTAATGGCGAACGATCAATCTAAGTGTAAAAGCATTGTAGGCATTGATCCAGAATGCGAGTTCATGTGCATCGTTCCATGCTGAGTCTTCGGGTGATGAAGCCTCAAGGTGATTCAGGTAAATATTGAGCTTCACACTGTCGCGCACCAAGCCTTTATAATTCACCATTCCCTTTCGGTTCACATGCCTGAGCAACAGCCTGTTGTACACATACTCAGGACCGGGATTGGCGAGTTGGTCAGTTGGTGGATAGGTGTCTGTAGGTTCCGATGGCTTTGGTGGGTTACAGGCATTCCATGAAAGTGCCAGCATCAATGCCAACATCGAAAACCCTACCACTTTTCTCTTCATGCCGCTAAGTTACAATTGATCGCACAAAGAAATTGCATTGAATGACACTCATATTTCTGTGGAGATCAAACCGATCCTTTGAAGGTTCATAGAAGGAGTTGACCCTCTCCCTCAAGTCATATCAACCTACCCGCATGGTTTCCCGCAAGGTAACCGCTCGTCCAGGCGTGTTGAAAATTAAATCCTCCGGTAATGCCATCCACGTTGAGTACCTCACCGGCGAAGTACAATCCGGGAATTTTTTTCGACTCAAAAGTCGTGAGATGAACTTCGTTGAGTTCTACACCGCCACAGGTCACAAACTCTTCCTTGTAGGTCGTTTTGCCCGACACCTGGTATGGGCTTCGCACCAGGAATTCTACGAGTAAATTTATAACCTTTGCCGGAGCATCCGCATGGCGCAGGTCCTTCTTCACCCCTGCTTTTTCGCAGAGGCGCTCCCATAGCCTTGATGGCACATCAAAGCAAGGAGTACCTGCCAGGATTTTTGCAGGGTGCCTGAACCTTAATTCCTGAAATGTGGAGCGCACCTCAACCTCACCCAGCCCTGTCCAGTTGATGAGTATAGGAAAATGATACCCACAGCTGTGGAGGCCTATGGCTGCCCACGCCGAGAGTTTGATCACTGCTGGTGCACTAAAACCCCAGTGTGTGATGAGCAATGGCCCCTCTTGCTTCCACTTGGTACCGGGTATTTGCACAGCTCCCTTGTTTACCGAAAGACCCATCAGGTCTTTGAGGTCAGAGTTTGGCACGTTGAAGGTAAAGAGCGATGGCACGGGCGCTGCGATTTCAATGCCGAGGCGGCTCAAAAAGTGATACCCTTCTGCCTTGTAAAAACCACCTGTGGTAACAATGACCTTTCGGCAAATGATGCTTTCGAATTGGTCTATATCCACTTGAAAACCGCCACCTTCCTGCGGAATAATTCCGGTAACAGCATGCTTTGTCAGGATCTCTACTTTGTTGCACTTTGCTTCATGCAGCAGGCAATCGGCGATGGTTTGTGAATTGTCGGTGATGGGAAACATGCGCCCGTCGCTTTCAGTTTTGAGCGGTACCCCTTTGGATTCAAACCAGCGTATGGTGTGCTCTGGCCCGAAGGTGTCGAAAGCTTTTTTGAGGGTATTGCCTCCCCTGGGGTAGTGTTTCACAAGTTGAGATGGGTAGCGGCAATCGTGGGTCACATTGCATCGGCCACCTCCACTAACCAATACTTTGCTGAGTAGTTTTGATGTTTTCTCGAGAAGGCACACGCTGGCACCCTGCACGGCCGAAGCTTCAATGGCTGCAAAGAAACCTGCTGCGCCTCCCCCAATGACTACAATGTCGAAATGATTTTCCAAGGTTGCGAAAATAGCTGAATGCGGAAGCAATTGAATAGAAAAAAGTAGGGCTATTTAAGAACGGGCACCCGTTGCTGCATTTCATCTAATTTAGCAGCAGCCAAAGACAAATGCTCCAGGACTTGTTCAGATCCTAACTGTTCCCGCAGGTGGGTTTCTCCAAAAAGATGCCGGTAGTAGGTAATTCCCGACCCCAGGTTGGCAATGAAATCACTGAAGTACTTCCCCTGTTTAGAGCTGAAACTTACCTCGCCCTCCATTTTTTCCGAAAGGTAATCTATGTAAATATTTAGCTCCTTCACAAACATATGCGGCCTGTCACTGCGCAATTTAGAAGGCCTTTTACCATAGATGTGGTCCACCATCTCTTCGAGTGTGTACTCCTTCTCGAAATAGGCGATATTGGGGCCCGGACATACCGAAACACCTTCGCCTTCTACCTTGGTTTCAAGTTCATTTACGAGAAGTGCGGCGGTGCCCAGTCCTACGCAGATGCACGACTTCTCTACCACACTGTCCTGTGCTTTTTCGTACTCGTCGTACGGCAGCCCTTTGTCGTAAAGATCTTTGAGCTTAAGGTGCTGGTACTGCCTCGATGCCATGCAGATGCCCTGCTCGGTAAATTCCGTGTTGAGTGCAATGTATTTTTTGGGGCAGGAACTACCGGGGCGACCTTTCTGAATATTCTGCAGTTTTTCTATGTCCTTGGAGTTGCTCTTCAGGTTATTGTAGGGTACCCCAAGCGGCGATACTTTGCTGAGCTCCAGGTCTTCTTCGCGGGCAGCCACGAGTTTAGCCCTGGTCTCCTTGTCCACATTCGTTACTTCCGCCACCAAAAGAAAAGGCGTACCCCAGCCTACGCTGTCCACTCCGTATTGCTCGCGGAGCATCATGTGCTCTTCGAAGGTGCCTACCCCACCCTGTGCTGAAATGTGCAACTCGGGTTGCACAGAAGGTAAGGTCAAACCTTTAGATGCCAACGCACTTGCAACAATTTGCCATATTTCATCACGGAGCGCTTCCTTCTTCACCCGAAACTCTTCAAGTATTGGGCCCATAAGGTACCCATCAGTGGCAAAAGCATGACCGCCACAGTTGAGCCCTGACTCTATGCGGTACTCAGAAACCCAAATACCTTTTTTCGCAAGAAATTTGCCTTGCACCAGGGCCGAGCGGTAGTCGCTTACTTTCAGCGCTATCTTCTTGGCTATATTCCCATCTTCACTGGGTATAAAATCCGTAAACTGATCTAAGTAACCATACAGCCTGGGGTTAAGTCCTGCTGAAAATACAAGCTTGGAGCGCAGTCTGCTCTGTGCATATCCCCGCACAGCAGCATGGGCATCGTTGAACTCTGAAGGAAGCAATTCACCCTTTTTGTCAAAACTCTCTCTATCGAGTTTGGTCATTACATTCACATCTATGCTGCCCGCTATAAGGTGCTCATCAGCCCAATAAAAAAGGTCTGTATCCTTGCGAAGGGTTGAAATGTCAGTATCGAATCTTTTTTTCAGAGGAGCATCTGAGGGGAGCAAATTGATATACCTGAGAATGGAATTCCTGTCCTGCTTTAGCTTTTTGAAATTCTCATCTACCTGATCGGCCACCAAATTGAGCCAGGCAGTAATTCTCAGTGCGCGGCAATCCGCTTCTTTTTCTGTGATGGGGTAGAATGCAATACCCAGCTTTTCGCAGTAATGCCTTCGCATCTTCTCAACGAGCACATCATCTACCAGCGATATCACAGAATGAATACCCAGGTGCGCCACTTTGATAGGGGTATCGATGGTGAACCCCGTACCCATTACAGGAATGTGAAAATGGTGAGGACTGATGACGTTACTATTCAATGACATTTCAATGGTTGCTGCTGTAAATGTGAGTACTAAGCTACCAATTTACGGCATATTCAGACACAAAACAAAGGCTGCATTTCATTTGAAAGTGTAGCCTTAGGATGTTTAAAACTTGGTTTCCAGTACGTAGGGCAGCATTTTGCGCCAGGTTGGCCAGTCGTGGGTAATGTCGTGGCCCCATACGTCCAAATCATTGGATATGCCCTTGCTGTTGAGGAGTCCCGAAAGGGCGCGCGAAGCTTCGGGTGCCTCGTAATCGCCGGAACCGGTAAGGATATGGATCTTGCCGCTGCGTATTTGGTTCAGGGTATTCTCGTCATTCAGGTTTTGGAGGTAGTGCATGGGGCTGTTGAAGTACACATCCTCATCCCAGTAACCTTTTGTGTAAGATGTTAGATCGTAGGCACCGCTCATGGCAATGCATCCATTGATAAGCCAGGGATTCTTAAAGAAAAGGTTGGCAGCGTGCAGCGCTCCGAAAGAGGCGCCCGAAATTACCACAGGAGTGCTTTCGCTCGACTTGCCTTTGATGTAGGGTATTACTTCGTTGTACACGTAGTTGTTGAATTGTGTATGGCGAATGGCTTTGTGGCGGGGTTTCATGCGGCTGTTCAGCCAGCTTTCATTGTTGATGCTGTTGATGCTGAACACCTTCACTTTCCCCATGTTAATCAAGGGCGCTATGGCATCAATAAGGTCAAAGCGCTCGTATTCAAGGTAATCTGCGGCGGCAGTAGGTAGGAGGAGAAGTGAAAAACCAAAGTGTCCGTACGTTACAATCTCCATGTTCTTGTTGAGGGATGGGCTGTACCACTGATCGATGTGTTTGTGCATAGGTAGGTAGGTAGGTGTGAGGTGCTGAAAGTCAGAATCAAATTAGGGCGGCAAAGGTAAAATAAAGCAGGTGATTTCATAATATGGTGGGAGAAGGGTGCCTGGATGAGCGCAAATCGAATGGACTTCCGGTTTACCATATGCTGATGCGAGAATTGGTTGCAATCATTTCTCCCGGTCAGCTTTGCGCAGTAGCCTAAGATGGTCTGTGAACCAAGGATTTGCCAATCGGAGTTTACCCACGATTATACATCCTTTTTTACTGACATTCAGCCACTTGTATTAAATACCTATTCGTGCACCTTACCCCTGGAATATTTTGCAATTAAATTGTTTGCGCTCTTGAGAATTTGGTTTACTTTTGCCACCGCTTCAATCGAGAAGCGATTCTACCTTGGTTCGGTAGTTCAGTTGGTTAGAATACCTGCCTGTCACGCAGGGGGTCGCGGGTTCGAGTCCCGTCCGGACCGCCTTTACGCATTGTTAAACATCATTTAAACCCTTGCATATCAATAGATTGCAAGGGTTTTTTGTTTTGGTCATTTTGGTTTTGTTTCACATTTGTCTCACAAATCTATTGAGACACCCCGCTCCGCTGCATTTACCTGCTGTGAGATTGCTTCGCTAAGTTGCATTCCTGCGCCGGCACTGATCCGTTTTTTTACAAATATTATTGGCATACCATTCGGTTAATACTCAGAGGTAACAACGCGGTTGTGGACGTGCAAAGTACTGCTGGAGGAATCGTTTAAGAACCATTAAGAACTGTAAACGCAACTTTTGAGATCACACGGGTTAGTTTTGGGTAATATTGAATTAAAGACACAATTCGCTTCTACCGAATAATAATCTCGTTTGCATCTCCAGCAAGATAAAGCTTACGATAGTCAAAGCAATTCATATAGTTGAATAGCAGTGGTCTCACGAATTTGAAAGTTTCTTCATCGCAAACAATGTAATCATAAACTAAATCTTCTTGCAGTCCAAGAGAAGAAGCTTTCCAGTAGAGCTTACCTAATTCATCAATATCACGAACGTAACCGATTTCAACCGTTGTGTCATAGGCGGCCTCGAGCAGAATAAAATCGGTCAATTTTGAATTAAATGGTGGATCTCCAACCGACATTTTCCATTTAACCGCTTTAGAGAACTTGGGATTTCCGGCATGCTCACCATTCAGTTTCATCAGTTGATCTGTATAGCACTTCTCATAAATTGCCGACAAAATACTATCCCGGATGAAGTCACCAGTTTGTGGTGGACTTTGTGAGTGGAGGAGTTTCTCGGTCAAACAATGGTCATCCAGAGCGAAAACGAAAGGGATGAATACTTTGGTTCCTTTGTTTAAAGTATAAAGTTCAATATTTCTATAATTTGGAATCATGATGGTCTCCACACCTGGATTTACGACCCGCAAAACTACCTCATAGAGATCGTTACAAACGTCAGATTTTTGTACTTTGATTTCGGCTATCTGAGCATCAACATTCGAGTATAGCATGCAGGAAATTAGAAAACTAAGCAGAATGTAAATTCGAAAACTCATGGTTTAAATAGCGAGGTGGTCCCGATAGACTGGACAGGTTATATACAAACTTAGTTGTTTTTGTGTTTGTATAGAGGGGTTTGGGGAGACCCCTCTGCTCCCGCGCGACTCCCGTCGCGCGGCCGTGATTCATAAGTACGCTACGATTATGTAGTTTGCAATTGCAGCTCATAAGCCAAACTTAGAGATTATCAGGCAAATAACCACGCAACGGGAGTCGCGCGGGGCAGCGGGGTAGAGAATTCAATAAGGCCGAGCTAAACAGGACAATCCGGCTTAAACAACAGATTAAAGCATGCGCACAATCGGGTCGTTTTGGTTCTGAATGAAACTGTATGCCAGCGGAAAGTCATATAAAATGATCGATACTCCAAGGCTCAACTGCCCTTTGATCGAAAACGATTAAATTCGCTTTTGATTCATTTGAATTTAAATCAAATTTCCACATGAAATCAGAGAACACTTTCATCATACGTCCTGAAACCACAGAGCAAGAAAATGCTTTGAAAGCATTTATAAAAGCACTGAAAATGAAGTTTGAAATTGCCCGTGACAAACCCTACGATCCTGATTTCGTCGCAAAAATCAATGACAGCAGACAGCAGGTGAAAGATGGTAAAACAACGAGGGTCAAAAAAGAAGACCTGAAAGCGTTTTTGGGCTTGTAATATGGGCTACAATCTCAGTTTTACTGACAAAGCCAAGGCAGAAATTGAAAGTCACAAAAAGGCAGGTAACAAAGCGGTTCTTTCGTTCAGGTCGCTGTGTATGCCGGCTATGGCCAGGCCGTACGCGAGAGACGGAGCCTTGGCGCAGTCTGAGCCGTAATCGTTGATTTGCCGGGCCTTGGGCCTGGCTGTGGTAATCAAGAAGTTATCAAAATTTACACCCTTGCTGCTGCCGTTGGATACCCATTCGCTCCGCTCAGGGCAGGCGCCAATGTGAAGGTACCCGTTTTGGGTCATGGTAAGCTCATTTGTGAGCAGTTAAGCAAGCTGGTCGGGGTCTTCTACTTTCAGTGCACCGGAGTTGCCGGGACGGAAGTTGAAGTTGTTGCTGCAGGCCAGCCATTCATGATAGATTTCTAGGTGAGTCCAGCCTATTGTTTGGCTCATTGTAACTATTCCACATCAATCGATAAAACCTTCGCCAAGCCATTTCTGATTTCATCCATTTCAGAAATCGGCAGAGAACCCAGCTTCTTAATAAATCTTTCCTGTGAAATCGAACGAATTTGGAAGCAATCAGCTGCTGAAGTTTTACTCAAGCCGTTCGTATCATTGACTTCTAGTTTTACCAACCATGGCGCAATGGCATAAGGCTCTTTCCAATCTGTAATTGGTACAACTACTTTTAGCGGCAACTTACCCAACAGGTTGTCGTTCACAATAACGGCGGGTCGGTTCTTTTTTATTTCTGCCCCTATCGTTGGGTCAAGGTTTATCAACCATATTTCACCTTGCTTCATAGAATGATTCCATATCAAGGTCAGTGAAATCCGTGAGTTCTTTGTTGGTTAAGTAGTCATCGCGCAGCATTTTAACAGCCTTTTTCATTTTGATCTCACTCTCCTGCTTTCTAATGAGATGCATCGCACGCTCGATGATATAAATACGCTTTCTCAGCGGTAGTTTGCCTATTTCGTTTATGATTTCTTTTGTTTTCATGTTCTGGCTTCTTTCTTCGATAAATTATTTTTCAAAAGGCCTGATTTCTTATTAATTCTGACTTTATCAGATTTATTTGTGCAGCGACAGGAGTTGAATAACAGAAATGAGTTCACCGGTCTTGTCTGATTCAATTGCATGCACCATGGCTAAATCTTCAAGGTCCCTTTCTTTCACAATACTTACGTCAACCCCCAACTTTTTGTGCGAGCTGCACAAGAAGCAAGATGTTTTCTTTCGATTTACTCTTTAAAACTACTGAAGTCATAATATTGCGTTTAAACCAAAAATACGTAAAAAGTGCGGATTGAAGCGTACAAGGAATTTTATGGATGAATAATTTTCCGCTGCACTGCATTCCATACCGTGGAAGTTTGAATCTCAATATTAGTTGATGGTGTATTCTCTCGATTAGCCTCTTGAAGGCCCTCTGATCTACCTTGGATATCGGCTTATTCCCCGCATAATTGTAACTACTCAACTGCGGATAACTCTCCGCAATTGGGTCCACACTCACAAACCTGCATAGCCACGGTGCATAATACCGCTGCCCGTAATTATAGAGCCCTGATTCTTCGTCCTTTTCTTTTCCATTAAAACGGTATCTTTTAAAAGCATAACTCCCAAAAGCAGTTTCTCCAAAAGGGTAAAACTCTTCTCTTCTAACCAGGTTACCATTGTCGTTGAGCTGGACGGTGCAATTGCCCAGGTGATCTTCAATATGGTACTTGATGGGGGGCGTGAGGTCTGGGGTGTTGCTGCCAACTTGTATGGATACGATAGCTGAATTACCATCCTTCAGGTATAATGTATTGTAGTAAAGATTAACGTCAATACTGCCACCGGTGGGTTTGGTATAAGTAAGTTCGAAAATGCCTCCATCCACATACACCGTCACTTCAAGTTTCTGGCCCTTGCGGGTAAGTTTCTTTACGCGGTCGCCGGCAGCGTTATAAAAATAGTGTGTAAAC
>JBGTBE010000079.1:0-81486 GCA_041749535.1 Cryomorpha sp. | reverse complement strand
AAATCTACCAATCCATATTCTATCTCTTCTTCAAAAGTAACAGGCAGTACCAGACCATCAGCAGGTGGGTCAATTCCACCACCAAATGCTACATCATCCCAGTAATAAGTTTGCTCACCGGTCACAGCTCCGGGAATTCCGAAGTTGAAGAATATGGACACTTTTCGGTAGTCGCTGGCGAAGTTAATTGCTGCAGTGCCTTCAGCCTGGTTTGCAAAATTGAAGGTAAGCGTTTCCCATTGCGATACAAGGGTTGTGGTAGCTTCAGTTTCTACGGAAATATTTTGATTACTCAGAGCTTCAGCCTTAAGGCGAACAGGTATTCCGGCAAGTGGTGACCATACGCGAACTGTCATCTGAGTAGCACCCGGAGCAAATGGGATTGGGGTGGCAAAACCAATTCCTTCAGCTACAGTAGTTCCGGCCCAAAGCTCCGCGCCAGCAGTTTTCACTGATTGTACAACCATATTGTCAGGATCGGTAGGATCTACAACAATCTCAGAAGCATTTCCACCAAAGTCAACCAGACCATAATTCAGTTCACTGTCTTCAAAAGTCAATGGTAAATTCAATTCTCCCGGGGGTGGCATTAATGGTCCAAATTCTACATCGTCCCAATAATAAGTAAGGCCGGTTCCTTCAACACCGAAGTTGAAGAATATGGAAACTTTAGAATAAATACTGCCAAAGTTTATTGCAGCAGTACCTGCAGCTTGATTCGCAAAATTGAAAGTCAATGTTTCCCACTGAGATGCCATACTGGTCGTTGCTTCAGTTTCCACTGAAATTGCAGTATTGTTCAGGGCTTCAGCCTTCAGCCGCACCTGAATTCCTGCTGTGGGCGACCATACCCTAACAGTCATAAGAGTAGCACCCGGAGCAAAGGGAATGGGATTCTCGAAGCCTACACCTTCTGCAAGTGTTGTCCCAGCCCAAGTTGCAGCCCCTATAGTTTTTATTGATTCAACTACCATGTTGTTCGCATCCGTAGGATCCACTATAATCTGAGATTGGTTTCCGCCAAAATCAACAAGACCATAATTGAGTTCAGGGTTTTCAAAATTTACAGGCAGGTTTAGTGTTGCCCCAGCAATAAATTCCATATTGTCCCAGAAGAATATCTGCTGGCCGGCATCCAATCCTGATGTACCGAAGTTGAAAAATATAGATGCCTTGTTGTATTCACTGCTGAAGTTAATTGCGGCAGTGCCCAGAACTTCATTTGAGAAATCAAAAACCAACGTTTCCCAAACCATGGCTTCGGTAGAGAGCGTTTCTGTTTCTACAGAAATGCCTGGATCGCCTACCTGCTCCACTTTAAGCCTTACAGGTATCCCAGCAACGGGGGACCATACCCTTACTGACATACTTGTAGCGCCAGGAGCGAAAGGAATGGCTTGCGCAAAACCGCTCACATCACCTACCGTTGTGCCAGCCCAATCCTCAGCGATGATGGTTTTTATTGACTGAACCACCTTATTGCTTGGGTCTGTTGGGTCATCAACAATAGAGGATGCATTGCCCCCAAAATCCTGAAGTTCGTAGTTAATTTCAGTACTCTCAAAATCTATGGGAAGATTTAGTGATGTGCCGCCCGAGCAATTACTACCCACTGTGTAGGTAAGAATAGCTGTTGTAGACAAGCCACCCGCAAAAGCAAATTTGCAGGCTATGTTGAAGGATGTTCCGTCAACTTGTCCGGGAAATGATGCCGTAAATGTCTGTTCTTCTGGTGCACCTACCCCATTCATCTGCACTTCTGCAAAATTCGGATTGTAGGTTTGAGCATATGCGACCAGGCCTATTTGTGGATCCAGGAGCTGAAATTCCGCTGTAACATTTCCACCATTGGTGGTGAAACTGTAGTTGTAGCCCACCGAAAATGTACCATCGGAGGCTTGCATAGAGGTGCCTGCACACTCCGTATTCTGGGCCTGCACCCAAGTAGTGCCAGTGATACCGGCCAGCAGGAGAAAAAGAAAGGAGAATGATCTCATTATTGGTTTTTTAAAGGTTTAAAAATTGTAAGTGTAAAATTGTAGTAGAAGCCGTTTGTCCAACATTTGTGCTGCTGTACCTTACGTCTTTCTACAGAAGATTCTAAATTATTTCAGGTAGTAGGTAAGCTTTACTTCTTAATCAAATTGAAGCTGCCACACCCATTGTGTGGCAGCTGAACAATCTGGTGTTTTTTGATCTGATTATTTGGCAATCATGAATTTCTCAATCACTACTTCTGATTCTGTACTCAGTCTGTAAACGTACACACCGTTAGGTAGTCCTGAACCGTTAAATTCCAGTCGGTACTCAGCACCTGACTGTACATTTTGACTGAACAAATCAGCAATTTTGCGTCCACTCATATCGTACACTTCAAGGGTTGTATAGGCATCATTCGGTACCGAGAATGTAACATAAGATGCACCAACGGTTGGGTTTGGTGAAGATTCAATAGCTGCTTGTATGCAAGACACTTTAGTAAGAGTAAGTAAATTCGAAGCATCCACACACTCCGGAACTATAGGAGGTGTGATTGCGCCAAGATTTACACCTTGACCGTAAGCGATATGACCTACTCTGTATGTGCCATTGGCAAGTGCATTCACGTTGAAAATTCCAGTAGTATTTTGCGCTAAAACGATGGTTGCCTGTTGGTTGAGAAGTGCCCATCGGAAGTTCGGCCCCTGATTTCCAGTTACAGAAAAACCAATATTGCCTGAACAAACTACAAGTGAACCATTCGCTGTGATTGTACCACCATCAAGTTGAACGCTGGTTACTGGAAGCTGGTTTGAAAGATCAAAGCAGCCGCTTAATTGATCTACATTGGTGATTCCTGACAACTCGCTAATATCATTTACTGAAATATGCCCTACGAAGTAGCTTCCGGCCGGGTAGTTCTCCATATTGAAGAGACCGGTAGCATTGGTAGCAACTACATCAAGGTTTGATTGCGTTACAAGTCCGAATCTACCAACACCTACATTACCAGAAACAGTAAGTTGCACCAAGTTCGCAACTCCATCTCCTTTGCATAGATTAAGTCTGGGGCTGTTGGTTGCAATAGTACCACCATTTACAGCGCAGGCCACTGAAGGAAACTGCACATCATCCCAGTAATATGTTTGCTCAGGAGCTCCTTCAGCACCAAAGTTGAAGAATATAACCAGCTTTCTGTAATCGCTTGCGAAGTTTATTTCGGCGGTTCCAGGCGCTTCATTTGCAAAGTCGAAGCTCAATGTTTCCCAATCGCCGGCAACAGTTGAAGTGGCTTCAGTTTCTACTGAAATCGCGGGGTTTGCAAGCGCCTCGGCTTTCAGCCTAACCTGAATACCTGCCACGGGTGACCAAACACGCACTGATAGCACAGTAGACTCTGGCGTAAAAGCAATTGGGTTTGCAAAACCAACACCTTCAGCCAATACAGTTCCTGCAAAAAATGCTGACCCTGCTGTACGGGTAGTTTGAACAACTTTATTGCCTGCGTCGGTAGGATCCGTAATTCTTGTAGACACTGTGCCTGCAAAATCTACCAAACCATAGATCAGATCATCACTCTCGAAATCTACAGGAAGATCAAGTGCTGGTGCAGGAGGTCCCGGAACGAATTCGATATCATCCCAGAAATAGATTTGCTCTGGTGCTCCTGATGCTCCAAAATTGAAGAAAATCGAAGGCTTGTTGTACTGATTTGCAAAATTGATTGGGGCTGTGCCACTCACCTGGTTTGAGAAGTTGAAAAGAATGGTTTCCCAATCACCAGCCACAGTAGTATTCACTTCAGTTTCCACAGATATTCCGGGGTTCGCTGAGTTCTCAACCTTGAGGCGAACTGGTGTGCCAGCGGTCGGTGAAAATACACGCACACTCAAGGTAGAAGACCCTGGTACGAAGGGTATCGGACTAGCCAGTCCAACTGTACCCCCTACTGTAGTACCTGCAAAAAACTCGGCACCAGCAGTTCTGATGCTTTGAACTACGGTATTGCTTGGATTGGTTGGGTCAGCGACCAAACTTGAAGCATTTCCACCAAAATCAGTTAGTGCATAATCGATCTCTTCATCTTCAAAAGTTACAGGAAGTTCAATTCCAACAACTGGCTCACCTGGCAAGAATGCTACATCATCCCAGTAATACGTTTTCTCTCCAGCTTCTGCACCGGTGGTCCCAAAATTGAAGAAAATCGTGGCCTTGTTATAGGTATTGCCATATCCAATTGCTGCTGTGCCAGGCGCCTGATTCGCAAAATTGAAGGTCAGGGTTTCCCATGCATTGGCAACAGTGGTTGTTGCCTCAGTTTCAACTGAAATTGCGGGTACACCAACTTGCTCAACTTTAAGTCGCACAGGAATGCCTGCATCCGGTGACCATACACGCACAGTCATAAATGAAGAACCAAGTACGAAAGGTATAGCTTCAGAGAATCCACTTACATCGGCTACAGTAGTACCTGCGAATAATTCAGCAGAAGCAGACTTTATGGTTCTCACCACCGTATTGCCTGCATCTGTAGGATCCACAATAATTTCAGAAGCTGTTCCAGCAAAGTCCTGAAGTTCATAATCCAGCGCATCATCTTCAAACGTCACGGGAAGTGAAATCAATGATGAGCTTCCTCCTCCACAGCCGGTGTTCACCACATAAGCAAGCACAGGAGTGGTTGCAAGGCCACCGGCAAAGGCAAATTTGCACGCAATGTTAAATGGCGCACCGGCAGTTTGTCCTGAAAAAGTTGCCGTAAACGTTTGGGCTGCAGGGTCTCCAACCGCAGCCATTTGCACTTCTGCAAAATTAGGGTTGTAGGTTTGGGCAAAAGCTACAAGACCCACTTTTGGATCAAGTAACTGAAATACCGCCGTGACATCGCTGCCATTGGTGGTAATGGTGTAGTTGTAGCCCAAGGTAAAGGTACCTTCAGCTGCAGCTGTAGACTGGCCGCTACAAGGCGCATCCTGAGCCTGCAGGGTCATACCGGCAAGGCTGAAGATTGTAAACAGGTAAATAAAAATTGACTTCATGATTTAATTGTTTTTGGTTAAAAATTTGTGAAATAGTTTAAGGAGTGGGTTTATTTACCTCATCCGTTCACCTTTTCGGGTTGATGTAAAATGTCTTATTCCAAAACTCATACGCTGGTTTTTTCTTTTGAATAATTGAGTCCGTAGCCATATCCAAACAAAGGCTCGTAGTGGGCATCACGCACCTTGAAACTCTCATCTGCCTTTTTCTGCCATGTAAATGAAAGTTTGCCCTGAAAGTCGTAATCGCCGAAGAGCAGATCCGCTACTCCATTGCCTTCTGAGCCCGGAAGCCAAGCGGCTACAAATGCCGATGAAGCATTGAGTTCTTTTTCAATAATCAAGGTTCGTCCGCTAAGTAATACCACCACGGCTGGAATGCCTTTACTTGTAATATTTAAGATGGCACGCAGGTCTTCGGGGTGCAAATCATTCAGCACCAATGATTTTCCATAAGGATGCAATACTTTCATAAGGCCTTTGATCTGCGACCCCATCTCTACAATTACATCGTCTCCATCGCGTATATCGCCCATTCCTTCGGCATATGGCGTTTCACCAACTACCACAATGCCCACGTCGTGCCGGGATTTCTCAGCTTTGGTACCATCTGGGTTTAATTGTGCATTTGGGGCCACGGCCCTGATTCCATCCCAAATAGATGTGCCTCCAACGATCTGACCTTTCTGGACGCTGGCATTTGATCCATAACCCGATGTAATGGCACCGGCCATGCTTTCGCCCACCACATTCCTACTGTCAGAAACCCCTTGCCATGCCACTGTAAATCCTCCACATTGGTGCCCGCAGTCGTTGGCATTTTTACCTGCCACAATAATTCGGGCATCCTTTCGAA
This sequence comes from Cryomorpha sp., assembly GCA_041749535.1. Taxonomy (GTDB): domain Bacteria; phylum Bacteroidota; class Bacteroidia; order Flavobacteriales_D; family Cryomorphaceae; genus JBBQZU01. The sequence continues at coordinate 75,612 of JBGTBE010000079.1, read as the reverse complement.
GTGGTAATATATTGTTCTCATTTTTCAGCAATACCAGTGATTTCCTGACGGCTTCGCGGGCTACTTCTCTGTGCTCTTTAGAACCAAACAGCTTTGAATTAGACCAGAAACGCTCCGCGGGACGGGGCTTTTCAAATAGTCCGAATTTGATTTTAACATATAAAATTCTTCGCACAGCATCATCTATTCTCTCTATTTTCACTGTGCCACTTTGCACATGGTGGCGCAGGCTTTCGCCAAATGCTCTCCATTTTTCGGAAACCATAAACATATCGATTCCCGCATTTACGCCAAGTGCAACCGTATTATAAAAATCAGGATCGAGGTAGTCGCAGCCATCCCAGTCGGAAATGATAAATCCATTGAAGCCAAGCTCATTCTTCAGCACATCAGTGAGCAGATATTTATGTCCATGTAACTTATCTCCGTTCCAACTGTTGAACGATGCCATAACTGTAAGTACTCCTGCTGATATGGCAGGTGGATATGGCGACATATGCATACGGCGCAGTTCGGCTTCGCTTAGATTTGTATCGCCCTGGTCAATTCCGTAGGTAGTACCACCGTCGCCCACCCAATGCTTTACGCAGGCTATTACCGAGTCGCGGCCCAAATCTCCCTGCAGCCCATTTACGAAAGGTCCGGCATAAGATTTAACTATTTCCGGATCTTCAGAATAGCTCTCATAGGTGCGGCCCCAGTGGTTATTTCGGGCTACGGCGAGTGTTGGCGCAAAAGTCCATTCTACCCCAGTAGCGAGTATTTCGCGTGCAGTTACTTGCGCAATTCGCATGAGCAGGTCCGGGTCGTTGGCACAGCCCAGCCCTATATTATGAGGGAAAATGGTAGCACCGAGCACATTGTTATTTCCATGAATTGCATCGACACCATAGAGAATGGGAATAGGCAAGTGGGTATCATCCTCTTCCACCGAGGCAGCCCAATACGCATCATTCATTGCTACCCAATCGGCCGGTGTATTATTACCAGGACATGATCCACCGCCGCTCAGCACCGAGCCTAGGTGAAATTCCTTCACCTGTGCAGGGGATATTGACATGCGTTCAGTCTGAATCATCTGGCCAATCTTTTGCTCCAGACTCATCTTGCGCAGCCATTCATCGGCTCTGTTGTATATTTCTTTTTCGGTCATTGCTTATTTCGCTTCCGATTGTTATTGTTGTTCAATATTTCGTTCATACCCAATGGATAGGATGTCCCTTTTCGGTAGTGAAACCTAGCGGTGAGGGTATCTATCATCAGGGTAAAATCTCCATCTTCTGTGATCCACTTATGGTCCATGTTCACAAAAGCAAGGTCATTTTCTGAAATAGAAAATTGTACAGTTTTGGATTCTCCCGGTGCGAGCTCGACTTTCTCAAACTTGCGCAGTTGCTTCACTGCAGGTACAATGCTCGCTACCAAATCAGCCGAATAAAGCTGTACCACTTCTTTTCCATTTCGGGCCCCTGTATTGGTGACCACAACCGAGACTTCTAAAGGTTCCTTTCCGGAGATGGTGTCTTGGCTTACAGATAATGCACTATAGGCAAACTGAGTATAACTCAGGCCAAAGCCAAATTCGTACTGCGGTTTGAATCCATCATGACCAAAACCCGCATCTCGGCGGTCGGCCTTGGTATGGTCGTAAGTCCATACTGAACCCGAATGGCGCGGATATGTAATTGGCAATTTTCCGGAAGGATTATGATCGCCGTACAACACTTCGGCTATGGCACGGCCGCCTTCATTTCCCGGAAGGTAAGCCATTAGTATACCGGTTGCAAATGGTTCAATTTCGCTGATCACCCTTGGACGGGCTTCTACCAACACGAGTATAAGTGGCTTGCCAGTTTTTGCCAAAGCTTTCGCTAAATCGAGCTGGGCACGTGGCATGTCGATGTTGTCTATATCACTGGGCTTTTCTGTGGCTGGTTTCTCACCAAGGCAAAGCACTATATAATCAACATTGGCGGCAGCCTTCACTGCTTCAGCGGTATTCACATCACTATCGTAATCCGTACCCTGAACCCATGAAACGTTTGAAGTACCGGCCTTCGAACGAATAGCATCAAGGATGGTCTGCTTACCCATATCATTAAAGGTAGTATCACCACCACCCCAGGTGCGGGACCAGGCGCCGTTCAGGTAGTTCAAAGAGTGGGCAGCTACTCCAGTAACAAGGAATGTTTTACCTTTTGGCAAAGGCAAAACATTGCTTTCATTTTTCAATAAGGTCATTGCCTCAATTGCGGTTTCGAAACTGGCTTCCGCAAATTCTTCAGACCCGAACTTCTCGTAAATATCAGGATTGGTAAGAGGCCTTTCGAAAAGACCGAGTGTCATTTTCACGCGGAGTATGCGTCTTACGGCATCATCAACGCGCTGCATGGGCACTTCACCTTCCTGCACCAGCTCCACCAGCATTTCAGCAAAACTCGCATCATAGGGTTCCATGCACATATCAAGTCCTGCATTTACCGATAGCTTCACAGCTTCCTTCTCGTCTTTGGCTACCTGATGGGTATTTACAAGGTTCATTATGTCTTCCCAATCAGAAATCACAAAACCTTCGAAGCCCAGCTCTCCCTTCAGAATATCGGTAATCAGGTATGGGTCGGCATGACTTGGAATTCCATTTACAGAGCCTGAATTGAGCATTACTGTCAATGCTCCCTCTTCAATAGCAGCAGCAAAAGGGGGCAAATGAATTTGTCTGAGCATTCGCTCCGGCAGGTACGTCGGTGATCGGTCTTTGCCATTTGCAGGATGGCCGTAGCCCCAGAAATGCTTTAAACAAACTGCCGTTGCGTAATCGCCTGCAATATTATTGCCTTGAGCTCCGCGGATCATGGCTTGGCCCATGGCTGTGGTGAGGTAGGTATCTTCTCCAAATGTTTCGAATACGCGGCCCCACAGTGGATTGCGGCATACGTCAAGCACGGGCGCATAATTCCATGGAATACCCGATGCTTTTACTTCATAGGAAGTAATTGCACCTGCTTTTTCAGCCAGCGCAGGATTCCAGGTAGCAGCAAGTGTAAGCTGCTGAGGAAGCAATGTTGATCCAGCAGTATAATTGGCCCCATGTACCGCATCAATTCCATATAAAATTGGTATTCCAAGTCGTGTTTCATTGAGCGCAATATTCTGTAGAATACCAATGTATTTGCGCCATTCAGAAGGGCTGAGCGGATACGTTCCCAGGTTTTGCACTGACCCAACGTGGTGGTTCAGAATAAGATCGCGGATTTTTGCTGTGTCGAGTTCCACTGTATCGCGGCGCATCCAAAATTCACCTTTGGCCAGAGCTATCAGGCTGATATTTGTCATTTGGCCCGCTTTTTCTTCAAGGGTCATTTTGGCCAGAATAGCTTCTACCCTTTTGTCAATACTCTCGGAAATAAGAGGTTGTTCTGATTTTTCAAAACCCATCCACACGAAGGCTGCAAAGCCAGTGAGGAAGATGAACACTATGGTTTTGAAAGTTCTCATCAGCGTTTTTCGTATACCCTTACATAGTCAAGCATAAACTTTTGCGATGTTACATTTTCATCCATTCCCTGCAGGCCACCCCAACCACCGCCCATTGCGAGGTTCAGTATGATATTTTGCGGCTTATCGAATGGCCATGAAAGTGGTGTAGAAGTATCGTTGTAAGTAAAATAGCTGATGCCATCTACTGAAGCCGTCATGCCATCAGGCCCCCAATCCACGGCATAAGTGTGATAAGCTTCGTTCATGTTTTTCACGTCGATAATACCTGTTGGCTGATTGCCAAGCTTGAAATAATAAGCTCCGCAATGTGCAGATGCATGTGCCTTGCCATCCCCTGTAGCATCATCCATTTCATAACCCACACTTTCCAGAATGTCAATTTCGCCACAATAGGGCCATGAAATCTCATCCAAATAGCTGTCGCCGAGGGTCCATCCTGCAGCCCAGTTTCCTTTTTCCTTTGGTACACGCGCCCTAAATTCTATCCTGCCATAGGTGAACGATACTTTGCCACGGGTGGTAAGCCGGGCTGATGTCCATTCATTTCCTTCGTCATTCTTGAGGGCTTCAATTATCAGATTGCCATCTTCAAGGCGGGCATTTTCGACACGGTTTTCTGTGTAATACTGTAATTCGTTGTTTCCCCAACCCCAATCGCCAATATCGAAGGTCCATTTTGAAGTATCAGGAAGGCCGGTGCCATCAAACTCGTCAGACCAGACAATTACCCATTCTTCTCCACTCATATTTTGCGTAAGCGAAACCGGAGTATGAACGTGCGGTTTGATCAATTTAAATTCAAATTTGTCCACCCGAACATTGCCCTTAAGGTGGAGTTTCATTTTGTGGGTTCCCGCGTTCAGTGGGCTGCCGGTTTTGGTGTATTGCTGAAATGATTCACTGTTCTCATCGCCCGCGTCCATTATAATGGTACCGGTCACATTATAGGTGCGTCCGTCAGGATTGTCATAGTAATCTTCAATCCAGGCTGTTGCGCCTTCGGCACCGGCACTGGCAGTGAGCTCCATGATGTATCGTCCTGCTTCAGGCACGATCACGTTAAATGCAAGCCAGCTTTCGTCTACAGTAGTGATATAATTAAGCTCTGAATTCGGCTTATCAGAACCAACTTCACCACCCGAATCAGTAAAGCTTTCGGCTTCAATAGTTATTATTGTTTGTACCAAAAGAGTAGAATCGGACATTACCACTTCCTCACTCACGGCATCGGGTGCGCATGAACTTGCGAGACAAATAACCAAACAACAAAAACCAAAAACTTGCCTCATTTCACCAGAATTTTTTCAAGTTCCTCGAGCGATTTACCTTTGGTTTCGGGTAGCACAAACACGATAAATAGCAGACCAAGTGCTGCGAAAATTCCATAAATCATAAAGGTGTATGTACTCCCTAAGGCTTCTAATTCCCATGGAAAAATGAGCTGCACACCGAAACTCACAGCAGAGTTTACCAGACCGACGAAGGATATTGCAATTCCGCGGATCCAGATGGGGAACAACTCCGAAAAAAGCACCCACATCACAGGACCTATACTTATCGCAAAGGATGCTACGAAGCCAAGAATTCCTATGAGAATAAGCCATGCATTCATCGAAACTGCAGCTGTAATCAATTCAGATTCATAGGTTTTAGCAGTAGCTACCCCAAGAGATTCCCTAAGGGCATTTTTAAAACTCACATCATCAGCGAATGTAGCATTGATCATGGGTGCCAGTTGAGCCCTGTCAATCTCGGCGGGCAACTCGGCGACTGTGGCTTCATTCAAGGTATAAGTGGCAGAATGGAAACCGTATGAAAGAAGAAACATGCACAACGCGATGCCAGAAACACCAATGACCAGCAATGGTTTTCTTCCAAGTTTATCGATCAATGAAATAGCAAGTAGTGTGAATACCAGGTTGATAAGTCCTACATAAATGGCCTGAGAGAAGGAAGCATCGGTTCCTATACCCGATTGCTCAAAAATCATGGGTGCGTAGAAAAACACCGAGTTGATACCGGTAATTTGTTGTAAAATGCCAATAACCAGGCCTATGGTGAGCACCAATCGAAGGGCTGGTTGAAAAAGTGTTTTGACAGGTGTTTTTTTTGTGTGACCAGAATCAATCATGCTGTCCTTCACAGATTGTATTATTCTGGCTGCTTCATCAGGATGGCACGCTCGGCTCATCACTGTAAGTGCTTCATCATAGCGCCCCTTCATAGCCAGCCATCGCGGACTGCTTGGCACAAAGAATAACCCGAAGAAATACAGAATAGCCGGTATAGCTTCAACGCCAAGCATCCATCGCCAGTTGTACTCCCCGAATTTTAGATATTGTGCCCATTCTGATTCTGACTGCCCCCATTGAAGAATCAAATAATTGGAGAAAAATGCCACTGAAATACCAAGCACAATATTCAGTTGGTTGAATGAAACCATACGACCGCGAAGGTGAGGTGGTGAGATCTCTGCGATATACATGGGAGCAATGATGAGCGAAGCACCAACGCCTATTCCACCAAGCATTCGGGCTGCAATAAGCCAGAAAAAAGTAGGGGCTACGGCTGATCCCAACGCCGAAATGGTATACAGAATTGCGGCTATAGTAAGTATCTTTTTACGGCCAAATTTATCGCTGAGCGGTCCAGATACCATCATGGCTAAAGTTGCTGTAAGTGTAAGCGAACTCACTGCCCAGCCCAGTTCCAGTTTGGTGAGCTCAAACTCGAGCTCTATAAACTTATTCACTCCAGAGATTACAGAAGCATCGAAGCCCATCAAGAATCCTCCAAGAGCTACGATGAGTGCAGTGAGCACTATAAACCTATTGGTCCTTGATCCTTTGACATGTGGGGTCTTTGTGGCTGCCATAGTTTAGTTAGTTTATTAATTTGAAGTTGGCATGAAGTGATGCGTTGCTGTCGCCGCCTACCCACAAGTCGAAATCACCGGGTTCTGCAACCCGTTTCATATCACGGTTATAAAAAGCCAGATCATCTGTTGTGAACCGGAATAGAATTGTTTTGGATTCGCCTGCACGCAAGTGGACGCGTTGAAAGCCCTTTAATTCCTTCACCGGACGGGTGATGCTGCCAAACCTGTCGCGTACATATAGTTGAGCTACTTCTGTTGCATCAAAATGACCGTGGTTTGAAAGTTCACATTCCACATCGAGGGTTTCGTTTGGACGAAGCACATCGTTCGATAAGCGAATATTGTAGTATCCGAAATGGGTATAGCTCAATCCAAACCCGAACGGATACAATGGTTCGTATCCCGCATCCAGATGGAAAGAAGTATTGCCCGTAGAAGTTTGCGGTGCCCTTGAAGGAATATCGTTTATATAAACGAATGAATCAGGTGAGGCTGGCTTTCCTGAGTTGCGTTGGTTGTAGTAAATAGGCACTTGTCCTACCACTTTTGGAAAGGTAAAAGGCAGTTTTCCGGAGGGTGCAACTTTTCCAAACAAGATATCTGCAATGGCTGGGCCACCCATGGTACCGGGATGCCAGGCGTATAACATACTGTTTACATAATGCCTTGTTTTGTCAAGTGTAAGCGGTCGCCCAGCCATAATTACGAGAATTGTCGCCTTTCCGAGTTTTGAAATCTCTTCGAGCAATTCATTCTGAAAACCAGGCAAATCAATATCAGCGCGGCAATGCGCTTCGCCACTGAGAATGGCCTCTTCGCCCATGAACAACAACACTGTGTCAGACTGTCGTGCAATTTCAATTGCTTCTGCAAAACCAGCTCTGTTCTGGGTGCGGGTAGTTTCCAGTCCGCGGGCCACGCGCACATTCACCTTGCTTCCCACCATAGCTTTGATGGCAGAAAGCGGTGTTTGACACCATTCTTCAACGCCATCAAAAGTCCAGGTACCCATTTGCTCCAAACCATCGTCAGCGAGTGGGCCTATTACGGCGAGGTTGTGCACTTTTTCAATATTCAGAGGCAATATGTTGTGGTCGTTTTTCAGCAATACACAACTTTCCAGGGCTGCTTGCTTGGCCACTTCCATGTGGTCAGCATTCCCTTTTATGGGAAAAACAGAAGCATCTGTGTAAGGATTTTCAAACAGACCAAGGTCGAATTTCACTTTCAGTATATTCCGCACACAGGCATTTATTTCATTTTCAGAAATACGACCTTCCTTCACGAGTGATTCGAGATGATGGATGTAAGAATGGCTTGCCATTTCCATATCCACTCCGGCATGAACTGCTTGATAAGCGGCTTCTTTGTGGTTTTCCGCAAGACCATGCGTGGTAAGCTGCACCACAGAATCCCAGTCGCTTACTACAAATCCGCTAAAGGCCCACTCTTCGCGCAGCACCTTTTTGGTGAGAAATTCGCTTGCCGTAGCTGGAATTCCATTAATATCGCTAAATGCAGTCATAAATGTGGCAACACCTGCTTCCTTTGCCGCTTTGAAGGGCGGGAGTACCACGTTTCTCAATTCATTTTCAGAGATGTTGACATACGCATAATCCTTGCCCGCTTCAGAGTAGCCATAGGCTGCAAAGTGTTTGGCGCAAGCAGCTATACTATCATGATTGGAAAGATCGTCACCCTGAAAACCTTTAACCATAGCTGCTCCAAGCACGCTGGTGAGGTAAGGGTCTTCGCCCAATGACTCTGCAATTCGTCCCCAACGTGGATCACGGGTTATATCAATCATTGGAGCGAAAGTCCAGTGAATGCCTACGGAAGCAGCCTCTATAGCCGAAATGCGCGCTCCGTCTTCTACGAGGCGAGGGTTCCAACTTGCTGCTTGTCCTATTGGAATGGGCATCATTGTCTGAAAACCGTGAATCACATCACGGCCTATCAGAATGGGTATACCCAGTTTGCTTTCCTCCTTCGCTATGCGCTGCATCTCGTTTAAGATATCGGTATCCACTTCATTGAGCAGGGACCCAACCTGACCTTTGCGTATTGCACTGCGCACATCCTCATTTAATCCACCTTGCCCTGCAATTTGCGACATCTGTCCGATTTTATCTGCGAGGGTCATTTTGGCTAAAAGGGCTTCAATGCGCTGCAATACAACAGACAAGGTAGTTCTAGAGGTGGCAGTTTGTTGATCCATTTGGTGCATAAAATTTAAATGGAAAGTAGCTTTTGGTGCTTTCCTGAAAAGACAACCGGTGGTATGATGCCAGCCGGTTGCTTCGTGAATGATGAAGGAATAAGTGGATTTTTGTTACTGGTTCAGGACCATTTTGCCCGATGCCGCTTGGCCATCAATATTGAAAGTGTAGAAGTACAAGCCATTTGAAATACCTTTCGCAGTCCACAGGATTTGCTGTACGCCCGCCGCTTGCATTCCCATATTTCGTTGATCAACCAATTTTCCAGTAATGTCGAAAATTGAGTAGCTCACATTTGCGCTATTGCGAAGTTCATATTGGAAAGTTGTTTGTCCTTGCGATGGATTTGGAAACGCATTGAAGGAAACTACCGATGCTATATTTTCCACGGAAGTTAAGTTTTCACCACGGAAATTATCGAAGAAATATTCATCAGAAGTGCCCGATTCCGGGTCGAACAAAATCACAAATTGTGTAATATCTGTTGCCCCTGAAACCGAAGATGGATCGAAAGTAAGCGTCTGCCATTGGCTGCTCACCGATGTTTGAGCAGGCATTTCAAGAATTACATCACTGTTCTCATTTTGGAGCGACACGAGCACAGTTGTTGGTGCCGTTGGATCCCACACATCAAGCTTAATTGAGCTTGTAGGTGTAAGTCCGAGTGGGCCATTGAATTTGCCTATGATCACATCAAACTCCTCTCCTCCATTTCGCACATAGCGGGCCACATGGCTTGAAGGATTACCGGCTTGATCCGGGTTTAATATTCTTTGAAAATTTATGCCGGAGTGAGAAAAGATAAAATTCACATTCTGATTGCACTGAAAATCATTGAAAATAGCTTGGTCGGGGATCACGCTGGCGCAAGGATCTGCGGCCAATTCGGGGCCCTGCAAATTGTCCCAGTACAAGGCAGGCCCAGAATTTGTATTTGGGGCGAATAGGAGAACCAGTCGGTTTACATTTGTGTTTGAGACACTTCCGTCCGGTTGTCCACTAAAGTTGAAAGTAAGGGTTTGCCAAGCATTGGCCACTGTGGTGGTGGCAAAATGCTCACTATGCCTACCTACAGGGTAATTAGCTGGCTGTGCGAGAACACTGTTTTCAAGGGTTATCTGAACCGTCATCCCGACCACCGGACTCCAAATATCGATTTTCATTTGTTTGGTTCCGTTGATATAGTCGCCCACATTGGCCATAACGCCATCCATAACGATTACATCGAACAACTCTGCCTGATTGCGCGTGTAGGATGCTGCAACTTGGCTAGTGTTTACTCCAGATTGGTCTGGATTTTCATTGTAGGGAATAAATACCCCATTGATGAAAAAGTAATTCGCCTTGCGTTGGTCTTCAAAATTGTCCCAAATGGTTTGGGCTTGCAGTGCAACTGCAGGAAGCAGCGCTGCGAAAATAAAGGTGTAGATTTTTTTCATTTTGGTTGGGTTAATTGTTGGTGTTTTGTTTTGAAATTGACTGAGCTTATTCAATGGAATCATTCCTGATATACCCGTACATAATCCACTTCCATAGTTTGGGGGAAGATGGTGGAGGCGTCGGGATTACCGGGGAGGTTTCCTCCCACTGCGATGTTCAGTATCATATGAAAGTTTTGATCAAAAGGCCATGTAGTGGGTAAAACGGTGCTGCGCGTGTTGGGCACACCAATGTTCTTTCCATCCATTTGAAATTGTATACACTGGTCTGTCCAGAGCACAGAAAAAACATGAAAATCTTCGGCAAAGGTACCTTCGTCTAATGCAATAGATTGGCTGTTGTATCTCCAAAAGTCATGGCCGTAGTGTATGGTGCCGAGTACTTCGCTTGGTCTATCACCCAGGTACTCCATGATATCTATTTCACCGCTTTTCGGCCATCCGCCATACACTGTATCGGTGGGAAGCATCCATATCGCAGGCCAAAGACCCTTACCCAACAACATCTTAGCCCTTACATCAACCCTTCCAAATGTCCAATCGCCCTTGTTTTTGGAGACCAAACGTGAAGAGGTATACTGGTATCCTTCGTAAAATGGATTCTCCTTTCTAGCCTTGATTACCAAGTTACCATTTTGCAGATAAACATTCTCCTCACGGTCTGTGTAATACTGTAGTTCATTGTTTCCCCATCCACAAAGATTCTCACCCAATTGGCAACCATCACCTAGGTTGAAAGACCATTTGGTAGAATCTATGCTTTCCCCTTCAAATTCATCGCTCCACACCAGGCGCATATTTTGGGCTTCTGGGAAATCGCACCCACCCAATTCCTCAGGCTTAGAACAGCCGGCGAACAAGATGAAGACAAGGCTAACCAGTAAAAGTAAAGGTCGTTGATTGATGCTCATTGGAAACGCATTAATTGAACAGAAAGTGAACCTGTCAAATTTATGTCCAACGTACACCTAAACTCAAATAAAAGGTTACATCACGCGTACTTCGAAATAAATACCCACTACATCAAGATTACATCAAACGCCACATACATATCTTAATATGGCACTTATATTATTGATAATGTATGTATTATAACCATATTCAATTGAACACAACTACTTCAAACTCCCAAATTTCAATTCTAATATGTACTTTCCGTCTCCAAATCTCAGAAATGCTTAAAGTTGTATCATTCACATTATTGTTTGTGGTCAGTTTTGCACTGCAAAGTTTTTCTCAGCTGCGCAGTTTGGGCACTCCGACCATTACAAACTTTTTAAGGTCAGAATACCAAGCCGGTACACAAAACTGGTGTATAGGCCAAGATACACGCGGCATAATGTATTTCGGCAACAACAAAGGTTTGCTTGAATATGATGGTACGCATTGGCAAACCTATAACTTACCTAATAGCACCATCGTGCGTTCATTTGCATTTGCGAGTACTGGAAGAATCTATCTTGGAGGACAGAATGAACTGGGGTACATCAGCCCCGATATAAATGGCGCATTTGAGTACACTTCACTGGTAGACTCTATACCCACGGAATTGTGGGGATTTGATGATGTTTGGAAGATCATCATTCGGGAAGGCGCTGTCTACTTTTGTTCGGAGAAGGCCATTTTTATGTACCAAAATGGTCAAATTCAAACCCTCTCAGCCCGAGGGGAGCGTTTCGAAAATTTCTTTGACGTAGAAGGAACCATTTACCTGCAATCTAAAAGCAAGGACCTTTATACCCTTCAGGATCGCACGCTGAAATTGGTTGCATCTGGCGCCCTTTTTGGAATCGAACGCCTTGTAGCCATGCTCCCATTTAGAGATGCACGTTTACTGCTTATTTCAGTTTCCAAAGGATTGTTTACCATGGACGGCAATGGGTCAATCGTTCCCTGGCAAAATGAGGTAAGCGAATTCTTGATTAGAAATCAAGCCTATTGCGGCATACGCTTGCATTCTGGAGGCTATGCCATAGGAACATCGCAGGATGGCGTAGTATTATTTGATGAAGATGGAAAACACCTTTTGCACCTGAACAGAAGCACGGGGCTTCAAAACAACACAGTACTTAGCATTTTTCAAGATAGACAGTCTAACATTTGGCTTGGACTCGACAATGGAATAGACCATGCAGAGACCAACTCACCATTTTCTGTAATTCGATCGGAACAAGGCATTAAAGGAACCGGATACTCCTCCATATTACAAAACAACAAGCTCTACCTGGGTACAAACCAGGGGCTTTTTTATACCAATCTGGGCGAGAACAACAACCTGCTTTCACAACCAATATTCAAAGAAGTAGGCAATGGGATAGGCCAAGTTTGGGATATTGCATTCTGCGGTGATGATCTAATAGTATCCCAACACAAGGGTGCCTCCTACCTCATCAAGGATTCCCTCGTCACCTTCTCTGATGCCGAAGGATCTTGGAAATTTATGGAATTGGTGAGCCACGCTGGATACGCTATAGAAGGTACATACAATGGTATAGCACTGTACCAAAAGACGGTAAGTGCCGGGCGAGATACAACCCCATATTGGGCCAGGGTACGTATTCTACCCGGCTTTAATGAGTCGGCCAGGGTGTTTGAAGAAGATGGAAAAGGAGACATCTGGGTATCACACGCTTATAAGGGTCTCTACAAACTCAAAATGACAGAGGGACTGGACTCAATAGCACAAATAAAATTCTACGATACCAATCAGGGCTTGCCAGAAGAGCTGTTTATCAATGTATCGAAAGTGCGGAATGAACTCATTTTCACCACCCCAAAGGGGGTTTATTCATATAGCGATACGACCGACTCCTTTCTACCACATCAAGATTTCGAAAATATCTTTGGCAAAGGCCGGAAAGTGCACAGAATGTTGGAAGACCGTCTCGGTAATATCTGGTTTTCTATTGACAATGAGTTTGGAATGTTACAGGTGAACGACACGGGAGTGGTGAATAAGTTTGAACTCTTATACTTCAATCAGCTTCAGGAAGAACTTGTAGATGGATTCGAACACATTTTCGCCGCTGATGCAGAGAATTTCTTTATAGGCAGTGAAAAGGGGTTCATACACCTATGCCCTTCCAGACAAAGCCCCAATGAAGATTATTTCAAGGTGCTGATAAGGAAAGTTACATCCATTACATCCGGAGATTCCATTGTATCCTATGGCAATTTAACGGAAAGTGTAGACAATATCTACCCGCATTTTGATGATAAGATGAACGATTTCAGGTTCGATTTCTCAGCCCCCTACTTTGAAAAAAGCAACTACCTGCAATACCGATACAAGTTGGAAGGCTTTGATTCTGAATGGTCGACATGGGCAGCAAAAACCCAAAAAGAATATACCAACCTTCCATCAGGTACCTACAAATTTACCGTTCAGGCGCGGAATGGTTACGGACAGGAAACCACTTCAGAGACCTATGCATTCACCATTGATTCACCTTGGTATGCAACTACATATGCAAGGATTGTATACCTTGTAGTATGCATTCTGATTTTGTTTGCAATTGCAAAATTTATATCGCGTAGGGAAAAAAAGAAAACAGAAATTTTCAAATTGGAACAAACTGAAAAACTGCGTCAGAAAGAGGCAGAATTCAAATCTGAAGTGGAGAAATCCGAAAATGAAATTATCACCCTCAAGAATGAAAAGCTCAGTATTGATGTGAATCACAAGACGAGCCAGCTCGCATCTGCCACCATGCACCTTGTACAGAAAAGCGAAATGCTTAGAAAAATAAAGGGCGACTTAACCCACATTGGGCGCGAAGCTCCATTTGAATTCAAGAAAAAAGTAGATCAGATCGCGCGTACCATAGAGTCTGATATTCAACTCGACAATAATTGGGAGCAATTTGAAATATATTTTGACCAGGTGCACGAGAACTTTTTTAAGAGATTGAGACAGCAGTTTCCGGACCTCACGCCGAAAGATCAAAAATTATGTGCGTACCTGCGAATGAATCTAACCACCAAGGAGATTGCGCCATTGCTCAACATATCAGTAAGGGGGGTAGAAATAAGCAGATACAGGGTAAGGAAAAAATTGGGGATTGAGAGCGATACCAATCTGGTAGCATTCATTATGGATGTATAGCAGACACGCCATATCCAGTGCTATAGTGCAGATGGCACTGAACCCTATTGCACTACTACCTTATGAAAAGTAGCATCGCTATCAGAAGATTTAATCTTGATAAGATACATCCCAGTTTTCCAGGAAGAGACATCTACAGAAAACAAGGATGTACCGGCCGTGAAAGCATGCATAAGCCGTCCATGCATGTCGTAAATATCAATTTGCGAGAGCGTATTCATTCTGCCCAGGTTGAAATAAAGTAAATCCTTGGTTGGCACAGGGAAAATTCTAACATCTTCATCGGCAGAATCGTCAGCCACATTCAGGGTATTTAATTCAAATACACGTATGTAGTCTACTTCCAAAATCGCAGGAAATGGTGTACTGGCATTGGGACTTCCAGGCCAATTGCCTCCTACTGCAACATTCAGCAAGAAGAAAAAAGGCTTCTGAAAAATTGCAGTGGCATTGGTATGTTCGGCAAATACATATGAATAATATGGTAGACCGTCGAGGGTAAAAGTCACAGCTTCTTCATTCCAAATAGCCCCATACACGTGAAACTCGCCTCCTGCAAATGGTATGGAATTGCTGCGGTAAGTGTGGCCCACATTGTTATGCCAATGCATCGCTGAGTTGGTTAATGGTTCATTGTTCACATGCTCCATAATATCAATTTCGCCACAAAAAGGCCAGCCCAAAGATTCAAAATTTCCACCAAGCATCCAAAACGCTGGCCATATACCCTGCCCAAACGGAACCTTCATTCTTGCCTCAATTTTGCCGTATTGAAATTCCATTTTATTATTGGTGATAATGCGCGCAGAAGTGTAATTCGAAGTGCCAGAAGCTTCTTGTAGCGCAAGAATTTTCAAGCTTCCGTTGCTTACCTGAAGGTTGTTCGAACTGCTGGTATAATTCTGCAATTCATTGTTTCCCCAACCATGATTCCCTAACTCCCTGGTCCAAGTTTCCATGTCGAGCGCACTCCCATCAAACTCATCAGACCAGGAAAGAATCCAGGTGCCCGCATCAGGAGTAAGGCAGTCAGTACACAGGCCCCAGCATACAGTGGGCAGCACCACATCACTTTGTACCAACAGGGTGCGGTTTGAATATCCATCATAATGATTTACACAACCTATAGCTGACGATAGATTCTCCTGTCCCCACCAGTTATCGAACGAATACTTGTATTCTACCACCCCTGCCTGCAGGTTAATGGTCGTTTCCCAAATTCCATCCCCATCTAAATCGGTTAAGGGATTGCAGCTGCCGCACCAAGCATTGAATGTGCCATTCACTTCTGGTGTGGTGAAACCAGTGTAGCCAACCATGTTTAGTCTGAAGGTTACGTTCACTGCATTTCCGTTCAATGAAACCAGCATACCAGCAAGAAGAAGAAATTTGTACATTTTACACTTTTTAGGGTGCTGCTAAAATAGGGTATTCAAAAATCAATTTTGCATTACTCGCCCTTCACTACACCTCACAAAGCCCTATTTTGCACAGGTATGCATACATCAAAACTACATCACAATGGCCAAAAGTAAAATCCTACCTCAACAGTTGAAGGCATCACCTACATTTGTTTGAAGACCACCATCGTTCAATTGGTCCCAAATTTCAGGAAATGAAAAATTACAACCTGGCAGTTCTCGGTCCAATTCCACGGGACCATATCACCACCCACCACGGAGAAGTGATTGAAAAATATGGTTGCGCCATGCACACCGCCATAGGCCTGTCTAAACTTCTTGGTTCGAATGGAACCGTGCATTTGGTTTCTCACCTTCGCAAAAAGGATGAAGCGCCTGTGAAGTCCATTCTCAAAGCATTCCCAAATATCAATACAGATTTTATTACCTCGGATGCCGATCAGGGAGATGTGATTCGGTTGAAGTTTCTGGACCAAAACCACCGCCTGGAAAAGCAAACTGGATTCATGAATCCTATACTTGCTGATGATGTGAAAGACCTCATGCATTGCGATGCATTTATTTGTGTACCAATCACTGATTATGAAGTTCCGCTAGAAACCTTAAAGTACATTCGTGAACACAGCAGCGGCGTGATTGTCTTCGACGCGCATGGGCCAACCAACAGCGTCTCTACCCTGGGAGACCGGATTCTCAAATATTGGATAGACCGTGATTCATGGTTGCCCTACATTGATGTGCTGAAGATGAATCTTGAAGAGTCTAACTGTTCCTGGTTCGCAAAGGAGATAAAACTGGATGCGCTCAAAGAATTTGATAAAAAGGACATTAGCCACTTGCCAGCTTTTGCAGAACATGCCATAGGCTTAGGTATTAAGTCGCTGATTGTAACGCTCGACTCGAATGGAAGTGCGGTATTCTTTAAAAAGCAGTCAGAACTCCATCAAGAGTTGGTCAAAGCAATTTGGGTGGAACATGTTATAGACACCACTGGATGTGGTGATTCCTTCGCTGGTGGACTGGGTTTCGGGCTGGTGAAGAATCCCGGCGACTACATCACTGCCGTGAAATATGCCAATGCGCTCGGCGCTCAGCGCACACAGGGTCGCACCTTTGATGTGTTCAAATCATTGGATGAAACGGATGCCATGATTGGAGAGAACTATGCAGATGAAGCATGAGCAACAGGCATCCAATCTATGCAACAAACTTAATCCACAACAATCGTATGGTCAGCAAATTGGCCGTTGAACCATTCCATTCTTTTCTGAACGGCGCAGAAACCCATCTCTACACCCTCTCCAATGGCCATGGCATGGCCTGTCAAATAACCAATTACGGAGGTAGGATAGTTAGTATATACGCAGCAGACAAATATGGCAACATCGCAGATGTGGTGCTGGGACATGACTCAATAACTGGTTACATCAACGACAAGGAAACATACTTTGGCGCCATTATAGGCAGGGTGGGAAACAGGATATCTGATGGAAAATTTGAGCTAAAAGGAAAGACCTATTTACTTTCAAAAAATGAGGGCAATAACCACCTGCATGGAGGTGAAGTAGGATTCCATAACAAAGTATGGAATGTTCGAAAAGTAGACTCTTCCACACTGAGCCTTCATTGCACATCGCCAAATGGTGAAAGTGGTTATCCTGGAAACATTAATGTGGATGTGGTTTACAAACTCACCGAAGAAAACGAATTACAAATCAGATATTCAGCAACTACGGACCAGTCAACGCCCTTAAGCCTTACAAATCACGCTTATTTCAACCTGAATGGTGCTGGCAATGAATCGATTCTCAACCACACAGTGCAGATCAACGCCAACAGATACCTGCTAATTCGCCATGACCTTATTCCTACCGGTGCCATTGATGATGTTCAAGATACCCCATTTGATCTTAGGAAGCCGATTTCAATAGCGGCGCTTTTGGCAAAATCGCACGATCAACTCACGCTGGCAGATGGTATTGACCACCATTTCATCCCTGAAACCACAGGCATTCGTTCTGTAGCCATGCTTAAGGAACATGAAAGCGGGAGGACCCTGGAAGTAATTACCGACGCTCCTGGCGTGCAATTTTATACCGGAAATTTTCTCAATGGAACCATTTCAGGTAAAAACGGAACCAAATATCCCCGCCGTTCAGGATGCTGCTTTGAAGCCCAGGGTTTTCCTGACAGCCCAAACCAAAAGGGTTTCCCTTCTGTAATACTGCATCCCAATGAAACTTACACTGCCTTGTGCATCTATAAATTCGGTGTAGGAGAATAGGTTTTTGAAATAGCAGTGATGCTACATGAGAATAGGTAAACCTTAATGAAAGATTCAGAGTTCATTCTTGCCCACGTAGAAAGGAAAATTGGCTGTTGCGGCATTTCCATTTCCGTCTTTTACATACACGAACATACGGTAAGGCCCCTGTTTCTTGGGTGCTGCAAACCATAGGGTTCCATTTTCACTCCCTTCCTTTCGGGCAATTTTTACTGGTTCAGGTTTGGACTCTGCATCTCCACCAGATTTAATATCACGGCTTTCGGGAAGCAATTCATATTGATAGTCGAGCACATCTCCATCAGGATCGAATGCCTTTACATTGAACACCACATCTTTGCCCGGATTTACATACACACTTTCTTTCACCGTTTTACCTTCCATGGTGTAGGACTTGATGCCCGGTGAGCGGTTGGTTGGGTAACTGCCCGACCAAACATATTGCAGTACATCCATCACCTCTGTCTCACTTCCGTCTTCAAGGAAAACTCCATACCAGGTTGGGGTGGTCTCTTGCTTATGGCCCCAAAGGAATACATATGAACCGATGCACATATCCTTATCACGCGCAATGCCCTTTTGGTATCTCTCCAGATAGGATGCTGCTTTTTCAGAACTTGTTTGCTCTAAAGGAACACCCCATGAAGTCTTGGCAACTTCCCAATGTCCGTTAGGTCCCCACTCCGTAATGATATAGGGTTTATCCCATCCATATGATCTCATTTCCTTGTCGATGCCAATTAGCGCGGCGTACGTATTGATACCGTAAATGTCAATATGGGGCGCTCTTTGCATGATCAATTGTACTTCTGCCACATCCAATCCTGCAGTTACAGTCATCGTTGGGTGATGAGGATCTGTTTCATGAATCATCTTTGCGATATCATTGATTGCATTCCACACTTTGAAATCACTGTAAAAAAGATCGGTTTCATTGCCTATACCCCACATAAGCAATGCCGGATGGTCCTTAAATTTAGCAACCACTTCAGTAAAGCTTTCCAGCTGGGCCTTTACCGCCTTACCATCATCGTAATTGAATCCTTGACGCTCGCACCCTACCCATAATCCAAACAATACGGTTAGCCCTTTTTGATGCGCTTCGTCAAGCACTTGTGCAGCTTCATCAACCCCCCAGGTTCTCACAGAATTGGCTCCGTAGGCCACTGCTCTGTCCAGGTATTTTTGTCCTCCTACACCTTTAATATAGTATGGCTCCCCACCCCTGTACAACTGCCAGGAGCCATTTTCTTTTCGCACTTCTACGTGCACTGGCTCGGAGGCAACCTGAGCGGAAGCAAAGTGGAACATACCACAGGCTCCTATAAGCAGACCTAATCTTTTAAAGTTCATCATATGCAAGATGGGAATTATTTTAGAATTCAGGGAAAATTTAACGATAAGCTTTCGAGCTGCCAAGACACGGCGCACGCGATGTATGCTTGAAGTAGTTAATTTGTTAAAGATGTACAAATGATGTATAAAATGTTGAGGTATATATCAATGAATAATTCCCACTTTGTCAGACCAAATCAAGTACACCATGAAGGAACCCTCGTATAGCAGGTTGAGCACCAAAAATGCCGTGTCATTTTTTGCTTTCGTTGTGCTAAGAAAGGTATGTTTTGCTTCAATGCTCGCTTTTTTGAGCCTTGCCGGATTGGTGTCCTATGGACAAGAATCCCCTTCAGGCATTAACAGTTTTGCTCCCATGCCTACTCAATTTATGGAAGGCATTCAATACGACTCCAGTTTTGTAGCCAAAAAATTACGAAAGCCAGATCAGAAAATTACTGTTTTCGGCTATTACAGGCTTTTCGTGTATGGACGCAATATGAGTGAGCCTTACCCAAACCTGGCTCCATATGAGAAGGCCTATAGCGTTGGCGATGGCTACAGGGAACCTATGCTTTCTACTACAGTAGTAGCAAGACCAAACAGTAAAACAAGCTTTGGGACTGAGCTTTTCATATTCACCCCATATGATGGAGCAGGCCCTCAAAACAATACGTTCAGTACCAACCTTGGAATTAATTTTTACGGAAACTTCCGCACCGATCACGGCAATTTCGGTGTAAGAGCTGGAGGAATTCACTGGTATAACCTCAGTCCTTTTACCATTGGCGTATTTCAGATTCTCGACCGGTTCAGCATCTTTGACCGCACTCCTTGGGAAGGGGTAAATAACACTGACAAATACGATAGCTATTACAAAACCGGCACACCAAATCCAGGAGACCTGCGGTGGAATAACCAAGCCTTTCAAGGGCTTATTCTCAACGGCGCAAAATTGCCAGGAGAAATTGCTTTTGATCTCTTCTGGGGCAAAACCCAGGTGAATGGAGGCCTGGCCGGTGGTATTGTTGATGATCCTTTCCTCACCATAGATCCCACGCTTGATGCGGGCAATGTGCCAACTTACCTTGGCATCAGCGGTACTTCGCGTGTTCTGCCCAGTTTTATTACGGGAGGCAAACTCACCCGCAATTTTGGCAAACAGGGGCACACCTTCTCGTACAATATGATACATAGCAGAACTGCGCTTGACAGTTTGTCAAAAACTTTCAGAACCTATCAAGTACATACACTCGGCTTGGGCATCAAAGCTGGCAGAATCGATATTGTAGGCGAACTTGGTGCAGGCAGTTATGAAAGTCCTTCGTATGCCGAAAAATGGGGTGAGGCATTGATGCTTCGCTTTTATATTCCCAAAGTATACACCTACTTGCCGCTCGATGTGCAAGTGTACCAGATCAGTAAGAATTTCTTTAATCAAAATGGGGAGATATTCACCAACTCCAATCCTGAAATTCTTGAAGATATTGGACTCATTGCCGGTGCCAATGGAGCGGGGGGCCAACTTACCATGGTGAATCAATTGGTGCACAACCGACAAGGTCTAAATATCAATACCGACATAAAGCTAGGCCCTGTCAAAATGAGCTTGGGTTGGGGTTTATCTAAAGAAATAGATGCTACATCTGTAGCTTTAAGTTA
The DNA here is from genome assembly GCA_041749535.1 of Cryomorpha sp. Classification (GTDB taxonomy): domain Bacteria; phylum Bacteroidota; class Bacteroidia; order Flavobacteriales_D; family Cryomorphaceae; genus JBBQZU01. The sequence goes on along the minus strand of JBGTBE010000079.1, from coordinate 54,771 downwards.
CGTACACAGGATCAACGGCTTGGCACTTTCCAGAATATACAATCCATTCCCTGCCAATGCCACCGGACCTACAGTTTTCGGACCCTACGGTAGGCAGTTTTCGTTTTTTAGAGGCGTATCAGAGTTGGTTCAAACCACTGATACTGATCCCCAAACAGCCGGGTCTCTAAACAGAAAATATTTTAATTCCTTGGATGTGCAGGGTAAAGTAAAAGCAAACCTTGGAAAACGATCGATGTACTTTTTTTACATAGGCTCCATTAGCTCTGCAAAGTCGGAAGCGGCTTTCATTCCAACAATGACAGAAGACAGCTATCTAATGGTACAATACCATGAATTTGACGTGTATTATGAAATCCTTCCAAAGTTTATACTTACCGGCTACCTCGGCCTGGAAAGGGCACAGGGCGGGACCTTTACAGATTGGGACGATGACACCCAGCTCCCCCGCGACCAATACGGCAGAGGTATAGGTGTGGGCTTTGATTGGGCCCTTGCCGAAAATTGCGGGCTGTACGTACGCCATCGATGGATGCATTTTGAAGACCGAAGCTTCGCCCTGGATACCTATACGGGACGCGAATTCACCATCGAATTAAAAACCTTCTTTTAATCACCATCCATGAAAAAACAACATTTCACCGTTTTCTCGATTATATGTTTGCTGAACCTGCTATCCCCTCGCCTGCACGCCCAAGATGGTTCTGCCAAAGCCGCCGAAGAAGAAAAAGAAGCGCGCAAAACCGTGCACTTCAATGGTCTTGGTAGAACCTACCTCGGTCAAACCGCCATAGACGGCAATATATTGGAGAGCGACAGCGCCACTGTTCGCAACCTTACGGATGGGGAGTTTCTACTTGACCTTATTTTGAACGCAACCCCAAACGACAAAACCGAAGTGCAAGCCATCCTGCGCTTGCGCAACGAATTCGGCGGCTTCTTCGGAGCAGGGCAAACCATTGAAGTAAGGGAGCTGTGGGCAAGGGGGGTAATTGCAAACGCGCTGAAATACCGCGTGGGAGATATGGATTTGGTCATGTCACCTTACACCTTATACAATCCACTTGAAGAAGGTGTGGTGAACGAAGCAGCTGTTTTTGCACCCCAACGAGAAGTGATTTATTACGAGCAATTTTACACCGATGCTAACACCCGGCGTCTCCAAGGGGCCAAACTCGATTTTGGTCTCGATTTTACAGAGGGCCTGAAAGATGCAGAGTTCAGCGCTTTCCTTACAAGAATAAGAGGCACAGATTTCTTCACCATCCCCTCAAGGTTTGTGGCAGGTGGAAGTGCCATGTTCAACAGCGTAAATTTCAACGACTCTCTGGGTATGAAAGCAAGCGTTGGGGTAAATTATGTGAATACCTTCGACGATTTACAATCGGGCGAGGCCACCACAGGAATTCGCAATTCAGTTTTCAGCGTAAGCTACAACCTCACCGCATTTGAAAATAAAAAACTCGCATTGCGTCTGGTAGGTGAATCTGGTAAATCCAGTCTGGAAAACCGCAACGACTCCGTTTCGTTCTTCAAGGAAACCGACACCTTTTTGGATGTAGGCGTTCGCGCTGAATTCAAGCCTCAAAAAGTGGCCGTTACCGCGGCATTCGTAGATGTAGGCCCCGATTTCTTCAGCATAGGCGCTCAATCAAAACGCGTAAATTTTGACGCGGACAAATCCTACTATGACCGAATAGGTGTAGATGATGAAAAGCGCGACCCTGCTCTTTTCGACCTAACCCGCGACAGGGCGTTGTACACTTTTCAACTATCGGATAGGCTGATGCCCTATGATGCGAGGTATAGCAACACCCTGCCATACGGAACTGCCACACCAAACCGCCGTGGATTGCGATTGGATGCCATATACGGTTCTGATGCAGACAGGATTGAAGCGCGCATCGATGCGGCCCTTATGAGCGAAATTAGAGGTCAGGGAACCAATGAGCTCAAAAATTTCTCCTTGCTTCGGGCTGCGGCCAATGTGAACATACACCATTATCTCTCTTGGGAGAAGAACCTGCGTTTTACATTTGGTTACCAATACGAAAATGTGGACCGTGGTGGTGTAGAAATTGAGCAAGTTGATCTTCAGTCAAATCTTATAGACCTGGGTCTCGAAGCAGAACTATTTGAGAGTTTCGAATTGCTCCTTGGCGCCAAACTATTTAGTGCCAACGGAAGAGAATACCCTCCCAGGATTGACTCATTCAATGATGTAATTGACTTTCCGACACAACTCAATGCCGACGATTCGGAGTCGCTCATAGGAGCAGGTTTTAAATACGAATTCAAAAAAGGTATTTATCTAACAGTACAGTATCAGCAATTTGATTCAAAACGAGGGGTGAACAACCCACTCGACTATGGACTCAATCAGGTATTTGCACTATTCAACATGACATTTTAACCCGCACAAGAAATATTGAGATGATGATGAGCCAATACTTAAAAATCGCAACGTGCATATTCCTAATGGGTGCACTTACCGCTTGCGAACACGAAGATGAGCCTTTTGCAGGCCCTAGCCTGATAGATCGCTATGGTGATTTTACGGTAATTCAAGAGTTGAGTGTGAATACCACCTTGGTTGATTTCGCAGCTGGCGAAACCGTAATCTTCACTGCTGAATTCAATATTAGCGTAGATTGGGTTATTGAAATCACTGGCACCGAGACTGGGGCAGTGAAGAGAATTACAGGTTTCGATAAGTTCATCAATGCCGAAAACGCAACATGGATTGGCAATACCACGGATTTGCCCTTCTTCAGCACAGAAATGTGCACAGTTGAACTTCTTGTGCCTGAACAGGAAGACTTTGTAAATACAGCCGATGTGGAAATTGTTTCAACCAGGGTGTACCCCGGGTCACTTTTTACAGATTTTGAAGCCGAGCCAGGCAGTGCTATACAGTTTGGCAATTTCGAATTTGAACTTACCAACCAGACGGGAAGACAAAATAATGCGATCGCTGCCCAAGGCGATTACTTCTATTTCTTGCAAGGCACTGACAATGTGGTTCCCAACTTCTTTGTTGGGCTCATCAACATTTCTTCGAACATTACTGGCGAGACGTACGCTCCACTTCCTACCACAATCCCTGAAAACCTGTATTTCAATTGTTTCATCAGGAGTTCTGGTACGCCACACGGAATTGCGGTAATACAGTTTGTATTCGACTCCAACGACAGCGGGGCGTTTGAAGATGGGACAGACCAAACATTCCAACTACCGGGAGACTTCCCACTCAACTGGACTGGGTGGAGACACATAAACCATTCCATGAGCGAAGTGGGGATGACGCAAGCACAACTTCAAAAATTGGTGACTATTCGTGTATTACTTATTTCAGACATGAACTCTCAACCATCGCCACCCATATCCGTGGAATTTGCAATAGACTACCTCACATTCACCCAAGGTGGTCCGCTTCAACTCTGACCCCACAAATGGAAAAATCATGAAGCAGAAATACAGTCTGAAATCCACCATCCTCTTTACCATTGTTGCAAGCGTTATGATTGCAGGAAGTTCGGGCTGTGTACAATTCAAGCCAGCAGCATTGTACGAAGGGGTGGCATACGACCCCCCGGCACCGCCCCCAACTTCTATAGGCAAGGTGGTAGAACCTGTAATATTCAGCGATGACCACCAAGACGTATGGGGTTTGAATGAAAACTTAGCATGTCAGCAAGCCCGGGTTACCAAACTGGTAACCTATAGCGGAGATGAAGCCCTGGAAATAACATGGAACCGGGGTGCTGAGGGTTGCGATTGGGCAGGAATAGGAATTGGATGGGACCGCTATGCCGGAAAAGACCTCTCTCCCATTATGGACTTGGCCGCCGTGCAGTTCTATGTGCGCACCATAACAGGTAAAATGTTTGCCTTGCCAATGGTGCTTACACTGGAAGACTACAGCGGTGGCATGGGTTTTTCCTATACGGCCAATCAGTATTTCGAGCGATCAGCCATTGACGAAGAATGGCAAAAAGTAGTGGTACCACTCAGTTCTTTTGAAATTGAGAAGGAGAATTTAGACCCCACCAACATCAAGCAGTTGCAGATTGAACTACAGCAAAGCGGGAATGTTTATCTGGATGATATACGGTTGGTAAATTATGAGAAACAGCCACTGATGGTGTGGATGGAAGAGGAAAAGCTTCCTGATCCGATTGCGCTTCCTATAGTGGTTTTCGATGATGCTTTTACAAACAATAACGGCTGGGGGCTTATCACTAATGAATGCCAGCAGATATCAACTACAAGCGCGCAACGCTCGGAAGGTTCAACATCACTACATGTAAAATGGAACAATGGATCAGAAAATTGCTCCCCGATTGCGTTTGGCGTAAGCTGGAACAAATGGCATCCGGTAGACATCACTCCAATTCTTCCCAATGCATTTATAGAATTCGATCTGAAGACAGATGCAAATATGGAAGCGAGTAAGCTCTCCATGCAAGTTGGTTTTGAAGATTATGACAGGGCAAAGTCTTTTGTCACCTTGCAAACCACCTACGCCATATCAGGGACGTACTCATCTCAATGGTCCAGAATTCGTATTCCGCTTTCACAACTGCCTGCCAACATTGATTTCAAAAGAATTAAGCACCTCTTATTCAATTTGGATGGTTCCGGAGAAGTGTATATTGACAACATACGCCTTGTTAAATGAGCCGCGCTTGAAGCTCCAATAAAATTTAACCGTTGATTCCAGGCACTTTAGAATTAACTACAAAACAATTCCTTCCTTTTTCTGTTCTTCGTTTTGATTTTCTGACATAGCTTTGCAAACAGAATGAAAGTATTCCGATCACATCATCAGCATCATACCCATTTCACGGAACACTCCGGGGATAGTTGATGTATTTGGATGTGGTGCAAACCTTTTCGAAACCCTGTCAGCCCCGGCTCGGCAGGGTTTTTTTATTGTTAATTATTTCACCTTCATTATGACTAAAACATTAAAAATCGCGGTGCAGAAAAGCGGGCGGCTCAGCGAAAAAAGTTTAGAATTACTGCGTCGGTGCGGGATCAGTATTAGCAATGGGGGTAAGCTCCGCGCTGAGGCAAGCAACTTTCCACTGGAAGTACTCTATCTGCGCGACGACGATATACCACAATATGTGGCTGAAGGCGTAGCGCACGTGGGCATAGCAGGTGAAAATGTAATTCACGAAAAAGGATTTGACCTGCCTGTGGTTACTCAACTTGGTTTTGGCAAATGCAGACTCAGCCTGGCAGTGCGTCGAGAAGAAAACTACGATGGCCCCCAGTGGCTGAATGGTAAAAAAATCGCAACATCCTATCCAAATATCCTCCGCAACTATCTCTCAAATCAGGGCATCGAAGCATCCATAGAATTTATCAGCGGAAGCGTGGAAATCGCACCGGGTATAGGCCTTGCCGATGCCATTTGCGACATTGTAAGTACAGGCAGTACCCTGCTCACCAATGGTCTGAAAGAAACGAATGTTGTGATGAAAAGCGAGGCCCAGCTTATCGCAAATCCCAATCTAGCAGTAGAAGAATTGCACATCCTGAACAAATTGCTCTTCCGCATAGAAGCGGTAAGAAATGCCGAACAGAATAAATACATACTCCTCAATGCACCAAACGACACGCTCCAGAACATTGCTGCAATACTACCAGGAATAAAAAGCCCAACAGTGCTGCCCTTGGCGAAAACTGGTTGGAGCAGTGTGCACAGTGTAATCAGTGAAGACGACTTCTGGGATGTGATTGACAAACTTAAAGAGGCAGGTGCTGAAGGCATCCTTGTATGCCCGATAGAAAAAATGATTCTATGATGATGGACCAATTGAACTTTCCACCAAGGGATTCCTGGCAAGCGCTCTGCGCAAGACCACAATCCGATCAAGATGCCATCGATGATGCTGTAAACAGGGTAATTACATCGGTAAGAAAGCAAGGTGATAAAGCACTTCTGGAATTTACCAAAAGGTATGATGGTGTCTCCATTAATGCGCTGAAACTGGAAGCTTCCGTCATTGACGCGGCAGCATCAGCACTGGATTCGGCCGTGATAAATGCCATCGAAATGGCGGCAAACAATATTCGTCACTTTCATGAGTCTCAGTGCGAGAATGTGAAGTACATCAGCACGCAGCCGGGGGTGACGTGCTGGAGAAAAAGTATACCTATAGAACGTGTGGGCCTCTACATCCCCGGGGGCACGGCGCCCCTAATTTCTACTTTGCTCATGCTTGGCCTTCCGGCAAAAATCGCAGGCTGTAAACAAATCGTGGTGTGCACTCCCCCGGGGAAAGACGGGCAAATACACCCCGCAATAAGGTTTGTTGCCAGAAAGATAGGGGTGGAAGAAATATATACAGTGGGTGGGGCCCAGGCCATAGCTGCGATGGCGTATGGCACTGAATCTATCCAGAAAGTGGACAAAATATTTGGGCCGGGCAACAAATATGTAACCTCTGCAAAGCAACTTGTACAGCAGGCAGGAGTTGCAATAGACATGCCTGCTGGCCCCAGCGAAGTACTCATCGTAGCGGATGCACAGAGCCAACCAGAATTTGTTGCTGCCGACCTTCTCAGCCAGGCCGAGCATGGGGGCGACAGCATGGTGATGCTTCTCGTAGTTGATGAAGCCGGTGATGCATCGGTATTCGTAGATGAAGTGCAAAAGGCCTTGAAAGCACAACTCGATGTGCTGGGCCGAAAAGAAATTGCCATCAATGCCTTAAGCAACAGTAAAATAGTACGCCTCACAAATATTCAGGAAGCCATGGACTTCTCCAATCTCTACGCTCCGGAACACCTCATACTGGCGAACACGCACGCTGATGCAGCGGCAGAAATGGTTATAAATGCGGGCAGTGTATTCATAGGACCCTATGCCTGCGAGAGTGCAGGAGACTATGCCAGTGGCACCAACCATACCCTTCCCACCAATGGATTTGCACGCAGCTACAGCGGCGTTTCCATAGACAGTTTTGTAAAAAAAATCACCTTCCAGACCATAACTCCATCTGGGTTGGCAATCATAGGTCCGGCAATTGAAACCCTTGCCCGGGCTGAAGGACTGCAGGCACATGCGAATGCAGTTTCCATACGTCTAAGAAACCATTTTCAGAGAACCCATGAAACGCAACAAAACTATAGTGATGCCTGTGTTGAATGACACAATAGATGAAATATCCCCTCTGCTCAGGCCCAATATTGCCCGCCTTAAACCATACTCCAGTGCACGCGATGAGCACACTGGTGGAGGGAATGTTTGGCTGGATGCCAACGAGAATCCTTTCAGGAGGAAGGATGACCTCAACCGTTATCCCGATCCGCATCAAAAAGAACTGAAACAAACCATTGCCCGGCTCAAGGACATTTCACCCAACCAGGTGTTTCTGGGCAATGGAAGTGATGAAGCCATCGACCTGCTGGTGCGCGCATTCTGTGCACCAGGAAGAGACAAGGTACTCTCCTTCAGCCCAACCTATGGAATGTACAAGGTGTGTGCGGATGTAAATGATGTGGAGATGATAGAAGTGCCTCTGGATAAGAATTTCCAGCCCCAATGGAGTCCGTTACAACCTTATCTTGATGATCCTGCATTGAAGCTCATCTTTCTATGCTCTCCGAACAATCCAACGGGCAATCTGATGGATGAAAGCATCATTGCAGAAATTCTCCAAAATTTCAAAGGCATCACCGTGATTGACGAAGCCTATATAGATTTTGCCAATGCCACTTCCTGGTTAACAAAAATTTCTGACTATCCGCGTCTTGTTGTATTACAAACCATGAGCAAATCTACAGGTCTTGCTGGAATCAGATTGGGGATGGCCTTTGCAAATGAAACGATGGTAGGAGTAATGGACAAAATAAAACCCCCATATAACATAAGCACACCAACCCAAAAAATCGCGCTGCAATCATTTGACAATCAAGATTCAGTACTTGCTGAAATCGAAACACTCAAGCAATCCATATCAGAGCTTTCATCTGCACTTCGCACCATGCCTCTTTTCACGAAAGTGTACCACACTGACGCCAACTTTTTACTGGCCATTACCCCTTGGGCACAAGAAGTATATTCTTTTCTGTCTGCCAAAGGAATCATAGTCAGAAACAGAACTGCTGTCTTACCAGGGGCCTTGAGAATAAGCGCTGGAACGCCGGAAGAAACTGAAATACTCATTGCAGAACTCCTCTCATTCAACCCATGAAAAAAATACTCTTTATAGACCGCGATGGCACCATCATCGCTGAGCCAGATGATGAGCAAATCGACGATTTTCAAAAGCTGGAATTCATACCAGGAGCCATTACCTGCCTTTCCAGAATAGCGCAGGAACTCGATTTTGATCTTGTAATGGTCACCAACCAGGACGGTCTCGGCTCCCCATCTTTCCCGGAAGAACGCTTTTGGCCCATACAGGAATTTCTGCTGAAAACGCTGCGGGGAGAAGGTATTTCATTCTCTGAAGTGCTTATAGACCGCCATCGTGAAGAGGACAACTCCCCTTTCCGGAAGCCCGGAACTGCAATGCTTACACACTATTTGAAGGGAAATTTTAACCTCGCTGGTTCTTTTGTCATTGGCGACAGATCCACGGATGTGCAGCTCGCAAAAAATCTGGGTGCAGGCGCCATTTTCATCGGCACCGAAGCCAATTCAGATGCTGCACTCAGCACCACATCCTGGAAGGAGATTTATCATTTTCTCAAGAACCAGGGCCGCACTGCCGTGGTGAGCCGCAACACGAAGGAGACCCAAATTATGGTTCGGCTCAACCTGGATGGTACAGGACAATCAAGGATTACTACAGGTATTGGTTTCTTCGACCACATGCTGGATCAACTTGCAAAACACGGCGGTATAGATCTGAATATACAGGCCACCGGCGATACCCACATAGACGAGCATCACACCGTAGAAGATGTCGCCCTTGCCTTGGGGCAGGCTTTCAAGGAAGCGCTGGGCAGCAAAAAAGGAATTGCACGCTATGGATTTCTTCTTCCTATGGATGATTGCCTCGCGCAGGTATCCATAGACTTTGGAGGGAGGCCTTGGTTGGTTTGGGATGCGACCTTTAACAGAGAAAAAATAGGTGGTCTCCCAACAGAGATGATCAGCCACTTCTTTAAGAGTTTCAGCGACGAGGCCCGCTGCAACCTGAACATCAGAGCAGATGGCAGCAATGAACACCACAAGGTTGAGTCCATCTTCAAAGCATGGGCAAAATCGATCATGATGGCTGTTCAACAATCCGGCGATGGCGAAATACCCAGCACAAAAGGCATACTATGATAGCAGTGATACAGTACAATGCAGGTAACACACGCTCCGTGCTGAATGCCCTGGGAAGACTGGGAATAGAAGCACAGGCAAGCAGCGATCCGGAATTTATTGAATGCGCTGATAAAGTGATTTTTCCCGGAGTGGGTGAAGCAGGTACTGCCATGGAATTTCTGAAACGCACCAGCCTCGATACCATGCTCAAAACCCTGACACAACCCGTTCTGGGAATTTGTTTGGGAATGCAGCTCATGTGTGCCAAGAGCGAAGAAGGCAATACACCTTGCCTCGGGATTTTTGACGAAACTGTAAAGCGTTTTGCAGGTGAACAGAAAGTCCCACACATGGGCTGGAACAGCCTGCAAGACCTTCGTGGCCCACTCTTCAAATACAACAATCAAGGAGATGACATGTACTTCGTACACAGCTACTACGCAGCCATAGGAGCAAACTCCATTGCACATTGCAACTATGACATAGCATTCAGCGCTGCCATGCACCGTGATAATTTTTATGGGGTTCAGTTTCACCCCGAAAAATCAGGCAAATCAGGCGCGTTGATCCTGAAAGCTTTCACAGAAATCCGAAAATAATGCGAATAATTCCAGCCATTGACCTGATCAATGGAAAATGTGTGCGGCTCACCCAAGGAGATTACAACTCTGAGAAAATTTACAATTCCAATCCGGTGGATGTGGCAAAATCATACGAAGATGCAGGGTTGAAATACCTGCATCTTGTTGATCTTGATGGCGCGCGTACGGGAAAGGTCGTTCATTGGAAAATTCTTGAAAAGATTGCTGCAACAACCTCCCTGAAAATTGATTTTGGGGGAGGCATAAAAACAGATGCTGACGCTGAATTGGTATTCAGGAGCGGTGCGTCTCAACTTACTGCTGGTAGCATCGCAGTAGAAAATCCTGAATTGGTCTGCGACTGGATAAACAGGTACGGGAGCGAAAAAATCATTTTAGGTTGCGATGTCCGAGAAGGGCGCATTGCAACCTCCGGTTGGACAGCAGGGAGCGAATTGAACATTGCGGATTATATGAACCACTTCATTTCGGCGGGGGCGAAGTACACCATTAGCACCGATGTTTCAAAAGATGGAATGATGGCAGGGCCAGCCTTCGGATGGTATGAGCACTTGGTTCAGTCATTTCCCACAATGAAAATTATAGCGAGTGGTGGCATCCGGAGCCTCACCGACCTACACGAGCTTAGTAGCGCCGGACTAGAAGGTGCCATATTGGGCAAGGCCCTGTATGAAGGTGCCTTAAGCCTCAAACAACTCTCCGATCTATGCTGAAGAAAAGAATCATTCCTTGCCTGGATATACGCGATGGACGCACTGTAAAAGGGGTAAACTTTCTGGCCATTCGCGATGCCGGAGACCCCGTGGCACTTGCAAAGGCATACGCCGAACAGGGCGCCGATGAGCTGGTATTTCTCGATATTACCGCTACCATTGAAGGCCGCAAAACCTTCATTGAAGTGGTAGAAAAAGTGGGACTCGTCCTGGACATACCCTTCACCGTAGGTGGTGGCATCAGCAGTAGAGAAGATGTGACGAATCTCCTGCAGGCGGGAGCTGATAAGGTGAGTATCAATTCAGCCGCGGTGAACAGACCGGAGCTGATTGACCAACTCGCACAATCGTTCGGCAATCAATGCATCGTGCTGGCCATTGATGCGATTAAGGAAAATGGCGTTTGGAAGGTTTGTATCAATGGAGGACGCACACCAACCCAATTGAACCCCGCCTTCTGGGCAGCCGAAGCAGAAGAACGCGGTGCCGGTGAGATACTCCTGACATCCATGCGCCGCGATGGAACCAAAGTCGGTTTTGACGCTGAACTAATTGGGTTGGTTGCCGATGGATGTAGATTGCCGCTCATCGCTTCCGGAGGCGCAGGAACAAAGGATCATTTCACAGATCTATTCCAACAAACTGATGCCGATGCTGCGCTCGCAGCAAGCATTTTTCACTTCGGTGAAATCTCTGTTTCAGAACTCAAATCCTATTTAAAAACCCAAAACATTCCACTGAGATGAACCCCGATTTCGAAAAAACAAGTGGCCTGATTCCTGCCATTGTGCAACATGCAGAAAGCAGACAGGTACTTATGCTCGGATATATGAACCGCGAAGCGCTTGACGCAACGAATGCTTCAGGAAAGGTCACGTTCTATAGCCGAACCAAAAAGAGGCTTTGGACCAAAGGGGAGACCTCCGGCAATTGCCTGAATCTTGTTTCAATGGCAATAGACTGCGACAGGGACACCCTTTTGGTAAAGGCCATACCCACCGGACCGGTATGTCACACCGGTACACCTACCTGTTTTGGAGATCAGGAAAATGAAGGGTTTCTGGGAATATTGGACGGGATGATTGCTCAGCGATACAGTACGCCTTCCGAAACATCCTACACATCCTCACTTTTTGCAGCTGGCATTGGTAGAATGGCCCAAAAAGTTGGAGAAGAAGCAACCGAGGTGGTCATAGAAGCGCTTGGCAGGGATGATGCCCTATTGCTGAACGAATCTGCCGACCTGCTCTTTCACCTGATGGTTCTGCTCAGGGCGAGGGGCTACAGCATTGCGGATGTAGAGAAAGTGCTCGAGTCCAGAAATCAGAAGTCACCATAAACCTTCAACAATATAAGAGGACTTCCTGAAATGAGTAGAATAAAAAAAAACATCATTCCCGGAAAGGGAAAGTGCCAGAAACTAGCCTGCGCTAAATTTTTTTGACTTCATGGCGAGCTGATCGGCCAGAAGTTCTCTGGATTTCGAAGCAATCTCGTTGACTCCAAATCCCGCATCGGCATAGAGCTGCTCTTGAGAGCCATGCTCAAACCATTGGTCCGGAATGCCCAATCGCACAACGCGCGCTCTGTAGTCGTGGTCTGCCATAAATTCTAATACGGCGCTGCCCATGCCACCCATGATGGAACCATCTTCTACTGTGATCACTTTCGAAAACTTGGCGAACACCTCGTGCAAGAGCAATTCGTCAATAGGTTTGGCGAAACGCATATCATAGACTGCCACACTAAGCCCTTCTTCCTCCAGTATTTCTGATGCTTTTAGTGCAAAATTACCCGGATGACCAAAAGTAAGAATGGCGAGGTCCTCCCCATTTCGAACCCTGCGTCCGGTACCAATTTTAATTTCTTTGAGCGGTGTTTTCCATTCAATCAGCACACCTTCGCCGCGTGGATACCTTATGGCAAAAGGACCGGTGTCGCGAAGCTGTGCTGTGTACATGAGGTTTCTCAGTTCACTCTCGTCCATCGGAGCGCTCACAATCATATTGGGTATACACCTGAAGTAAGCTACATCATAAGAGCCATGGTGTGTTGGTCCATCGGCACCCGCAAAACCAGCCCGATCCAGACAAAAGATGACATGCAAATTTTGAAGTGCCACATCGTGCACCACCTGATCGTAGGCGCGCTGCATAAAGCTCGAGTATATATTGCAATAAGGAATCAACCCCTGGGTAGCCAGGCCGGCAGAAAAAGTCACTGCATGTTGTTCAGCGATTCCCACATCAAACGCCCTATCAGGCATGGCATCCATCATTATTTTCAGGGAGCATCCGGAAGGCATGGCTGGGGTGATGCCCACAATTTTCTCATTTTTCTCAGCAAGCTCTACCATGGTGTAACCAAACACATCCTGGTATTTTGGGGGTTCTGGGCCTGTGGGTACAACCTTGATGATCTCTCCTGTATCTTTATTGAAAAGCCCAGGTGCATGCCATGTGGTTGGTGATCCAACTTCTGCGGGCTGATAGCCTTTCCCCTTCATGGTAACACAATGCAAAATCTTAGGGCCAGGAATATCCTTAAGGTCCCGAAGCACCTTCACGAGGTGGTCTACATCGTGGCCATCAACAGGGCCAAAATAGCGGAAGTTGAGGGATTCAAAAAGATTGCTCTGCTGCAAAAGGGCTGCCTTGATGGCGTTCTCTATCTTCTGGGCTATGGTTTGCGCATTCGGTCCGAATTTGCTGATTTTGCCGAGCAGGTTCCACACTTCATCCTTCACCTTATTGTAGGTGTGTGATGTGGTAATATCGGTTAGGTAATCCTTCAGGGCACCCACGTTGGGGTCTATGCTCATGCAATTGTCGTTGAGCACCACGAGCATGTCGGTATTTACAGAACCAGCGTGATTCAATCCTTCGAAGGCAAGGCCCGCCGTCATGGCGCCATCCCCGATCACTGCGATCACTTTTCGGTCTTTCTCACCTTTCAACTTGCTTCCCATAGCCATGCCCAGTGCACCGCTGATGGATGTGGAAGAATGACCTACACCAAACGTATCATACTCGCTTTCACTTCTTTTTGGAAATCCACTTATGCCTTTATACTTTCTGTTGGTGTGAAACACCTTTCTTCTTCCTGTGAGGATTTTGTGCCCATAGGCTTGATGACCCACATCCCACACCAGCTGATCATAGGGGGTATTGAACACGTAATGAAGGGCTACCGTAAGCTCCACAACTCCGAGACTGGCGCCAAAATGCCCCCCTTTTTGCGAAACAACATCGATAATAAAATCACGCAATTGCTCACACACTTCATTTAAGTCTGTCTCCTTTATTTTGGCTCTCAGATCGGCAGGAATGTCGATTTGATTTAAAAGATGGCCTGCTTTGTATGGCTCCATATAAGGATTTGTGTAAGTGATTACGTAGGCTTAACAAAAGTAAAAAATAAATGTTGTGAAGGCGCCATCAATAAAACTGCCTATCACAGTGAAAATCAGAAAGGGCGGCATATTGAAATGCCGCCCTCCGTATGATTACCACAACTATAATCCCTATAACTTCTCGTTCAGGGAGTACTCCACATCTTTCCGGTACACCAGTCGATACTTAAGCTTGGCCAGTATCAGGTACATTACTGGAACGATTACCAGTGTAAGAAACGTAGCAAACGTAAGTCCGAAGATGATAGTCCACGACATGGGCCCCCAGAATATTACATTGTCGCCCCCAATGTAGATTTGTGGATCGAACTCGCTGAGAAGGGTAAGGAAATTAATATTCAGACCCACTGCGAGAGGCACCAGGCCGAGCACGGTAGTAATTGCTGTGAGCAACACCGGTCTAAGGCGTGTTTTTCCACCTTCTACAATGGCATGAACTGTTTCTACAAAAGGGAGCTTCCCACCCTCAGGGACCCCAAGTTCATCGCGCCGGCGCGACCTTATCAAATTGGTATAGTCAATAAGTACAATGGCGTTGTTCACGACTATTCCGGCAAGGGAAATAATACCAATCATGGTCATGATGATGATGAAATCCATACCGGTAATCACCAGCCCTAGAAATACCCCAATCAAACTGAATATGACTGAAAATGCGATGATGAAAGGTGTTGAAATAGAATTGAACTGGGCAGTGATGATGAGGATAATCAGAAACATAGCAATGGCCAAGGCTGTGCTCAGAAAGGCAAATTCCTTTGCCTGTTCTTCCTGCTGCCCCGTAAATCGTATCTCATTCAGACCTTCCATCTCATAGTCACCCGTCAGATCAGCAATTCTTGCCACAATTTCATTCGCATTATAGCCAGTAAGCACGTTGCTCGAAATGGTGACCACCCTGTCAAGATCGCGGCGCTTTACTGAGCTGAAAGTGCTGCTCTTTTTGGCTTCAGCCACACTGGATATGGGCACCTGTTTGATCTTTCCAGACGACTGGTCGCGAAATGTAAGGCGCATATTCATAAGCGCGTCCTCATTGTCTCGGTAGTGCTTCATAAGCCGGACGTTAATAGGATAATCGTCTTCACCGTCTTTGTAAGTAGATACTTCTTTGCCAAAGAGGGCAGTTCGCATGGCATCGCCTATCAGATAGGTGCTCAGGTCGAGCCTGCGTGCCTTATCGCGGTCTATGATAATGGGCATTTCAGGTTTTCCCAGTTCTACATCGAGCTTCAGTTCTTCGATGCCGGCTATATTGCGCTCGTTAATGAAGTTTCGAAAACCAACAGCATCGGCCATTACCTTATCGTAGTCTTCACCTCGAACTTCGATATTGATGGGCGCCCCCTGCGGTGGTCCGCCTTCATTTTTACTCACAGTGATCTGAGTACCAGGAAACCCCTTCACCGCATCGCGTACTTCTTCCAGCACATCACTAGAGCTGATTCCTTCGCGGTCCTGAAATTTGGCAAACTGCACGGTAATCCTGGCTTTGTGCGGGGTATTGGCCATTGATGGCCCCTGCATGGGGTCACTGGTGCCCTCACCTACTTGCCCTATCACTGATTTTATCAATGTAGATTTACGCCCTTCAGGCGTATTTTCAAAGTATTTGTCAAGCGAGGCGATTACACGCTCTTCCAATATTTGGGTGATTCGATTGGTTTCTTCAATATCTGTTCCGATAGGATTCTCTATGAATATGTTGATGTATTGAGGTTCATTCACTGGAAAGAATTCCACTTTTGGAGGAAATACAGCAAAAAGAAGCAAGGAGAAGATCAGTAGCCCAAAGGTGCCTGCGAGGTACGCATATGGCCTTTTGCCCGCAAGCGCAAACTTTAGAAACCTTTCGTAGAAATTCTCCAGAGCAGGCAACCATTTCGTCTGTAATACCCTTGCGCCAGGCCTCAACACAAATACATTCAGAAACCCTGAGAATCCAATCAACACTGCAAGATTGCCTAGAGAGATGATGAAGCTTTCATGTAATCCCAATCCTATAAGATCTATTATTACGCCAAAAGCAATGAATATCAAGCTGTTGCGCAACATTCTTTTAGGATCAATATCCTCCTCACCCACCTTCATAAAAAGGGAAGTAAGAACCGGACTTATTACCAATGCCACGAAGAGTGATGACCCGAGTACCACAATGAGGGTGATGGGAAGGAAAAACATAAACTCACCCATGAGACCAGGCCAAAAAGCAAGGGGAAGAAATGCCGCGAGGGTGGTCGCCGTAGAGGCTATGATTGGCACAGCCACCTCGCCCACTCCCAGCTTTGCAGCCTCCAGGCCACTGTAGCCTTGCTCCATTAATCTGTACACGTTCTCCACTACCACAATCCCATTGTCTACCAGCATTCCAAGGGCCAAAATCAACCCGAAGAGCACCATTACATTTAGCGTAATGCCAAGACTGCCCAGGATAAGAAAACTCATAAGCATGGAAAGGGGGATGGCAATACCTACAAATATGGCATTGCGCAAGCCCAGGAAAAACAAGAGTACACCGGTGACGAGCAGAATTCCGAAAATGATGTTGTTGATAAGCTCATCCACCTGGGTTCTGGTATCGTCGCTGGTATTGTTGGTAATTGAAAGGTTCAGGTCTTCCGGAAATACATTTGATTGCGCCTCTTCAATAATCTCATTGATCTTGTTGGATACTTCAATCAAATTCTCCCCGGCCCTTTTCATGATATCGATCATCACTACAGGCTGGGTAAATTCGCGGGCGTAGCTCTCTTTGTCTTTTTCTCCAAAGCTTATCTGGGCAATGTTCTTAAGGTAAACCACTTCCTGGTTTTCGCGCTTCACAATTACCTCACCTATCTGCTCCACATTACTGAATTCGCCAATTACCCGCACATTTCTTCTAAACTCATCTACAAGTAAGTCTCCTCCCGAAATGGTGGTATTCTCGGATGCTATGGCATTGGATACATCGTCAAAATTGATCTCCATGGCCTCCATCGCCAAAAGGTCCAAGTCAATTTTCACTTCTTTGTCCATCACCCCGCGTATCTCTACTTTGGTAATTTCCGGAAGGTCTTCGATTTTCTCTTCGAGATACTCGGCATATTCCTTTAGCTGGTCTATGGAATAATCGCCGGAAAGGTTGATGTTCATGATGGGAATAAGCTCCGAGAAGTTCATCTCAAAGATGTTCGGATCAGCGGGCAAATCAGTAGGGAAATCCCTATCACTTTTGGCAACATCAATCTTGTCCTTCACCTTGCGGAGGGCTTCATCAGGGGTTACATCAAAAGAGAATTTCACCTGAATGGTAGAATAACCCTGCATGCTGGTGGAGTTGATTTCGTCAATTCCCGAGATGGTATTCAGCTCTTTCTCGAAAGGGCGGGTAATCAACTTTTCTATGTCGAGAGGGGAGTTTCCAGGGTATGCAGTTCCTACGTAAATCTCAGGTGTCACCACATCCGGAAAGCTCTCTTTAGGCATTGACATGTATGCAGAGATGCCTCCCAGAAAAATGATGGCAATAATTATGAATACCGTAGTTCGGTTGTTGATGGATAGTGAAGAGAGCCCGAATTCTTTGTATCCAAGGTCCCCTTTTCGTAATAATTTCATCTCAGCGTATTAATAAGTTGGTTAAATGTTGGTAACCTCAATCTGATCTCCATCGCGCACGCTTCTTGAGCCTTTGTCTATTATAGGCTGTGAAGTTGTGAGACCGTTTTTTATCAAAGTTTCCCCCAGGTAGCGCATTCCTGAATCAATGGCTTTCTTTCTTGCTACCAGCTTATTGGCGCCATTGGTTTCTACCACAAACACATAGTCCTGCCCCTGCCCGTCCTGCATGATAAGGGATGATGGTATTGATATAGATTGGGTGGCAGAGAAATCATTGATTTTCAATACAACCAAGGTATTGGGCTTCACATTCGCCACCTTGCCTGAGAGTAAAATCTTCACTTCAAAGGTCCTGTTGTTCGGGTTGATGAAAGACCCCACCCTGCTTATGGTAGTTTGTATGGTATCACTGCGGTTTATGATGACAGATACTTCGTCTCCACCCTTTACTTTTCCCACATACCGTTCAGAAACTTCTGCCGTAACATACACATTGTCAAGGTTTACAATTCTTGCTATCGGCGAGGCACCGGAGGCCATTTCGCCCGTTTTCGGAAATATTTTATCCACTACACCATCAAAGGGTGCACGAATGGTGCTTTTGTTGGTTTGCTCTTGCAGTGTGGCAATGGAATTCTCCAAAGATTCCTTTCTATTCTTGGCTTCAAGGTACTGTACCTCACTGCCCACGTTCTGCTCCCATAGGCGCTTCTGCTTTTCGTAAAGCGTGGTGGCAAGCTCAAGTTGGGTGCGCAGTTCTGTGATGTTGCTTGCCAGTATTTCAGAATCCAGCTTCACCAGCAATTGTCCTTTTCTAACCTGATCACCTTCACTGACAAGAATTTGTTGCACGATTCCGGGATTCTCTGCGTAGAGTGTAGCGGCTTTGTCGGTGTCTATGTTTCCATACACTTCAAAAAAGTGCTTAAAGGTTCCGGTATCGGGTTGGAAAGTGGTAACCAGAATTTTCTCTGAAACGGAATCCATCTCTGAGAGCAGCGCATTGATTTCGATGATGCGGGCCTCTGCCACTTCGCGTACTTCGCGCAGTGAGTCTCTCTCTGAAACAAGTTTCTGAATACTGTTCGGCTCTTCGCCCCCACAGGAAGTAAGGATTGTCGCACCCACCAATGTTAGTGCTAAGTAATTAATTGCTTTCGGGTTCATAATGCAAATTTTCAATGCGGTTGTTTTAGTAAATGTTGAGTGCTTTGTCCAATTCTTGTTTTGCTGAAAGCAGTGTGAAGGCTGCCTGAATAAACTTGCTTTGTTCGCTGAGCAGCTGACTCTGGGCTACATTGAGTTCAAAGCTACTTGCGAGCCCCTCGCTGTACTTCACTGAGGTGTTGTTCAGGATGCGCTGTGCCAATTCATTGCTTTGTTTTTGATTCTCCCAGGTTTTGAGAGAATTGTCGAAGTTGCTTCGGGCCTGGGTGAGCTGTAATTTTAAATTCTCCTCAGTTTCCAGAAGTTTCAGTGTGGCCTGTTTTACACCGATCTCGGCCTGACTTTGTCGGGACTTTCGCTGAAAACTGCTCCAGATAGGTACTGAAAGATTAAATCCAACTATGGTGGTTGGATACCATGGCTCATCTATGTCCAAAAAATTAAATTCATTGCGCTGGGCAATTTCCTGATGGGTGAAAAAAGCAGAGAGACTCGGGTAATAAGCGGCTTTTTCGCCACTTAAAGTCAAGTGTCCAATCTCCAGATTTGATCGTGCAAGCAACAGGTCGGGGTGCGTGGAGAAGTTGGGATCTACGGAGAGATAGGCAGGATTGTTGTTCAGCGCTACCAGGTCTTCAATACGGTCAGTCAGCTCCAGATTGCTTTCCACTGACAGTCCGATTACGAAGCTCAATGTCTGCGTTGCTATTTCAAGAAATCGCTTGCTGTTGTCGATGTTGATTTCAATTTGATTCTTGTTGAGCATCAGCTGATCCACGTCCTGCTCTTCTGCCAGCCCGGCATCATAAGTTGCCTTTGTATCGCTGAGTGTTTTATCAATGTTGTCAAGATTCTCCTGAAGTATTTTGAGATTGGCTTCAGCCAAAAGCACGGTGTGGTATGCATCGGCTACTTGTATTCTGATCTGCTGTGCAGTTTTTAACTCCAGGTTTCTGGACAATTCTACAACCGTTTTGGAGGCCTTCAGCCCAACCAGGTAAGTACCGTCAAAAATCAACTGCGATGCTCTAATGTTCGCATTCAGATTGTACTTGGTTCCAAACTGAATTTCACTAAAAGTACCAGGATCGCCACCAGTAAAATCACCTGGAATGAGCTGTACAGGTATGTTTAGGTAGCTGTTAAAATCGACGCCGCCATTTACTTGCGGAAATCCAATGGCAAGTACCTCTTTCACCTCTTTAATTTTCTTCTCGGTATTGAACCTGCTGTCCCTGCTGGCATAACTGCTGTCAAGTGCCATTTCCTGGGCTTGTTTCAACGACAGTTGAAGGGGCTGACTCTTACCCGCCATCGAAACGGTGAGAAGGGCAAGAATACAGATGTTGCGAATCATCATTGGTTGGCTTTTTTGGTGTTTGGTTTATAGTGTTTGTCGAGGTACTTCAGTCCCTTCTTGGTGGCGAGCCCGCGAATCTGGTGTACAAACATCTGCTCATACACTTCCGCCAAATCGAATTCCTGAATGGGAAAAAGTTTTGGGTCAAAAATTACATTCATCCGTGCAACCCAAAGACGGGTCATGATCTCCACATGAATGTCTTCATGGAAATATCCCTCTTCTATTCCCTTGTGAAGATTCTTGCTGATCAGTAAACCTGCAAAATCCTGCCTTGTGAGATGCAATTTCTTCCAGGCATCCGGGAAGTATTTCTCTAATTCATAAAAAATAGAAGGGTGTACCGAACGAATTTGATTCAGTATATATTTGCTTATTGCAATATTCTCCTCAACTGCATTGAGGTTCTTTGAAACAATCTTTTGAAGCTCTAGTTCATCTTCGCAACAATCAAACTCAACGCAACGCAACACAAGGTCGTTCTTATCACTAATATGCTGGTAAAGCGTCTTTTTTGACATCCCAAGGTGCCTTGCAATGTCATCCATAGTAATGCTTTTAATACCATAGGTCATAAAAACTTTCAAAGAATCGCTTACGATCCTATTCAATTTTTGATCTTCATTTCTGGGTTCGCTCATAATAGGGCACAAATGTACAAGCTCCAATATACTTTGGAAACGTTTTTATCATTTATAGTTTCCGTTCATCACAAAGTTTCTTAAACAGGGTGTATTACAAGTATCACCTTAAAGTTGTTCATTTGTACCCCAATAAAAGAGCTTATGGCCAGAGAAAGCATCAGGAATATCCTGAAACTCAAACCGGAATTACAACAGGTATCTGTAGCAGGCTGGGTGCGCACATTTCGCAGCAACCGCTTCATTGCCCTCAGCGATGGCAGCACTATACACACCATACAGGCGGTAGTCGACTTTGATAAATTCGACGAGGCTGTTCTTAAGAATATACATACTTCCACTGCCCTTATTATTACCGGTTCACTGGTGCCCTCACAAGGCGCTGGTCAATCTGTGGAAATACAGGTGGAGCATCTCGAGATTACCGGCACCTGCGATCCTGAAGAGTATCCCTTGCAGCCCAAAAAGCACAGCCTGGAGTTTCTCCGCGAAAAAGCACACCTCCGCATACGCACCAACACTTTTGGGGCTGTATTCAGGGTGCGACACGCTTTGAGTTATGCCATTCACCATTATTTCCACGAACGTGGTTTCTTCAATATACACAGCCCCATCATTACTGGAAGCGATGCCGAAGGTGCCGGTGAAATGTTCAGGGTGACTACCTTGCCTCTGGACAATGTGCCAAAAACAGCAGATGGCAAAGTAGACAGCAGCGCAGATTTTTTTGGCAAGGAGGCAAATCTTACCGTTTCAGGTCAGCTGGAAGCAGAACTTGCAGCACTCGCGCTGAGCAAAGTTTACACCTTCGGGCCTACCTTTCGCGCTGAAAACTCTAACACATCCCGACACCTCGCTGAGTTTTGGATGATTGAACCCGAAGTTGCCTTCGCCGACCTCACCGACAATATGAATTTGGTGGAAGACTTCCTCAAGTACTTGGTGAAGTACGCCCTTACCTATTGTGCAGACGATCTCGACTTTTTGGCAAAGCGCGAAGCTGAGGAAGAGAAAAGCAAGCCCCAGGATCAGCGCCACAGCATGGGCCTTATCGAAAGACTGCAATTTATTGTAAACAATAATTTCGAGCGCCTCACCTATACAGAGGCCATTGACATATTGCTCAATTCAACGCCTTACAAAAAGAAGAAATTCAAATACCCCGTGGCCTGGGGCACCGACTTGCAAAGCGAGCACGAGCGCTATCTTGTGGAAAAGCATTTCGAAAAACCAGTAATTCTCACTGACTATCCGGCATCTTTCAAGGCATTCTACATGCGCCTGAACGATGATGAGAAAACCGTGGCGGCTATGGATGTGCTCTTTCCCGGTGTGGGAGAGATCACCGGCGGCTCTCAGCGCGAGGAGCGTCTCGAAGTGCTTACTCGTCGCTGCCGCGATATGGGCATTGCCGAAGAGCATGTGTGGTGGTATCTGGAAACCCGTAAATTCGGCACCTGCAAGCACGCAGGCTTCGGACTGGGCTTTGAGCGCCTGGTAATGTTCGTTACTGGCATGACCAATATACGGGATGTTATTCCATTCCCAAGATCACCTCTGAACTGCGAGTTTTGATAGCAAGAGTATGAACTTGCAATAAGTTTTTTCCGGCATTGGTTCGTACAATCTCCAATTGCCTTTGCAAGGTCAGTAAGGGAAGATAGAACAGAGAATTTCGGGACCTCTACATGTAACCCCGGTTAAGTCTAGTTCAGCAAATGCACCTTTCGGAATTTATTTCGGTAGGCCAGAGGCGACATGCCGGTGACCTTGTGGAAAACCCCCCGAAACGCTTTGCTGTCATTGTAACCTACATGGTACATCACTTCATTGATGTTTTTTCGACCCGATTCGAGCTGCTTTTTGGCAGCTTCTATTTTCACCCGCTGCATGTATTCCACAAGGGTATTGGATGTGGCCGATTTGAATCTGCGCTCGAGACTTCGACGGGTCATGCCCATTTTTGAAGCGATTTCGTCCACAGTAAGTTTGCTTTCGTAATGCTGTTCAATGTATTCCTGCGCCCATTTTACCGGCTCATCATTGTGGTCCTTCTGACCCCTGAAAATAATAAAGGGCGATTGACTGTTTCGCTCTATGTCGATTTCAAATATTTTTGAAGATAGCACCGCCATCTCCCTGCCCGCGTACTTCTCCAACAGGTATAAATTAAGATTCAGCGAGGAATAAGCACCGCCACTGGTGTATATTCCCTGTTCATCGGTCATGATTTTTTCATCGACCAGATTCACCTCTGGAAACATCGCCCTGAATTCATCTGCTGCCAGCCAATGTGTGGCGCAACTACGTCCTTTTAAAAGTCCTGTGCTTGCCAGCAAAAAGGCGCCAATGCACAGACTGGCAATTTCTGCGCCTTCTTTGTACTGTCCAATCATCCAGGTTGTGAAAGCTGCATTCGCTTTTAGAATTTCCTTTTTGTCTCCATGTATGGCGGGAATGATGATCAGGTCGGTTTTTTTGACTTCATCAATGGTTTGATCGGGCTGAATGCTGAAAACGCCGGTGCTGCGCTGTGCATTCTTATTGAGACCCACAAGATGAACATCAAATAGTTTGGGTTTTCCCATTTGCGCGAGCGTATCATTCGCCAAGGAAAACATCTTGAAAGTCGCTTCAAGATTGCTTAGGCTGGAGTCGCCTTCAGGAATCAATACAGATATGTGTTTCATTCTTCAAAAGTGTAGAAAGTTTCTGTCGCAATCAACCCTTGATATTGTCGGAATACCACGTCTTCAGGTTGGATATCAACATATACATTTGTAATAACGAACCAAATTTAAAGGATATGGCTACTAAAATTTTCATCAACCTTCCGGTAAAAGATCTTCAGCGATCAATTGCATTCTTTGCAAAACTGGGATTCACATTCAACCCACAATTTACGGATGAAACTGCTACGTGTATGATCATCGGCGAAAACATCTTTGCCATGTTTCTGGTCGAAAAGCGCTTTAGCGACTTCACCAAAAAGAAAATCGCCAATGCTCATGATACCACTGAAGTGCTCATCGCGATGGATGCTCCCAGCCGCAAAGATGTGGACGAAATGGTGGAAAAAGCAATTGCTGCAGGTGGTAAAATCTACAGAGAATCTCAGGACCATGGCTGGATGTACGAGCATAGTTTTGCCGATTTAGATGGCCATCAATGGGAAATTGCATACATGGATGAATCAGCCATACCGAAAGACTAAATCAAAAACCATGAAGAAATACCGAATTCTTTTTTGGATCAGTACCACCTTTATTTTCCTTTTTGAAGGTGTAATGCCAGCATTCACGGGCACTTCCGAAATGGCGCTCGAAGGCTTCCGTCACCTTGGCTACCCGGATTATTTCGCCACTTTGCTCGTGTTTTACAAAGTGATTGGCTCGATTATTCTAATCGTTCCGCGCATTCCGCCAAGGCTAAAGGAATGGGCATACGCAGGCTTTACCTTTGACTTTATCTCCGCAAGTGTCAGTTATATGGTGGTAGACGGATTGGGATTTTTTGCATTTTTCCCATGGATCATATTGGCAATCTTAGCCATATCGTACTTTAGTTTTCACAAATTGCTTAAAGCGAAAGGGATGTCATCCGACGTCCAATTATTGGTTTAGCATCATATTTATAAACCCAAATTCAACGCTCATGAAAGACATTAAAACAATCATCGATAAACTAAACAAGGCCTATGCAACGGGCGATACGGCAACGATTGGTTCACTGGTCAGCGATGACATCGTGTGGGATATGAAAGGCCGTGACATCATCAAAGGCAAAAAGGCATTTGACAAAGCGAATGAAGCAATGAGCGGCATGGAACCTATTGAAATGAAAATTGAAAAGGTGATCGTTCAAGGTTTTCACGCTTCTGCAAATGGCTCAATGAAATACAGAGACGAAAAAGGTGTGGAAAAGACCATGGTTTTCTGCGATGTATATACATTCAATGACGATGAAAAGCTGCTTATTGCTGAAATGACCTCATACGCCTTGCACATTTAAACATAGAAATTGATGCTACAAAAATCACATGTATTCAGCAGTTTCTCTGTCTATGACATTCCAAAAGCCAAGGCTTTTTATGGAAGTGTACTTGGAATAGAAGTGCGCGATGGTGAAATGGGATTGCTCGAGCTTCATGTGGGGCAGGGAGCTCCGGTCATTATTTATCCTAAAGACAATCACGAACCCGCAACATTCACCGTGCTCAACTTTGCAGTCGACAATCTGGAAGACATGGTGGACATGCTTATTGTCAAAGGGATAACTTTCGAGCAATACAGGGGCGACATTCAAACTGACGAAAAAGGCATTTGCAGAAGTGGAGGCAGTGGGCCTGATGTGGCCTGGTTTCGCGATCCCGCAGGGAATATTCTATCCCTGATGAACCATCCATGATAAGAAAATTGAAAATGTTTTTAGATGCACAGATTATCTGCTGACATAGGGTTGTCACTAGCCGGTTATAATTTGGCTCTCAGAAAACCAAAAACAAAATCATGACTCAAGAAACAAAGGAACACACTCTGCTCGCACATCCTATCACTTCATCCCAATTGCTCAATCACTGGCAGGGCCACCGAAGACTTACGCGACGCGTCATTGAAAAATTTCCGGAAGACCAAATGTTCTCATTTTCCATAGGCGGCATGCGCACCTTTGCCGAACTGGTAAAGGAAATGTTGGAAATAGCCTATCCAGGTGTGAAGGGAATGGCAACAGGTGAGTGGAATGAATTTGGAAACATCGCCCCAGGGATAGACATCAAAGGCGCAGACAACAAAAAGAAATTGCTCGACATCTGGGACTGGACAACGGAAGAAATTAATAGAATATGGCCTGAAATCACCAATGAGCGCTTCCAGAAAGAAGAGACTGCTTTTGGGATGTACGAAGGGCAGATTTTTTCTCACCTCCAATATTTTGTAGACAATGAAATTCACCACCGTGGACAAGGATATGTGTACCTGCGCACACTCGGCATAGAACCCCCCTTCTTTTGGGAGCGATAACCTTGCGAAATGCCAAAAACAAAACTTCAGCCATACCCATGAATTACCAGCATGAAGCTGTTTGCCTTACTAGAAATAACAGGAGCATAAAACCTGAGGTTTTGATTTTCTGCACGTCACTGAATTCTTCAGTTGACGTGCAGAAAATTGCACCTTTCATTGAAGCCTTGAAAGAAGTAAAAAGTTGGTCGGTAGATCTCGAAGATTGCGACCGGGTACTACGCGTAGTATCACGGGGGCTTGATGCATCGATCGTAATAAATTTGCTCAGCCGGATGGGTGTGTCAGTAAGAGAAATGGAAGATTAAAGGAGCGTTATAACCGCCTTCAGGAACTCTTTTTGCCTTCCCAAGTAAATTGAACTTATATTCGGTTCAAATTTTTCAATATGTCTTCCAGTCCATCCATACTGCCCTACTACGCGGTAATATTCACATCGCTGCGCACACCCGACGAAAATGGGTATGGGTTAACGGCCAAAAGAATGGAAGAGCTGGCCAAAGAGCAGGAAGGATTCCTGGGCATGGAATCAGCCCGTGATGGTATAGGAATCACTGTTTCCTACTGGAGAGATTTGGAGTGCATCAGAAAATGGAAGCAACATGAGGAGCACCTTGTAGCGCAGACAAAAGGGCGCAGCACGTGGTACAGTGCCTACCGCATTCGAATTGCGAAAGTAGAGCGGGAGTATGGCATGGGTATTTTCGAATGAAATCACCGCAAATAGAATGTGCAGGATACCCAAAGCCTGTAAAACTTTGTGCTGCCCCGCTTGTGAAGTTTTAAGTGCAAATGATCAATTGTGCTTAATTTCACTCCGTGAACCGATTCGACCGCATAGTCTCTATACTCATACAGCTTCAGTCGCGCAAGCTGGTAACTGCTGCCTCTATGGCTGATCGGTTTGGCGTGAGCCTCAGAACCATATACCGGGACATACGATCGCTTGAAGAAGCAGGCGTGCCAATTGGGGGCGAGGCCGGTGCAGGATACTCAATAGCCGATGGATACAGGCTTCCGCCGGTGATGTTTGGCCGCGAGGAAGCACTCTCTTTCGTAGCTGCCGAAAAGCTCATGCAGCAATTTACCGACACCGGACTTCAAAGCCATTTTGGGTCGGCCATGTATAAAATAAAGTCAGTGCTTAGAGCCACAGACCGCGATGCCGTGTCAAACCTCGAGCATATTGTTGACGTTTCCAATCGGTACAAACCATTCAATGAGAACATTCCCGACGCTTTGCAAATTGTGTTTACCGCCATTGCCGAACAGTGTTGTATAGAATTGAATTATCGCGCTTTCGAAGCTGAGAATACCACCAAAAGAATCATTGAACCAATAGGTATTTTTCATGAAAACAATTATTGGTACATCATGGCGTGGTGCAGGCTCAGATCAGATTACCGTCAGTTTCGCACCGATAGAATACTGGGAATCACACTTACATCTGATGTATTCGATAAAAAGCACGAAAAGCTGGATACCCTGCGGAGCAGGGATCAAAAGGAGCATACAGGAACCATTGCCAAAATCTTGATTCGAAAGTCGGTTGCGAGATATGTACAATCATCAAAAGTGTATTTCGGATTCAAAGAGGAGCGTGAACTTGAAGACTGGATAGAAATGACTTTCCTGGTTTCTGATTGCGATCAGGAATTTCCCAGATGGCTCATATCATATGGGGACCATTGTAAAGTAAGAAGCCCTGAATCACTCAAGGAAAGGGTAAAAGAAATTTTCGACGAAATTCAGCATGTGCTATTGACGCAAGAGCCGGCACTGAACCAATAGATAGGTATTCACATATCAAATTCCGGTATAAAAATTAAAGAGCCACCCAATATTGAGTGGCTCTTTGATTTCAATCAATTCGGGTTCACTGTACAATCAGCTTCTCCGCGATTCTGGTTCCATCTCTGAGTATATTCAAAACATACATTCCCGGAGTGAGGTTCGACACGTCAATCTCATTGTCGTACCTGCCACTAAAGTTTACAAGGTTCTCTGCATACACTTCTTTTCCTTCCAAATTGTAGATGCGAATAGCCGTTGCGCCGCCTTCGGGCAATTCAAATGTAAGCCTGAATTTTCCAGCTGCGGGATTGGGGGCAAATTGTAAATCGCGCACATCATTTGCACTCTTCTTCACGGTATTCAGTTTTTGGGCTTCATCGGCTTGAATTCTCGATACCAATGCAAGGGTAAATGCCCTGTGGGCTTCTGCCTCGTGCATTCGTGCTTCGTTCATTCTGAGCATCTCTTCATTGCCTAAATATTCTCCTTTTTGCACCACGATTACTTTGTGGTTGTCATCGCCCTCTATATCTTCAGTTTCGATCACAAAATGCTTTGTATCCATGTCAATATCCAATGTAGCCGGGTCCACTTCCTCACCATTCACCCATGCTTTCACTTCCACATTTCCATCGGCATCTACGTATTTCTCCACCTCAACTTTTTTATACGCTGTACCACTCTCTTTCGCAGCTTTCTCCTCCCACATAATTGCCTCTTCTTGCATTCTTTCCGCCATTTCGCGCTGGCGTTGCACATCCTCAGGTGTTAACTCCATATCGCTGGTTTCTGATCTTTCAAAAATCATAATCCTTTTACCGCCAGCCTTTGATGAGTCCGTATCATCACCACCCACAACCCTCTTTACAATCACAACATTTCCCTGCTCATCTTCTGATTCGAATTCCATCTGTTCGATTTCAGCAGCGCTGTCCATCATCCACACCGCCACTTCATGGTCAGCCGGTAGCATGTGGTTCATGTTGTTCACATTCACAGTCTGCACCTGTGCCGGGTCTATTCCTTTCAGCCGGTAATAATCCTCGAGTTTGAAAACTCCATTAGAAGAGAAGGTAGTATCGCAGTGCTTCAGCGAAGTGCCGTCGTGGTGTATAATGCTCACTTTCACCATTTCGTTCTGTGACTGAGCATGGAGGTTGAGCGCAGCAGTGGCAGTGGCAGCAGTCAGCGCAAAGAGTTGTAGTGCTTTCATATCGTTTAATGTTTGTTTGTTTACAGAGCAAAACTACTTCGGCTGCTTTCACAAAATGGTTAACGACCTGTCAAATCGGGTTAAAGAAAGGTTAATGTTCTGCATTTAGAAGCGAGGGTAACCTAATTTTGTGTCAATAATCAACATGGTGAGTCAGCGTTATTTTAAAGCAATCATTGCACTTATGAGCCTTTCCATTCTCGGCATCGGAGCCCTGGAATGGTATTGGGTGAAAACCACTGTGCGAGAGCAGCGCCTGGCCTTCGATAAGGCAGTGCGGGTTGCGGCAAATGATCTGGTGGCCGGGCTGGAAGTAAGCGCTACAGAAGCCCTGATTGAAGAAGAATTTGGCGAATGGAGTTTTTTTGAAAGCAAATTGCGCGAGGCTGCGGGTTCAGAAGCTGACAGCGAAAGTATGAGGCGCAAACTGGAGGTTGAGTCTGAGAAAAATCGACTAGAAGCTATGCAACTTCACAGAGAAGCATTTGTAAATCGCTCAACAGTGATCAACACGCACAGCAGTGAAGTAGAAGTTGTGATAGGTGCGCCCGGGGTAGTCCTTGCGGAAGACTCAATGGTCGCAATATTCTCCACAATGGAACCTAACGACAGTACAATACGCATGCGCTACCGGCAAATAACTGTGGACAATGGCGATACCATAGAAAACAGTTTGATTGAACGCAATGCGGGCGTAGTAAGCGATGCGCTCAAACAGGTATTGATACGCCGGGTATACGAAAGGCCTACCATAGATGGAACCCTCGGCAGCAGAAATGCAGATTCACTAATTGCCAGCCATCTCAAGGCCGAAGGGATAGATGCCACCTTTGAGTATGCCTTTACCGAGTCGCCAACCGATAGCATAAGCGGCAATAACGCACGTACATCGCTCGCTTCTGCCGATGCTTTTGAGTACCGCTTTCCGCTATTTCCCGAAAGGGGATCTGAAGCAATGCTCTTGCTCCATTTTCCCGAAAAAGACAGGGCTATTTTAAAATCGCTCGCGTGGGTAATGGCGGGGGTTGTGCTCTTTTCATTGCTGATGATGGGCACTTTCGGATCGACCATCTTCTTTATGCTTCGCCAAAAAAGAATGAGCGAAGTGAAGAATGATTTCATCAACAACATGACCCACGAGTTCAAGACTCCCCTGGCCACCATTGGCCTTGCCGCCGACAGCATACGCCACCCCCAGGTGAGCGGAAATCAGGCTGAAGTAGCCAGACTTACTGAAATGATACTTCAGGAGAAAAAAAGGCTCACCGGACACGTGGAGAAAATACTGCTGGCTGCCAAAATGGACCGGGGCGCACTGTCTCTTCAGCAGGCTACTGTTTCAGTAATGGATGTGATCAGCGAGGCGGCTGAACGTATGAAAATGCAGGCATCCGCTGCCGGAGGAGAGATAATCACCATCCATCCTGAAGTGAATGCGAACGTATTTGCCGATAAGGCGCATCTTGTGAGTGCGCTTGTAAACCTGCTCGACAACGCCTTAAAATACGCAGGAGAAAACCCTATTGCAAAAATCAATTCTGAAATCTGCGGCACACGGGTGCGGGTTACAGTAAGCGACAACGGCATAGGCATGAGCGCCGAAGCACAGCGCAAGGCGTTTGAGACATTCTACCGCGCCAGTGGTGGCGACATACACAATGTAAAGGGTTTCGGACTCGGCCTTAGCTATGTGCGCGAGGTAGTAAGGCTGCACGGAGGTACGCTGCTTATTGAAAGCACACCCGGCAAGGGCAGCACCGTAGGTTTTGAAATTCCACTTGCATCATGAGCAAGCCAAAAGCAGCCATATTGCTGGTAGAAGACGATCCAAATTTTGGATCGCTTATGAAAAACTACCTCGGTCTTTCGGGCTATCATGTGGAGTGGGCTACTGATGGAAACCTGGGCTATGGCCGCTTCCGCCAAATGAAATTCGACTTATGTCTGCTGGATGTAATGATGCCCTACAAAGACGGGTTCACACTGGCTGAAGAGATCAGAAAAGCCGATGCGCAGGTGCCAATCATCTTCCTGACCGCCCGTGGCGACAAAGAGGACCAGATACGCGGATACCGCGCCGGAGCTGATGATTATCTCACCAAGCCATTTGACAGCGAACTATTGCTCGTAAAACTCGAAGCAGTACTGAAGCGAACCTCCATCGAAGTGCAATCCGAGCCCGACTCTTACGACATCGGTTCATACAGTTTCATCCCGCGAAAGCGCTTGCTGATCCATCAGGATGCCGAAGAAAAACTCAGCCCCAAAGAATCGGCTTTGCTTGCCATGTTGTGCAAATTTCAGAATGAACTAATGCCCCGGCGCAAGGCCCTGATGGAAATATGGAACAACGACGACTATTTTGCCACGCGCAGCATGGATGTATATGTGGCCAAACTGCGCAAGCGCCTGAATAAGGACCCGCAACTAATGATTGACAGCCTGCACGGTGAGGGGTATTTTTTCAGAGTGGGTGCAGGGCGGGAATAATTGATTGAAAGTAGAATAAGGAATGGGCTTATTTTACTTTCCGCGAGATATGTAAAATGAGATTTATCATAACATCACATATAAAAGATTATCGAATCGCTACGCTGTTTTTATAAAACGAATTAATGCAAATGACACAGTAATTTTAAAACGCCCCTATTGAAACGGTACGAATTGAAATAGTTCTCTACGGCCTATTAAAAACCTCACCCCCTCACCACCAAAATATTCTCTGCAATTTTTTCTGAAACATATTGCTCTCGGCCAGCTACAAGGAGCTGCATAGAGCCATCGAATACGAGTATTTCAAGTACTTCCACTTCATTTTCGAGCACAAGATTATGGCGGTCGAGGTAGTCGAGCAGGTCTTTGCCGTCGTGCTTTACGGCAGCTATGCGGCCCCGCTCGCCAGGTTTTAGCCTGGTAAGCAAGATGGTTGGTAGCTGACGCACAACGCCCTCCTTATCGGGTATTGGGTCGCCGTGGGGGTCTACTTTTGGGAAGTCGAGAAAGGCATCCAGGCGGTTGGTGAGTTCCTCGCTGTGCACGTGTTCCAATTGCTCTGCAATCTCGTGTACTTCACCCCAGGAGAAGCCCAGCTTATCTACCAGAAACACTTCCCAAAGCCGGTGCTTCCGCACTATTCCTATGGCGCAGTCAATGCCTGATTTGGTCATAGACACCCCGTAGTACTTCTCGTATTTGATGAACTTCCGGGCTGAAAGTTTCTTCAACATATCAGTAACCGATGCGGCCTGTACGCCCAGCTCAGCTGCAAGGGCCGAAGTACTTACGGCTCCTTTGGCATCGGCGCTCAGCTTGTAGATGGCCTTCAAATAATTCTCTTCAATGTGCGTGTTCATGCAACAGGATGATTTTGGGGCATGTGGGTTGACTTTCGGAAAGAACGCTGCAAAAGCGAAAATAAAAATACAATTGTGAACTGAATTCCGGCCATCACTGCCATGCTTCCAGAAATGGAAGCGTTGAGAAAGTCGGCCAGATAGAACCCCCCCAAAGCAGACAGGTTGCCAAAAAGCAAGGTGTACACTATCATTGGTCGCAGCCTTTTGGAAATAAGGTAGGCAGTAGCCGGGGGCACCACGAGAAATGCCACTACGAGGATGGCGCCAACGGCATTGAAACTCAATACCACCGTGAGGGAAACCATGCCCATAAGCGCGTAGTGCCAGTGCCCCGTGCGCATACCAAGTCCTGATGCAAAACCGGGATCAAAACTGCTGAGAAAAAGCCCCCGGTAACCTATGATGATGAGCAATGCAACCGCTATGAAGTTGCCCCCCTGCATCCATACCGCCACCGGGCCATAGTGCACATCGCCAATATAGAGGAGATCGAAGGGTACGTATGCGATCTCACCATAGAGCACGCAGTCCTGGTCCAGGTCCACATTGCCCGAAAGGGCGCTCACGAGAATAACACCCACCGCAAAAAGCAGGGTGAATACAATGCCAATGCTGGCATCGCTCTGGAGCCTGAGTTTTTTGTGAAACACTTCAATTAAAGCGGTAGTGAGAAGTCCGAACACACCTGCACCTAAAAGCACTATAGGACCGCTGCGCGACTGTGCCACCAGGTAGGCAAGTACAATGCCGGGAAGCACGGCGTGCGAAATGGCATCGCCAATGAGTGTGGCTTTACGAAGCACAAGGTATACACCCAGCAGACCGCAATTCACAGCCACGAGCATTCCCGTAAGTATAATCCAAAAATCGCTCATGGTGCTGGCTTCATACCCGGTATAATTGATTTGTGGGGGTCCAGGAGTGGGTAATCCAGGTCCTTGATCAGTGCTTCTTCAAGTTCAGGGGTAATGATGTGTTCAATGGCTTCGGCGTCATGGTGCACATGGTCGGTGGCCATATTAACCCTTTGGTTGAGATACAGCTCCCACAGTCGGTGCAGGCGCACCACCCTGCTCGCTTCCTGAAACCCGGATTCCGAAAGACGGAAGGTTCCCGCTCGCTCTTCAAGTGCACCTGCTGCCTTGAGTCTCTGCAAAGAAGCCTCCATTGAGCGGCCTTCGAACTGGGGTGCATCTGCAAGTTGATAGGTGCTGTGGTAGCTACCTTTCGCAGCTTCTTCAAGGTGGTACATGCGCTTTAGAAGGTTTTCATCATTCACCTTTCGCTGTAGCAACCTCTGTCTGCGCCGCCTGAACCAAAGGCCTTTGGTTGGGGCAAACACGAAGCTCACAATAGCTATAAAGCTGATTAAAACCACAATCCAGGGTCCCGTGGGCATGGCAGGTGCCATATAGGAAACCCAAACCCCGAATGCCGCACCAATGGCACCGAAAACCGCAGCAAGTGCGATCATGGTGCCCAGGCTGCTGGAAAAGAAGCGGGCAGCAGCCGCGGGCGTGATCACCAATGCCGCCATAAGCACCACACCGACAGCCTGTATGCCCATGGCAATGGCTACCACAGTGAGGGTAGAGAGCAGGAAAGACACGCGCTTTACAGGCAGTCCGCTCGATGCTGCAAACTCCGGATCGAAGGTGTAGAGCTTGAAATACGGGTACCAGGCCCAAATGAGCAGCAGCATCAATGTGTTTACCAGGAAATAAAGCAGTAAATCGCCGGGAAGGATGGCAGCTGCTTTTCCAAAGAGGAAGGCATCGAGGCCACTGCTCCCTGCGCTGGCAGTAGCTTGTATGCGGGTGAGGAGCACAATGCCAACAGCGAAGAATACGCTGAGCACAATGGCAATGGCCGAATCGGATTTTATTTTGCTGTACCGCGCTATGCCTTCAATACTCAACAGGCTGAGCCAACCTGCAATCAATGCACCTGGAAAGAGCGCCCAGAGACTCTTCTCCTCAAAGATCAGGTACGAAAGTGCGATGCCCGGTAGCAGCGCATGTGCGACCGCATCACCAGCCAGTGAACGCTTTCGCAGAAAGGCAAAGCAACCCACTATGCTGGCTCCAATACTTATCAGGATGCACCCCGCCAAAACCCAAAGCAAGTTTGCGTCCATGCAATTATTCCTTTGAGGATTTTTCTCTGAGTGGATATTCCTGCTGTTTCACAAGATCGGCAATGCGGCTCAACAGGGTAAGCTTGCTTCCATAGGCGGTGCGGAGGTTCTCCTCAGTGAAAACATCACTCTTTGGACCTGAGGAAACAAGCCTGGTATTGAGCAATACGATCCAGTCGAAAAACTCAATGGCAGTGTGTAGGTCGTGGTGCACCATTACCACGGTTTTTCCGTCCCGCTTCAAGGAGTCCAGTATGGAGAGGATACTCTCTTCGCTTGCGGCATCTATCCCCGCGAAAGGCTCATCCATAAGGTACATATCAGCTTGCTGGGTTAGAGAGCGTGCTATAAATACGCGCTGTTGTTGCCCTCCACTCAGCTCGCTAATTTGTCTGTTTCTGAAACTGATCATTCCCACCCGCTCAAGCGCTTCAGTAGCAATTTCCTTGTCAATGCGTGAGAGCCTGCCAAAAATACTTCCTTTGCGGTAGCGGCCCATGAGACACACGTCCATTACGGATGCCGGAAAATCCCAATCTACAGATTGTCTCTGGGGCACATAGCTTATGCGGTCCCTAACTTCATGGATGGGTTTGCCAAAAAAACGCATGTATCCACTGTCTGCAGGCAATATGCCCATAGCAGCTTTCAGCAGGGTGGTTTTGCCCGACCCATTTGGGCCTATTATGCCGACAAGATTTCCGGCAGGGACTTCAAAATCGATATTCCAAAGCACAGGCTGCTTGTCATAGCTTACTGTTAGGTTATGGGCTTCCAGAGAGATCATTTCAGCGCGGAGGTTATAGTATGTAGGTTGTGAAGCACCATGCCGGTATAGGTCTCGGCACCCGACCCTTCAGGACCAAGTGCATCAGAATAAAGTGTGCCGCCGGCATTGACTGTGAAACCCTTGTTTGCGCATCCCGCTATCACGGCCTCCACAGACCGGGGTGAGATGCTGGACTCTGTGAAAATAGCCTTAATATTTCTCTCTGTAATCAGGTCAACCAAAGCAGTCACATCGCGCACCCCATATTCTGAAACGGTGGATATTCCCTGCAATGCCAGCACCTCTATTCCATATGCTTTCCCAAAATATCCAAAGGCATCATGGGCCGTAATCAGCACCCTGTTCGATTCGGGAATGGTCCCAATTTCGGTGCGAAGTGTTGCGTCAAGGTTATCCAGTTTGAGTAAATATGCTTCGGCGGCAGCTTTCTCGTAGCAGTGGGGTACGCTTTCGGCCAGCTTAGAGCCAATGTGGGCGCAGGCTTTTCGCCAAATCGAAACATCAAACCAAAGATGTGGGTCGGGAATCTTCATAGCATCATCCGCGTAGAGCAGGTGGTCAGCTCCTACTCCATCCGCGGCAAATATCACCGTTTTGCTCCTGGATAGCTTTTCGAGTATTTCCTGCATTCTGCCTTCAAGGTGCAGGCCATTCGCTATGATCACATCCGCATTGCTCAAGAGGTCAAGGCTTTCTTTAGATGGCTTGAAGAGGTGAGGATCAGTGCCTGGCCCCATGAGTATGCGAACCTCGCATTCGGCACCTGACATGTTCATTACCGCATCGCCAAGCATTCCGGTGGTGCATACAATCAGAGTTGGGTCTTGGTGAGATTTCTCCTCAGTGCATGAGGTGAGCAAGAGCAGACAATATAAAATAACTATGTGCCTCATGGGCACAAAGTTATTACAAATATTTAGAGTCGTCTAATTTTATTTTTTGCAAATTCTAATAGATGGCTCTGCGCGTCTTTTTACCCGGGCGGTATATCGCTGTAAACTCGAGTGCTCCGCGGTTGTTTGAGAATTTGCTGAGAGGTGAAGTATTGATGTCGTAGGATATGCGGAATATATTCGCATTGTGCCTAAACCCAGCATGCATAATTACGGCATCACCCATTCTGTACCCCAATCCGCCCAGCACCTGATAAGGTGTTCCTTGGATCTCATAAAGCGCCATGGTATTGATAAGTAGCTGACTCGATTCCCTCTGCATCATATACACCACCGAAGGATCTAGAACAAACACCCTTGATATTTCTACACGTGCGCCGGCTTGTCCCATCCACCTCATAGGCAAAGGAGATTTTTTAGATCCGATGAATGATTCGTTGGGCATGGTAACATGAAACACGGCGAGGTCTCCGAAGGGATTAATCTTCTTGGTTCTATCCGTAGACTTGTATGAAAACCCAACATTGGCGTCAAACATCATACGGTTCACCCTGTCGAACTGCTCATAAGTTGGCAGGCTGTAGTCAAAGTTGTATCCGTCATACTGTCTGTCGAAGATGAGTTCATTCACATTCACCCGCTTGTATATAAATCCCAATTGAGCACCAGCTGTAAGTAGCATCTTCGGATTGTCAGGGTCGGTAATTTGATACCCTCCCGAAACAAGAAAATTCGAAGAGCTGATTACGTTTGCAAAATCAGTGTTCGTGAATGCCGCACCCAACCCAAACCGCTCTCCATAAGCCATGTCGAATGAGAGGGCGAATGTGTTGAAGCTTGTAGAGAGGCTGCTCCATTGCGACCGGTACAGTGCAGTGAGGCGCAGGTCGGTGTATTTGAGCATACCAGTATTGGCAGGGTTGAAGATCACAGGCACCGCATCGTATTGCGACAATTGCGCGTCCTGAGCGGATGATTTGTTAGCCAGGATGATCATGGCCGGTGCCAATACTGCGGTGAAGAGTAATTTTTTCATTGTAGTTTTCATGATTATCGCAACAGATTAATTTTACCTGAGAACTCGTAAGTATCTCCATACTCTGTGGTGGCTTTGATGGTGTACACGTACACTCCTGTTGGAGATTGTTTACCGCCATCGGTACCATCCCAACCATTCTCCTGGCTGCCAGAGTTGAACACGATGCGCCCCCATCCGTCATACACGTTGAATTCCATCATGGTGAAAGGACCTCCGCGCACAAAGAATACGTCGTTGAAACCATCCTCATTCGGCGAGAAGCTATTGGGCAACCTAGGCGGCAATACGTAGGTAGCATCTATCACAATGTTTCTTGAGAAACTATTGCTGCAACCTTCAGCATTGCTGGCTACAAGGGTTACCACATACTCCCCGGGTTCCTGGTATGCATAGAGCGGGTTCATCTCTTCAGATGTGCCAAGGCCATCGCCAAATATCCATTGGTAAGAGGTGGCATTGCTTGAGCCGTTGTCGAATATAATATCGAAGAACACTGGCGCAGGGTTGTTGCTAATGGTGAAGTTGGATGTGGGTGAAGGCAATACATTCACCACCTGGGTGATCTCGGCATTGCATCCAAGCGAAGACCGAACGGTAAGGCTTACAGTGTAATTACCAGGATCTGCGAATACGAATTGAGGATTCTGCTGGGCAGATTCATTGCCATCTCCAAAATCCCACAACCATGATGAAATGGTACCACTAAATACCTGTGTGGCATCAGTAAACTGTGTAGTACCACCTGCACATGCACCCGTGTAGTCAAAGCCTGGAGTAAGTGGGTTTGTAACTGTTAGTATCTTCGTGTCCACTGCATTCACACATCCTTCCTGACCTATGCCAGTAAGGGTAAGGGTAATGAATCCGCTTACAGCATCGTTCACACCAAATACATACTCAGGATCTGGCTCATCGGCTGACCCTATGAATACCCCGTCGCCAGATGTGGTCCACATAAGTGAAACGACATCTGTAGCAGTAGAATTCAGTTGCAACGATCCGCCTGTTGCACACACATCCTGATTTCCTCCAGCATTAACAGTAGGAGCCTTGTTGATTACTATCTGCAAAATATCCGACTCAGCGGGGCAAGGTCCGTTGTTGGTCGATGTGAGCGTGAAGTTCACAAACCCAACGAGGATGTCTGTTGGCGATACATTGTAGAAGGCATTCAATCCGTTTCCGGTAGCTCCGAAAGTACCAAAGCCTGTTGTGGTCCACTCGCCTGTATTCGTACCACCAGTAATGGCACCACCTAGCTGAACTTCCGTTTCTGTAGAACAGATCACCATATCTGCGCCGGCATCTACGGATGAAGGCTCAATGAAATTGATGGTAATATTTTGCGAAGTGTTTCCACACATACCCGCATTGGTAGCGGTGATAGTTACTGAGGTTGATCCTGATGCGATCTCAGCTGCTGTCGGAATATATGTAACGTTTGCAACAGTTGTACTTGGGGTGAACGATCCGCCTCCATTGGAAGTCCATGAAATGGCATCCTGGAAACCAACATTCGTTGCTAAGTTCACATCCGGACTCGAGGCACACACGGCTGTGTTCAAAGGTGCATCTATCGTTGGTATTCTGTCGAACACAATGGACAGAGAGTCCACCCTTCCCGGGCAGCTGCCGTTGGGATCAGTCTCCAAATAAACAGTAACTGCACCCAATACCACATCATCTGGCGAAGGTAAGTAGCTGGTTTCAAGCTGGTCTGTACCAGGATCGAAAGTACCTGTTCCGTTGGAGCTCCAGGCAAATCCACTAGGGCTGCTAATGGTTCCACTCAAGGGCACAGTCGTTACGGTTTCGCATACCCCCACACTGGCGGGTCCGGCATTTGGAATCACCGCACCATTGAACGAAATGGTGAGTCCGTCACTGTCGCCCTGGCATTGTCCATTGCCATAGGTGATAAGCGTAAGGTTCACAGAGCCAATAATACTGTCCACTTCTGATGGCACATATAGGGCAACCAGAGCTGAATCATTTGGCAAGAAACTTCCGGTACCACTTGTAGACCATACACCACCCGATGCTCCACTTACTGATCCTATTATTTGCACAGGGTCGGCTGAACCACATACCACAATATTATTACCTGCATTGGCTTGTGGTAGCGGTTGGAAAGTAACTATAAGGTTATCGGTTCCTTCGTTGCAGAGTACACTGTTGGTAGATACAAGGGTTAAACCCACACTACCAGAAGCAATGTCCGCTGCACTTGGCAAATAAGTCGCATTGAGCGCTGTGATAGAAGGGTCAAAAGTACCTGTTCCCGAAGTGCTCCACTCACCCGAATTGGTTTCACCATTTACAAAACCATTGAGGGCTACAGACGCCTGGGTTTCACAAACTGTAATGTCTGGACCCGCATTCACAAAGGCGGTTGTGCCAAAGGTAAGTTCGAAACTATCAGATTCTTGCTGGCAGATACCATTGTTGGTAGAAACCAAAGTAAGGATTACAGAACCGGCGGTTATATCATCATTACTGAATGTGTAAGTTCCGTTCAGGGCATTCGCATCAGGGGAGAAAAATCCAGTGCCTGTGCTGCTCCAGGTTCCGCTGGTAGAACCATTGCTTACGATACCCGACAAACTTGCAGATCCGGCAGAGATACAAACGGATCTGTCTGGGCCTGCATCCACCACTATTCCCGTATTTATATCAAGTTCTAAGGTATCGACCACTGCTAGGCAATTGCCATTTCCGGTAGATGAAAGAAAGAGCATGATGTCGCCATTGTCAATGTCCGCCTGACTGGCAACATAGAAAGTGCTCAAGTTATTCGCATTCTGGAATACACCTGAACCCGATGTTGTCCATTGCCCACCACCTGCAATTGTTACACTTCCGCCTATGGCAAAAGGCACTACATTGTCGCATACCGCCTGATCTGGACCAGCATTTACAATTGGAGCTGGGGTGATGGTGATCGCTGTAAAGTCGCTGGCATTGTTACAACTGTTGGTAGCGGTGAGTATGAGGTTGACAGTTCCGGCTGCCTTGTCTGCATTACTTGGTGTGTATGTCGGAGAAAGGGTGGTTGTTGATGGAGAAAAAGTTCCAGTTCCTGAAGTAGACCATACACCTTGCGTTGCACCAGTGAGTGTACCATTAAGCTGAACTACTGCATTGTTGGCACATACTGTTTGATTCGCACCGGCTTCAACAATTCCTTGAGGAAAAACACTGAGTGTGAGTTCATCAGTCACACCAACACAGTTGCCAATACCCGTAGCACTCAATGTAAGTGTAACAGATTGGGCAAGTACATCCGCGGGCGACCAGTTATACGTAGCATTCAGAGTATTGGCGTTCGGGCTGAAAGTTCCAGATCCTGAAGTTGTCCAAACACCTGTATTGCTCGCTCCGGAAACAGAACCTGAAAGCGCAATCCCTACATCTGATGAGCACGCCGTCATGTTGGGTCCTGCATTTACAACAGGTGAAGGGGTATACGTAATGGTCATTTGATCTGAAGCCAGGTTGCATGAATTCACAGAGAACGTAATGGTTACGCTTCCTGCGGCAAGGTCTGCCGTGCTTGGAATGTAGGTTGGTGTCGTTGTAGTATTATTGGGTGAGAAAATCCCGGTTCCCGAGGTAGTCCATATACCCGAGCTTGCCGATCCTCCG
This sequence comes from Cryomorpha sp., assembly GCA_041749535.1. Classification (GTDB taxonomy): domain Bacteria; phylum Bacteroidota; class Bacteroidia; order Flavobacteriales_D; family Cryomorphaceae; genus JBBQZU01. The sequence continues at coordinate 14,108 of JBGTBE010000079.1, read as the reverse complement.
ATCGTACCTGTAAGCTGAACAGATGCGTTGTTTGAGCATACTGCTCTGTCAAGCCCAGCATTGGCAGTACCGGCTGGTAAGATAAACACCGTCATGTTGTCTAGTACTGCTGTGCACAAACCATTGCTTGTAGAGGTAAGTGTAAGTGTCACTGATCCTATTAAAGAATCTGCGCTTGACGCGTTGTATGTAGCATTCAATTGAAATGGATTGGGTACAAAAGTTCCAGATCCACTTGTAGACCATTGACCCGTTGTGGTTGGTCCGGTCACACCTCCTACCATTGGTATTGAAAGATCATCCACACATGCGAAAACATCTGGGCCGGCATTTGTTACTGGCGCCGCAATTATTGTAATGGTTACCTGATCAGCCACTGGCAAACAGTTTCCATTATCAAATGAAGTGAGTGTGAGAGTCACCGAACCATTTGAAATCTCTGTTGCCGAAGGTGTGTACTGAGCGTTTGGAGTATTGCTACTTGGGCTATATGACCCCGCTCCGCCTGTCCATATTACCCCACCAGCAACAGAGAATGAACCATTCAATTGAGCCATTGGGTTGTTTGCACATACGGAGAAGTCTACTCCCGCATCAACAACAGGCGCCGGTGTATACGTTATTGTAACATTGCTGCTCACAGCATTACAAGTACCGTTGCCAGTTGATGTAAGTGTAAGTACCACAAAACCTGTTGAAAGTTCTGCAGCAGTAGGTTGATAAAGCGCATTCAAGGCTGAGGGACCCGGAACAAAAGTTCCAGCTCCACCTGACCATATACCACCAGTAGCAAAGCTCACAGAACCATTCAACGGGCTTGTAATGTTGTTTGCACAAACACTGAAATTGGTGCCGGCATTCACCACTGGCGATGGGTTGATTGTAATGTTAACACTCGATGTGGCCGGAGAACACGCTCCGTTGCCAGTAGTAGTAAGGGTAAGTGTTACAAAGCCGTTGGATATTTCCGTTGCTGATGGGGTATAGGTAGCATTCAAAGTTTGGTTTGAAGGGTTGAAGAATCCGGTTCCTCCACTCCACTGTGCTCCTGTAGCGTTTGTAAAACTTCCGTTAAGTGTTACCACAGGGTTGTTGGCACATGATATTAAAGCTGTACCTGCGTTTGCGGTAGGCAAAGGTGTGTATGCAATGACCATTTGATCAACCACAGGAAGACAATTTCCATTGCCTATAGTCGTCAATGTGAGCGTGACACTTCCCGATGCTACTTCTGCTGCCGATGGTGTGTAAACAGCATTCATAGCAAGGGCATTTGGGCTGAATGTTCCCGCTCCGCCAGACCACTGCGCACCAGTAGACACCGTAAATGCGCCATTGAGTGTAACGGCAGGTGAAGATGCGCATGCGTTCTGATCAATTCCTGCATTTACCGTAGGAGGCGGTGTTACTGTTACCAGCACCTGATCTGTCACTGGCAAACATCCTCCGTTTGCTGTCGAAGTAAGCGTGAATGTTATAGAACCCGCTACAGCTTCTGGAAGCGTTGGAGTATAGATTGCATTTAAGGTGTTTGCATCTGGATTGTAGGTGCCAAGTCCTCCCGTCCATGTGCCCCCTCCCGCATTGAGTACTGAACCTGCTAGCTGAACATTGCTGTTATTTCCACACACTACAATATCTGTTCCTGCATTCACTATCGGGGCCGGGGTGATGGTAATCACCATCTGATCGGTTACCTGGTTGCAGTTGCCATTGCCGGTGGTGGTAAGGGTTAGGGTTACTGTGCCCGCGGCTATCTCTGCGGCGGAAGGGGTGTACACTGCATTAAGTGTCGTACTGCCCGGGGTGAAGGTGCCGCTTCCACCGCTCCAGCTTCCGCCTGTGGCTGTGGTTACGCTTCCATTAAGGGTGAGCTCTGCATTGTTGGCACACACCGTCCTGTCCAGGCCAGCATTCGCCGTTGGCGCAGGGGTGTATGTAATAGTCATCTGTGAGGTTACCGCATTACACAGTCCGTTGCCGGTGGTGGTAAGGGTAAGGGTAACACTGCCCGTGGTAAGTTCTGCGGCTGTGGGCGTGTAGGTAGCATTCAGCACATTCGCATTCGGACTGAAGGTGCCTGCACCTCCACTCCATGTACCACCTGTGGCGATCGTTACTGCGCCATTAAGGGCTGCTACGTTGTTGTTCGCACACAGGGTCTGGTTCACTCCGGCATTTGCCGTAGGCGATGGGGTGAAGTTGTACGTTACATTATCGGTCACTGCTATACAGTTGCCATTGCCAGTGCTGGTAAGGGTTAGGGTGAGGGTACCGCTGCTTATCTCGCCTGCACTGGGGGTGTAGGTAGCGTTTAGTGTATTGGCATTCGGGGTGAAGGTGCCGCTTCCGCCGCTCCAGGTTCCGCCTGTGGCTCCGGTCACGCTTCCGTTCAAAGTGATCAACGCATTGTTTGAACATAGGGTGCCATCGGTGCCTGCATTCACTATCGGGGCCGGGGTGATGGTAATCACCATCTGATCGGTTACCTGGTTGCAGTTGCCATTGCCGGTGGTGGTAAGGGTTAGGGTTACTGTGCCCGCGGCTATCTCTGCGGCGGAAGGGGTGTAGGTGGCACCAAGCGAAGTACTTCCCGGGCTGTACGATCCGCTTCCGCCTGACCAGATGGCACCTGTTGCCAATGAGATATTTCCATTGAGATTCACATCTGGACTGTTGGCACAAACTGTACGGTCAGCACCAGCATTCACAGTAGGTGAAGGAGTAAAAGTTACATTCACAAAATTCGTTACCGGTAAGCAAGTACCGTTTCCTGTAGAAGTGAGGGTAAGAACAAGGGAGCCTGATGCAATCTCGGCTGCCGTAGGGTTATAGAGTGCATTCAAAGCAGTAGCTGATGGAATAAACGTTCCTGCGCCTCCACTCCAAATACCTCCAGATGCTACAGTGACAGATCCGTTCAGCGTAAGCTGCGCATTGTTAGAGCAAACGGATATAGGCGCACCTGCATTTACAACAGGGGTAGGAGTAAACGCGATGTTCATCTGATCAGAAACCGACACACAATTACCGTTACCAGTACTGCTTAATGTGAGGGTTAGCAAGCCAGAGCTTATTTCGCCCGCAGTAGGTGTATACGTATTGATAAGTGAAGTTGCACCACTGCTGAAGGTACCCAGACCACCAGTCCAAACCCCACCAGTTGCGCCAACAATTGAGCCGTTGAGATTCACGACCGAATTATTTGCACAAACCACTGCATCGCTTCCTGCATCCACGGTTGGAGCATCTGTGAAGTTTATGGTAATCTGGTCAGTAACTGCATTGCAATTTGCGTTTCCCGTCGTAGTGAGGGTTAAGGTTACAAATCCTGCACTCAGCTCAGCTGCTGAAGGGGTATATATTGTAGAAAGTGCGGTTGTAGAAGGGTTGTATGATCCATTTCCACCTGACCAAACACCACCCGTTGCAATGGTAACTGCCCCTGCAAGTGTGACTTGTGCATTGTTGCGGCAGATGGTTTGGTCCACACCCGCATTTGCAGTTGGAGATGGGGTGAAAGTAATCAGTACGTTGTCTACCACTGGAAGACAACTTCCATTGTCAAGTGAAGTAAGCGACAAAGTAATTGATCCGCTTGCTACCTCTGCGGCAGTAGGTGTATACAGTGCATTGAGCGTTGTCGTATTGGGAGTGAAAGTACCTGCACCGCCAGTCCAAATTCCGAAATTTGCCCCAACCAAACTCCCATTGAGGGAAATGGCAGGATTGTTTGAACAAACACTCATGTCCGCCCCTGCGTTCACAACTGGTGCATTTGTAAAATTAATGGTCATTTGATCCATGACCAATGCACAATTTCCATTTCCAGTTGTGGTCAGGGTTAAGGTTACAGTGCCCGCCAACAATTCTGGCAGACTTGGTGTATATGTTGCATTAAGTGTGTTGGCATCGGGGGTATACGTTCCTGTACCTCCCGACCACACACCTCCGGTAGCAATTGTAACAGAACCATTCAGAGAAACGTCTGCATTATTTTTACACACAGACTGATCGCTTCCTGCATTTGCAGTTGGTTGAGGAGAAAACGTTATAACCATCTGGTCTGTGACCGGTGAACAACCTCCATTGTTGGTTGTAGTGAGGGTTATGGTTACCGAACCGTTCAGGACATCAAGGATGCTAGGAATGTAAGTTGTAGTAAGCAGTTGATCCGAAGGCACGAATGCACCTGTTCCACCTGACCATTGGCCGCCACCAGCAATGGTAACTGCACCAGTCAGGGTAACTGTAGCATTGTTTGCACAAACCGTTTGATCTAACCCTGCATCGGCTGTTGGTGAAGGACCAAAGGTGATTGTGAGCGAATCAATTTCTGCAAAGCAGTTTCCGTTTCCTGTTGATGTAAGGTACAGCTTTACACTTCCATCTATGATCTCTTGGGCAGTAGGAGTATATGAAGCAGTAAGAACTGCAGGACTCGGTGCAAAGGCCCCTGCACCTCCACTCCATAAACCACCGGTGGCAATGTCAACAAATCCATTGAGTGCAACGGTAGTATTGTTTCCACAAGCTATAACATCTGGGCCAGCATTAACAATTGGAGCAGGATTGTAGTCGATGTCAACTTCATCAGTTACAGGAAAACAATTTCCTATGGAAGTCAGCGTAAGGGTTACTTGCCCAGCGCTCAAATCTGCAAGGCTTGGATCGTAAATCGCATCGAGGGCGTACTCGTTTGGTAGAAAAGCTCCTGTACCATTGGTGCTCCAAATTCCCTGGGTAGCACCACCACTCACGACTCCATCAAGCTGGGTTATTCTGTTTGCACATACCTGCAAATCAGGTCCTGCATCAACCACAATGGGTGCTGAAAATTCAGAAAAATAACCGTATCGACAACCCGAAGAAGCCCCACCATTGATCAATCCCAAAGCAAATGGTGCCTCAGAATTCACCAACATGTTGGCATTGCCTGCAGGAATCTGACCGGTAGTAAAACTTATCCTTGCACCCATCCAGGCACCACCTGTTCCAGGTACTACGGTAAATGCAGTTGCTGGAACAAGTGTGGTACTTCCGTTCAAAACAAAAGCATCCTCTGCACCTGCAGGGACGAGTACGTTCAAAAAGAAACTCTCAGTAGTGGACCTTACAAAACTCACTTGCTCGGAGCCGGCACAATTCAGCGGAGGCAGCAATGCCATCCCCGACTCACAACCAAAACCACTAACATGGATACAGTAGAACGGTTTATTTCCTGAGATGTACTTAAAGTTGTCGGTTCCAATATTTACTCTGTAGGTCTGCCCTGCAAAGAGTGTTACTACAGGTGTTCCGCCAACTGAGATTATGGTATTATTCTGTGTTGCGACAACAAAAGCATTTTCATGTGCCCCAGATGCGGCGGGGTCCAATCCACCCTTTTGAACTATATAATCAGTACCCACGATATCTATTGGCACCAGCTGATCACTTTGAAGGTCGCGACAGCCGTAACCTGTTGGATTCACGGAGTCATCCTTTACAGAAACTGCAATGGGCTTATCAGCAATGATTGCAGTACCTGTAGGATTGTTTGCAGCAGCAATTGCTGCATTGGCTCCTACTGAACCCGAGTATGTCTGACCCCTGTTGAGGCTAATTGAAAATGTCTGAAATGCAGGTTGCCCGCCATCAAGTGCAGAAGTTGGATAGATAAGAACCGTGGTATTGTCTTCGGTAGCTACGATATCAAATGATGAATAGGCCCTTGGATTATATCCACCGTTGGGCCAGATGTTTTGCATCGGAACATAAAACTCTTCTCCCAAACCCGTCAAACCCTTTAGCGCAATGATGTCAGGGTTATTGGTAGGACTTACCTCATAAATGGCTGTGATAGGAGCCGTGGACTCTATGAGCAGACCTGTGTTCTGAACCGCGTTTGGTGGATGGGTCATGAGCGCAGCAATGTGCGGGTTCATCGTTACTGTCGACGACGTGTTTGCAGGAAGATTCACCACAATTGGTACCCCCCCATTGAAAGCTGCATTTGCCGGTACGGAGATGGTGACGGTAGCTGGGTCCGCACCTGCTGAGAGCCTCACGTACACTGGTGTTTGACCCGCGTGGGCTGCAGTTATCCATGGCGGTGCCAGCCAGAATTCTGTACTGGTTTGACCAGAAACAGAATTGACCAATGCTACTAATGTAACAATGGTCAGAATGCACGATACTGAAAAGCGACGACACTTCAGTCGCGCTGCGTTTAGGGGAGGGGTAATCATCTTGTAATGAACGTTTTGTTAAAATCGTCAATCCGAAAAGGTGTTAAAATGCACACGTTATCGGTTTTCCTATACGGCAGTATATAAGAAGGGTTACAAGATGAAAGTCAGGGACACAGTGTCTCTATCAGCTATTTTGAGAAAGTCTAAACTTTATGATAATCAGGGTTATTTCAAGTGAAAGTCGCCAAAGAACGATTGCAATTTCCTAATGTGTTCTTGTGAAATCATCTGGCACTACGATAATTAAATCTCCCGAGCCTTTCCATTCGCTATTGTAGTCAAGTTCATCTTCAGAATACACTTTTATCGTGTACACCCGAAGTGTAGGATCTGCTTGCTTCAGATACCAATAAATGCCTCCATCATTGGCTGAATGATAGTCGCCATTGAAATGAAGAAACAACCTGCCTCGATCTCTGTTTTTCAGAATACAGTGGGCCATGGTAGCATCTTTGATTGCTTGTGCTTTCACGAAATTCTCAGGGTTCATGCCCATTCCCATACCACCATCATGCATCATTTCCATCATTTCCATATACCCAGGTGTATCCATACTAAAAGAAATGGGAAGCGGGGCAAAATATTCCTTTGAATCCCCTTCGAATGACCCCAGTGTATCAAGGCCATGCTGAGATACAAATCCTGCATACCTCCTGGGAATGTTAGTCCCTATGAAGGGGATGTCATGAATAAGCGCCAATTTGAGCAATGGCTTATAATCGGTTTTGTAGTTGGGCCACAGCCTGGCATCTGCTTCGAATCGTTTGTCGTTTGCCCTGCCAGAAAGGTATTCATCTATAATAACCTGATTGTCTGTTTCAAACATTTCACCTCCCATCACCAGCTTAGTGCTCTTAGCCAATGCCTGGGCAGTGCGCAACTGAAGCCAATGAATCACCGGGTGGTCATGCAGCTCCCCGAATAATACCACATCTGAAGCCAGCATCTGGACTATGGTCTCATCAAAATTGGCTTTGACGCCATCATCAAAGTACATTACATATGCAACTGGATTACTCTCAGTTGGTTGGGCAAAGCTGGTGAAACAAGTGAGCGTAACTGATACAATTGAGATGAGTTGAACTGTGCACATGTTGGTAGTTTTCACCCACGAGTTTACGATTTTTTAATGGGACGTTGCACTCATTAATAACATGGATAACCTATTTTTGACCGCATGAGCACTATAATGGTTACAGGTGCAGATGGTCAACTCGGTGCGGCATTGAGAAGGCAATACACTGGTACAGACTTTATATTTTTGAGCAGAAGGGATTTAGATCTTTCCCAAACTGAGAATCTTGCCCAAACCCTCAGAAGGTATGATTTTGATGGGATTGTAAACTGCGCAGCATATACTGCAGTGGATCAGGCCGAAGATGATGTAGAAACTGCAATGAAAGTGAATGCTGAAGCGGTAAGAATCATCGCTGAAGTTTGCCTATCGAAGAATGCGTATTTATTTCATCTTTCTACTGATTACGTATTTGATGGCAAGGGTTCGCAGCCAGTGAAGGAAGATCATCCTCTAAATCCGATGAGTGTATATGGCACCTCCAAAATGCAGGGGGAACAGTCTATCAGAAACATTCTTACTACACATTGCATTCTTCGCACATCCTGGCTATACGATGCTTACGGCAAAAACTTTCTAAACACGATGCTACGATTGGGAAAAACAAATTCAGAATTGCGAATTGTTTACGATCAGATTGGCACACCAACTTATGCAGTGCATCTTGCAAATACAATCCTTTCATTGATAGAGCAATGCAGGCATGATACCGCAAAATTTCAGTGGGGAACCTACCACTACAGCAACTCAGGAGTATCAAGTTGGTATGATTTTGCGCATGCAATATTCAAACTTGCTGAAATTCCAATTAAATTGGTACCGATTCTTTCTGAACACTTTCCTGCCAAAGCATCAAGACCATGCTACAGTGTGCTAAACAAAGAGAAAATAAGGAATACTTTTGGCATCGCACCACAGCATTGGCAAGATGCACTAAAAGAATGTATTGACTCGATGAAAACCAACCAAAGTTTATGAAGTTGCTTGTAACAGGGGGCGCCGGTTTTATAGGTGCAAATTTTATTGCCTTCCTACGCGAAACTACGCCTGAGACTGAAGTTGTAAACCTCGATCTGCTTACATATGCAGGCAATATTGAAAACACGGCTTCATTTTCAGCAAGCAATGGCTATACTTTCGTAAAAGGCGATATCTGTTCACGCAAACTGCTTGAACAACTATTTGATGAACACAGTTTCGATGGCGTGGTTCACTTCGCGGCTGAGTCGCATGTTGACAATAGCATTCTGGGGCCCGAAGCATTTATAAAAACCAACATAAATGGCACTTTTACCTTGCTTGATGTAGCTCGCCATTACTGGATGGATGCTCCATTCAAACCCAAGGATGGAAAAGACCATTGCCGCTTCCTTCATATCAGTACCGACGAAGTATATGGAAGCCTTGGAGCGGAAGGACTTTTTACTGAAGATACTCCATACGCACCCAACAGTCCTTACAGTGCAAGTAAAGCGGCAAGCGACTTTATAGTGAGGAGCTATCACCATACCTATGGGCTCAACGTGGTTACTACCAATTGCTCCAACAATTACGGGCCTCTCCAGCATGACGAAAAACTCATTCCAACCATCATTCGAAATGCCCTTTTTCAAAAACCCATACCTATTTACGGTGATGGCCTTAATGTGCGCGATTGGCTCTATGTGACTGATCATTGCAATGGTATTTGGTTGGCGTTTAGAAATGGCATAAGGGGCGAAACATATAATATTGGTGGCAAAAATGAACGTGCAAATATTGATATCGCCAGAAGAATTTGTTCCTTGCTCGATAAGTTAAGACCTAAAACGGGAGGGTCGTACAATGAGCTGATAACCCATGTAAGCGACCGACCTGGTCACGATCGTCGTTACGCCATAGATGCTACAAGAATTAGCAGGCAATTGGGTTGGCAGGCGCAAGAGAATTTTGAGAGCGGATTGGAAAAAACAGTTAAGTTTTACATTGCTAAATACACCTGAGCTTGGACACACACATTATCGCAAAAGCCAAATCCTGGCTATCTGCAGACTACGACGAAACTACACGTAAAGAAGTACAACACCTATTGGACAACGATCCAATTGGATTGGAAGATGCCTATTACCAAGACCTTGAATTCGGCACTGGGGGTTTAAGAGGGGTTATGGGGCCTGGCACCAACAGAATGAACAATTATGTGGTGGCTATGGCTACTCAAGGCCTAGCAAATTACATCAACAAATCGGCCGTTTTGGGCACAAAGAGCGTAGCAATTGCCTATGATTGCAGGCGCAATAGTGATGTTTTCGCAAGAAGGGCCGCAGAGGTGCTCGCGTCAAACGGTATCACTGTATATCTATTTCCAGAATTGAGACCCACTCCCGTACTCTCGTTCGCAGTGCGCTATTTCAAGGCCACTGCCGGAATTGTTCTAACTGCATCTCATAATCCCCCTGAGTATAATGGCTATAAAGTATATTGGAGTGATGGGGCTCAGATTGTGCCCCCACAGGACAAAGGAATCATTGATGAAGTGCGTAAGGTGCTTACCCCTGCCCAGGTAGCTTCAAAATGGAATCCTTCGCTGATCAAAATGATTGGACCTGAGCTTGACGAGGCATATCAGAGCCGAATGGCCAAAGAAGTTGTGCACCCTGAAGCGGTGTATGCCCAGCGTAAAATGCCAATAGGTTTTACCAACTTACACGGATCTTCAGTAACCCATATTCCTTCATTTCTGAAGCGGATAGGTTTTGAAAATATTCATTCGGTGGCATCGCAAGAGAAACCCGATGGAAACTTCCCCACGGTAGCTTCCCCAAACCCAGAAGAACGGGCAGCACTGGATGAAGTGCTCAAGCTTGGTGAATCTGTAGGAGCTGAAATAGTACTGGGCGCAGATCCGGATTGCGATCGCATTGGTATTGCAGTGCGCAACTTACATGGAAAGTTGGAATTGCTCAATGGCAATGAAACTGCAAGTATGCTCACCTATTATTTGTTGGCTGGTCTTAGCGCACAGAATCGCCTGCCGAAAAATGCATTTGTGTGCAATACAATTGTAACCACTGAGCTAATAGACCGAATTGCCGCCCATTATAAGGTAAATGTATACAGCACTCTCACTGGTTTCAAATGGATAGCCGACAAAATTCGCGAACTCGAAGGTAAAGAGAAGTTTATTGGAGGAGGTGAAGAAAGCTATGGGTTTATGATAGGCGACGCAGTGCGCGACAAGGATGCAGTTGTAACGGCAGGCGTGCTCTGTGAAATTGCAGCTTGGGCGAAGGAGAAGGGATCCTCCTTTTATAAAGAGTTGATTGAAATGTATATCAAGTTCGGCTTTTTTAGAGAGGCACTGGTTTCCCTGGTGAAAAAAGGAAAAGATGGAGCTGCCGAGATCAATGAGATTATGCAAAACTACCGCGACAATACCCCAACTGTACTTGCAGGTTCAGAAGTACTCGAAATGAGAGATTACAAAACGGGGATGATTCGCGATATGAAAACTGGTAAGACGCGACCTACGGGCTTACCGGGATCTAACGTTATTCAATTCTATCTGGCTGATGGCAGCAAAGTGACTGCCAGACCAAGTGGTACAGAACCCAAAATAAAATTCTACTTCAGCTTAAACACCACTGTGAAAAGTATAGCCGATTTCGAAATGAAAAAAACACAACTCGAAAAGAGAATTGCCGAACTTAAGGATGCCTTCGTTAATTCGTAAGATGGGCAGGTCTTAACAAATCAAATACTGTTTTTACAGGATTGAACGTATCTCCCGGAACTTCTACGAATATTGTATTCCAAAAGTGCATAGAACCATTCCAAAGCCCAGGTAATTCCAAGGCTTTTATTTCGCGCCCATAGTAGTTTTTGGACACCACCATACCCGTATGTGGATTCCTGTAATTCAATAAATTGAACGGTCTCCCTTTGAAATCCTTCATTCCAATAACCAAATCTACAGGATTGAAATGCGATGCATTCTCAAGAATTTCCATTTGTGTGGGTTCATTCAAATCGACTTGAGACTTTTCGACAATTTGAAGGGACTCCGTACCATCTGACTCTCGCACCAAAAACGGCCCCCCTCCGGGCTCACCTTCATTCTTCACCATTCCGCACACCCTCAGTGGCCGGTTCAACATGCTGGTCAATTCTGAGTCAGTGATATGTCTAATATCGATATTGAACCATTTTTTCATAAAAACAGCACAACCATCCCTGTCTAGCTTTGCAGATTCGAGCTGACTGATAAACTTGAAAATGCTGTCCTGTACCTCTAAAAGCACACCAGCCAGCAGTTCTTTATAAGCCACAGTGGTTTTCTTGTGCGCATCGGGCACAACATTGTCAATGTTCTTGACGAACACAATATCTGCATCTAGATCATTCAAATTCTCTAGAAGCGCACCATGACCAGCTGGCCGGAGCAATAGCATTCCGCTCTCATCGCGCACCCAACTCAAATCAGAAGTGTATAGGGCTGGCGTGTCTGTGGATGGTTTCTGAACACTGGTTTCTATGTGGTACTTTACTTTGAAATGAGCTTCCAGGCAATTCTTCACTCCTTCGAGATGTCCTTCAACTTCCAAGCGGGAATTGTCCGGAATGGTGAAATGAAGATGTGCTTCTCCATCAGACAATGCATAAAGAAAAGCCTCATGAAAATGCTCTTCAAAGGCGGTGCGGGAATGTCCGTCAGGGTAACTATGAAATTTAATAAGTCCTTTTGGCAATGCCCCATAATTCATACCTTCTTGCAGCAGCAACAACTTAAGCATGGTCTTTCTCTGATCTTCAGTGCTCGCCCTTGGTGTATCACTCCAGCGTTTATTCAACTCTTCGTAGAAGGGGTACAGGTGCATACGCGCAAAAAATCCTTCTACCAAATCAGAAGTTTTTCCTGACTCGAGAAAACTAAAAAGATCCTTAAACATTCTGCTGGCTGCTCCACTCGCCGGTACAAACTTTACCACTTTAAGTCCTTTAGATTGTTTGTAGACGGATCGCAATCGGTCCAATTCGGCAACTTCGAATTGTTGTATTTCTTTGCCAATGGTGCAGTTGGTAGATAGCTGCATGTGCGGAAACCCATTGATAAGCGCCTGTCTATACTGATCAAGAAGCTGAGGGTCAATGCCGCGTTCCTGAAGAAATTCTATGTCTTGTTTTGATATGGTTGCAATCATATGCTCAATGATAGGTGGTTTTTTCAAAAATAGAGAATTGTGCTCATAGGTCACAGCAAAATATTATCAGTACAAAGCATTTATGGGCTTTTACGCAATTGCCTATATTCGCGAAAAGGCTTCACATGATTAAAGTACTCCTTACGGGAGGGGCAGGTTATATTGGCTCACACATTGCCCTTGCACTTGCGGAGAAGGGATTTGAACCTGTTTTGGTAGACAATTACTCAAACTCCCTTCCTTGGATTTCAGATCGCATTTCTCAACTTGCTGGTAAAAAAATACCCTCCTACGAAGCTGACTGTCGTGATGTGATTGCTATGAAAGAAATTGTTAAAAATGAAGGCAAGATCGATGCAATTGTTCATTTGGCGGCCTTCAAGGCAGTGGGTGAATCTGTCCAAAATCCATTGAAATATTACAGGAATAACATTAATGGCACAGCTGCCATACTGCAACTAATGTCAGATTGTAGCATACATAGACTTGTGTTCTCTTCCTCCTGTACGGTTTATGGCTCTACAACCAAGACGGAAGTTTTCGAAAGCGATGCGTGGTCCGAAGCCAACAATCCATACGGCTACAGCAAGCAAGTTTGCGAAAGAATGATGTCAGATCTCTCTGTTGTTCAGTCTGGCTGGAAACAGGTAAGCTTGCGCTACTTCAATCCAATCGGTGCCCATCCATCTGGAATGCTAGGCGAATTGCCTATAGGCATTCCAAACAATTTGGTACCCTATATCACCCAGACCGCTGCGGGAATTCGCGAACGCCTTACTATTTTTGGTGATGACTATAGCACCCATGACGGTACTTGCGTGCGTGACTACATTCACGTTATGGATGTAGCAAGTGCGCATGTTATGGCATTGGAATATGTATTGAAAGAGAACGCTCCTCCGATTGATCAATTCAATATTGGCACCGGTTCGGGCTTGAGTGTGAAAGAGCTTGTAGGAAATTTTGAGAAGGTTACGGGTGTCCTTTTACCCAAAATCATCGGGCCTCGCCGACTTGGGGATGCAGACGCCATTTATGCAAATGTAGCCAAGGCCTCAAAGAAAATTGGGTGGCATGCCGAGTTCTCAATAATGGATGCACTCTACCATGCCTGGCTTTGGCAACAGCACTTAAGCAGTAATAGCAAGTAATAGTTTGAAGTCCAAGTTGATTGTATTTGAACCTTACGTGACCATTCTCAAGAAAGGTTAGACAATCTCACCTACTTATCAGGAGGGAATTGGCATTTTCCTGAAGTCTAATTGTTTATTCATTCATAGTATCCAACCATTCACCACCGAGAAGTACAGGGAAAGGAACCCCACGGCTGCTCCGGAATATACTTCAGCCGGAGTGTGCGCTTTGAGCACAAGCCTTGCTGTGAGGGTGGCGCCTGCAATGAGTAGTATGATAGAAAGCAAGGTTACGTTTCCATAATTGTGCAATTGAAACAACCCGACTGTAGATCCGGCAAGTCCCGCGATACCCGTAGCATGAGCACTGATTTTCCATCTCAGATTGATGAGGGTAATTGAAATTAAAGCCACCATGCTGCCAATATAGATTGAGTAAAATGGCAGTGGAAGGCTTCCTTTTCTGAGAAGATAATAGCCGAGACCG
>JBGTBE010000078.1:0-46787 GCA_041749535.1 Cryomorpha sp. | reverse complement strand
GATCAAAAATCTTTCAACTCAAACAGTCCTCTTTTAAAGGAAGGGGGATTATTTTTAAAAAGGCTGTATTTTGGAGCGGAAACCCGCGTCAAACGGGAATATTGATTTTAAGAATTAAACGTCTTGGACAGGTGTGATAATGACTCAACTGTTCCGCATAACACATATGAATAATTTGCCATTCATTTTGGAGCATGGATTGCATTGTTCAGAATCGGAAGTTCAAGACCCTAACTTTACACAAATCGGTTTCCCATCGCTCATTGAATACAGAAAAGACAGAGAAGTGCCTATTCCGCCCGGGGGAAGGTTGTCGCAGTATATTCCTTTCTATTTTTGGTATAGAAGTCCTATGCTTTATGTAATACACAAATGAAACGACCCTGAAGTGATACCAACGCCACAGGAAGATATAGTGTATCTTGTTTCGAGTTTTGAAGCCTTACAATCTGCTGGTTGTCAATTTTTGTTTACTGACCGCCATGCGAAACTGGATTATGCCAATTTCTACCTGAATCCTTCCGAGATTAATCTCCTGAATTGGGAACTAATTAAAACCGATCAATGGGGTCGACAATTTGGACCGGAGAGAAAAGAACAAAAGCAGGCCGAATGTTTGGTTTTTCAATTTGTACCGTTAGATGCTATAATTGGAATAGGTGTTCAAAATGCAAAGGCGCTTGAGTTTGTTCATCAATACATGTTAAAAACAGGCGCTGATATACCCGTTAAGGTTAAACCAAATTTTTATTTTTGACCTATGATATTCACATCAGGTAATCTATTTGAAAGCAATGCTGAAGCAATAGTAAACACTGTTAATACAGTAGGCGTTATGGGTAAAGGCGTAGCACTTCAGTTTAAAGAACGATTCCCGATGAATTACGACCTTTATGCATCCGCATGCAAAGGTGGCGAAGTTCAGATCGGGAAGATGTTCATTACTGCTACAAACAGCATGATGAATCCCAAATGGATTATCAACTTCCCAACTAAAAAACACTGGATGCACAAATCCAGTTATGACTACATAGAAAAAGGCCTGACAGACCTTGCCATTCAGATAGAAAAACTCAATATTAAATCAATAGCTATACCACCTTTGGGCGCAGGTCAAGGAGGGCTCAATTGGGAAAAAGTTAAATTTCTAATCAAGAATGGAATAGGTCATTTAGATATAGATATAACAGTTTTTGACCCTTCAGAAAATATTGATGTAAGCCATTCGGGTGAAGTTGCAAGGCTTACAAAACCAAGAGCAATGGTTCTATCCCTCATCGCACAGTATAAGAAGATGGGCTACGACATTTCATTACTGGAAATTCAAAAGCTGGCTTATTTTCTACAGAGAATGGGACAAAAAGATTTGAAACTGAATTACCGGCAATACTTGTATGGACCTTATGCGCATAATTTGCAGCACCTGCTTCATGAATTGGAAAAAGGATATTTGAAAACGGAAAAGTCAGTACTTGATTCGAAACCACTTGATTTGGTATTTTTAAATATTATACAAACAGCTACAATAGCTGAATATGTTGAACAAGAATGCACACCTGAAGAGAAGAAGCGACTTGAAACATTGTTTGCACTCATGTCTGGCTATGAAACTCCATTTGGTTTGGAACTTTTATCTACGGTAGATTGGATTATTAACTCCAATAATGGTTTACTTTTAAATGAAACTGAAATCAAAGAGAGAATCAGGTCGTGGAGTGAAAGAAAAGATGACAGCTTTAATATTGATCATGTACGATTGGCACAGAAGAGATTACTTGCCTTCAAAGATGAGCTAACCTATGCATAAGCATGCACCAGATTGGCAATACCGCACTGTTAAAGCGCCCCAAAGCATTTAACCTGGTTTCGCTACGCTCACTCTCGGGTTGCTTTCTTCACTCAACCCCCCGACTGACTGCTTTGGTGGTATTGAATTGTGCTGACCGGCCCATACACGAAGAGAAAGCAAAGAATGAAATCAGAACCAATGAAAACATCCATCCGCTTTTTTGATGACCGGGAGGTAAGGGCCGTCTGGGATGATGAACATGCCAAATGGTGGTTTAACGTAATTGACATAGTTGCTATACTTAGCGAACAATCTGACTATACAAAAGCAAACAATTATTGGCGTTGGCTAAAACGTAAACTAAAGTCAGAGAACAATCAACTTGTGAGTGCCACTCACGGTTTCAAATTTTTAGCAGCAGATGGTAAAAGACGTTTGTCTGACACGCTTGACAGCAACGGCGTGATTGAACTGGCAAAGAACTTTCCCAACACCAATGCAATGAAGTTTTTAGATTGGTTTCTTTACAGCGACACGAGCATTGACGGTCAAAGTAAGAAAAAGGCTTACACCCTTTTTGAAGGAAATTTGCTCAACAGTATAGAAGTGGGTACAGCCAAAGGCTTACAGCAAATACACGCATTCTTGTTTGGTGGCTTGTACGATTTTGCGGGTCAAATTCGCCAGAAAAACATTTCTAATGGCGGTTTTCAATTTGCGGTATCTCGTTTTTTGGGCGAAATACTGGTGCAAATAGAATCAATGCCCGAAACTACTTTTGAAGAAATAGTGGAGAAATATGTTGAGATGAATATTGCACATCCGTTTATGGAAGGCAACGGCAGAAGCGCAAGAATATGGCTGGATTTAATTTTAAAAAAACGCTTGAAAAAATGTGTGGACTGGAGCAAAATAAGTAAGAAAGATTATATGAATGCCATGATGCTGAGTCCTACGAAAAGCGAGTTTCTCAAAGAACTTTTGAAAAATGCCCTGACCAACAAAATCAACGACCGCGAAATGTTTATGAAAGGCATAGACTATTCTTATTACTACGAAGAATGACCAATGAAAGCCTGGGCAATAGCGACCTTTTAAAGTTGCTGATAGGTATCTCGTCGCCTTTTTGAGACAGGTTGAAATTAGATAGCTTTAAGATTAATTCATGCGAAAGCAAATAGCCTGAGAAGCTGATTTTTGACATTCTCAAAGTTCACATTTCGGCATACTGCCCCCCTGCTTAGCTTCCATTGATGAAGAGTTTGGAAGATGGTGCTTCAATGGTTCAAATCTCAAAACCAAATGCTATACATACTGCTTGCCGAAATAAGCAGCCACGCTCAGGCCAACACCGGAAATGGTAAAATTCACGGACTCAAGGACCAATAGTGTTCTTGAGAAAAAATTCTTAAGAAGTTATCCGTTACTTCCTACTCCCCCGGAGAGAATGCAGTGCTTTCCTGCCTCTGCAGCGAAATGTGAGGTGATTTAGTTGAAGCTTATTGGTCTTTATGAGAATGAGGAAAATAATTATGGCCACTTTCGTGGCCATAATTACCTCTGTTGCTCACTGATTCATAACCCTGTACACTTTTGGTGTTCAGTGTCATCGTCTTGCGCTTTAATGGTTGTTGTTTTTTTTGAATGTAATCAGGGCAGCTTGCGCTTGTGGGGGCGCAGCCTCTTTTCGATGTTTCAGCCCTGATTGATGTATCGACACAATTGACATACTATGTGGATTCTTTACGTCCACTAAGTACTGGAATTGGAAATTGTTCTTTATCACCGAATTCAGTGATATTTTACCATCCATTCCAGTAGCGTTTTGGGTTCGATCAAAAGTCTATCAATAAAGCAACCTATTGCCTCTGCTGTTGGGCCGGGCGAATTAAGGATTTCTTGTATGGGTGCGGTGAATGGAATATACGGGAAAACTCATTTTGTTGGTTTTGCTTTACCGGCTTATGGGCTTGCTATATTGCTCCGGACCCTTTGCTTCGATCCATGTTACCCTATGCCAGTGCCACTTTCAAGTACCCCCTTTGCAGGGCCAGGTATATGAGGTGCACGCTGTTCTTCGCTTCGAATTTCTGGATCAGGCTTTTGCGGTGGCTTTCTACCGTATGGGGTGAGATAAACAGTGCTTCAGCAATTTCTTTTGTGTTGCCGCCTTGGTAGAGCGATTGCAATACATCGAGTTCTCTTTGGGTGAGTTGGATATTCGATTCCTTGTATTTGCGAAGGGTGAGGGCCAGGTCTTTGGCAATCTCAGGACTGAAGTAGAATCCGTATTGGTAAAGGTGCTTGATGGCGGCCGCTATGTCTGCATTTTTCTCACTTTTCAGCATGTACCCATGCACCCCGGCAGTGATGCAAGGCACAATGATCTCAGGTGAATCGTGCATGGTGAGCATCATGATTTTTACATGATTGTGTCTTCCCATGATTTCAATTGCCACACCGAGCCCATTTAATTTGTTCTGCTCACCGCCATTGCCGAGGCTGTAATCCAGCAGGACCACATCAGGTACTTGCACCTTCAATTGAGCCAGGGCCATCTCTCCTGTGCGCGCAATGTCCAATATCTCGATATCGTTGTCTCCGGAAAGGATCAGCTGAAGCCCATCTGTTACGATCGAGTGGTCATCTACCAGGTTCAATGATATTTTCATGGCACGTTGGGTATGGAGATGGTAAATCTACTTCCTTTTTCGGTACTGCTTTCTACCTTCAGGATGCCCCCAATACGGGCTACCCGCTCCCGGATATTCTTCAGGCCTATTCCCTTGTATTCACCGTTCACATCAAAGCTTTTGCCATTGTCGTGGTAGGTAAATGTCAGGTTGCGGTCTTTGCTCAGCCCAATCTCAATACGATCGGCGCCTGAATGTTTTAGGGTATTGCTGAGCAATTCCTGGCTTATGGCGTACAACTCGAATTGTAATTTTTCATCCAGGTGGTCGGTGTCTTCACTTGAATTAAATTGAATTTTTATACCATTTGCTTCTTCGAGTGCTGCGATAAGTTGCTTTAAGGCAATGTTGTAACCAAAGTTCGATATGGACCCCGCGTAGAGATCGTGTGAGATTTTTCTCACTTCCTGAACGGCCTCATCGAGCAATTCACTCAACTTCCCAAAGCCCGCCTGCTGTTCTTCTTTCAGTTCGGTGATCTTCTTTTCAAAGTTGGCGTTGTACAGCTTCGCGGCAAATAAAATACCGCCAAGTCGGTCGTGAAGCTCCTGTGAGATTCTGCGTCTTTCAGTATTTTGGCCTTTGAGAAGGGCGTTTACACTCTCCACTTCCTTCTTCATGATCAGCTCATCAATCTTGTTTTCCCTGATTTGGATTTCTTGCTTGTTGATAATCTTTCGTTTGCGGAAAAGCAGGAACAGGTCAAAAACGATCGCCATCAATAGCAGGACCACCGAAGAAGAAGCTACTACAATAAAAAGGATTAAATCTTTTGTTTCGTCTTCCATAAAATTCCGATAATAAGTATGACAGACCAAAGGGCGTAGCCTATGTCGTTGCCCAGGTAAATATTTTTCCCAAATGCAGGGTCAAGATCATATGCCAGTTCTACGGCGCTCTGTGAGGAAACCATCAATGTGAGATAAACAAAGTTTGCCAAACAGAATGCCACAATCACGGGTATGGTCCCGGCCCTCTCCAGTACCATGCTTTTTAAATGAAAATAGGAAAATCCCGCTACCACACAGCCCGATATAATATATGGTAGCCTGTGAAACTGGTTCAGGTTTGGGTAGTATAACACTGAGATGATGCTTACAGTGAGAACCAGACAAATACCAAGCAGGTTGAGCTTTTTTTCGAGTTTAAAATTCGAATTTGCTGTATAAAGGAGCAAAACTGCCGAGTGTTGGATAGGGGACAGCAAATTGTAAATCATTCCTGATTCTTTATTTCCCTGTGCATGCATATAGTTGGCAGAAAAGTCAGCGGCAATGTTCAAGACAATGATGAGCAGAATCAACCATTCCCAGCGATCAAGCTTTTTAAAATTTACAATAAATAACAGTGCAGCGATTATGCAGATCCATGTGGTCCAAAGAATATTGTCTGCGATCATGGAGTGAGTGGATCAGTTGTCGTGCACATTTCCATTAATTTATGTCATCCCTTTCATACTCGATTGCATTGCAATGCGGCGGACATACATGTCCTGCATTCAACGCCTTACCTGTGTAATCGTCTGAAGGAGAACTTGGATTTGGGTCAAGTTCAAAAGGAGCATTTTGATCTCCAAACATAAGGATTGGTTGGTGATACCGCGTGGTAACGCCTCCATTTTTTCTTACCATTCCATTGCGAATGTACAGATGCGTTGGTATTTGCTGTGCGTACGTCTGCTTAAACTTGTTAAGTTCTGCACTTTCGTGAAATACCATGCGTGGATGTTCATTGTTCAGTTTGATTCGTTCCCAATTCCCACTCCCGTTTTTGTATTCTACAATGGTTCGGTAGCGATCCCTTAATATTTTAAGGGAATCGGCGTGAATCGTTGATACCCCGCTTGTTCCTCTGCCGTCAATCAATAAGTAATGCGGAAATCCTACCTCACCTGAAATTGGGAAGGGCCTGTTGGTAAAATAGTTTCCAGCCGGATTCTGCGCTCCCAATCCTACGAGATAGCATATGTTTTGGGTGTCGCTGGAAAATCCGTACTGAAACACACATCCTTCATTCGGACCTAGATTTTGAAACAAGGTATTCAGGCTGCTCAGCGCTACTCTAAGCTGAGATAAGCTCGACCCTGTGGTGCATCTGTACCGCTGGGTGAATTTCATGGCCGCTTCCTCCACATACACATGTGGTACTGGAAAAGCCTTTACTTTAATCATGCCCTCTGTATGTAAATCGATTGAATCAATATTCTGGGCCGCATCCTTTTCATTTTGCGTTTGCACCCCACATGCGATGAACACCAATATAAATCCTAAGAAATATACGGATGCAGTTGAACTGATAGTGAAAGGCATACCCATAATTTTGTTTTTTTCAAAAATCGCCAAGTAGATGGCTGTTCGTTTCACGCTAAGTTGGGAATTTTTACTCACTGAATTCAGGGAGGGTTTTCACGCAAACCTTCCCAAAAATTTCAGTGTGTGCTCCAGATGATGGGAATGGCATTAAAAACCATTCTGGTATAAGGGTAGAATGTGAGTATACACCTGCTCTGCAGGTCTTTGGCAGGGATTCAACCCAGATGACAGGTCGGAGTTACTTCAGTTCTCTGCGATTTCATCAGAATAGATTATGACCTGTAAATTTTTTTTCACTTACCTCAGAACCCTGGCTTCACAACCCTTAAGTTTACCGGCAGAAAACAATCCGTGAACCGCAAAGTAGAAATGAACAAAGCCCTGACTCCCGACAAGGTTTGGGACATTGCTGTGATAGGGGGTGGCTGTTCAGGTTTTGGGGTGATGCTCGATGCCCTTTCCAGGGGGTTGAGCGTGGTGCTTCTTGAGCGGGGCGACATAGGGCAGGGAACTTCCAGCCGCAGCACCAAGTTGCTGCACGGTGGCGTGCGTTACCTGGCCAAGGCCCATGTAAAACTCGTGTTTGAAGCGGTGCGGGAGCGGGGAGGGCTGCTGCGAAATGCAAAGCACCTCACCCACGTACAGCCCTTTGTTATTCCTGTGTACAGCCGTTTGCAAGCGCTGTGGTACACCCTTGGCCTCAAGTTTTACGATCTTTTGGCCGGCACACGCAGCCTCGGAAAATCCAGATACCTGAGCAAAGCGGAAACCATGCGCAGGATGCCCATGCTCAAAACAGAACGCCTCAGAGGTGGAGTGCTATACCACGATGGCCAGTTCGACGACGCACGCCTTATCATCTCTCTCGCAGAAACGTGTACCACCCTGGGTGGCGCAGTTCTCAACTACTGTAGTGTACTGGGCTTGCAAAAGGATGTTTCCGGCAAGGTGAATGGCCTCCGCTTTCTCGATCAGGTTTCGGGGGTAGAGCATTTCCTCACCGCGCGGATGGTGGTAAATGCAACAGGGATTTTCACCGATGAAGTGGGCCGTATGGACAGCCCGCAGAGCGCGCCCACCGTGGTAGCCAGTCAGGGTTCGCACCTTGTGCTGCCCGCTGAAATTCTCTCATCAAACAATGCTCTGCTGATTCCACAAACATCGGATGGAAGGGTGCTCTTCGCAGTGCCCTGGCAGGGTAAGGTGGTGCTCGGTACCACCGACATACGCGTGGATGCTCCGAGCGCAGAGCCTAAAATCAGTGATGCGGAAGTCGATTTTATCCTGTCCACCGCCGCCAGGTATTTCAACAAACCCATTTCAAGAAGCGATGTGCGCTCTGTGTTTGCCGGGCTCCGCCCCCTCTCTGCGCCTGCAGCAACGGGCGCGAAGACCAAAGAAATTTCCCGCAGCCACAAAGTCATTGTTTCTCCTTCGGGCCTCGTCTCCATCACCGGTGGCAAGTGGACCACCTTTCGGAAAATGGGGCAGGATGCTGTTGCGCATTTTACGAAAGTTACGGGCCAACGGCTCGCACCAAGCCGCTCTGCAACCATGAATCTTGGTGGTGAACAACCCGCCCAAGCTCAGGGAAAATACCTACAGTACGGATCTCAGGCCGTAGCCATCGAAGCCTTCGTAAATGCACATCCCCAGTGGAACATCCCTCTGCATCCTGCACATGATTACACCCTGGCGCAGGTGGTTTGGGCTGTGCGTTACGAAATGGCTTTGCACCTGGACGATGTGCTGAGTAGGCGCCTTCGCCTCTTGATGCTCGATGCCAATGCAGCCCGCATTGTAGCGCCGCAAGTAGCCGCCTTGATGGCTGAGGAGCTGGGCCATGATATGGAATGGGTGCAAGGTGAACTCAAGGCCTTTTACACATTGCTGGAACGTTATACCTTGGCCCCATGAAAAAAAATGCAAGCTATGTAATGGCCGTAGATCAGGGTACCACCAGTTCCAGGGCTGTGGTGTACGATGTGAAGGGCAGGGTTGTGGGCATGTCCCAGAAGGAATTTACACAACGGTTTCCCAAGCCGGGATGGGTAGAACATAAGCCAGAGGAAATATGGAGCAGCCAGGCTTCAGTGATGGCTGAGGTTATGGCATCGAAGTCTATCAAGGCACAGCACCTGAGCGCCATCGGTATTACCAACCAGCGCGAAACCACTGTGGTGTGGGAAAGGAAAACGGGAAAGCCCATCTACAACGCCATTGTGTGGCAGGATAGGAGGACAGCCCAATTTATGGACCAGCTCAAAGCGGATGGATTGGGTCCTATGCTGTTTGAAAAAACGGGATTGGTGCCCGACGCATATTTCTCAGCTTCTAAAATAAAGTGGATTCTCGACAATGTGGGTGGGGCCAAAGCCAAAGCAGAGAAGGGGCTCCTTGCATTCGGCACGGTAGACACCTGGCTCATTTGGAAGCTAAGCGGTGGTGAGATTCACGCTACGGATCCCTCCAACGCGAGCCGCACCATGCTATACAATATTCACACATGCCAGTGGGACAATGAATTGCTGAACCTCTTTGGAATCCACCCTTCCATGCTTCCGGAAGTAAAGTCGAGCAGCGAAATATATGGGTATGTGTCCAAGGGCATTGCTCCGGCAAATGTCCCCATTGCGGGGGTGGCCGGCGACCAGCAAGCCTCCTTGTTTGGTCAGCGATGCAACCAACCCGGCATGGCCAAGACCACCTATGGTACAGGTTGTTTTTTGATGATGCACACAGGTTCAAGTCCTGTAGCATCTTCTAACCAACTGCTCTCCACAGTGGCCTGGAAAGTGGGAGGCAAAGTATCCTATGCCCTCGAAGGTTCTGTATTTGTTGGAGGCGCTGCCATACAATGGTTGCGCGATGGCCTGGGATTGCTGAACAAGTCGGGACAATCGGAGAAGATGGCATCCAGACTCAAAAGCAGCGAGGGGGTTTACTTTGTGCCTGCCCTCACAGGACTTGGTGCCCCTTATTGGGATGCTGATGCCCGTGGAGCCATCTTTGGCTTGACGAGGAGCACCACCAAAGCCCATATTGTGCGGGCGGCACTTGAGTCCATCGCATTTCAAGTGAAGGATGTGGTAGATGCCATGGCGCGGGATACAGGCGAATCCCTGAAAGAAATGAGGGTAGATGGAGGGGCTGCCGAAAACAATTTCCTTATGCAATTTCAAAGTGATGTGCTCCGCACGAATATTTTGCGACCAAAGAATGCAGAAACAACTTCCCTTGGGGCAGCTTTTTTGGCCGGGCTCGCAGTGGGCGTATGGCAATCTGAAGAGGAGCTCGATAAGCTGGTCAAAATTAAATCAGTATTCAAACCTCTTCACAGTCCGGAAGAGATTGAAGCCTCATTGCAGGGCTGGCAGAAGGCAGTATCAAGGTCATTACACTGGGTAGAAACATCAAATAAATGAATGCATTCATCGCAGAAATAATAGGCACCGGCCTGCTCGTATTTGCGGGCTGCGGAGTGGTTGCCAACGTGGTATTGCCACATACCAAGGGCCATGGTGGCGGCTGGATGGTGATTACCACAGGATGGGCCCTGGCCGTGTTTATAGGAGTATCGGTGGCAGGGCCACACAGCGGTGCCCATCTCAATCCTGCCGTAAGTATCGCGCTGGCCGTTGCCGGCAAATTTTCATGGCAATTGGTACTGCCATATATCCTTGCACAGCTATTGGGTGGGTTTATAGGCGCCGCGATGATGTACGCTTTTTACTACCCCCACTTTTGCAAGGCTTCAGACCCTTCGTCCATTGCCGCGCCATTTGCTACCAGCCCTGCCTTGCGCAATATGGGTTCCAACTTTCTCTCAGAGGTGCTCGGCACCTTTGTTTTAATATTTGTCATTCTGTTTTTTACCAATCCCGGCCTGGGAGATGCTGATCAAACCCCTGTGGGTCTCGGCTCATTGGGTGCCTTGCCGGTAGCATTGCTTGTGTGGGTTATCGGACTGTCATTTGGCGGTACCACGGGTTACGCCATCAACCCTGCGCGCGATTTGGGGCCGCGCCTTGTTCATCAGCTTGCACCTATAAAAAACAAAGGAAAAAGCGACTGGTCGTATGCCTGGGTTCCGATATTGGGTCCCCTGGTTGGAGCGGCTGTGGCTTCCGGGCTCTTTATGTTGCTGAATACCTAGTTACAAGGCCTGGCGAAGTACGTGCTGCGCCCTCCAGACTTCAACTTCCCTGCACCATGCCATCTATCAACCCATCGTCTACCAAATTAGGCAGGGTAACCTTGAGCAGAGGCTCCTGCTCCATGGCGCGCTTGGCGGCAAATATGGCGCCTTCATTGCGGGCCCATGAACGGCGTGCTACACCGTTGTTTACATCCCAGTGCAACATGCTTTTCAGTCTTTTTTCGCTGTCGGCAGTGCCGTCGAGCAGCATACCGAAACCACCGTTTATCACTTCGCCCCAGCCCACGCCGCCTCCATTGTGCAGGCTCACCCATGTGGCACCCCGGAAGGCATCGCCCACAAAATTCTGCACAGCCATATCGGCGGTAAAAGCCGAGCCATCATAAATGTTGCTCGTTTCGCGATATGGCGAGTCGGTACCCGACACGTCGTGGTGGTCGCGACCGAGCACCACGGGACCTATTTCCTTCATGGCAATGGCTTCGTTAAATGCTTTTGCAATGCGCATGCGGCCCTCGGCATCTGCATACAAGATGCGCGCCTGTGAACCTACCACAAGCTTATTCTGTTCGGCTTGTTCTATCCAGCGTATGTTGTCCTGCAGTTGCTGCCTTATCTCTTCGGGGGCCGTACTTGCCATTTCCTCCAATACCCTGAGGGCTATTTGATCGGTGCTGCGAAGGTCCTCAGGCTTCCCGCTGGTACATACCCACCTGAAGGGTCCAAAGCCGTAGTCGAAGCACATGGGCCCCATAATGTCCTGCACGTAGCTCGCATAGCGAAAGTGTATCCCATCGGGTGCCATGATGTCCGCACCGGCCCGGCTGGCTTCCAGCAGGAAGGCATTGCCATAGTCGAAGAAGTACGTGCCGCGTGCGGTATGGGCATTTACCGCAGCAGCGTGTCTACGCAAGGTAGCCTGCACGGCGCTGCGAAATGCTGCAGGATCGGCGGCCATCAGTTCGTTTGCTTCTTCAAAACCCATCCCCACCGGGTAGTACCCTCCTGCCCAGGGGTTGTGCAGCGAAGTTTGGTCCGAGCCCAAATCCACATAAATATTTTCCTTGAGGAAGTGCTCCCACACTTCCACAATATTGCCCAGGTAAGCCAGTGAAACCACCTCTTTGGCAGCTTGCGCTTTGCGCACGCGCTGGGAGAGTGTGCCCAGGTCGCTGATCAGCTCATCTACCCAGCCCTGACTGTGGCGGGTGTGTGCAGCCTTGGGGTTCACTTCAGCACACACGGTGATGCAGCCCGCAATATTGCCGGCCTTGGGCTGCGCCCCGCTCATGCCACCCAGGCCGCTGGTCACCAATATTTTTCCCGAAAGGTCTTCACCATTTTTTGAAATCATCCTGCCTGCATTCAGCACGGTTATGGTGGTGCCATGCACAATGCCTTGCGGACCGATGTACATGTACGAACCGGCGGTCATTTGTCCGTACTGTGTTACCCCAAGGGCGTTGTACCGCTCCCAATCGTCGGGCTTTGAGTAGTTCGGTATCATCATGCCATTGGTTACCACCACGCGGGGGGCATCTTTGTGCGATGGAAACAGACCCATGGGGTGGCCACTGTACATTACCAGGGTTTGGTCATTGGTCATCAGGCTCAGGTACTGCATGGTGAGCAGGTATTGCGCCCAGTTTTGAAATACGGCTCCGTTGCCCCCATAAGTAATCAACTCATGTGGGTGTTGGGCTACAGCGGGATCCAGGTTGTTCTGAATCATGAGCATGATGGCTGCCGCCTGCTTGCACTTGGCCGGATACACATCTATGGGCCTGGCGTGCATGGCGTACTGCGGACGGTACCGGTACATGTATATGCGTCCGTATGTGTTCAGCTCCTGCAAAAATTCATGTGCCAGGGGTTCGTGCAGCCCTTTCGGGAAATAGCGCAGGGCATTGGCCAGCGCAAGTTTTTTTTCGGTGGGGGTGAGTATGTCTTTGCGCCTGGGGGCGTGGTTTACAGCAGGGTCGTAGGGGAGGGCATCGGGGAGTGCTTCCGGTATGCCGTTTTTGATGGCCTGATGAAATGAAACTTCTTCGCTGCTGAGGGTGTGGGTATGCATGGGCGTGAATATTATTTTGTGAAGCGCCCCTTCTTTCTGTCGAAACCGTAGGGGCAGTGACGGCATCCGTTTTGGCAACAGTAGCCCCGCTTGAGATGGTACTTTTCTGTGAAAACAATAAATCCTTCTTCACTGAAGTAAAAGTCATCGGGCTCGAGGTCTTGGCGTTTGCCGGGAAAGGCTGAGTCATTGCTCATGGGGCAAATTTCGTTTTTTTCGGGTAATAGAACCGATACAGAAAGCAGATGTTTTCATTGTATTGAAATCACTTGCTAGAAACCCACGTACTTCTGGGTAAGAGAGATAAAATTACAACCGCTCAGTCATGACAACCGATGAGTGCGCACCGTAATTATCGATTGCCATTAAAATTTTCGCATACATAGAATACACCATGCGTATTTGGTATTCCACCGTGAACCTTGGGTTTAAAAAAACCGCTGTTACCTTATCAGCCTTAGAAAATGGCCATCAAAGACCCTCGTGTTGGCAATGGAAGTAGAGAAGCACCTTCAGGCGCGATGAAAAAGTGAAATTGAACCCCAAATTATTGCAGGGATTGAGACTGTTAAGGCAGTCATCAGTAACAATCAGTCGATGTACGTATCATCCTATTGCGGTGTCATTTCTCACCCAGATTCTCACTCAGGTAATTCGGATTTTTGCAATTGATAAGCTATGCCGAAAGTATAGTTGGTACCGTCATACATATTTGCTTTTTGCACGATAAAATCATTAAAAAACCGCACCCCCGTCATGATGCTGAAATTGTTCCATAGTTTGTATGATGCAACAAAGTCAGTGCTTCCAAAGGAAGTGCCCTCTCCTCTTACAAAATCAACTCCGCTTGCAGGGGTTCCTGGGGAACCAAGTATTCCTGTTTTGGCAATAAGCCAAAGTGGTTTTATAGGATTGTATCCCACTTCAAAACCGGCGCCGTACTGGTCGCTCAACTTGGTATTGTCGTAGGTAGTTCTGAAATTCCATGTAACATGCGAGCTAATATATATTGGGAGTTTTTGAAATGGGTAGCTTGCTGCAAGGAATGCGCGAACGTTCCACTCCCCGTCACCAGTTGGCAGATTAATCTTTTCAAAACTAATTGTTTTGCTCTGGGCAAAAAGCTCACTTCTACCGGTTGGTATTTCGGGTCCGAGAGTAAGAGAAATAGGCAATTTCCCTTTCTTCAGGGCATACTGAATGGCGAGGTACAAATCGCCTATGCCCGATACTGTTTCGGTTGACTCAAATCCATTCCATCGGAAACCGACAAAATTGGTGACAAGAGCAATGTTACTTCCAAGTCCATATTCGCCATATACCACAACACTACTTTGGGCAAATTCATTGGTTGTTAAAAGCTCTCCATCTAAATTGTAGTATTGATCGGATGCAAAACCTGTATAGGAAATTTGGTAATATCCTTCTCCTTTACTTTTTGTCCAACCTCCCTGAGCTTGTGCTGTGACTACTGTAAAAACGGCAAATAGAAACACTACCAATTTCATAGATTATAACAAATAAAGAACCGGCATCTGAAAGGATGCCGGATTCATTTCAAATAGGGTTTGAAGCTTAATTCAGCTCCGCATAGCCAAATGGAATAGCCGCTGAGCCACACCACAGTATTACATGGTCCAACTCATTTCCGGCGCTTGGGTTGATTCGAAAAAACTTTTCACCGCCGCTGGTCACCGGTCCAACAATTTGCAGGGTAGGATTGCCATTTCCAGGATCAAACATAAGTGCATCTGACTCGCTGAGATATACTGTAATGGTTCCTGTTGCGAAATTAGATGTGAAACTATCTGAGAACCGAAGAAATTGGGTGCCTTGATCATCGGTTCCCAACTCTGCCATTCCAGCACTACCGGTTCCATTTTGCTCCACAAAAGTTCCCATTCTGTTGGGTGTGAATGTACCCGAAGGCATAGAACTATCTACAATAATTGTTTGAGGGGTACTGTCATCATCTTCACTGCAACCACTAAAACAAAAGGTAAGCAACACAAATGGAATGAGGATTTTTTTCATGATTTTCGATTTTTTCGTACTTCAAAAGTATTTATTGAGAGCTGTACTAATGCGAATTATCTACCAGAAGTGCCACGATGTCCGATAGCCGACACGCCGGGTTTGATACTTTCGAAATTTTGATGAAACGAGCTCGTATGGTCCGAACCATCCTGGTACTCAAGTACAGCTTGAAATTCCAATACATACAACGTACCCATTGTAATGGTAATTTTCTACTCGTTTCATACATACGGAACAGATATTGGAGGTAAGTACAGCCTGCATATTCAGTAACTTAAGCGGGGTACATGCGTATATCCAGGTTCTGTAAGTAATCGATTCATGTATGCATTCCCTTAAAATAAAATGGAAAGATATTCGAGGAACGACCTCTGGTCGATTAAGCCTGATCATTCTATTGTTCATGATCACAATCGGGGTGGGATTTCTCACCTATACCTACAATTTTCAACTTGAATCATTTACGCAATCTGAAACCGCGAAACTAAAAGGTATAGCTGCGACTGTGAGCACGCAGATCAACGGTGATGGGCACTGGGAAATGTTTAATAAATTCAGGGAGAAAGATGCCATTCCTACATCAGATTATTATTCTTATTACACAGGCGTTCACCATGCGTTAAAGGCAGCAAAAGTGAGCAATCAATTGCAAACTGACATTTATACCTTTGTATATGATTATCCCAATGATCAATTTTTATTCGGAGTAACTTCTGCTGATATTCCATATTTCAGACATAGCTGGACAAATTTCACCAAACTTCACAAACATAATTTTCAGACTGGCGGAATTATAGGGCCTTATAAAGATGAAAATGGAATTTGGTTGTCAGCTTTTGTACCCATTCGAAACAGTAAAGGTATTACCGTAGCTATTCTTCAGGTCGATGAACCTTTTGGAAATTTTATTGCCGCTGCTCAACGTAAAATTTGGATTCAACTATCTATAATGATTGCAGTTCTGGCAATTACAGTTTATATTATGATCCGATTTGTTCAGAACACCTTGCGCAAAGATGAGAAAGTGAAAAAAGTCTTGAGCAAGCAAAGGGCTGAGATTGAAAAGAAAAATAACGAAATTGTGCAAAGTATAAACCGTGCAAAGTTTATCCAGGACGCTATTCTCCCAGGGCTTGAAAAGATGCAAATGGTTTTTCCTGAAATGTTTGTGATGTTTCAACCTCGCGATATTGTAAGTGGAGATTTTTTTTGGTGGGCTGAGAAGGATTGTCGATTTTATTTTGCAGTGGCCGATTGCACAGGTCACGGCGTACCGGGCGCATTTATGTCACTTATTTGTCACACATTGCTCAATGAAGCACTTCAAACCAGTGGTGTACATGAACCCGGGGAAATATTAACTGAACTCGATAAGCGAATTACCGCTACGCTTTCCGAAAATCGAAATGCCAGCAACGATGGTATGGACATATCACTCTTGAGCTTCGATTCCCAATCGGGAGAATATCATTTTGCCGGGGCGCTGAGGCCACTGATCAAAATTTCGAAAAATGGTTTGGTAAAATATGAAGGTGATAAATTTTCAATAGGCGGATACAGCCAAAATTCAAAGATATTCAGAACAACTAAGGTGGATATAGAATCAGGTGATATCGTTTATATGTTTACCGACGGCTATACCGATCAGTTTGGAGGGCAAAATGGAAAAAAATACATGAGCCGAAGGTTGAAGGAGTTTTTGAATTTTATCAATGAATACAACATGCTCGAGCAGCAACTTCTATTGCGATATGAATTTCATCTCTGGAAGGAGGATGAAGATCAGGTAGACGATATCCTCATAGCAGGAATAAAAATTCCTGAAGGATTAGAATATGAGAGAATGTATGATCTTCCACTCACGGGGTAATGGACAAATAGACTTCAATTCACAAATGATCGTAGTTTCGGATATCATTGTACGTTCTTCTTACTTCTACATTAAGGGTTTTCTGAAAGCTTGAGTTCTTGAATAGGGCTTGTTGGTGTGCTATTTCTTAAGGCAACACCATAGCCATGCGATGAAGCAAGCAATGTGAAGTGCTTCTAATCCATATTATGCCAAGGATATCCGTGCAAAGTAGCGATTGAAATTATCCACATCTGGTTAATGTACTACAAGCAAGCCCACCTTGATCACCTTTCAGCCTGAATTTATTGTACATTCGCAGGCTGAAAAATCGGCAGGAATGACCGTAGGTGAATTTTTTACCATATTCGAAGAAGAGCTCCGACAAAACGAAGAACTGACCAACTACCACCGTGTGGTGAACTCCCCAAAGTTGTACAGTTTTCGAAAGGCATACCTTGAGCAGCGCTTTCAGTACGTACTCGACCATGTAACAAAGCCCGGTGCCAGGGTATGGGATGTGGGCTGTGGTTTTGGGACTACGAGCATACTGCTTGCCTTGAATGGATTTGAAGTGACCGGCACCACCCTGGAGTATTATTTCGATCAGATTGAGAACCGCAAGAAGTTCTGGAGCAAGTACGCCGACCTTTCCAAGCTTTCATTCGAGTACAAAAACATGTACGATGAAAGTCCGGCACCGGGCAGTGTGGACTACATTGTAGCCCAGGACACCCTCCACCACCTTGAGCCTTTTTCTGAAGCGGTGCGCATTTTTCACCGAACGCTCAAGCCCGATGGCAAAATAGTAGTGAGCGAAGAAAATGGCAACAACATCATTTGCAACATAAAGCACTTTCGGGAGAGGGGCTTTAAGCGCATCATCACCATCCACGATGAGCGCCTCAACAAGGATGTGCTCATAGGTAATGAGAATACCCGAAGCCTGAAGCAATGGCGCAAAGAGTTCAGCGTGATGCCTTTTGAATTCGAAGAAGATGAAATAGAATACATCAGGTATTACATGCCCGGCAAGTATACCGGCTCCAATACTTCGGAGATTATTGCCCGGGAACGCGCATTGTGGAAGGACAGCCCAATCAAGCGGGAGTTGTTTTTCTTTGGAATGAATTTCACCGTGGCCAGGCGCTGATGAAAATCGCTGTAAACACCCGTTTGCTCCTGCCCGGCAGGCTGGAAGGCATAGGGTGGTTTACTTTCGAAACCCTGCGACGCATCACTGAGTGGCATCCTGAACACCAATTCATTTTTATATTCGACCGAAAGCCGGACCCTCAGTTTATATTCGGGCCCAATGTGCAGGCGGTGGTGGCGCACCCACAAGCCCGGCATCCCCTGCTTTGGTATCTGTTTTTTGAGTTTGGCGTGGCTGCTGTTTTGCGAAAGCACAAGCCCGATATCTTCCTCTCTCCAGATGGGTGGCTATCCCTTCGTGCACGCACGCTCTCGCTGGCAGTAATTCACGACCTTAATTTCGAAGCACACCCGCAGTGGGTGCCCCGCCACATCGCCTGGTACTACCACCGGTACTTCCCGAAATTTGCCGCCAGGGCCACCCGCATAGCCACTGTATCCGAGTACACCAAAGCCGACCTTTCGAAAAGGTATGGCATCCCCGGTGACCGCATAGATGTGGTGTACAACGGGGCCAATCCAAGCTTTGCACCCCTGAATGAAAAAGAGATTGCCGATGTGAGAAAAACTTACACACAAGGGGCTCCTTATTTCTTGTTCGTGGGGCTTATTCACCCCCGCAAGAACCTTGAGAACCAGCTGAGGGCATTTATGCTGTTCAAGCAACAGCATGGGGGCAACATGAAGTTTCTGGTGGTGGGATCAAAGCACTGGTGGAGCACAGCACTGGAAGAACTATCGAAACGCGGACCTTTTTCTGACGACATCATCTTTGCCGGTAGGAAGGATATGCACACGCTTACCCGGCTGTATGGGGCCGCTTTTGCACTGAGCTACGTAAGCCATTTCGAAGGTTTTGGAATACCCATACTGGAGGCGCTTCTCGCTGAAATTCCCGTGATAACCAGCACAGAAACATCCATGCCCGAAGTGTGTGGAGATGCTGGTGTCACGGTAGATCCAAACAATCCAGAAGCCATTGCCGAAGCCATGGGCAAGCTTTACACTGATAAAGCTTTTCGCGAAAAGCTAATAGAAAAAGGAAGGGTACAAAGAACCAAATTCTCCTGGGACAAGACCGCTGCCGCACTCTGGCAATCGATTGAGAAGATGGCTGAAAGTATAGGCAAGTAAACCCAGCCAACGTACTTACACTTTTCGGAAAACAATATTGATGCCTGTGCGGAAAGAAGCTGGCAAGATAGCGCCCACCATTTGGTCGTACAACACGCCTTTTCTGCTGCTCCGCTTAAAGTAGTTTTTAATCTCGTAGGCATGGGTTTCCAGGCCTGCATCGCGCGCGAGCTGCTTGAGTTCCGGCACCGTGTATTCCCTAAAATGGCCTGGGTTGTCCCTGCTTTCGCGGATCTGCTCATATGGATTGCGGCCTGAAAGCAGGGTAAGCCTTTTCTGCAGTGCCACGGCGTTGGGAGTGCCAAGCACCAGGTACCCTCCGGGTTTCATAAATGAGCTGATGAAGCGGAATATATGCACAGGGCTTGTGTACAGATGCTCCAATACCTCGCCCATCACCACAATGTCGGCCATCGCTGGCCTTATCCACTTTTCCGGATATTGGGAGTTGTTGAGGTCGAAGGCCGAAAAACGGTCTTTGTCGATCTGTATAAATGCCGGGAAATGCCCGCCCCGGCTTTCAAGGTGGTCGAAACCCAGGGTGTGAATCTCATCTCCCGGAAGGTTTATCTGCAGTATTTCAGTAAAAAAACCAGGGCCTATATCCATTACCACCGCAGCATTGGGCAGGGAGGCGCGCACGCTCTTAATAAACCGTATGAGGTAGGAGAAACGCTTGGCATGCGTGGAGATATAGTGACGAGACTCGGCGTCAAGGTCCTTGGAAAGGTAGTGTGTTATGATCTCTTTTTCTGAGAGCATTCTCTTGCTTTTGGGATGCCAAATATAGATAAACAGGCAATGGGAATTACATTCGGATTATAAGCTTGGCATTTCAGATATTGGCATTTAAATTCGTATTGTTGCCCTACGGTAAATGCCGCATCAATGCATCGCAAATTCCTTTCGAACCTCGGTCTGCTTCTGTTGCTGAATTTGCTGGTAAAGCCTTTTTATATACTCGGCATCGACGCTGAGGTGCAGAACAGGGTGGGGCAGGAGGAATACGGATTGTATTTTGCGCTGCTCAACCTGAGTTTCGTTTTCAATATACTCATAGACCTGGGTATAAACAACTTCAACAACCGCAACATATCCCGCAATGAACATCTGGTGAGCAAACATTTGCCCAAGCTCTTCAGCGTGAAGGTGCTGCTTTCCCTGTTGTACGCAGTGTTTACCTTGATTGTAGGTTTCGCTCTTGGATACGGCGATGATGCTTTCTGGATGCTTGGCTTCCTTGTATTGAATCAGGTATTGGTGTCCTTTATTCTCTTTATGCGGTCCAATCTCACCGCCCTGCATCTCTTCTCCCGCGATAGCCTAATTTCGGTGCTCGACCGGTCATTGCTCATTGTGCTGTGCGGGGTACTGCTGTTTACCAATGTAACAGGTGGTATTTTCCACATCGGGTGGTTTGTTTATTTGCAAACTGCGGCTTATGCCATCACCTTAATCGTGGCACTCATCATTGTGCTCAAGCGCTCGGGCAGGTTGCGTTGGGATTTTCACTTTACCTTTTCATTATACATTGTTCGCAAGAGCCTTCCCTTTGCGCTTTTTATTCTTATTGTGGCCTTGTACAACCGGGTGGATGGCATTATGCTCGAGAAGCTGCTCGATGACGGTACCCTGCAAGCGGGAAACTACGCACAGGGATTTCGCTTTTTCGAAGCGGCGGGGATGTTTGCCTATCTGTTCAGCGTGCTCCTGCTGCCCATTTTTTCAAGAATGTTGAAGAAGGGAGAAAATGTGCGCCAACTCCTCGATGTGTCTGCGCGCATGCTCGTAGGAGCCGGATTGTTTGCAAGCGTGTATTTCTGGTTCTGGTCGGGCGACTTGCTCCGGTGGCGGTATGTAACAGTGAGCCCTGATTCTGAGTTGGCCTTCTCCCTGCTTATGGTGGGGTTTACAGGGCTTAGCATGTTCTACATCTATGGCACATTGCTCACCGCAGCAGCGAAGCTCAGGGTGCTCAACCTCATCTCCTTCTGCGGACTCATTATCAACTTGTTGTTGAACTTTTACCTGATTCCTAAATACGGGGCCTACGGTGCCGCTTTTTCCACCATGGCCACACAGGTGTTTGCAGGAGTTATTCAGATGCTTTACACCGTCCGGTATTTTCGTTACGGGGTCAATGTGGCCATGATTTCACAGTTCACTGCCTTTGCAGTGCTGTTTATTTTGACCAATTGGCAATTGTCGCTGTTGGATATTCCCCCGTATGCTGCCATGGGATTGTCAGCAATCATAGGGATTCTGCTCATTTTCGCAACCTTCGTCATCAGGCCTTTGCAGCTGCTCAGTATATCTAAATTCAAAGAATAGGGAGAAGGGCCTCTAATATTGCTACTTTTGCCGCGTTTTACCCAAAATAACTTCATGGAATCAAATAGCCTGAACTTTTCTTCTCTTATAGCGCTGGTACGCAAATATTTTAAGATTTACATCATTGTGGCCGTTATTGCTGTCATTGCCGGAATAGTGGTTTCCCTGCCGGCCGTGATGAAACCAAAATATATGTCGGTGGCGGTGGTGTACCCGCTGAATATCGAAACGTATAGCGATGAGTCGGAAACGGAGCAATTGCTGCAGTATTTTGAGTCCAGTGCAGTGCGCGACAGCATTGTGGCAAAGTTCGACCTTTATACCAGGTACAACATTCCAAGGGATATGGAGTCGGCGCGGTACTATATGCTTGCTGAGTTCAGCGACCGCTTCGTGGTGAGCAAAACACTCTATGAATCAGTAAGGGTAGAGGTAACCGACGAAGATCCCGAAATGGCCAAACTGATGGCAGACGAATTTCTCGCACAGGTGAACAAGAAAATAAACCAGTCTGTAAACAGGCAGGGTGAACTTATGGCCGGATCATTCAAGCAACAAATGGATTTTCAGCGCACCATGATCGATACCATCGAAGCCACGATTAGCACCCTGAGTGCCGATGCACGCGTGCTCGATTACAGCAGCCAGACCAGGGAGCTGGTGCGGGGGTATATAGACCTGTACAGCAAGGGGGGCAATGCCAGGGCCCTTGAAGAAGTTTCTGAATGGCTGCAAAGCACCCAGGAGTCGGGCAGTACCCTGCGCATGTTGCAGAATCTCAGCTATTTTGCAACAGCCCAGTACGACAATATCGCCAAGGACTATTTTAAGTTCCGTGAGTTCGCTTTCCGAAATGCGGAGTATATGGACGTGGTGATCGCCCCTGAGGTTTCTGACAAGAAGGCATGGCCGGTGCGTTGGCTTGTGCTGGCCATTTCAGTGGGAGCGGCTTTGTTTTTTCTCACAGTAATACTTGCTTTGGCTTCAGCCTTGAAGAAAGGATGACCGCACTGAAATCCATCGACTTTACAAAGCCCGGCACACTCTTGTGGGTCACTGTGGTGTTTGTGCTGCTCAATGCCTTTGCCATCTCGATAGAGATTTACGTGCTCTCACTTTTACCTTTTGCCTTGCTGGGAGCGTGGTTGCTGATTTACCGCCCCGATTTCGCCCTGCTGGGCGTGGCTTTTATTACCCCACTTTCGGTAAATCTGGAGAACCTGTCCGAGCTGGGTGGCATTGGCATATCCCTGCCATCAGAGCTTATTCTGGTGGGCATGTTGCTACTCTACGCATTCAAATTGCTCACAGGTTTCCGCGAAGACCAGAGGCTGCTCAGCCATCCCCTTTCTGTGGCCATTGTATTCAGCCTGCTATGGATGTTTATCACATCGGTTCTTTCTACCGACCCGGTGGTGTCTTTCAAATTTCTACTTGCCAAGTTGTGGTTTGTAGGAGTTATGTACTTTCTCATCAACCGCTTTTTTGCGAAAGAGGGTTTTATAAAGTGGTTTCTATGGCTTAGCATCATTGGGGTGGCACTGGTAATCGTGTATACCATTATTCGTCATTCACAGCATGCATTTGGCGAAAAAGCCGCCCACTGGGTGATGACACCATTCTATAAAGACCACACATCCTACGGTGCAGCGATAGCGATGCTCTATCCTCTTGTTATCTATCATTTCTGGAAATCAAAACTCTTCAGCATCAGTCAGGTGTTTTGGGCTGGCATCACACTCACTTTTACCATTGGCCTGGTATTGTCATACACGCGGGCTGCCTGGGTAAGCCTTATTGGTGCCCTTGGTGTGTATATTCTGATGAAACTGCGCATAGACATCAGGGTGGTGGTATTGGGGGCCCTTCTCCTTCTGGCTTCATTTTTTGCTTTCGAAGACACCATCACCCATCAAATCAGAAAGAACAGGCAGGATTCTTCGGGCGATCTTAAGGAGCACGTTCAGAGTATTTCCAATGTCTCCAGCGATGCTTCAAACCTGGAGCGACTGAACCGTTGGAGCAGTGCGATGCGCATGTGGCAGGACAAGCCCTTCTTCGGGTTCGGGCCAGGCACGTACATGTTTCAATACGCCACTTATCAGAAAAGCTCGGACAAAACCATTATCTCTACAAACCTTGGCGATGGTGGCAATGCGCACAGTGAATACCTGGGTCCCCTTTCTGAGCAAGGGGTTATTGGAGCGCTATGCGTACTGATCATTTTTGGAATCAGCCTCTACACAGGCATTACGCTATACTATAAAATGACGCCGGGCTCCTACCTGCAAGGCGTAGTGATGTGCCTTGTGCTCGGCCTGGTTACTTATTATCTGCACGGCATATTGAACAACTATCTCGACACCGACAAAGCTTCCGTGCCCGTGTGGAGTATGATGAGTATGCTTATAGCCATCTCCATCTACCACCGCAAGTCGGCGGTTACTTGAACCTGCAGCAGAGCAGGGCTGTGTCGTCAAAGTAAGGGTTGGTACCCCTGTGCACATCTATGGCACTGGTGATGTGGTCTATAAGGCTGCTTATGCCTTGATTGACCTTGCTGAATTCAGTGAGTATATTGCCCAAACGTTCATGTCCGAATTCTTCCTGTGCTGAATTTTCTATTTCTATTACCCCATCTGTGTAGCAAATGATGGTGGCATCGAAGTCCAGGTGCATTTCTCCGTGGTTTATGAATGGCAACTCGTTGAGCATGCCAATGCCCACCGTTCCTTCTGTAAGGTAGTGAATGGCGCCTTTGGAAAGTATTACAGCGGGGTTGTGCCCGGCATTCAGGTATTGGAGTTTACGGCTGGGACGGTGGAAATAGCCCATGAATATGGTGACAAACCGCTCACCGTGCACCAGGTTCATGACACGCTTATTTAGCTCCACAGCAAGGCTCTTAAGACTCCAGTTGGTGTGCTCCAGCAGGGCCCTGAGCTGGGCCTGCACGTTGGCCATTAGAAAGGCTGCACTTACTCCTTTGCCCGATACATCGGCTACACAGAAAAAGGCTTCATCCTCATTGAACTCAATAAAATCGCAAAAGTCGCCACCCACCTGAAGGTGGGGTTTATAAAAAGTAGCGACTTCAAAATGTGGGAACTCCCTGACGCCGGAGCCTACCAGCAGGGCTTGCATGTCGGCAGCAAGGGCAAGCTCGGTGTTGATGCGCTCTTGTTCCAGGCTGCGCTGGAAGAGTTTTTTATTCTCGATGGCAACGCTGATGATGTTGGTGAGCGTTTGTAAAAACCGCATGTGCTTGATGATAGGGCTTACCTGCTTGGTTTCATCATTTACATCTCCGATGAGCAGAAATGAAAGGGCGCTTTGGTTGTGAAATACCGGAATTACAAGGTCAAATTCCTTGAGCATGGCATTGCCAGTAGATTGAGTTGTAGCAATTTCATTGATACCCACAAACGCTTCGTGTACATCGCTGTGGGTGTACGTTTTCTTGGTGCCATACTGAAGTACGGACTGCCACTCAGACTCTGCAAAGATGAAGAGCACCAGCCTTGGTATGAGCAACTGCTTTTCTACAATGTCCTTGTAGTTGTTTAGCAACTCTGTGACGCTGAGGTTATTGTTGATAGCCTTGGTAATTTCGAGCAGGGATTTAAGCTTGAACTCCCTTTGCTGAAGTTGGGCCTGTAGTCTTTCCGTTTTCATCCTAACGATTTCTTGAGGGTTTCTATCTCTGAAATAATATCGGGAATACGACGTGTATTAGCCATTTCCTTGAGTTTTTCTCTCGACTCAGCAGCTGGACTTCCGAAATAGGTTTTGCCACCATCCAGACTTTTAGACACTCCGCTTTGCGCCAGCACCACTGCGCTCCTGCCTATGAGCGCATCGCTGCGCACACCTACCTGCCCCCAAAGGGTCACATCATCTTCTATCACCGTACAACCTGCCACACCTACCTGGGCAGCAAAGAGGCAATTCTTTCCTACGCGCGTGTCATGGCCTATGTGTACCTGGTTGTCTATCTTAGTGCCTGCACCAATTTGGGTAAGCCCGCTTACGCCTTTATCGATTGTGCAAGTGGCACCTATTTCCACATCATCTTCAATGAGCACACCACCGCAGCTGTGCATTTTTTCATAGGCACCCGTTGGGCGTTTCTTGTAGTAAAAGGCATGGCTCCCAATGCTCGTGTTGGCGTGAATGATTACCCGCTCGCCTATGGTTACATTGTCGTAAATCACCACATTGGGGTGTATGATGCTGTCTGCGCCTATCTTCACATTGCGGCCCATCACTACACCCGGCGCGATGCTGGCAGTGGGGTGAATTTGGCGCTCAGCAGCCTCCCAGGACTGGTCAGGCATAAAGTGCTTTGTGAGGGCGTTGAATATGCTGAAAGGGTCCTCAGCAACCATGAGGGCCTTTCCCGGTGGTGGGGTCACTTCCTTGTTGATGATGATGGTGGTGGCCTTACTGCCAAGCGCCTTCTCATAGTACTTCGGATGGTCTACAAATACAATGTCGCCATGCTCGACCATGTGAATCTCGTTGATGCCCGTAATGGGGTGTTGGTGATCACCAACATATGCACAACCGGCTATTTCAGCTATTTCCTTTAGAGAATATGTGCGGGGTAATTTCA
Organism: Cryomorpha sp.; assembly: GCA_041749535.1. GTDB lineage: Bacteria > Bacteroidota > Bacteroidia > Flavobacteriales_D > Cryomorphaceae > JBBQZU01. Next base: position 20,639 of record JBGTBE010000078.1, on the reverse strand, counting down.
TTGTTCAATCTTTGAAGCGTGAAGTACATCATTTTTTTGCGGCTATCCATCCAAATATGAAGCTGAATATTGCAAGTTGCCCGGATTTTTTTGCTTCCCGCATATGCGCACAGATGCCGCCACTGACTTCTGTAGTGATACATGCGCACCCTGTACCTTGGTTTTAAGTAAGATTGATCAAAAAGGTTAATAATTGTCTATGTGCTCCGCCATCACTCTGCGAACCCTTATATTTGGCAACTTTTGAAGCTAATTTTGAAGATGAGGCATTTTCTCTTTGTTTTTTTCACGCTGTTTTTCTCCATTCAGGGACATGCCCAGTACTGGCAGCAGCGCATGAAGTGTGAAATTTCATTGCAGTTGAATGATTCCACACACAGATATACGGGTCAGGAAAAGTTGGTATACTACAACAATTCACCCGATACCCTCTACCATGTTTATTTTCATTTGTACCCGAACGCCTTCAGGCCCGGCAGCATGATGGATGTTCGCTCCCGCACCATAGACGATCCAGACCCAAGGGTTGCGGACCGAATCTCGAAACTCCAGGATGGAGAAGAAGGATTGCTCACCGTAACTTCGCTATCTCAGAATGGAAAACTCCTTCAATTTCGCGAAAGCCAAACCGTACTCAAAGCCACCTTGCAGAAGCCTATCCTACCGGGTAAGAAAACAACATTCACCCTGGATTTTAACGGTCAGGTGCCAGCGCAAATTCGCCGAATGGGCCGTAACAACAAAGAAGGCGTGGCTTATAGCATGGCCCAATGGTACCCCAGAATTGCGGAGTACGACCGCCTTGGATGGCACACTTATCCATATGTGGCCAGGGAATTTCACGGGGTTTGGGGCGACTTTGATGTGAAGATTACGCTCGACTCTGCCTACACCATCGCTGCTACAGGGGTGCTTCAGAATGCAAAGCAAATAGGCAAGGGTTATTTGCCGGCAGGGCAAGTGCCAAAACGCCCTGCATCACCACTGCTCACCTGGCACTTCAGGGCAGAGAATGTGCACGACTTTGCGTGGGGTGCCGACAAGGAATTTGTGCACCTGAGTCGGAGAATGCAGTCGGGCACGGTGCTGCGTTTTTTCTTCAAGAACAGCCCCGACCTGCGCACCAATTGGGAAAAACTGCCTGAACTTACTGAGAAAGCCTTTGTGTATGCAAGTGAGAATTTTGGAAACTATCCATATCCGGAGTATGCTGTGGTGCAAGGAGGGGACGGGGGTATGGAGTACCCAATGTTTACTTTTATTACCGGCAAGCGCAACATAGGCAGCCTGATTGGGGTGACGGTACACGAAGCCATACACTCATGGTACCAGCTCATTATGGCTTCAAATGAAGCCTTGTATCCATGGATGGATGAAGGGTTTACGACTTACGTTTCTACGAGGGTGATGAACCATCTCTTCGAGCCCGAAGCCGACAAGCGCGTTGGGAAATACTATAAAGGATACCTGGCCCTGGCCCTCAGCGGCAAGGAAGAACCGATGGCTAGGCAGGCCGACAGCTACATGACCAATTATGCATACGGCGCAGCCAGCTATGATAAAGGTGCTGTGTTTGTAGCGCAATTGGGTTACATCATGGGTGAGGATGTGCTGCAAAAAGCACTCAAGCGCTACTATTCCGAGTGGAAGTTTAAGCACCCCGATCCCTTCGATTTTATTCGTGTGATGGAGAAGACAAGTGGAATGCAGCTATACTGGTACCTGGACTATATGCTGCACACCACCGAGACAATAGATTACGGCCTGGAAGTGCGTGCCGGAGCACCTGATGAGACGGTACTGCGCCTGAGCAGGCTGGGCCAATTCCCCATGCCTGTAGATGTGGACATCACCTATATGAATGGGCAAAAAGAACGCATTAATATTCCCCTTCATGTGATGCTTGAAGCAAAGCGTGCCGAAGATGCCACTCCCTACCGCGTAGAGCAGGAGTGGCCCTGGACACAGCCACAGTATACACTCACCCTTCCGGTGTCAAGAACGGAAATTGCCAAAATCGAGATTGATGCCAGCTTGCGCATGGCGGATATTGATCGCACCAACAATGCTATAGAGTTCAACCCACCACTTGAAAACAATTGATTCATGATTGACCACCGGATTACCATTTCCCTGTTGCTTTCAGTTGCACTAACTGGCTGCGATCCAAAACCTACTGCCGATATGAACAAATACGCCAAGGATACCCACAGTTTTTCACGGCCCAATGAAGTAGCCGTCACCCACCTTCACCTGGATCTCAATGTGGATTTTGACAACAAAGTTCTTTCGGGAAGTGCCGCTTACACCCTCGAGCGAAATGCGGGCAATATGCTTGTGCTCGACGTTCGCGACCTCGACATTCGCGGAGCGAAGGCAGCTGATGGGTCAGTTCTTGATTTTCGGGTTGTGAAAGGCAATGATCGGGGCGACAAGCTGGAAATAGATTTGCCGGAAGGCTTAACTGAACTCAGTGTAGACTATGCCACATCGCCTGCCGCAGCGGCATTGTTTTGGACACCTGCTGAGCAAACTTTGGATGGCACCGCGCCATTCCTCTTCACACAAGGCCAGGCCATTCTCACCCGCACATGGATACCTGTGCAGGACAGTCCTGCAGTGCGCTTTACCTATTCTGCAAAGGTGAAAACCCCAAAGGGAATGATTGCCCTGATGAGCGCCGAGAACCCCACGCAGATGAATGATGCTTCGGAGTACACCTTCAAAATGGAGAAGCCTATACCTGCTTACCTTATGGCCCTGGCTGTGGGAAACCTTCAGTTTCAATCGCTGGGAGCGCGCTCCGGGGTGTATGCTGAGCCCGGCATGATTGAAAAGTCAGCCTATGAATTTGCCGATATGGAACAAATGCTTCTTGCAGCAGAAAAACTTTACGGTCCCTACGAATGGGGACGGTACGATGTGCTCGTGCTGCCGCCAAGTTTTCCTTTTGGGGGCATGGAAAATCCAATGCTCACCTTTGCCACACCTACCATCATCGTGGGCGACAGGTCCCTCACATCGCTTGTGGCGCACGAGCTCGCGCACAGCTGGAGTGGCAATCTCGTTACCAATGCCACCTGGGATGATTTTTGGCTCAACGAGGGCTTTACAGTGTACTTCGAAAACAGGATTATGGAAGCCCTCTACGGCGCTGAATACGCGGGAATGCTTACCGTACTTGGGTATCAGGGTTTGCTGGAAACCATAGCTGACCTCGGGGAAGGAAGCGCCGATACCCATCTGAAACTGAACCTGGAGAACCGGGACCCCGACGATGGGATGACCGATATAGCCTATGAGAAAGGATTTCTTTTTCTGCGCTGGCTGGAGTCTCTCACAGGGCGCGAGCGGTTCGACAGCTTCCTGAAAGAATACTTTAATTCGAATGCTTTTCAAACCATGACCACGGAGGATTTTATCATTTACCTGGACATCAATCTTTTAAGTGGATTGTCAGAGCGGCCCGATGTGGAGAGCTGGATTTACAAGCCCGGCCTTCCGGCAAATCATCCTGTGCCAGTGTCATCGCTTTTCCAGAAGGTTGACAGCGTGCGTGCACAATGGGAGCAAGGGCAAATCGCTGCTGCCGATATGCCGGCATCAGCATGGAGTACACACGAGTGGTTGCATCTGCTGAAAGGCATATCGGACACGCTGGGTGTTGCAAAACTGATCGCGCTCGATACCGCCCATGGGTTTACCAATTCAGCGAACAGCGAGATTGCTGCAGCCTGGTATATGATTGCCATAAGGGCCGATTATGCGCCGGCATTTCCTGCGCTGGAGGCTTTCCTGATGAAGGTGGGAAGGAGAAAGTTTATCAAACCTTTATATGAAGCCTTGGCCAAAACTGAGAAAGGCACTGCATGGGGCAGGGCCGTGTACCTAAAGGCCAGGCCTCGTTACCACTCAGTTTCTGTTCAAACCTTAGATGCCATACTCAAATACCCATACCCTGAGCTGTGAGCTTGCAATGCGGGGTACGCAGTGCAAGGCCCTTTATGCTAATTTTTTGAATGCTGTCTGAAACCGTGGAGAATGGATGAGAGATACATAGGGTTCGTTAAGCCCTGATTTGGAAGTTGGTTTTTATAGCGCGTACTGTTAGGGTTCGCACTTGCTTATGTTAGGAAACATTAGAATGAAACAAAAAACGGAAATCATTGGGATGACTTTAGGATGCTTTGCCATATTGGCTCAATTCATCCTTATTATACAAAACAGGCAAGCCGATATTTTAGAAACTATACTCCGTTTTTTTAGCTTCTTTACCATACTCACCAACATTTTAGTCGCTGTGTATTTTACGACCAGGGTCTTTCCTTTATCAAGATTCCCATTTAATATATTCAGAAAAAAAGGAGCACTTACCGCTATTACAGCATTTATTTTAATCGTAGGATTGGTGTATCAAGTAGTCTTGCGGAATATTTGGACACCCACAGGCCTGCAATTCATCGTAGATGAATTGTTGCACACGGTAATTCCCTTATTTGTGCTTTTTTATTGGTACTTAAATATTACGGATAGTGTTTCAACAATAAAATCATTAATGATATGGCTACTATATCCAATATTTTACCTGCTCTTTGTGCTTATTAGGGGGCATTTTTCGAACTATTACCCTTACCCTTTCCTAAACGTAACTGAAATTGGGTATCAGCAGACCTTTGCGAATGTGGGTATTGTATTTATAGCAGCCCTGACTGTGATGAGCTTACTGCTAATAATCCAAAAAATAATCATCAAAAACAAACCTATGTTATGAAAGGAAAGCGAATTCTAATTATCGAAATCTTAAGCCTTATACGTGTTTGTTGAACTTCAATATAAAATACGGGTACATCAACTATAAATGAAGAGCCCTTTGATGCCAACAGGGAACTGGAATATATTTAGGGACCACAAATTAGACTAGACTGGTAACACTTTGTACAATATCTTCCCTTCGGGATACCCACCTTACAGTAGCTGTGGTATAACAGAACCAAGGGCAGCATTTCTCGTAGAGATTCCCGTACTTTGCAGCGTAGATCATTGTTTATTTTATTTAATGATTTTCAAATATATGCGTGCTTCGAATATGAACCGAATTTTCAATCTCACCACCTTGATTTGTGCAGCAGTGCTTCTCGCCTCATGCAACGATGATGATGAGCAAGTGGTGCCTGAGGTAGAAGCGGCCCAAACCATACTTACCGCCATTTCTCCAAAGGGTGCAGGGGTGGTCGACCAATTGGTGCAGGCCTGCTTCATCTCTCAAGTTTCATCACCGTATTGCGGCTTACAGCAGGACAGCACAGTGCATGAGCAAAGGCTGAATGCCAATTTTATTCACGATTATACAGTGCAGTGGACTTGGGAAGTTGGTTGTGCGGATGGAGTGGTGGATACCGTATACGTTGCTTTTCAAAACGAAGGATATTGCGAGAACCCCAGGTTGCGCAGCAACGATCAGTCGGATGGGAGTTTAAGAATATCGCAGTTTTCCGGATCTTTTCCCTACTATTCTGTTGGAGGTGAGATTTTCAGGGTGGGTAATCAGCAAATGAAAGTGAGGGAAAACCTTGCCTTTTCAAGTACCATCACGTTTAAATTCGAGGAGGTATTTATTGATAAGAGTACGCTGGAGATGGCAGGCGGCAAGATGGGTGTGACCATGACTGGCTCTCGCAGTGGTGAAGGTGATTTCAGCTATGCCGGTACACTGTATTTCGGAAACAATAAAACAGCTACGCTGGTGCTAAACAGTGGCGAATCTTACCTCGGGGACTGGTAAAGCTGATTAAACCGTTACCTCAGCTTGATTTCTCTTTTGGTTGAGTTCCCAGAATTTCTCAGCTAAATTCTGCGGGTTGTGCACCGGGCTGTCGGGGCTGATGGCGCCGCTTATGGTTACAATTCCTGCAAACACACCTACTGATTTTCCCACTTGATGCAATTGAAAAGCAAGGTTTCGCAAACCTGCTTTTCCCAGTGAAATGGTGGCAAGTTCAGGGTTTGGATAGATGGCAGTACCGCCCCCGGAAAGCAGGATAGAACCGGCATTTCTCTGCAATTCAGGCATGAGCATCTTGGAAGCTGAAAGGGCATTGGCCACGCTTATGCGAAATCCCCTTGTGAGGTCATTGGCGGTTTCTTCCATCAAGAATCGGTACCTGTAATCCACTGCATTATACTGCAGCACATCCACACGTTCCAGGGCAACACGCAGGTCTGCAATGGCATGTTGCATGGCTTCCGTATCCGCTAAATCAGCCGTGGCGAAGTAAGAAGTGATGCCTTCTTTGGCAAGCTCTTCCTGGTAGGTTTTCAGTTTGTCGGCGCTGCGGCTTATCATGCCCACGTTGTATCCTGATTTGCCAAATCGTTTTGCAATTGCAAGGCTGAGGCCCGGTCCGAAGCCAATAATGAGGATGGATTTTTTCATTCGTGTAGGTACACTTTTCTTGTATGGCCTAAAGATAAGTGCAGATTTTAATTGTGCGCCTTCACATGCACTTTTTTTTGAACCAATTCCAGCAGTTTGACAAAGTCAATCTACATAAATCGGAAGCCATCTGTATACTGAGCCCTCTGCTCAGCTGCCGACACATGGTTTACTGCGTGCTTGCGGGACTATGAATATTCCCAACGCAGAGAAAGGCGCGCCTTTCATCCGGAACGCTGTCTATTTACCTGTTAAGGAAGGCAGAATACATCCACACCAGTTTCTCTTGCTCGCGGATGTAGTCGCTCATCAAGGCATTGGTGCCCTCATCACCGGCATCGGCTGAGAGTGCTAAAATTTCCCTCTGCCGCATCAGCAACTTCTCGAATGCTTCGAGAATGTGCTGAACGCCCTCTCTACCGTCGGAGATATTTTTAATGGATTTGATGTTGGCATTGGTGGTATAATCTTCGAAGGTGTGCAGTGGGGTTCCACTCAAGGTGAGAATACGCTCCGCAACTTCGTCGATCTTAATAATTAGGTTGGTGTACAACTCCTCGAACTTCACATGAAGCTCAAAGAATTTTTCGCCCTTGATGTTCCAATGCAGCCCCCTTGTGTTTTGATAGAACACCATATAGTCGGCCAGTAGGTTGTTCATTTTTGCTGAAAGCGCCTCACTCCTGGATTTGTCTAATCCTATACGGTTCATTTTCATAATCTTATTGATTTAATTGAGATTGAAGGGTATGCCACCCACCTCCATTGACAACCTGGGTAAACCCCTGTTTCTGAAGAATAGAAACTGCCGAGGCGCTTCGCATACCACTTCTACAACACAATATCATCGGCTTTTGTTTGTCCTTGAATTTATGCTTGCCCATGGTGATGGTGTCGAGTGGAACATTTTCAGCGCCTTTTATATGTCCTGATTTGAATTCATCAGCAGTACGAACATCTACTACAATGGCTCCGTTTTTTACCATTGCGGAATAGTTGTCTTTGGGAGCAGTGCCAAAGAGTTTTCTGAACACCCCCATCATGATATCTTCACTGTTGTGCGCGCATTTTCCACATCTCGCCAGCCGCCACCGTTCACGCAGTCTATTCCTTCCGTTTGCAAAGCCATTGCAGCCATACCGCTTCGGTTGCCCGATGCGCAGCAGAGCACCAAGGGAGATTTCATTTTGCGAAGGTCGTTGATGCGCCATGATAATTCGTGCAGCGGCACGTTTACAGAGCCGGGCACATGGCCTGTGCTGAACTCTTCAGGTGAACGTACATCTACCACTGTTCCTGTGCCTGCTGCTATTGTTTCAGTTGTGTTCATTGTTCTTGTTGTTTTAGTTTGTTTTGTTTTGTTTGTTTGTTTTCGAATGGGTGAACTCATCACCCACCATTGCGAGGAGGAGCGCTCCCATGGCAGTGGTGAGGTAAGGATTGGATGCTATCGCACACTGATCGCTATTGCATCCCAAAGTGCCCCAGTACACCCAGCCTGCCATGCCACCGATCAGTGAACTGAGTGCGATGACTGTGATTCTTTTGTTTTTCTTAAACATCATATTAGAGCAGGGTGGTAGGGCATACGTATTCCGTTCTGGGAATGCTGGTTTCGAGCAACCCGGTAAATCCTCCTTCTACATCAGCAAAATTCTCCCATCCACGTTGTTTTAGCATGGAAGCCGCAATCATGCTGCGGTAGCCTCCGGCGCAGTGCAGTACGAAGGGTTTGTCCTTAGGGAATTCAGCCAGATGTGCATTGATTTGATTCAATGGTATGTTTACAGCATTGGACAGGTGTTGTGCATCATATTCGCTTTTCTTGCGCACATCGATTACCAGCGGGTTGCTATCGTACATAGCTTCTAGTTGAGACACGCTCATGCGGTTTACTGTGTCGAATTCTCTGCCGGAATCTTTCCATGCCTTGAATCCACCTTTCAGATATCCTATGGTGTGGTCGTACCCTACGCGGGAGAGCCTCGTCACAGTCTCCTGCTCCTTGCCCGGGTCGGTGATGAGAAGTATTTCCTGCTTGATGTCAGTGATCATTTCTCCTACCCACATTGCGAAGTTGCCTTCCAGACCTATGTTGATGCTGTTGGGAACAAAACCATTGGCAAAAACACCCGCATCTCTCGTGTCGAGAAGCAGTGCGCGCGTTTGGTTTGCCACCAGCTCAAAAGCATCCGCATCGAGCGGGTGATTGGCGCGGTCCATTACCTTTTCCAGGCTGTCATACCCTTTGATGTTCATGAGTACGTTTTTCGGAAAGTACGCAGGTGGCGCAGTGAGTCCCGCGAGCAATTGCTTTTTGAAGGCATCTTTACTCAGGGTTGGATTCAGCGCATAGTTCACCTTTTTTTGGTTGCCCAGGGTATCTGTGGTTTCCTTGCTCATCAATTTTCCACAGGCGCTTCCCGCTCCGTGGTTTGGGTACACAATCAGGTGGTCGGCGAGGGGCATAATCTTGTTGCGAAGAGACTCATAAAGGTGCCCTGCAAGCTTGTCTTCAGTGAGGTCTTCAATCACGTGTTGCGCAAGGTCCGGGCGGCCTACATCTCCTATGAAGAGGGTATCGCCTGTGATGATGCCATGCTCATTCCCATGCTCGTCGATCAACAGAAAGGTGGAACTCTCCATGGTATGTCCAGGGGTGTGAATCACCTTTACGGTATAATCGCCCACTTTGAATACTTGTCCATCTTCGGCAACGATTGCTTCAAAGCCTGGTTTGGCAGTAGGGCCATAGACGATTTCGGCACCTGTCTTCTCAGCCAGGTCCAGGTGTCCACTCACGAAGTCGGCGTGGAAGTGTGTTTCGAAAACGTACTTAATTTTTGCCCCATCTCGCTCGGCCTTGTCTATGTAGGGTTGCACTTCTCTGAGCGGGTCGAAAATAGCCGCTTCTCCTTTGTTTACCAGATAGTACGCCGCGTGGGCTATGCATCCTGTATATATCTGCTCTACTTTCATGTTGTTGTTTTTAGGGTTATTTATTCCTTTTGGATGGTACAAAATTACAATGCAGGGAAGGTTCGCTTTGGAACTTAGGTTACGCAGCAGGTGCTTTTGGCCTGGGGGAAAAAAGCGAAGGACTCCTTGATGGAGCCCTTGACCCGGTGCGCGAAGCACCTTACACACGGAATTTTAAATTTTGTTTAGCTGCCCTGAATTCGGTTACCTGATCACCAGTTTGAATCGTTCGGTAGCGGCCTTGGTTTCTGTTTCCACAAAGTACATTCCGGGCGGCAGCGCGCTTAAATCTTCTTCGATTAGCACGCCCTCCGAAACTGCGTTCCAAACCAGTGCGCCATTCGCCGAAAGGATGCGTACGGTGACACTTCCATCATTTTCAGGCAATGAAATTCTCACGTATCCATCGGTGGGGTTGGGATACACACTGGTACCAAATCCGCCGCCGTAGTGAATACTCACCGCTGGGTATACTTTTGTTGTTCCATCAAAATCAGTTTGGCGCAACCTGTAGTATGAAGTTCCCTTCAGTGGATCCAGGTCACTATGGTAATAGTTTATTGCTGTAGATGAAGTTCCTGCTCCAGGTACAAATGCAATTCCGGTGTAGTTTGCACCATCACTGCTTCGCTCCAGGGTGAAGAAGTCGTTGTTCACCTCCGTAGCGGTGGTCCACTTGATGTCAACTTTTGGGCCCAGGCGCTTCGCTTCGAAGCTGAGCAGATTGATAGGCAGGGGATTTACCGGCGAGCCAGATCCCAGGGTGAATGGACTGAAGTTCAGAATAGGGGTGCCGCTGGTAACGCTACCGCTAGTGGCATCGCCAGTGTGTGTGAGGTAGCCGTGGTCTTGCCAACTGCTTCCGTTCCATCTTGCCACCTTCAATTCTGTTGGGTCTGTAACGCCGCAACTTCTTACATTCTCGAACGACAAAGTTACGGCTACTGCTGAAGTGCCTACTTCTCTGTTGATGATCCAATGTTCGCAGCGGCTGATGGTTACAAGGCCTGGATCAGCCTCCGAAGTGGTATACCCATCTTCTTCGGGGTCGGTGTCGAAATAGGTAGCGGTAAACTCATCAGTTACCTGCGCAGGCGCTGAAATGGCTGCGGGGGCGTAAATGCCGTTTCTCCCTACGGGAAAGCGAAAGGCATCATTCCCTATTTTCCTGACATTTCCTTCTATATGGCTTGCGTTGAGGCCTTCCCGGCTGTCGGAGCCGGGCAGGAAGCGCACCTCGTTCGATCCGGTTTCCACAATTCCAACGAAGAAAACTGTCTCATCAATGATTTCTATGTCGGTCTCCAGAATTACCCTGTCTTCTGCTGTAGCTTTGTTGAACAGCAACCTGAAGAACTGCGTGGTAGCCCCGCTGATGGTTGAAATGCCGCTTCCGAGAAATGCTACACTACCGGCTCCACCTACAATGCTGCCATTGTTTATTATGTTGCCGTACACCTGCATGGTGCTGCTTGCAGTGGTAAGATTTGCACCCGCACCAATCTCGAGATCCTTTAGAGGTGCAATGGAGTTTATGGAAGGACTAAAAGGTGTGCCGGCTGGTATGATGGCCTCCATAAACTGGTTGGGCACTCCATCGCTCCAGTTGGCAGAATTGTGCCAATCTACACTCACTACACCGGTCCAGTTGGTGGTGCCGTTGGGCCCTGAAATTTTTATGGTATTGGCGCTGAAGGCACTGCTGCCGCAGCTTACCAGGTCAGGCGTCAGCACACAGGTTATGATGTCTTCATTGAAGAGATTTGCGTTGAAATAAGTGGAGCTATTCGTGCCAACATTGGCACCGTTCAGCTTCCATTGATATGAAGGTGATGCTCCTGCATTTTGAACATGTGCTGTGAATGTGCCGCCTGTAATATTGGTTATGATGGCATTGGATACTGTACCGCCCACATCGCGGATGCACACATCAGCGAGCAATGGCAAAGTAGGGGTTACATTGCTGGTATAGATCAGTGTTCCGTTGTGGTAGTAGGTCACTATGCCTGCTACAACAGCTATTCTGAATACTGAGCCTGTGCTATATGTTCCAAAACTACCTCTGTTATTTCCATTTTCATAAATGCGTATTGTGCCATTGGTGTTCAAATCGAGGGCATAATTAATGGAAGTATAATTGGAGTTTGCATCTACCGTGCTAAGACCCACCATTCTCCGCCTGTTGGTCTGGGTAGCAGTAAACTCGAAATATCCATTTTCCTTCACTGTGTTGTGCGATGCTGCGTTTCCATTCCAGTTGTTGTTGGAACTTATTTTCAGCAAGTTGTTGTCAGAAGCCTGTACATTGAGTAGGGATGCATTGATCCACTCCACATTCTCCATGGCCAGTCCATAGCCTCCTTGATCCACCGTGGTTTGAATGTAGAACACTATATCGATGGGCAAATCGATTCCAATTTTTGTTATGGTATTGGAAGTATAGCTCAGTTCTCCACAGCCTCCCAGGTCGGGCGTAAGTTCGCAGGTTATTTCATCACCATCGCTCAGCGCGTTGTTGGTGTACACCGGATTGTTGGTGCCTGCATTCACGCCATTCACTTTCCATTGGTATATGGGTGATGGGCCTGCATTGTCCACATTTGCCGTAAAGGTTCCGTTGTTGTAATTTGCTATTACAGCATTGCCAACCGTACCTCCCAATTGGTTTATGGAAACATCGGCCAGGAGTGGGAGCGTGGGCATTAATGTACTCACGCGGAGTTGGGTGCCGTTGCGGAAGTATTTTACAATTCCGTTGTCGACTTTTATGCGGAGCACATCGTTCGTTTGAAACGTTCCGAAAGTACCTCTGTTGGTACCATTCTCATAGATGCGCAAACCACCATTGTTCATGAGGTAAAAGGCGTAGCGTATTGATGTATAACTGGAATTCGCATCGGTGGAACTGAGGCCCACCATCCTGTTTCTATTCGTTTCGGTGGCTGTAAATTCAAAGTAGCCATTGTTGAATACGCGGTTGTTCGAGCTTGCATTTCCATTCCAGCTGTTGCCCCCCTGTACTTTTACAAGGTTGTTGCCATTGGCTTCCACATTTAGCAGCGAGGCGCTGTTCCACACCACGTCTTCGAGTGCGCTGGTACAGGCGATGGTTGATGGATTGCCGGAGATGTAAAAACTTACCGAAACCGGATTGTCAAAGCCGGTGAGTACGATGCTGTTTGCAGTATATACTGAGCCGGAGCATCCACTGAGGTCGGGTGTAAGTTCGCAAGTGATCACATCGCCATCTTGCAGTACGTCCACTGTGAAAGTGGGATCGTTGGTTCCGTCATTCACACCGTTGAGTTTCCATTGAAAGGTGGGGTTGTCGCCGGCATTCTGCACGTTGGCATTGAATACCCCTCCATTGAAGTTGGCAATGGTGGCGTTGGTCACCGTTGCGCCAATGTTTCTCAGGCTTACATCTGCAATGAGTGGCAGGCTTGGGGCTACCGTACTTATACGCAGAAGCACGCCATTTCTATAGTATTTTACCGTGTTGTTTTCTACACTGATTCTGAAAAGATCGCCTATGGTATACGTACCGAAAATACCCCTGTGGGTTCCATTTTCATAAATGCGCAGGTTGCCATTGGTCTCAAAGTAAAATGTGTAGTCAATGGTGTTGAAGTTGCTATCGTCATTCACTGTGCTAAGGCCCACAGCTTTTTGGGTAATCTCTGAATTGGTAAATTCGAAATACCCATAGTCGGATACTGCGTTGAGGGATGCGGCGCCTCCATTCCAGTTGCCATTGCTCTGCACCTTTATCAGGTTGTTGGTATTGGCATCCACATTGGTGAGTGATGCGCTGTTCCAGGCCACATCTTCGGTGGCTATGAAGCAACCTGCGGCAGCCACTTCGCCTGTTATGTAGAAGTCGAGGCTTAGAGGGTTGTCCACAGCGAGGTATGCTATCTCATTGGAGGGGTAGGTGCTGTTGCCACAGCCTGCCAGGTCGGGAGTTACCTCACAGGTTATAATGTCCCCATCGCCCAGGGTGGTATTGGTGTAGGAATCCTGGTTGTTTCCCACGTTGGCGCCGTTCAGCTTCCATTGAAATACAGGGCTGGGGCCTCCGTTTTCTAAATTTGCCGTGAAGGTTCCTCCGTTGAAATTCGAGATGATGGCATTGGTAACTGTGGCCCCAATATCGCGGAGACTCACATCTACCAAAAGTGGGGGCGATGGCACCACAGCACTTATTCTTATAAGCGCTCCATTCTGATAATAGTTTACCACACCATTCTCAATAGAAATCCTGAATACATCGCCTATTTGGTAGGAGCCGAAATTGCCACGGTTTGTGCCATTTTCATAGATGCTCAAGTTGCCATTGCCTTCGCAGTAGAAGGCGTAGCCAATTGTAGTATAGTTCGCATCTGCATTCATCTGGCTAAGGCCAATCATTTTTCTGGCGATCTCTGTGTTTTCAAACTCAAAATAGCCATTGTCGGCTACCGTGTTGAGGGAGGCTGCCCCTCCATTCCAATTGCCATTGCTCTGTACTTTGAGCAGGTTGTTGCCGGTGGCTTGTACATTGGTGAGTGAGGCGGAATCCCACACCACGTTTTCCAGTGCCAGGGCGCAAGCCGAGGGGGCAATTTCGCCGGTGATAAAGAAATTGAGCGCCAGTGGATTTGAGAGACTGATGATGGAAATAGGAGAGGAAGCGAGTGTAAATGATGCACACCCATCCAAATCGGGGGTCACCTCACACGTTACAATGTCCCCATCAGCCAGCGCAGGGTTTGAATATGTGTTGGCGTTGGTTCCGTCATTCACACCATTTACTTTCCACTGAAAAGTGGGACTTGGTCCGGCATTTTCAATTGACGCGGTAAAGGAACCCGCATTGCTGTTTGAGATTTGCGCATTGGTAACGGTAGCGCCAATGTCTCTGAGGCTCACATCGGCGATCAGGGGCATGTTTGGTGGCACCGAACTGATTCTAAGCAGTGCCCCGTTTCTGTAATATTTTACCACCCCACTTTCTACAGTGATGCGATACACATCGGCAATGGCATAGGAGCCAAAATTTCCCCGATCTATTCCGCTCTCATATATGCGCAAGTTTCCATTGCTTTCGAAGTAGAGTGCGTAGTCTATGGAATTGAAGTTGGAGTTCCCATCCACATCGCTCAGACCTATTGTTTTGCGGGAGATTTCTGAATTGGTAAATTCAAAGTACCCATTGTCGCCAACCTGGTTTATGGAGGAAGCATTGCCATCCCAGTTGCCATTGCTCTGAATTTTCAAGAGGTTGTTTCCGCTGGCCTGGTTGTGGGTGAGGCTGCCGGGGTTCCATACCACATTTTCTTTGGCGGCGTTGCAGGCGGCCAGTGAAATATCGCCTGTGATGTGGAAGTTCATGGAAGGAATGCCCACTTCATCAGAGATGACAATAGCCTTTGAGGGCATGGTTTCTCCGGCGCAGTTCGCAAAGTCGGGCGTAAGCTCACAGGTTACCATGTCACCATGGGTAAGCGTGGCGTTGGAGTAGGTGTTTGTATTTGCACCCACATTGGCGCCGTTGAGTTTCCATTGGTAGGAGGGGCTTATCCCTGCGTTTTGCACCACTGCGGTGAAATTCCCATCGCTGAAGTTGGAAATAGATGTATTGGTGATGGTGGAACCCAGGTCGCGCAGGCTCACATCGCCCCTTAATGGCAGCGTCGGGCTTACAGAACTTATGCGGAGTAGTGTTCCATTTTTATAGTACTTCACTTCACCTGCTTCTACTGCAATCCGGAATATGTCATTTGGTGCATAAGTGCCGAAGGATCCCCGGTCTGTGCCATTTTCATAGATGCGCAGGTTGCCACCAATCTCGAAGAAGAAAGCGTAGTTGATGGTGTTGAAGTTGCCATTGGTATTTGTGTTGCTCAATCCGGCAGCCTTGCGACTCAACTCTGCGGTGGAGAATTCAAAGTATCCATTGTTGTGCACAGCATTGATGGAGAAAGCGTCACCATCCCAACCCGTGCTGTTTTGGGTTTTGATAAGGCCATTGCCAGATATGCCTACATTGGTAAGGTCATCCTGGTTCCACTCCACGAACTCACGGCTGCTTTGGCAACCACTGGAAGCCACTGTACCTGTGATGTAAAAGTCATTGTACTTCAAGCTGTTTCTCGGAAGTATGCGAATGCTGTTCGCATTTTGAACACCCACGGCACACGATCCGGATCCCGGTGTCATGGCACAGGTAATCAAATCGCCGGGATTTAAGCCTGCCGGGGTATAGTTGGGTGAGTTCGTTCCGTCCGGTGAGCCGTTCAGACTCCACGCGTATGCCGGGGTTATACCTGCGTTGGGGTGGAGCGCTGTGAATGATGATTCTACAGGATTTGCCACGTGCACATGCTGAAGCGTACCTCCGGAAGTGTGTATGGAACAATCGACGAGTAAAGGTGTGGATGGTGTAATCCCCACCGTACGGAGCAGGGTTTGGTTTTTAAAATACCTTATTTCTCCTCCCGAATTTTCGATTCTCAATGTATCGCCGTTCGCATAGGTGGAGAGGTCGCCACGGTTGTTACCTGATTCGTAGATGCCCAGTGCGCCACCAATTCTCATGTAGAATGCGTACTGAATGGTGTTGAAATTGCTGTTGGGGCTCGACTGGCTCAGGCCAATCATGCGGTTGGAGCTGGTTTCTAAGGCAACGCTGTACATACTCCCTCCATCTACCACATAGGCTGTGGAAGCTGCTCCTGCGTTCCAGGAGTTGCCGGCGAGAGATTTAGTGAGGTTGTTGCCAGCTATGGATACGTTTGCGGCCAATTGCCAGCGCACCTGTTCTTCGGCCAGGAAGCAGCCATCACCCTTGGGATTGGCTGTGGCGGTGAGAACGCATTGCGCAGAAGTATTCAGCGAGAGCGCAGTGAGCAGTATGGCGGGAAGTGCCACACAGCGCAGAATGAATTTAATGGGAGAGAATAGACTTTTTGTTTCGATGGGAATCGAAAATTCTAAGGGAGAAATTTTCATTTCAATCATTTTCCGTGTGCACACACATACTCCACTTTGCGCGAAATTGTTACAGGGCGCGAGAGGAGGGATAGTAGTGGGTATAAAGAGTGTGGTAATTGGTCCCTTTTCGCAGCGTAGGGTACAACCACGGATGTGTAATGAAGGGTATAAAACGAAAAAAGGCCGCCTTGAGGCAGCCTTTTTCTGGTTATCGATTTGACGTGGTGTCAATCTTCTTTCGTTCCGAGCAAATTGAATTCGCTTACGTGTACTTCGGTTGCGTTCCTTTTGTTGCCATCCTTGTCGGTATAGCTGCGGTTCACGAGTTTGCCGAGTACGGCTACTTCCTTGCCTTTTTTCAGGTATTTCTCTGCTATTTTTGCTGCGCCTCCCCAGGCTACCAGTGTGTGCCAGTGGGCTTCCTGCACTTTTTTGCCATCTGCATTTTTATAGCTTGCATCGGTGGCAAGACTCATGCGGGCCATTGTATTCTTGTTTTCGAAGGTGCGCACTTCAGGGTTCATACCCAGGCGACCGATGAGTTGTACTTTGTTTACGAGGTTGTTCATGATTTTTTTGAGGAGTTTTTAGTGGTTGGTTTTTGGTTTTTTAACTGGCAGGACGGCGGTTTTCCGGGTTTCCAGGGATTTATTCTAAGGTATACAGTCACTTCGAGTGCCGCGAGGGACGAGCGGTGTATCGAGAAGTTTGTCCTTCGGTAGAGTTCTCGATACGCTTTGAAATGCCGCATCTGTAGTGCTCGTTCCTCGCTTACAGCTGCAAGGCATTTAAAAGCACTCGAACTGACCTGTAGTGTGTGAGGAGATTCTGACTGTCAACTTGATTTACGTCACTTCAACGTGATGAAAGGACGGTGTAGAGGGAAGTTTTCACACCCAAAAAAAATACGCGGGGCTGCTCCATTGCACATTGCTTTACACGCAGCCCCGCAGTATTTTCTTATTCTGTTACAGCTTCTTTTTTAGATGACAGGATCATAAACTCATTGGCATGCACATCGGTGCTGAAGCGCTTGTTGCCTTCCTTGTCGGTATAGCTGCTGCTCACCAACTTTCCTTCCAGGGCCAGGAGCTGTCCCTTTTTAAGGTATTTCTCTACGAACTCCGCAGTGTTTCCCCATGCTACGATGTTGTGCCACTGGGTGTTTTCTACTTTTTTGCCATCGCTGTCTTTGTAGCTCTCGTCGGTAGCGATGCTAAAGCGTGCCATTTTGCGGTTGTTTTCGAGGCTGCGCACTTCAGGGTTCATTCCCATGCGGCCAATCAATTGTACTTTGTTTACCAGATTATTCATGACTTCAACTTTGTTTGGTGCTTCCGAATGTGATTCGTGAAGCGGGTTAGTGATTAATGGTTTTACTTTGGTTTTGCTTTCGCTGCGACCGTCGTCCCAGCTGTTGTTGTCGATCGACGATGCAAAGATGTGGGGCCCGGTTTTGGGGAGTTGTACTTTATACGTATAGCTCCGTTTATAAACGTTCATAAACGTATGAAAACGGTAAGAGTACTCGTATTGCTGTATTTTTTGAAATGGTTAGACTTGAAAAAAAATTTGGGATTTTGGGGTGGTTTTGGCAAGGTTGGGCTTTCGAGACCAGGTCGGTGTTGAACACCCACCTCGTGAGCGGACATTGTAAAGAAACATTTCGATCGAAGAAAAACACACCACAACAAAACGTACTTTCCCAATCGGACTTATTCGCTCAAAAACAAATCCCAATGACTGTGGGACTTGTCACTGACTACTTGTTAAGTCAAAAAAATTTATTGTATAATGACTTATATTTATTGAATAACAATAATATTTTATTAATTTTGTCATATCAATTTAAACTTCATCAACCATGTCAAAAACAAACAACTTCGTATTTTGGGCCTTATATGTTATGGCTTGGCTCATTTTTGTCGGCTTGTCTATTGAAGCCGGTGGCTTAATAGTTAATTTCTTTTTCAGTCTGTATAACCCTGAAATCATCCCGAATCTTTATCAAAAGTTGGACTTAAATGAAATGTATAAAGACAGTAGCCTGGCTTTTTTCGGCATCTACAGCTTTATTCTGGTCATTTCAATCTTAAAGGCAGTCCTATTTTACATAGTTATCAGGCTCATGCACAAAATGGATTTATCAAAACCCTTCAACAGTTTTGTTTCGAATCAGATTTTGCGAATTGGTTATTTCACCCTTTCGATTGGACTTTTAAGTTACATTGCCAGACAGTCAGCGAAGAATTTAATGCATCACGGTTATGATACCGACAACTTGAACGAATTTTGGGCGGACAGTCAGGCATTCATTCTAATGGGAGCTGTAATCTATGTTATAGCAACTATTTTCAAAAAAGGAGTGGATATTCAAAACGAAAACGATTTAACTGTTTAAGCTATGCCGATCATTGTAAATTTGGATGTAATGATGGCAAGACGTAAAATGTCCTTGAATGAACTTTCTGAAAGAGTTGGGCTGACTTTATCTAACCTTTCTATTTTGAAAACAGGAAAAGCAAAGGCAATTAGATTTAGCACATTGGAAACAATTTGTAAAGTATTGGATTGCCAGCCAGGAGACCTTTTAGAATATGTAAATGAGGAAGAAAGTACAACGACCCGATAACACTGTCTATAAGCCTTTGCAGCTCCTTATGCACAAAAACGTTGCCGGCACCTTTCATTAAGTAATCCATACGCCAGGAAAGGACGCGCACAGGTTGATTGACGCGCTGGGCCTTTGGATAAACGTGTGTATTTGAAATTTGATGGATTTTGGGGGAATCAGGAGCGGTATTTTGCGAGAGCGCTACCCGGGCAGATATAAAAAAAACCGGCCCATCAGCATTTTCAAAATTCGACATTGTGCTATATTGCGCCTGACCAAACAACCAGGAGATGGAAGCAACTGTAATCATGAAACCCCTTGAGCAGGGATCTAAAAGGTATCTGGGTTTGTATTTCGAATACGACCATGCCCGCATTGACATTGCCAAGACTGTGGGAGCGCATTGGAGCAGCAGCCACGATTGCTGGATTATTGAGAACCGGCCCGGGCATTTCAGGGCTGTGGTGGCTGCATTCCGAAAGGTGGGATATGTAGATTTCAGCGCAGTGGTGAAGAAGAACGATACCTGGTCAAATACAGCACCTTCAATGAGCGCAAAAACTTCACGGAACAATGTCGTGCCGGCGAGGAATGTGCGACCGCTGCCGAAGCTAAGCGAGACCGGCGCTGCTGCCGTTGCTAAATTTGAGCTATGGCTCAAGTCAAAGCGGTACAGTACAAATACAAATAAGACCTATACTGATGCATTGCGAATTCTACTGAGGTATATGCAACCAAAAATGCTGAGCGAAATAAGCAACAATGACCTGATACGCTTTAACAATGAGTACATACTTGGCCTCGGTTACAGTGCATCCTATCAGAATCAGGTAGTAAACGCCATTAAACTTGCAGTAAAAGTGCTTGAAAAGCGCAGGCTTGACCCCGAGTTGATACATAGGCCGAAAAGGGCAAAAGTGCTGCCCAATGTGCTCAGCAAGGAAGAGGTGAAGCGCATTCTGGAGGCTCCCACCAATTTGAAGCACCGGGCCATGTTGAGTTTGGTTTATGCATGCGGGCTGCGCAGGAGCGAGCTGATTCACTTAAAGTTTGAGCAAATTAACCGCGACAGGATGCTGCTGCATATTCACGCTGCAAAGGGAAAGAAGGACAGGATTGTACCATTAAGCCAAAAGATACTGGACTTGATAGCTACGTATTATAGAGCCTACCGTCCACAAGTATATGTTTTTGAAGGGCAAACAGGAGGAAAATATAGTGAAGCAAGTCTTGCATCGGTGCTCAAGCAAGCAATTGCCAAAGCGGGTATTTCAAAGCCGGTGAGCCTACATTGGCTTCGGCATTCCTATGCCACTCATTTGCTCGAAAGCGGTACCGACCTTAGGTACATTCAGGAGATGCTGGGACATAGCAGCAGCAGAACCACTGAAATATACACCCATGTAAGCACTAAAAGCATACAGCAAATCAGAAGCCCATTTGACGATTTGTAAATCAGAAATAAAGCCTATTTTCGATGCGGATAACTTTACAAAACATATCACACCTGTCCAAGACGTTTAATTCTTAAAATCAATATTCCCGTTTGACGCGGGTTTCCGCTCCAAAATACAGCCTTTTTAAAAATAATCCCCCTTCCTTTAAAAGAGGACTGTTTGAGTTGAAAGATTTTTGATC
>JBGTBE010000077.1:0-66204 GCA_041749535.1 Cryomorpha sp. | reverse complement strand
CAACGCCAGCACGCAGTTCAATAACAGCGGGCAGGTCAATATTCAGCAGGGATTTATTCTTTGTGGCAACAGCCCAACGAATACCCACACCGGCAGCTTTGACATTGCCCAGGGGCTTGTATTTCAAATTTCAGCAGGCACACATATTTTCAACGGCACTACTTCTACGGGTTTAGGATTTGTGCAAGTGCTCGGTTCAGGCACACTTACACCGGGTGTGAATCTACCTGAATTTTCAAGGCTTAATCTCAATGCAGGGTCTATCGCCGGTACCACAGATATGGAAGTAAACAACCAGTTCAACTGGGACGGTGGCGCCATATCGGGCAGCGGCACCATCACCGTGAGTGGAGCAGCATCTTTCTTTGGTAATACAAAGAATATCTCGGGCCGCACGTTGCTTTTGCAGGGCAATACCAGCTGGACTGCGGGAACCATCAACACCAATTTTAATGGCAATATCACCAATGCAGCGGGTGGAATATATACTATAACCTCCCCATCTGCACTGAGCCTTACGAACGCTTCAGGTGGCACAGGTAACTTTATTAATCAGGGCACCATTATCAATACCAACAACCAGATCATTACAGTAAATGGGGTTGTAAACTTCGTAAATCAAGGAACCATACAAGGGGTTGGGACTTTTGCTTTCAACAGTACCTTAACCAACACTGGTACTATTGCACCGGGTACCCCAATTGGTGAATTGACATTTACGGGTGCGCAGCCATTTGCCGCAGCTTCTACACTTCAGGTACAAGTGCAAAGCGACGCAGGTCCGGGCATTGGACACGACCGATTTATCAGAAATGCTGCAACTACTCTTGCCGGTGCGCTGAATGTTACCGAAACGGGCTCCGTTCCCTGCGGCACTTTTACCATCCTAACACTCACATCAGGTGCACTTTCGGGTTCATTCTCACAAGTAAATTTACCGCCAGGTTATACCCTTGGAATTACCTCCAATAGTGTAGAACTTACCAAGAGTGAGTTTTGCAACAACCCTGTAATTGCTACAATCAATGCCGCTGAGTATTTTATTGATGTAGATCCCGGCCTGGGAAATGCCACTCCAATTACGGGATTTGCATCAGGTGAAGTGGTAAACGGTTCCTTTTCGGTATCGACTTCAGGAATTTCGCAGGGCTTTCACAAACTCGGCGTGCGCAGTAAGGATACCGAAGGCAAGTGGAGTGTGCAGCTTACCTCAGCATTTTACGTTACCCAAAGCATTGCCCAGTCAGGCAGCGAAAATTTAATAGCTGCTGAATATTTTATTGATACCGATCCCGGCGTTGGCAATGGTGTGGCAATCACGTTGCCTCAGCAAGGAACCGAAACGAGTCTTGCATTTGCCGTAAGCACAACTGGTTTATCTACCGGATTTCACAGGCTGTGCATACGCACACTCAATGCATCGGGTGAGTGGAGTTTGCATCTGTCATCAACATTCTATCTGCAATCCCTCACATCAGCCCAGGGCTCACAACTGGCAGCAGCCGAATATTTTATTGATACCGATCCCGGTGTTGGAAATGCCACCACGATTTCCGTACCTGGAAACGCTGATAATTACAATGTGGTTTTTGAAGTTCCTACCGATGGGCTTGAAGTTGGATTCCACAAACTTCTTATTCGTACCAGGGACGCTCAGGGGCGCTGGAGCACACACCTTAATAGTGCTTTCTATCTTCAGCCTCAATTCGCAACTGATATAAACGATCTCGCTGCCGCGGAATATTTTATTGACACAGACCCAGGCGTTGGCAACGGCATTCAAATTACCGTCCCCGGACAAGCTGACAATTATTCTTTGGCTTTTGAAGTGCCAGTAAACGGTCTGTCTACCGGATTTCATAAATTAATGGTGCGCACCATTGAAACCTCCGGCAGGTGGAGCGTTTCTTTGAGCTCACCATTTTACATTTTGCCTGCTACCAGCATCACGCAGCAGCCCCTCACCGCAGCCGAGTGGTTTGTAAACACTGATCCGGGAGTAGGAAATGGCACCCCGCTGGCCATTCAAAACGGATTTTTGGTGGAAGCCAATGAAGCACTTGATCTGAGTGCCCTCAACCTCACCGAAGCCAACCATACACTATTCGTGCGCGTGCGCGACGCTTTCGGCGTATGGAGTCTTCACCTTACCCAACCATTTACTATTTGTAATCCTGAATCCACGCCAGCCTTCACATTCGAAGTGGCCTGTGCAGGTTTACCAACCATCTTTACAAATACATCTACCAACATACCAGAAGGCTCAACCTATGCCTGGGATTTTGATGGCAATGGCAGCACCGATGCCACCGGAGAAGGTCCGCATGAATTTACCTATGCGCTTCCAGGAACATTTGCCGCAAAGCTCAGCATTACCGAACCTGATTGCGGCACATCATTTACCGCTCAGGTTGTGGTACCGGGCATTGCTGCGCCAGTTATTGCCGTGGCAGGCAATGTAAGCGGAGTTTGCACAGGGCAAACAGTTACGCTCACGGCTACACCGGCCGCTTCGTACCTGTGGAGCACGGGTGCCATTACCCAGTCCATCAATGCCGGGCCGGGTTCCTACTTTGTAACCAATACCAACGCGCAGGGGTGCACGGCGCAGTCAGAAACCGTGGTTCTGCAACCATTCCCGGTTGACGATTGCGGCGTGTGCTATCCTGCTGGCGAAGACGATCCTTTATACAACACCACCTGCCTTGACTGTGCAGGTGTGCTGAATGGCACAGCACAGCTCGATGCATGTGGTATTTGCACAGGAGGTACTACGGGCTTGGAGCCATGCTCTACCGACTGCGCAGGTGTGGTGGATGGTACTGCCAGCATTGACCTTTGTGGGGTATGCTCCGGTGGCAGCACCGGGCTTACGCCAAATGAGAGTTGTACCGACTGCAATGGCGAAATAAATGGAACTGCTGCTATTGACCAATGCGGAGTATGCGCAGGGGGCACCACAGGTCTCACACCAAATGAAAGCTGTCTTGATTGTGCCGGTGTACCCAATGGTGGCGCAGCCATTGATCTCTGTGGCCTGTGCTCAGGAGGCAACACAGGTTTGATCGTCAATGCGAGTTGCAGCGACTGCGAAGGGGTGCCGAATGGTATCGTAATTCCCGGTTCTCCTTGTATTTTCAATGGGGTAGATGGCACCTTGGATGAAAGTTGCCAGTGCATCATACCTCTGCCAGACCTGTCTATACAGAATATTGCATCAGATGCCACTTCGTACAATCCAGGCAGCACCGCCACGGTGACGTGGAATGTTGCCAACCTTGGTGATGGAGCAACGGCTCTATCGTGGACTGAGCGTATTTTCATAGAAAATACGGACGGTCAAAACCGCCTTTTGCTGAAGCAAACAACGTATTCAGAAGTTGGTTTCATAGAACCTGCATCAGATATCAACCGCAGTGATGTGGTTAACTTACCAACCATCCTCACCATTGGTGATGAGGGAAGGTTTGTGGTTCAAATTACACTGGGACCTGATGTCATAGAGCAGGCAGGAGGTTTGGCAAACAACACAGGTTTGCAAGCTACAGGATGGACCATCAACAAGGTGCTTGCACTCACAGCGCCACTTTCAGTTGTGGAAGGCAGCAACACAAATGTAACCATCACGCGAAGCGGCAGCATTGTTTCGCCATTGGTTGTGAATATTGGTGTGATAGATCCCAGCCGCATCACCGCCCCAGCTCAGGTTACCATACTGGGAGGGCAATCGTCCAGAATCTTTACCATCCATGCCACCGACAATGAGCTGATCGAAGGTGTTATACCAGAGACCCTCACTGCAACTGCTGCGGGTTTCGAATCTGCTGTGCGAAACATCAGCATCACCGACAATGACCAACCTTCGCTGACCATCACCGGGCTTCCAGCCACCGCTGCTGAGGCTGATCAGATAATTTTCCAGGTATCAACCAACCTGGCACCCACTGAACCTCTGCAGGTATTCTTATCATCAACAAGTCCCAGCCGTTTTCCTGTGCCAACATCTGTAACTATTGCAGCCGGCAGCCTGTCGGCAAATGTCAGCACCCTTGTGCCCGACAATAACATTCCTCAGCTGGAGCAGGAAGTGGCGATAAGTGCAGGAGCACCGGGACACAATCCCGGAAGTGCCGCCATTGTTGTTCAGGATGACGACCTGCCGGGTCTGGAGCTTATTATTGAAGCCGATACCATTTCAGAATCAAATGGATTTTTTGCTACAACAGGCCGTCTCCGACGCTTGCCTGGCAGCAATCCATCCGCCTTTACGGCCAATCTTACTGTTTCTCAAACCAACGCGCTTATCGTTCCAACTTCTCTCTCCTTGGCTGCAAACCAGCAAGAAGTCATCTTCAACATCGGGGTGGTGGACAATACGGAGAATGAAGGCTTCAGAACAGTGATTCTCACTGCGGCAATATTCATCAATTCATGCGGTTGCAGTGCCCCGCCAAGTACCTCGGGTTTTGTAAGCGATCACGTGGTGGTAGCCGACAATGACGGACCCACCCTGACCCTTTCTGTGAATCCACCCGCTATGCCGGAGGGATTGGCCAATGCGGGCACCTTGCGCATAAGCCGAAATACAGGAACTACCGGTGCGCTGCTGATTTCACTTACATCATCCAATACCAACGAAATTGTTCTGCCCGCTGCAGCAACCATTCCAGAGGGAAGTGCATTTGTAGATGTAGCCATTGCCACCGTGGATGATGGTGAACCGGACGGTACAAAAACAGTGAGCCTTCAGGCCTCGGCTTCAGGATTTTCGCCTGGCGTGGCAAGTGCCCTTGTAACCGATTTGAACAAGCCCGATTTTCTCATTGTCAATGCTGCCGTGGCCAATCCAACTGTGGGATCCTTTGGCGCGGTAAACTACAGCCTTGGGGTCATCAATGCAGGATTTGCAACAGGCTTGCCAAGCTTGGTAGTGGAAGGCTTTTTGTCGTCAAATGCCATTCTCGATGCTGCGGATATCAGCGTGGTGAGCTTCACCGTGAGTGCTCCGATACCCGCTGGCCAAACTTTGCCACAGTCGGGCTTCTTCCTGGCACCCAATACACCCGGAAATTATTTTCTCATCTTCAGAGCCAATGCCGGAAATTCAATCAGTGAGCTAAACTTTAACAACAACCTGTCGCAGCTGATCCCGCTTACCATCGTTCCGGATTACACTGCCAGTGCTGTCGTGATTCCAGATTTTGTGACCAAAGGAACCACTGTTCAGGTAACAGGTACAGCAGTGAACTCCAATGGCACCCCCGCAATTAACAAGGCCGTTGAAGTTTTTGTGCTGAATGGACTTACCAGAAGAGAAATCATTGCAACAACGAATGAATCTGGAAATTACACAGCCAATTTTGTCCCCATCAGCACAGAGTCAGGACACTATACGGTAGGTGCCAGTTTCCCGGGTATGGGCTCAACCATCACAAGCGATGATTTCGACATACTTGGTGTGAGCATCAACAATGGAACACTTCCGCAATTTACCGTGCAACTCAATGATACCTTAGAAGGCACACTCTCGGTTGCGAACTTATCCCTCACCGCGCTTACCAACTTCACCATTGATCCGGTAACCTTACCCACAGGCGCCACTATCGCATTCGATACCATACCTTTCCTTGCGGGAAATGCCATGGCATCCATTTCTTACGCGGTATCAGGTACCACACCTTCTCAGGGTGGTCAGTACCAGGGTGCATTTTTGGAAGCTGTGGCTGATGAAGGTGATATACAGCCTTTTCAGTGCTTCTATTACTGCCTGAGCCCTTCAGCGTTGCTTTCAGCCAGCATTTCTCAAATTAATACATCGGTTTCTGCAACACCCGGATTTAACCAGGTTGAATTTTATCTGAGAAATTTTGGAAACGGTGCCTCCGGTGTGGTTGCTCTGGGATTGCCGCAAGTCGATTGGTTGAGTGCACTCACACCACTTTCCATACCATCTATTGCACCCGGCGATTCTGCGCTTGTGGTCATTCGATTCACAGCTACTGACAATATCCCCTTTAATACACCAGTGAATGGCAACCTTGCTTTCAATCCACAGACTGGATCAGGACTTTCGGTTCCCTTCACTTTCCAGAAGGTTTCGGAAGGCAGCGTCTCACTTTTGGTGGATGTAATAAACCAGTTCACCTATTTCAGTGATGGGTCGCCCAAAGTTGCAGGAGCTGCAGTGAAGGTGAGTAATTTCTTTACAGGCGAAATATACGCAGAGGGTACCACGGATGAGAATGGAGAATTTTCAAGCGCGTCCATACCCCAGGGCACGCATAGATTGCAAGTTACCATGGAGCAACACCTCCCGTTTGATGGAACGGTTACGATTAACCCTGGTTTACCTAATACAAAAACTGTTTTCATCAATTTCCAGGCGGTTACTTTTACCTGGTCGGTGGTGCCCACGGGTATTGATGATTCGTATGATATTACCCTCATCACCCAGTTCCAAACAAATGTGCCCATCCCTGTGGTTACAGTAGATGTACCGGATGTATTCCCGCAGCTTTTTGGCGATGAGATTTTTGCATTCAACGTCACGCTCACCAACCACGGACTCATCGCGGCCAATGACGTACAGTTTGGATTGCCGACCAATGATCCTGAATATGAATTCTTGTTCAACTATGAGCCAGCCGACCTTCCTGCCCTGAGCAGCATACAGGTTCCGGTTGTGATGAGGTTGAGGGACGAGCCACCAGCCAGCGGTTTCAGCGGGCCTTCAGTCGCAGGCATATCCCAGTTTCTGGGAATGGACGAGGGTGCCTACGCGGGTATAGCAAATGAAGGTTTGAACTGCAAAGATTTTTGTACAGTGATCTACTGGTACTACTGCAGCCTCACAACTGGTTTGTGGCAGCAGGGAGGAGAGCTGTTTACCTTCGCAGGAAGGACATGCGACAGCGATGTAAACCTGGGTTCCGGATTTGATCCTTCTTCATTTACAGGAGGTTTAGGATGTGCAGATTGCCCGATTTTTCCAATCGTTCCTGGCGCTGGTGGATCATTCCAATACCAGATAGAACCAAAAACGTGCATAGAATGCCTTTTGGATATTCTGGGTGCAGCAAATGACTGCCTGAATGGTCCATTCGGTCCGATCCTTGATGCACTTGGTGAGGCAGCCGGGGCTGCCGGCCCTTCCCAAGCCGATGGTGGAAGCAGTGGTATAGAAGTAGGTGGTGATGCAGCTTCAGCTGCGCTCTGTATTTCTCAGGCTGAAAGCATAGGTGATTTAATAGGTTGTGCTCCCCTTCCTATTCCTCCATTCATTGATTGTTTAGGTTCCATTGGTGGTGCCGCAATAACATGTGCCGGCACTTCCGTAGGTGGACCTTCCCTGTCCGGGCCATCTGCTTTGTCATCAGCTGATGCTCCTGGAAATTCAGGACCTGCTACAAGTGATGTACAAGGCTTTGACGGAATACCGGAAATATTCAACCAGTACTTTGATGATTTCGACATTGTAACTGTAGCTTACGAGTACAGAGAATTATGGGCGCTGGAGTACTATGGAGATATGGTTTTTTCAGATGGATTTCCAGTATTTTTCGAATTGATTCAAGCCAATCTCTCAAGCTATGATTCCATTCCGGTTGAGTTGCAACAGAATATATTGAGTCTCACTGCCGGATTCGACATATCCCAGGACGCCCAGCAGGCATTCTTCGACCGCTGGAATGCATCGCTGCAAGCCTGGGAATTAGGAGTTTTTGAACCCAATGATAGCCATCCCAACATCATTAACAGGGTTGAAATTGTGCAGTACAGCGATAGTATACAAGCTGCCATTCAGTATGCCGAAGATGCAGGGTATGATGGATTGCTCGAAATGGTTGCAGAACACTTGCTTGATATCGTAGCGCAGGGCAACAGCGAAGCCGATGCGGTATGCGCACAGGTTACCATACAGCTCAGCCAGCAACTCACTATGACCCGGGAGGCCTTCCTGGGCACATTTACAGTGTTCAACGGCCACCCCACAGACCCGATTGACTCTCTCAGTATAGACATTCAGATACTGGATGAAAATGGAATACCGGGCAACGGGCTTTTCCAGATAGAAACGCAAGACTTTATAAACCTCAGTGATGTAAGTGGTACGGGCATGCTTCCATCACAGCAGGAAGGGGGAGTCACATTCCTTTTTATTCCCACTATTGAAGCAGCTCCAACGGTACCAAAAATATATGGCTTTGGAGGGTCTGTGAGCTATTTCGATCCCTATGCCCAGGCCATGATTACCTTGCCGTTGTCACCGGTTTTCCTTACCGTAAATCCCAGTCCCAACCTCACGCTGCACTACTTCCTTGAGCGCGATGTGATCAGCGACGATCCGCTTACAGAAGATGTGGTAGAACCCACCATTCCTGCAGAGCTCGCCGTCCTTGTGGAGAATCAAGGGTTTGGACCTGCGGTGAATATGGTGATCTCATCTGCCCAACCCGAAATCATTGGCAATGAGTCTGGACTGGCCATTCAGTTTAACCTTATTGGGTCCAATTTTCAGGGGCAACCTGCCACACTTGGACTTACCAATATCGTATTCGGAACCATACCGCCGCTCACATCCAAGGTGGGTCAGTGGTATTTCACAAGCTCCCTGCTTGGCAAGTTTGTGGATTATCAGGCCAGCGTGGTTCACAACAACAGTTTTGGCAACCCGGCACTGAGTCTCATTGAAGATGTGTTTCTGCACGAGCTTATACACAGCATTCAAGTGTATGGCGATGAGGCAGATGGAATCAATGATTTCCTTGTGAACGATGTGTTTGATACAGACAACGTTCCGGATATCATTTACCTCTCTCAGGGTGTGGAAACCAAACCCGTGGTGCCCGCTTCTTCAGCCTCATTCAATCAGGCAGTGCAGCAACCTGCCTTCACCAACACCCTCACTGTAACGCCGGAAGAAGCAGGCTGGAATTTCGTTCGAATAAATGATCCGGGCAATGGCAATTTCGATATTGAGAGCGTAACCAGAAGCGACGGACAGGAAATCCCACTTTCCAATGCATGGCTCACCTTTGTGACCCTGCCGGTAAATCTCCCACCGGTGTATGAAGACAAATTCAACTTTGTTGATGATTTCGCAGGCAGTGAACCTCAAACTTATACTGTGGTTTGGACACCCAAAAATTTCGATGTGCCTGAAGTGGTTGAATTCGAAGGGGTGCCAGCGTTGATTGCCACTGAGCAGGTAACGCATATCACAGTGCGGTTCAACAAAGAAATAGATCCCACCACCTTTGATTTCAGCGATGTATCACTCCTCCTGCAAGGAGAACCCGTGGAACTCGACGAAACACTGATGATTAACCAGGTTGATGCCTTTAGCTTCGATATGGACCTCACAACATTCACCACAGGCAACGGTTTCTACCTCCTCACGGTGCAGGCGGCAGAGGTAAGCGATATTTTCGGGGTGAGTGGTGTGTCCGGTGAGCAGGTATCCTGGGCACAGTTCATCAATGTACCTGCGGTACAGTCTTTCGATGGATTGCCGGAGAACAATACCGCTGTGGCATTCAGCACCATCGAAGTATTCTTCAACCTGCCTATGGATGTAGGTACTGTTACACCGGCTGTTTTCACCGTCGAATTGGACGGTCTCGTGCTGCCGGGGCAAGTGGTAATTGATTCGGTAAGCATTGACAGCAAAAGGTTCTACCTCTCAGGTTTGGAAAATATTCTCACCGTTGACGGGGTGTACAACTTCATCGTAGATCTGCCCTCGGTGCTTTCTCAAACCCAGGTGCCCGGTTTATCGCCACAGTCAGTAGACCTTACACTCGACAGTGAGGGACCACAATCGGTATCGCTTTCTCTGAACAATTCAGGCGGCTTGGATGCCCAGCATTTCCCCTTCATCGACATTAACTTTGGAGAACCAATTGCCGGGTTTACCATTGCCGATGTGCAGCTCTTCAGGGATGGGAATCCGCTTCAGCTCACATTTACACAGCTCTCCATATTGACCCAAAGCAATTGGAAGGCAGGCAATTTCCAGATGCTCACGTATCCTGATGGGGATTATTTATTCCGGGTGAATTTAGCGGGTATTGTGGATGCTGGGGGAAATGCAGGGTCGGGCTTTTCAGAAATCTCCTGGAGCGTGGACCGCACCGCGTCTATTGTAGTATCGAATGTGGGGATCAACCCCGACAAGGGTTTCTCCACCAGCGATGGAGTGACTTCTGGCCTGGGCTTCAACGTGTTGTTCGACCTCAGTGCAGTTGCCAGTCAGGTAACAATTTCCCAACTCGACTTTGGAAGTGAAATTGTACTGACCACCCTGCAGAATTTCAGTGCAGGTGCCCACTCCATACCTGTGGTATTTCCTACAGGTGGTGCCACCGGTGTGAAAATTGTCGCTACAGGTGCCAATGGGGGTGTTTCTTCAGCTACAAAGTCGCTGTTCATCGATCTTTCACCTTTGCAGGCCAACTGGCAGGTGGCTGATGCCCAGGAAATACAGGAGCAACTGCAGGGGATTGCGGTGCAATTTGACGCCAAGTTGCTCGACGAATCCCTGTTGGCAGCAGCCATCAGATTCAGAAGAAATGGGGCAGAACTGCCCACTGCAGGATTGACCATACAGCCCTTGACCGACTTCGACTTCCAGATTCTTGGAATGGATGAAGTATCAGCCCTTCCGGGAAATTATGAATTGAGTGTAGACCTCACAGAGCTATCCAAACACACATCAGGCATCACAGGTATTGCTGTAGCATCGGTTACCTGGACAGTGTTTACGGTAAATATTGCCCCCGATGCCAATGCAGGTCCTGACCAGCTTATTACACAAACTGGTGCCGTTACCCTTGATGGTTCTGCTTCGGTAGATCCCGACAGCCCCATCAACTACCAATGGTTTGGTCCCGAAGGAATACAGATTGCCAATGCTGATTTGTCGTTGGCCTCTTTCGATGTAACAGAAGAACTTGATGGACAGGCGCTTACCTTCACCCTTGTGGTGAGCGACGGAATCGACTTTAGCAGCGACCAGGTAATCATAACCATAGACCTGCCCGGTCAAGGAGTTCTTGACTGCGCTGGAGTAGAAGGAGGTTTTGCCTTTACTGATGAGTGTGGCACCTGCGTAGGCGGAACTACCGGACTGGAACCTTGTGTGGAAGATTGCTTTGGTGAGTTCGGAGGCACTGCCTACCTGGATCAGTGCGGCGACTGTGTAGGCGGCAACACAGGACTTGAGGAGTGTGTGCAAGATTGCAACGGGGACTATGGTGGAACAGCATTTTATGACCTTTGTGGCCTATGTGTGGGCGGCAATACCGGCACCGAAGAGTGCGTAGCCGACTGCAACGGCGACCTGAATGGCACGGCCTATCTCGATAACTGCGGGGTGTGTGTGGAAGGCAATACAGGACTTTCTCCCTGCGATACCGATTGCTTCGGTGTAGCTGGGGGCAATGCCATACTCGACGATTGTGGCGTGTGTCGAATCCCTGGCGATCCCTTATTCAACAGCAGTTGCACAGATTGCGATGGCATACTTGGCGGACCCACCCTCCCCGGCACTCCTTGCACCATCAATGGGGTGGAAGGAACGTACAGCCCTGAATGTGACTGTGTCGCCAATCCTGAGCCATGCCTCTACTTTATGAGCAATTACAATGCGCAGGGCGGAAGCGATATATACCAGTTGGTATTGAACGAATCACTTCTTAGGGCAGAACTGGTGCCCATCTTCAGTACCCCTCACAGGGTGAGCATCGCGTTGAATACCGACAATGGAAGGCTGCTCCTCGCCCATGAAACGGGCAATGCATACCAGACCATCTACCCGCTCGGCACCAATGTTACTGCAGGACCTGTGGTTACCAAGCCCAACTCTCTAGGCACTGTAACAGGTGCAGCTTACGCCGGAAATGGAGTGTACTTTATCTCAGCGGATGGACCAAAAGCTGTATGGCGCGTTAACCAGCCTCCTTTCTCCCAAAGCTATTACAGCTTTGCCCAGGTGAATGGGGGCGACCTGGTGGTAAATACTGAAGGTGAGGTACTACTCGCCAGCAGGCAACCCCGAAGGATTTACAAGGTGCTGGAAGATGCCAATAACGAAATTGTAGCCTTCCTTCCTGAGAATGTAAGCGGTTTGGCACGCAAAGGCGATGTTGGGTACCTGCTGCTGGTTGAAGGCAGCAGCGAGCTGATTCTTGGCGATGCCAGTGGAAACGATACAGGCGTCAGGTACAACCTTATTATGAACGGTGCTGATTTTATTCCAATGAATGGAGACCTTGCATCAGGGTGCGTGGACCTTGAAGCCGGAATTGCTCCTGTTGATGAGGAATTGCAGATATCCGTGCAGCATACTGAACTACTTTACTCCCTCCCCAACCCAACCGAAGGGTTCAGCACTGTGGTGTACCAGCCTGCCACCAGCGGCAGTGCATTGCTCGAAGTGTACGATGTACGCGGGGTGCGCCTGGCTACCATCTTCAACCTCGATGTGGAAGCCGGACAGGTGTACTCATCACAGTTTGACGGAAGCGCCCTCCCCAACGGCGTGTACCTCTACCGCCTCACCACCGAAAGCGAAGTGAAGGTGGAGAAGTTTATGATAGCGAGGTAATTTTAAATGGTTCTTCATGGTGAAGCGCGGCCCGGAAGGGTCGTGCTTTTTTTATACTTTTTCCGATACATAAACGTAATGTTTACCAGCGAATTACGGTTAGCTTCACAAGGTAGCGCATCAGTTTACATTCAGTGAGATTTGTAATGCAATTATATCTTCCATAGCTTTACGTACATTCAACTTTGACCAAACTATTATGAACCAAGTTTCTACCCAGCGCAGGCGTATACTTTCCCTGTGTATCTTCACATTTCTCCTTTTCTCCTTAACCCTTTCTGAATCAGTAGCCCAGGCACCTGCCAATGACGAATGTGTCAACGCTATTCCCATCACTTTAAATGCCGGATGGGTTGCATCCACCAATGTGGGTACAGTAAACGATGGACCCAATTTGAATTGCGGTGGTGGTACCATGATCAAAGATGTGTGGTACAGTTTTGTATTTACGGGTGGCAATGTCTCTATCATTACCCAATTGGGTACACTCAACGATACCCGCATTGGGGTACGCTCGAGCTGCACCGGTGCTGTGATAGCCTGTAACGATGATTTTTCGGGAATAGGACTTGCATCGAGAATAAACCTTTCCTGCCCGGCCCTCACGGTGGGCGAAACGTATTTAATCCAAGCCGGTGGCTTTCAAGCGGGCACCGGTACCTTCTCTATAAGGGTTGACGCCACCGGAATTCCGGGATGCACCAATCCTACAGCTTCCAATTATGATCCCTGTGCAACCAGCAACAATGGCTCCTGTACTTATGATCCAATCGATGGTTCCTTTTCTTATGCACCGCTTGTAGATTGTGGCGCTTTTGGGTTGCTACTCACCAGCACGAGCTTAGGCAATATTTCAAGCTATAGCTGGTCTATGCCTGGAGGCACCCCGGCCACATCATCATCGGCAAACCCACAAGTAATATACCCGTCTGCTGGCATTTACAATGTATCACTTACTGTAACTGATCCCTTAGGAGCACAATCAACCTATGCACAGAATATAGCAGTGTCAGCAAGTCTTGAGTTTGAGGTAGAAATCGTTCAGGACAATTACCCCAACGAGAATACTTGGAAGCTTTTTGATGAAGAAGGGGTGGAGCTGTTCGCAGGAGGTGTAGAAGGTGGAACCTTTTGCATAGACGCCGGCCAATGTCACAGCTTTGTGATGTACGACTCATATGGTGATGGAATGTGTTGCGAATTCGGTGAAGGATCATACACCTTGTACATCGATGGTGTGGAAGTAGGGAGTGGTTCGCAGTTTGGCACCTCGGAAACCACCAATGTCAATTGTCCTGAAGGTTCTGTTTGCAACAGTACCGTTGCTGCCGTACTTGGTAATAACATTGCGCCTTTTTCGGAATCGTGGTTTTCATTTACACCTGATACCAGCGGACAGTTTATGATCTCTACGTGTGGCTTGGGCAGTTGTAATACCACTATTTGGATGTATGATTACTGCAACATGGCCAACTTTGACGACAGCAATGCCGCCACACTCACATACAGCGATGATTTTTGTGGTGTTCAGGCGCAGGTTACCCCTGCATTGCAGTCAGGAACTGAATACTTTATCAGAATAAGGTGGGATGAAGATCCATTGACTCCATGTGCAAAGAGCTTCTTACTCGATTTCCTGGGACCCTTCTCAGGCTGTATGAACCCTCTGGCTTGCAATTTTGACCCAATTGCTGAAGTGGACGGTCCGTGTTATTTCAATGATGATGAAGAATGTGATGGCCTTGGTCCTGACCTTAGAATCAGAGAAGATCAAATGTTTAATTCTATGTACATAACCAGCATCAATGCTACGGATCAATGCTTGGTGGACGAAGGCTGTGTGCAAGGATTTGGGAACAGGCAGCTTGTAAGATTTACAACATGGATTGACAACATTGGTACCCAGGATTATTACATAGGCTCACCAAGCCAGGGTACTGGTCAGTTTGAGTGGGACCCTTGCCATCAGCACTACCATTATGAAGGATATGCGGAATATGTGCTTTTCGATGGAAATGGTTTTGAAATGCCACAAATTGGGTTTAAGAATGGATTCTGCGTACTCGACCTTACCTGTCCCAATGGTGGTTCGGCAAAATATACTTGTGGAAATATGGGCATTACAGCAGGATGTGCTGACTACTACTCATCCGGGCTCCAATGCCAGTGGGTGGATATTACCGATGTTCCGGCAGGGTCATACACGCTGGTAACCCGGGTAAACTGGGACCAGGCACCAGATGCCAATGGTCGCTATGAATTGCGCCATGACAACAACTGGGCTTCAGTTTGCATTTCATTCGACCGGGATGCGAACAACAACATTCTGAATTTTACCAAGACCCTGGACTGCCCTGTGCCGATTGACTGCCTTGGCCAGCCATTTGGAAGTTCTATTCCCGATTGCCTTGGCAATTGTCCCGGCGTAGTATCAACAGGCGATTTGGATGATGATGGCGACATTACCCAAGGTGATGTCATGCTCTATCTCTCCGGCATACTCGACGAATCAATACCGGTAAACACATGCAACGATATAAATTTGGATGGTAACATTACCATTGCCGATGCCGCACTGCTTTCTGACTGTGTGCACATGGGCTCAGACCACTCAGAGGAAGAAGGAACACATGACCACTGCCTGTTTGGTGTCAACATCCTGAATCCCGCCCACACAGTAACCCTTACTCCGGCAGCAATCAATACTGAAGCAGGTTATTTTGACGTGTTGGTATTGAATCCAGATTGCAAGGTATCAGCCTACGAATTTGAAATTACTGGCGCAACTGTAACGGGTGTAGCAAGTATTGTAAGTGGCGTGACTTTCGATGTGATGCACATGTCATCATCTACCAAAGTGGTAGGATTGTCTCAACACTTTTTCCTACCTAAAAACTATTCGCCTACGCCATTGCTACGTGTATTCTACTCGGCCCTCACTGACACTGAAATATGTATTAATCCTATAGTGGATGTGCTCAATGAGTCGTTTTATAGGGTGAATACCATTGCCGGACCATGTCTTACCGTTGCTACGGAAGCTTTTGCAGACTTCGGTGCCGATGAGACAACCGTATGTCACGGCAGCATTGTGCAGTTTACCGATCTGAGTGCCAACGATCCTACTTCTTGGAGTTGGAGCTTCAGTGGTGGGTCACCTTCATTCTCCAACTCTCAAAATCCACAAGTCATTTACTTGACTCCTGGAACATATGCAGTGTCACTCACAGTTTCTAACGGGATTGAGAGCGATACCAAAACGGTTGAGAACTACATCACTGTGCTGGCTTCCGGACCAAATTGTGTGGATTGTGCCGGAATTCTAGGTGGCACTGCTTACTATGATGAGTGCGATATTTGTGTAGGTGGAAACACAGGACTCGAGCCTTGCCCTTCCTGCAGTATGGAGGGCGGGGTGCTCGCAACTGCCAGTCCCAGACTCAACCTGTGTATAGGCGACAATGTGTCGAATGTAGTACAGCTTACCGTTTCCGGAAATGTGGGCTCGGGTAGGTTTGGTTTGGTTCGCCAAAGCGACCAACAAATTATTGCGACCAATGCAACGGGTACATTCAACATGGAAAATTATCCGGCAGTAACATACGTAGCCGGGCATATTTCGGTGCCTGATCTTTCCGCTTTACAAGGGATCACAAATGTGAACCAACTTAGCGGATGCTATGACTTGTCGAACTTTATTCTCATCACTACCATGGGTCTCAATGGGGGTAACATCACAGCAAACAACGGCACAACAGCTTGTGGAAATGACGGGGTACCTTCCAATCTTTCATTTGCCATGAGCGGAGCGCAAGGCCCCTCATACCGATGGGCAGTACTCACGCAGAATTTTGCAGGGGTGATTGCAAGCAATACAACGGGCATTTTTGATTTTGACAGCTTCGGTCCTGGAACCTACAAGGTTGTGAGAGCGGTTTATTCAGGGATTAACCCTGCCAACATTGACCCACTCAACTTGCCACCATGTGTTGTGTTGAGCAATATTATTACCGTAAACATCAGCAGCTGCGCCCCTGGCATGTGGGTAGACCCCAATCCTACAAGTGGATTGAGCAATGTGTCGTTCGTGGCAAACGATAGGATGCACCACACCTTGTCAGTGTATGATATGCAAGGTCGAATGCTCAGTACACTGATGAATGAAGTTGCAATGCCCGGTCAAGATTACAGGTTTGCTTTTGATGGAAGCCATTTACCAAATGGGGTGTACATATACAGACTTACCACTGAGAATGATGTGAAAATTGAGAAGTTTGTTATAGCCAAATAAGGATTGTTACAATCGATCATAGAAGAGCATGGTTCACTCAGGTGGGTCATGCTCTTCTTCTTTAAGCAACAATTGAAATAATAGTGAACTGCTCCATTGAAAAGTATAGAACGATATGAGCGATAAATACCGCATTCTGATTGTTGAAGATGAACCCTTGATTGCTGAAGATATCGCAGGTTACTTGATTGAATACGGCTTTGATGTGGTAGGAATTGCGGGCAATGCTGAAACTGCAAGACGAATGCTTGCAGAGAACAGGCCTCATGCAGCCCTCCTGGACATCAATCTTGGAGAAGGACCTGATGGCATTGTAGTAGCTGAAGATATTCGGGATAAGTATAGAATTCCATTCGTATTTCTCACAAGTTTTGCTGACAAGGGCACACTGGAACGGGCGAAGAAGACCATGCCAGCTGGGTACCTTCTAAAGCCTTTTAATGGCAATGACATAATGACCTCGCTGGAAATAGCAATTTTCAACCACATGAATGCCACTGGGGCCCTTCAGAAAGAACCCAATCTTGAAGCCATCAATACCCAATTGCCCGTAGAGCTGAGCATCCGGGAATACGAACTGTTGTTGTCCCTGAGAAAGGGACTTACCAATAAAGAGATTGGAGAGCGTCTTTTTATATCAGTAAATACCGTGAAAACACACCTGCAGCATTTGTTTGTGAAACTCAATACCAAGAACCGAACGGAAGCCATATTTCGCATCAGCGAGCTTATGAATGGGGCTTAACTGGTCTTCGAATTCTACACGGGCAATGTAGCTTCAGCTGGCATCCGGAATATTTTTGAAGCGGTCTGATTTCAAAATCATCCTTTCGGGTGAGGTGCACCTATGGCGCATGTTCGACTTTTGTGATGAACAACATACCATCAATCAACAAAACCATCGACATGAAATTTTTCTATCAAACACTGACAGCGCTGTTCATGCTACTTGCATCACTAAGCATAGCACAGCCTGTGAACGACGATTGTGCAAATGCAATTTCCGTTTTAGTGGGCAATGCCTGTACTCTTGCAAATTACAGCAGCATTGGCGCCACTGAAGAACCCACCCTTATTGCTCCCAATCCTACGTGCGGCGCCTATCAGGGAGGTGATGTTTGGTTTAAATTCGTTGTTCCTACTTCAGGGAATTTTCGAATTGAATTATCCAATCTCACTTCGGGAACAGCGTACTGGTCTTTGTACAGCGGTTCTTGTGGCAGTTTTAGTCCACTTTCTTGTACATCAACCAATACCAATTTTACTGAACCCTCGTGGGGGAATCTTACCTTGTATCTGAGAGTTCACAGATTTAATAGTGATCAAGGAAATGATTTTGCACTCTGTGTCTGGGAAATCACACCGCCAGCAAATGATTTTTGCGCCAATGCAACGATGCTGGATGTGCTTCAGGAATGCACACCTCAAAATTTTTCAAACCAATATTGTACGGCTGAACCAACATCGATTGCACCCAATCCTACTTGCGGGGCATACCAGGGAGGCGATGCCTGGTTCAAATTCGTTGTTCCTACTTCAGGGAATTTCCGAATTGAATCCACCAATCTCACTTCGGGAACAGCTTACTGGTCATTGTACAGTGGTTCTTGCGGTAGTTTTAGTCCACTTTCATGCACATCAACCAATACCAATTTTACTGAACCATCCTGGGCAAATCAAACCCTATATCTGAGGTTATATAGATTCAATAGCCAACAGGGGAACGATTTCACGCTTTGTATCTGGGAAACCACTCCACCTGCAAATGATTTTTGCGCGAACGCGATCATGCTGGATGTGCCACTGGAGTGCACACCCCAGGCTTTTTCAAACCAATACTGCACTGCAGAACCCACATCTATCGCTGTCAATCCGAGCTGTGGTGCATACCAGGGAGGCGATGCCTGGTTCAAATTCGTTGTTCCCATTTCTGGTAATTTCCGGATCGAATCCACCAATCTCACTTCGGGAACGGCTTACTGGTCATTGTACAGTGGTACTTGTGGCAGCTTCACTCAACTATCATGTTCATCAACCAATACCAATTTTAATGAACCCACATGGGCGAGCCAAACCATATATCTAAGGGTACATAGATTTAATAGCCAGCAGGGTAATGATTTCACACTATGCGTTTGGGAAACAGTGACCCCTCCTACAAATGACCTTTGCTCCAATGCAATAGATTTAAGCGTAGGTGTATCGTGCATTATGCAACCATACAGTAGCCAGCTTTCTACGGCCGAAGCTGTGGGAGTAGCTGCAAATCCAAGCTGTGGTGCTTTTCAGGGGGGCGATGTATGGTTTACTTTTGAGGTTCCGGCATCTGGCAATTTCCGTATTGAAGTGGAGAATACTTCGAGCGGTACTGCCAATTATACTGGCTATCAGGGCTCTTGCGGCAGCTTTACAGAACTGTTTTGTGCAAGCAGCGATAGGAATTTTGTAAGACCTGATTTGGCGGGGCAGGTACTGTTCCTTCGTCTGTTCAGGTTCAACAGCTTGCAGGGAAACAACTTTACTTTATGTATTTGGGAAATTGAACCACCTGTAAATGACGCTTGTGAAAATGCAATTGACCTTCCAGTGAATGATGAATGCTTGGTATCGGCATTTTCTTCTCAATACAGCGTTGCCGAGGCTGGTGTAGCCCCAAATCCCACCTGTGGAGCCTATCAGGGTGGAGATGTATGGTTTAAATTTACCACTCCGGCATCAGGGAATTTTTCAATAGACAAAACCAACACAAGCAATGGTTCAACATCATATGCTTTGTATACAGGAGTTTGTGGTAATTTCACAGAAGTGTTGTGCTCAAATGACAGCAGTACTCCAGTTTCGAATCCTGCACTTGGCGGGCAGTTGGTGTATCTGAGGGCATACAGGTTTAATTCAGTTCAGGGATCTGATTTTACGCTGTGCATTCGTGCTACCGATGTCGCACCCAATAACAATTGTGCGGATGCAATTTCACTTAATGTTGGTTCTTCCTGTATTACCGAAATCTTTGACAACTTTAATAGCACAGCTGAGCCCGGTGTTGCAGCTGACCCAGGCTGTGATACATTTATCGGCAGCGATGTGTGGTTTACTTTTGTACTTCCTGCATCGGGGCAAGCGGTGGTAAACCTCACTGCCATTTCCGGTGGCGACTTTGCATCCACCATCTATGCTGGCACCTGTGGGGCATTCTCAGAAGTTGATTGTGCATCGAATGGAACTCAACTGGTAGTGGATGAACCATTGTTGGCTTCTCAAACACTTTATTTAAGGGTTTTTAGGGTTGGCAGCGTCTTTGGCGGTGAATTTTCTCTGTGTATTGTTTCCGGCGATTGCAGCGGTGTAGCAGGTGGCAGTGCCTACTTTGATGAATGCGGAACATGTGTGGGCGGCACCACAGGTCTGGAACCTTGCGTTGAAGATTGTGAAGGCGTATTTGGTGGCACTGCTTTTATTGATGATTGCGGATCATGTGCCGGAGGCACAACAGGTGTGGAGCCTTGTGTAGCATGTACTGTGAATGGAGGTACTGTGTCTACAACAAGTCCAAGGTTGAATCTCTGCCTGGGGGATGGCGTGGCCAATCAGGTGGTACTTAGCGTAACATCAAATGTGGGCTTAGGCCGGTTTGGCCTTGTGCGTCAGTCTGATCTGGAAGTGATTGCCTCCAATGCTACCGGGGTATTCAATATGGAGAACTTTCCCGCAGGAAATTATTTTGCAGGGCATGTATCCGTTAATGATCTGTCACAAATTCAAGGAATTACCAATGTAAGTCAACTATCTGGTTGCTATGATTTGTCGAACCAGCTGGCAGTGACTAGCCTTCAACTTAATGGGGGGCTTATTCAAGCCAATGGCAGCACCACACTTTGTAGTGGAAGCTTGAGCTTTAGCGTTGCTGATAAAGCAGGTGCTAACTTTTTGTGGGTGCTGCTCAATCAGAATGGAACGCAGGTAATTGCGCAAAATGCTTCCGGGGTTTTCAATTTCAATAGTCTGGCTGCCGGCTCTTATCGGGTGGTACATATTGCTTATGCACAAGGAGTAAACCTGGGTGCCATCGTACCTCCCGCTTTGCCAGAGTGTGTTGCAGCATCCAATCAGGTGGCAGTAACCCTGCAAAGTTGTGCGGCGATTCTGCAAAGCCATCCGAATCCTGTTGGTAACACAGCGGACATTTTGTTCTCCATTTCTGATGATAGTCAGGCACTGCTTGAGGTCTACGACTTGAATGGCAGAATGATCAAGACCCTCTACAACGCACTTGCCACGGGTGGGGGGGAGTACAGGTTGCAATTTGATGCCACTGGCCTACCAAACGGAATATACATATACAGACTCACAACCAATCGGGGCGTTTATATCGAGAAATTCACTGTAGCCAAATAGGGCAAAGGAATGCTAACCAAAACCTCGACTCGATAACCACCGAGAGCGCACCCTGAAGCTTATCCTTTGGGGTGCGCTTATTTGTGCCATCTAATAGTTCGTTTGAAGTATGAATAGGTCAAAAGGCCTTTAAGCTAATGTCAAGGCTTCGGGCACTGTGGGTGAGTGACCCCATGGAGATGAAGTCAACACCACATTCAGCATATGTTCTAGCGTTTTCCAGTGTAATACCACCACTCGCCTCAGTTTCAAATCGATTGCCAATGCGCCTTACTGCTTCCCTCAGGTCATCAAAGCTGAAGTTGTCGAGCATGATTCGGTCTATACCTCCAATTGAAAGAATCTTATCAAGTTCTCCAAGATTTCTCGCTTCAATTTCGAGCTTTATTGCCAAATCGTTGCCCTGCCTATACTCATTTGCCTGATCAATGGCATTCTGGATCCCGCCGGCATAATCAATGTGATTGTCCTTGATCATCATCATGTCATACAAGCCAAACCTATGATTCTCACCACCACCAGTTTGCACTGCCAATTTTTCGAGAAACCTTAGTCCTGGTGTGGTTTTTCTTGTATCCAAAACTTTGCATCCAGTACCTTGAAGCGAATCAGCCACCCTTCGTGTGAGCGAGGCTATCCCACTCATTCTCTGCATACAATTGAGTGCGAGTCGCTCACCTTTGAGTATGCTCCGTGCTTTTCCACTGATGGTCATCACAATATCACCGGGTTTCACCTGCTCTCCGTCATTTTTTTCTATTCTCACCTGTAAGTTGGGATCTATGAAATAGAATACATGCTCAGCTATACCCGTGCCGGAGAGTATACCTTCCTCTTTAATCAGAACCCTTGCTCTGCCCACAGCATCAGCTGGTATGCATGCATTGGATGTATGGTCACCATCCCCAACATCTTCGAGCACCGCATTTCTAATAAATTCATCAATAGTCATACACCAGATCTAGAATTTACCAAAGGTGAAAAAAAAAACGGCTACCGAAAGGGATAGCCGTAAGTTCTATAGAGAAGGTAAACATTCATCATCCGAACAAATCCTTCACTTTCTGAAAAAATCCTTTTTCATTGTGGTCTACATTCGGCTGAAAGTTAGGGCTCGTGCGAAGCGATTCCAAAAGTTTGCGTTCTTCTTTGGATAATTCCTGCGGTGTCCAGATGTTGATGTTTACCAACAGATCTCCTTTGCCATAATTTTGCGCACTGGGCAGACCTTTTCCTCTGAGCCTTACCAGTTTTCCGCTTTGTGTTCCAGGGTCTACGGTAATCATGGCTTTACCTTCCACCAGCGGAACTTCAGCTTCAGCTCCGAGGGCAGCATCAAGAAAACTCACATACAGATCGAAGTGAAGGTTTTGACCATTGCGCTTTAAGTAGGGGTGTTCTACTTCTTCAATTACTACAAGAAGATCGCCAGGTACACCGCCCATTGGGGCTGCATTCCCTTTTCCACTGATGTTCAGCTGGAGGCCTTCCTCCATACCGGCTGGAATGTCTATGCTTATCACTTCTTCTTTTCTCAGCAGGCCATTCTCATCAGAGCCTGCGGGGCGCTTGTCTATGATCTGTCCTGTGCCTTGACATACGTGGCAAGTAGAAACAGTCTGCATCTGTCCGAGAATGGTATTGGTAACGCGACGTAACTGGCCACTTCCATTGCAGGTTGTGCAATTTTTATAGGTAGCACCTTCGGCAGCAATGAGTTTGTTTACTTTAATTTTTTTTGTTGCGCCATTCAGAATTTCGTGGAGTTCGAGTTTTACTTTGATTCTAAGGTTACTTCCTTTATAGCGTTTGCGCCCTCCGTTACCACCAAATCCTGCGCTGCCAAATCCCCCGCCAAAAGCCCCACCGAAAATATCGCCAAACTGAGAGAAGATATCGTCCATGCTCATCCCACCACCAAATCCTCCTCCACCTGCTCCACGCACACCTTCATGTCCAAAGCGATCATAGCGAGC
This sequence comes from Cryomorpha sp., assembly GCA_041749535.1. Lineage (GTDB taxonomy): Bacteria > Bacteroidota > Bacteroidia > Flavobacteriales_D > Cryomorphaceae > JBBQZU01. Next base: position 42,938 of record JBGTBE010000077.1, on the reverse strand, counting down.
GCGTTTGTCAGCATCGCTCAATACTTCATACGCTTCGGCTGCTTCTTTAAATTTTTGCTCTGCACTTGCATCATCCGGATTTTTATCCGGATGGTACTTAATGGCCATTTTACGGTAGGCCTTTTTAATTTCGGCAACATCGGTGTTTCTCGACAACCCAAGCACTTCGTAATAATCTCTCTTCGCCATTTCCTGGTGAGTGTTTCTATGTATGCTTAAATTATTGAGCCACTATTACTTTGGCATACCGCAGTACGGTGTCGTGGTAGAAATACCCCTTTTCAGCAATGTCAATTACTTTGCCTTTTAGTTCATCGCTGGGAGCAGGAATGTTTGTAATGGCCTCATGGTAAGATGTATCAAATGGTTTTTCCATTGCATCCATAGCTTTCACGCCATTTCGCTCAAAAATGTGCTGGAGTTTGTGGTGTATCAGCTTGAAACCTTCCTTGATACTCTCAATATTATTGTCGTTTGTATTCGCTTGAATGGCCCTGTCAAAGTCGTCAACAACAGGAAGCAATTCCCTGAATATTTCTGCGCCGGAATTTCTGATGGTTTCAAGCCTTTCTTTTGCAGTGCGCCTGCGGTAATTTTCAAACTCTGAATAAAGCCTGAGGTACTTGTCATTCAACATGTCGCATTTTTCCTGCAATTCCGTCAGTGAGGCAGGGGTTTCATTTTTTGGTGCATCCTTAATATTAGGACCTTCTGCATTATCACCTAAAGGGGGCTGGGAATTTTCAATGGTCTCGGAAGTATCTGGTCCCTCGTTATTTATGTGGTTTTCTTCAGTGTTCACTTTGTCTTTCTTGAAGGTTTCTGAGCAGGCAGTGGGCAAATAGTGAGCCACAAGGTTTCTTGTGTCATTTTGGCATCTGAACTAAAGCATCTCATTGAGCACTTGCTCCGGGTCTATTTCTTCGATGTGCATGCCTTTGGCTTGCTCAATGCTCGTGTTAATTTCAAACCCAATGAGCAGCACAATGTTATTAAAGTAAAGCCAAAGCATTACAACCAGCACAGTGCCAACTGATCCATATAGCTTGTTATAACTGCCAAAGTTATTTACATACCAGGCAAAAAGGGATGAGACAATGATAAGGCCCAATGTTGCGAATGTAGCACCAGCATTGAACGCCCTGAACTTTCCGGTATGGCCTGCCTTATACAGAAGAGAAATACCCAATTCAAAAAGTAAAATCACCAAAATCCATTTCGCAAACTCCAACATAAATAGGATCAAATCACTGCCTATAATATTTATATCTCTCAGATAGCTAAATACAGGCCCGCTAAAGGTGATTAAGGCAACACCTATTACCACAATGAAACTAAGCACAAACATTAAACCAATAGATATGGCGTATTGCACAAGTGTGGTATGTTGCTTTACCGTATAGTAACTGTGTTTAAAACTGTCGAGAATGGCAGTTACTGCATTGGAAGCGTAGAAGAGTGCGAGTAGAAAGGAAAGGCTGATCAAAGTTTGTTGCTTTTGGTTGATCAGATCATCGAGCGTATGTTCCACCAATTCAAAGGCAGAGGCAGGCATCAATAAGGCAATGTTGTCCATAAGATTTTGCTGGAAATCTTCAATTGGAATGAAGGGTATAAGGGAAAGCAACACGATCAATAGTGGTGGCACAGCGAGGAGTATACTGAAAGATACTGCTGAAGCCCGGGTTGTAATTCTTCCTTGCCTGATTCCTGCAATGAGAAATTTGAGTACCTGATAGAGGTTCAAACCTTGAAATCCAGGCAAGACAAGCTTCTGCAAAATTATGACCGTCTTTGCTAAGAGGGTAGAATTGAGAAAGCGTTGTTTTAGATTCTCTACGAAATTGGCCATAAAAGGAGCAGTGCAGCGCGAATATAAAAAAATGGCGCAAGCATGAAGCCTTGCGCCATTCTTCTGAAACTGATTTAGTCTGATCAGAGGCTTTTCACAAGCTCGTCAAGCGCGAGATGCAAGTTGCGTCCTCTTAGGTTTTTAGCCAGAATTACGCCATCTTGATCAATGAGTACACTGTAAGGGATGCTTCGCACGCCGTACACCTCAGCGGGCTTGCTTGCCCATCCACCCAAATCACTCACGTGGTTTTTCCAAGTGAGGTTATCCATGGTTATGGCTTCCACCCACTTATCCTTGCTCTTATCAAGGCTTACGCTATAGATTTCGAAGCCTTTGGCTCCCTTGAATTTAGCTTTGCTGTACTTTTCGTAAGCACTCACCACATTGGGGTTTTCGCGTCTGCAAGGCATACACCATGAAGCCCAGAAATCAATTAAAACCACTTTTCCTTTTAAGGCAGAAAGTTTATACGTTTTTCCGTCCGGCCCTTCAAATGAAAGATCTGGAGCGGTGTCGCCTATCTCAAGGCCCACGTTACCGGTTTGTTTTATCTTGTCGAATTCAAAACTTGTAGTAGCTGAATCAGAAGGTGGAACAAACGAAACCATCAGCAATACTGCTGTGGCTGCTATTGTTACTTTGAGCATTTTCATTATCGTGTTGTTTTGCGTTTGTATTCTCAAAATTCATTCCAAGTTACATAATCCTTTTGATATCTGCTCCGAGTGCTTGCAATCTCTTGTCAATATGCTGATACCCTCTGTCGATCTGTTCAATGTTGTTGATGGTGCTTTTACCTTCTGCGCTGAGTGCAGCGATAAGCAGGGAAACTCCGGCTCTGATGTCGGGTGAGGTCATGTTAATACCTCTGAGTGCTACTTGTCTGTTCAGTCCAATAACTGTAGCGCGGTGAGGATCACAAAGAATGATCTGTGCTCCCATATCAATAAGTTTGTCAACGAAGAACAGGCGGCTCTCAAACATTTTCTGGTGTATGAGCACAGAACCTTTGGCTTGTGCGGCCACCACCAGCACAATACTGAGTAGGTCGGGAGTGAATCCAGGCCAAGGGTGGTCGCTGATGGTCATTATGGAACCATCGATGTACGTTTCAATTTCATACCGATCCTGTGAGGGTATATAAATATCATCTCCGCGCCGTTCCATCTTAATACCCAGCCTTTGGAAGGTATCTGGAATAATGCCGAGCATGGGATAGTTCACATTCTTTATGGTGATTTCGCTTTGCGTCATTGCAGCAAGACCAATAAAACTTCCCACTTCAATCATGTCGGGCAATACCCTGTGCGTGCATCCCGAAAGGTAATCTACACCTTCTATAACCAACAGATTGGAACCAGCGCCACTTATTTTTCCGCCCATGCGGTTTATCATACCGCAAAGCTGTTGCAGATATGGTTCGCAGGCAGCGTTGTATATGGTAGTGGTGCCTTTGGCCATGCAAGCCGCCATTACAATATTGGCTGTACCTGTAACGGATGGTTCATCCAGGTGCATATAAGTACCTGTGAGCTTATCCGCTTCTACCTTGTAAAAGTTTTCTTTGGTTTCGTAGTTGAACTTGGCTCCTAGTTTTTGAAAACCAATGAAGTGGGTGTCCAATCGTCTACGTCCTATTTTATCTCCTCCAGGTTTGGGGATGTAGCCCTTGCCAAAGCGAGCCAAGAGTGGTCCCACAATCATAACTGATCCTCTGAGGCTGCCTCCTTTTTTCTTGAATTGATCGCTATGCAGGTACTCGATGTCCACTTTTTCGGCAGTGAATGCATAGTGTTCCGCGCCCAGTTTTTCAACTTTCACCCCGAGATCTCCAAGTAAATCTATGAGCTTGTTAACATCTACAATATCGGGAACGTTTTCTATTTCAACTCTTTCCGGAGTGAGTAGCACTGCGCAAAGTATTTGCAATACTTCATTCTTGGCACCTTGGGGTACCAACTCACCTTTTAGTTTTTTACCTCCAATTATTTCAAATGCTCCCATGTGCTATTTGCGCTTTTTCTTCGCTTTCTTATGTTTTCTATTTTTATTCAGATTTTGCTGGGATGGCACATTGAGAGGGCCTACCAGCTGCATAATCTGGCTCAGTGGAGTGAGCTCAGATGGATTTTCAATTACCAACCTGCCTTTAGAGAGCATTTTAAGATCTCCTGCTATCACCTCATCCCGCACTCCGTTGGGATTCCACTGCACGTAGGTGCGCTTCATCAGGTTGCCAATACTAAGCGCCATCTTAGGTCGCAGTTCATCACTCTCTTCCAGTGAAGCGTCATGAATGATTCGCTGAATGGTTTTGCCATAATGCCCAAACTTAATTTCGCCTTGAGGGTATGGTACTTTTTTGGGCTTCTCTTCAAACGTCTCACGTGAAGGACGCGGGTATGGAGAATCAACATCCAATTTGAAATCGGACATTATAAATATGTGATCCCACAATTTGTGTCTGTAATCTTCAGTATCACGCAAAAGCGGAAAAAGATTACCCATCGTGCTAATGATGGCCTTCACACACTTGTTGCGTTCTTCACGGTCTTCGATGGTGGCGGCGTGCTGCACCATATTGTGTATGTTCCTGCCGTATTCTGGAAGTTCCAGATCAGGGCGTACGCTATTGTAAGTTATTTTCATGCTTTAATTGTCAATGCAGGTATTCAGCCAGCAGGTATTCTAAGGGATTATTATTACTGAGAAAATTACGATTCAGTTGGCCAAAGGTAAAGAATATTCAACACGGCAAAAGCTTCATTGGACAACCCTGAGTTTGGCGTATTTCAAGAGCAGTTGTTTCTGACCCGCCGCTGGAAAGAAAACGGTTGCCTTCTCGTTGGGCGAATCACCCTCTACATTCAGGACCTTTCCCTTTCCAAAAGTTTCATGCTCTACCTGATCGCCTGCAACAACCTGCACTGTGGTGTACACGCCGGCTGGTGCCGATGAATTAGAAACAACCCTTTTTAGATTCCTGCCAGGTGCCGGAGTCGCCGCCTTCGATTCAGTATTTACAGTTTTGCTTTTTGCCGGACGGTTGTAGCTATTCCCCCCGAAGCCTTTGCCCCAGTGACCACCATCACCAAAGCTTCCGTAGCGCTCCTCGTATGGTGCTGGCGACTTGCCCAAGGGAAGTTCAAGGAATTCCGAATCTACATCCTCTATAAAGCGGCTCGGTTCACAATGATTTAGCTGTCCGTACTTATACCTACTGATGGCATAACTTAAGGTTACTTGCTTTTCGGCCCTTGTGAGGGCTACATAAAAAAGCCTGCGCTCTTCTTCCAGCTCACTGCGCTCGCTGAGCGCCAATTGTGAAGGAAAGAGGTTCTCTTCCATTCCTACAATGTACACATACGGAAATTCCAATCCCTTAGAAGCATGAATGGTCATTAGGCTCACTTTATCGTCGTTGCCATCATCCTGATCTGCATCTGTCAGCAAGGCCACATCGATAAGAAAGTCTGTCATTCCCGGTTTGCGACCTTCAAATTCCGGTCTTTCGCTTTCGCTGAATTCTTTGATTCCATTGAGAAGTTCCTGAACATTTTCATATCGACTCAGTCCTTCGGGAGTCTTGTCGGTATATAATTCACGCAGCAGTCCTGTGCTTTTTGCAATATGTTCGGCCAGATTGAATGCGTCTGTTCTCTCCAGCTCGGCTGTAAAACTTTGGATCATGATGGTAAACTCCTGAACCTTTTTTATTGCACCAGCATTCAGTCCCAGTTTATCAATGTGTGTCGTGATGACCTCCCACAGACTGCTATTTTGAATGCCGGCTTGGACGCCCATTTTTTCAAGGGTGGTTTTTCCTATGCCGCGGGCTGGGTAGTTTATCACTCTTTTGAGCGATTCTTCGTCGTTTGGATTTGCTGTGAGCCTATAATATGCCAGTAGGTCCTTGATCTCCTTGCGCTGATAGAAAGACATACCCCCGTAGATTCTATAGGGTATACTGTTTTTGCGAAGGGCTTCTTCCATTGCCCGGCTCTGTGAGTTGGTTCTATATAGAATGGCGAAGCTTTTGTGTTGCCCTAAGGCATTAACCTTGGTTTGAAAAATGTCAGTTGCTACAAACAGCCCCTCATCATTATCGCTGAGTGAGCGGTTTACCCTGATTCGCTCACCTTCACCATTTTCAGTCCAAACCACCTTTTTTATCTGGTCCTTGTTTTTGCTTATTACACTGTTTGCAGCTGCTACGATCATTTTGGTGCTGCGGTAATTTTGTTCCAGCTTAAAGAGTTTGTAATCCGGATAGTCCTTTCTGAAATTGAGAATATTCTGAATGTTCGCTCCACGAAATCCGTAAATGCTTTGCGCATCATCGCCCACCACGCAGATGTTTTCATTCAGGGCTGCAAGCTTTTTCACAATGAGGTACTGACTGTAATTCGTATCCTGATACTCATCCACCATAAGGTACCTGAACTTATGCTGGTATTTGTGCAGTGCATCGGGAAAATCTCTCAGCAAAACGTTGGTCTTATAGAGTAAATCATCAAAGTCCATTGCAGATGATTTGAAGAGGCGCAGGTTATACTCGTTGTAAATTTCCACCACCTTCTTACGACCGCTCACCTCATCATCGGCCATTATTTCTGCGTTCTCACCGTAAGCACGGGGTGATATTAAACTGTTTTTGGCTGTGCTGATGCGGTTTTGAACGAAGGATGGCTTGTAGATTTTATCATCAAGTCCCATTTCTTTAATGATGGTTTTCAGCAAATTTTTGCTATCGGCACTGTCATATATGGTAAAGTTGGAGGGGTAGTTGAGTTTTTCAGCTTCCACCCTTAGGATGCGTGCAAAGATACTGTGAAAGGTTCCCATCCATATATTGCGCGATTCTGTGCCGCCGACTACGGTTCCAATCCGTTCCTTCATTTCCCTTGCAGCTTTGTTGGTGAAGGTGAGTGAAAGAATATTGAAAGGATCCACTCCTTTGTTTATAAGGTGAGCGATTCTGTAAATCAGAACCCGGGTTTTTCCTGATCCGGCTCCGGCAATTACCATCGAAGGGCCTTCAGTATGCTCTACTGCCGCCCTTTGTGCGGCATTAAGTGATTTGAGGTATTCCATTTGTGCAAAATTACACCTTTCGGCAAATGGGTTTAAGCATTGTAAATTGAAATATAAACAGCCTTTGTCCCTTTGAATTTGCCAACAGAGGATTCAATTTTACACAGTGTTGATGAATTCACACAAATCGAGCGAAAATTCTTGTTTTGCCATGTTGTATTGTTCATTAATTCTTGTACATTTGCACCCCCAATTTAGAGAATCGGGACGTTTTTAACGCGCGAATAAACTGATAAAGAGCAATTTTGAATTATGCCAACGATACAGCAACTTGTACGCAAGGGTAGGGTAACCAAGGAGAAGCCGAGCAAATCGGCAGCCCTTGCCTCATGTCCGCAACGCCGAGGCGTGTGCGTACGTGTTTACACCACCACCCCCAAGAAGCCAAACTCAGCCATGAGAAAAGTAGCCCGTGTGCGACTTACCAATGGCAAAGAAGTTAACGCATACATAGGCGGCGAAGGCCACAACCTACAGGAGCACAGTATTGTTCTGGTTCGTGGTGGAAGGGTTAAAGACCTTCCTGGAGTTCGATATCATATTGTGCGTGGAGCACTTGATACCGCTGGAGTAAATGGCCGTACCCAAAGGCGTTCTAAATATGGTACTAAACGTCCTAAACCAGGCGCAGCTGCACCGGCTAAGAAGAAATAAAGAAAAGTCATGAGAAGGAAGACCGCGAAAAAACGCATCATACTGCCAGATCCTAAGTTCAACGATGTTCTGGTTACAAAGTTTGTAAATACCATGATGCTTCAGGGTAAGAAAAATCTTGCCTACAATATATTTTACGGTGCCATCGAGATTGTAGATGGCAAGAGTGAAGATGCAGGCCTTGATGTTTGGAAAAAGGCATTGAACAATGTCACACCTTCTGTAGAGGTGCGCAGCCGACGAGTTGGTGGTGCAACTTTTCAGATTCCACAGCCTGTGCGCGAAAACAGGAAAGCTGCTATGGCCATGCAGTGGCTTATAGGTTATTCCCGTAAGCGCAATGAGAAGACAATGAGCCAGCGTTTGGCAGCAGAGATTCTCGCAGCCGCCCGCGAAGAAGGGTCAGCATTCAAGAAAAAAGAAGATACACACCGAATGGCAGAAGCAAACAGAGCCTTCTCTCATTTCAGGTTCTGATAGAATTAAGCAAGCGCTGAAAGAACGAAAATGGCTAAGAGAGACTTAAAATTCACAAGAAACATCGGGATTGCCGCACACATTGATGCAGGCAAAACGACCACCACTGAGCGCATCCTTTACTACGGTGGTGTAAGTCACAAGATTGGTGAAGTGCACGATGGCGCTGCAACCATGGACTGGATGGAGCAAGAGCAAGAGAGGGGAATTACCATCACTTCTGCTGCTACTACCCTTAACTGGAACTACCGCAACCAGAAGTACCATGTAAACATTATTGATACTCCTGGCCACGTTGACTTCACTGTTGAAGTGAACAGGTCACTGCGTGTACTTGATGGTCTTGTGTTTCTTTTCAGCGCTGTAGATGGCGTAGAGCCACAATCTGAAACCAACTGGCGCCTTGCGAACAATTACAATGTTCCCCGTATTGGTTTTGTAAACAAAATGGACCGTCAGGGAGCAGATTTCCTTGGCGTTTGCCGTCAGGTAAAAGAAATGCTTGGTAGCCATGCGCTTCCACTTCAGATTCCAATCGGAGACGAAGAAAATTTTAAAGGAGTGGTTGACTTGATCAACTTCCGCGGCATTGTGTGGAATGAAGACGATTTGGGTATGACCTTTCAGGAAGTTCCAATTCCAGCTGAAATTGTTGATGAAGCGCGTGAATACCGCGAAAAATTGCTAGAAGCTGTTGCTGAGTTCAACGATACCCTCATGGAGAAGTTTTTCGAAGATCCGGAGTCACTTTCTGAAAGAGAGATTTTGGATGCCCTTCGAGAAGCTACCATCACCGGAAAAGTGGTTCCTATGATGTGTGGTTCATCTTTTAAGAATAAAGGTGTACAAGCCATGCTCGACATGGTAATGGAAATTCTGCCATCTCCACTTGACGTTGAAGCCATCATAGGTGTGAACCCAGATACTGGTGAAGAAGAAAGACGCAAGCCAGGTTTTGATGAACCATTCGCAGCTTTGGCTTTTAAAATTGCTACTGACCCATTCGTAGGCCGTCTTTGTTTCACAAGGGCATATTCAGGCATCCTCGAGTCGGGTTCATACATATTGAATGCCAGGACGGGTAAGAAAGAACGTATTTCACGAATTTTCCAGATGCACGCCAACAAGCAAAACCAAATTGAGAGCCTCGGTGCTGGAGATATTGGTGCACTTGTAGGTTTTAAGGACATCAAAACCGGCGATACACTTTGTGCTGAAAATAAGCCCATCGTGCTTGAGTCTATGAATTTCCCTGAACCAGTTATTGGTCTTGCCATTGAGCCCAAAACCCAAGCCGACCTTGACAGGTTGGGAGTGGGTCTTAATAAGCTTGCTGAAGAAGATCCAACCTTCCAGGTTCGCACAGATGAAGAAACTGGCCAAACCATCATCAGCGGAATGGGAGAGCTTCACCTTGAAATTATTGTAGACCGTTTGCGCCGTGAGTTTAAAGTAGAAGTGAACCAAGGTGCACCGCAGGTGTCATACAAGGAGGCAATCACTGGTACTGTTGAGCACAGAGAAGTGTACAAAAAACAAACCGGTGGTCGTGGTAAATTTGCTGATATCGTGGTAAGGATAGAGCCTGGAGATCCAGAAAAACCAGGACTTATATTCGTTAATGAGGTAAAGGGCGGTAACATCCCAAGGGAATTTGTTCCTTCAGTTGAGAAAGGATTTAAGGAAGCCATGAAAAATGGTGTGCTTGCGGGTTACACACTCGATAGCCTTAAAGTTTCACTTCTCGATGGTTCTTTCCACGCTGTCGATTCAGATGCACTTTCTTTCGAACTTGCTGCTAAAATGGCTTACCGTGAGGCGTTGCCAAGAGCCAAGCCAGTACTACTAGAACCTATTATGAAGCTCGAAGCGCTTACCCCAGAAGAAAATATGGGTGATATAGTAGGTGACCTTAACCGTCGTCGTGGTACCATAGAAGGTATGGGCGATCGTTCCGGAGCCAAAGTTATCAAAGCCAAAGTGCCGCTCTCTGAGATGTTTGGATACGTTACATCACTCCGTACCATGTCATCAGGTCGTGCCACTTCAACCATGGAGTTCTCGCATTATCATGAAGCCCCGCGCAATATAGCTGAAGAGGTTATTGCGAAGGCAAAAGGAAAGAAATCAATAGCTTAACCCCAGTATTCATAACGATGAGTCAGAAAATCCGCATAAAGCTCAAGTCTTACGATCACAATCTCGTAGATAAATCAGCTGAAAAGATTGTGAAAACTGTGAAGAGCACGGGTGCTGTAGTTAGTGGTCCAATTCCACTCCCCACACACAAGCGCATTTACACGGTACTTCGTTCCCCACACGTGAACAAGAAATCAAGAGAGCAATTTGAGTTGTGCGCATATAAGCGCCTGCTCGATATCTACAGCTCTTCGTCTAAAACAGTTGATGCGCTCATGCGACTTGAGCTCCCCAGCGGTGTAGAGGTTGAGATAAAAGTTTGACACCATACAAAACAAGAAAATGCCAGGATTAATAGGTAAAAAAATCGGAATGACCAGTACGTACGATGCAGATGGTAAGAACCATGCATGTACGATCATACAGGCTGGTCCTTGCGTTGTTACGCAAGTGAAGACCGAAGCTAAGGATGGCTATGCTGCCGTTCAGATGGGCTTCGGCGAAAGGAAGGAGAAAAATACTCCCGCTCCACTAGTAGGGCATTTCAAAAAAGCCAAGACTACACCCAAACAGAAGTTGGTGGAGTTTTCAGGCTTTGAACAAGATTTGAAATTGGGTGATTCGCTAGGTGCTGATATCTTTTTTGAAGGTGAGTACATTTCCGTGATAGGAAAGAGCAAGGGTAAAGGATTTCAGGGTGTTGTGAAGCGCCATGGATTTTCTGGAGTTGGGCAGGCTACTCACGGTCAGCACAACAGACTCCGTGCGCCTGGATCTATTGGTGCAGCGTCTTTCCCAGGAAGGGTATTTAAAGGAATGCGCATGGCAGGACAAACGGGCAACACCAGAGTAACCATTGAGAACATTCAGGTGCTGAAAGTAATACCCGAGCAATCACTTATTGTGATTAAGGGTGCTATACCAGGCCCAAAGGGTTCGTTCGTAATCTTAGAGAAAAACTAAAATGGAACTAGCAGTATACAATATCAGCGGCAAGGAGACCAAGAAACTCAAACTCAATGATGACATCTTTGGGATTGAGCCGAATGACCATGCCATTTACCTCGACGTGAAGCAATATGGCGCAAACAATCGCCAAGGCACTCACAAAGCGAAAGAGCGAAATGAGATTTCTGGTAGTACCAAGAAGATCAAGAAGCAGAAGGGTACCGGGGGTGCCCGTGCAGGTAGCATCAAGAACCCACTTTTTAGAGGTGGTGGAAGGGTGTTTGGACCGCGCCCAAGAGATTATAGTTTTAAGCTCAATAAAAAGCTAAAAGTACTTGCCCGTAAATCTGCTTTGGCTTACAAGGCTCAAGGTAACATGATTACGATCGTGGAAGACTTCAAGCTCGATGCACCAAAAACGAGAGAATACCTCAAAATAATGGGAGCATTGAAAGTTGCAGATCAAAAACCACTTTTGGTGTTGGCTGAAACGGATAATGTACTATCTTTGTCGTCCCGTAATTGCGAGGGTCATAAAGTAGTGTCAGCCAGCGACTTGTGTACTTACGACATTTTGCGTCATAAGTCTCTGGTGATTTCTGAAAGTGCCATTCCTGTTATAGAGAACGTTTTAAATAGATTTCAACGATGAGTCAGGTTATTATAAAACCGGTCATTACAGAGAAAATGACTGCTGTATCCGAGAATATGAACCGTTTTGGTTTCATAGTGAAGCGAGATGCAAACAAAATTGAAATCAAAAATGCCATAGAATCTCTTTACGGAGTGAATGTGAGCAAAGTGTGGACCATGCGCTATAGCGGAAAAGCCAAATCTAAATTTACGAAGAAAGGTTTGGTTCAGGGAAGTACACCCGACTACAAGAAAGCTACTGTTGCTCTTGCAGAAGGTGAAACCATTGACCTCTACAGCAACATTTAAAGAATTAAGCAATGGGAGTTAGAAAACTTCGCCCTACTACACCAGGGCAACGACATAAAGTAGCGAATACCTTTTCTGAGATCACTTCAGATACTCCGGAGAAATCACTGCTCACAACCATACATAAGTCTGGTGGGCGAAACAATCAAGGCCGCATGACCATGCGCTACATTGGTGGTGGACACAAGAAGCGGTACAGAATTGTTGATTTCAAAAGAGATAAGCATGGTGTTGATGCCACAGTTGAAACAGTGGAGTACGACCCAAACAGAACAGCTCGAATAGCGCTGGTGAAGTATGCTGATGGTGAGAAGCGCTACATTATCGCACCGGAAGGAATTAAAGTAGGACAGGTTCTGCAGAGCGGAGTTGGTGTTGCGCCCGAAGTTGGCAATGCATTGTACCTTTCTGAGATACCCCTCGGTACTGTGATTCACAATATTGAGATGCGTCCTGGTCAGGGAGGTATTATTGCCCGCGGCGCAGGTTCATACGCCCAGCTGAATGCAAGAGACGGAAAGTATGCCATTCTTAAAATGCCATCGGGTGAAACCAGAATGGTTCTTATCACTTGCTTGGCCACTGTAGGAACTGTTTCCAATGGAGAGCACTTCCTGGAGCGTTCTGGAAAAGCAGGACGAAGCAGATGGAAAGGCCGTCGTCCGAGAGTACGAGGTGTGGTAATGAACCCAGTAGATCACCCAATGGGTGGAGGTGAAGGCCGTAACGCAGGTGGTCACCCTAGATCTAGAAATGGAATACCAGCCAAAGGATTCAAAACAAGAAGTAAAAAGAAAGCCTCGAATAAGCACATTATCGAGCGCAAAAAGAAATAATAGATTATGAGCAGGTCACTAAAGAAACCGCCATTCGTGCACTACAAGTTGCAACTAAGAGTTGTTGATGCACAATCGAACAGCAAAAAAGCTGTGATCAAAACCTGGTCAAGGGCGAGCACCATTACACCCGAATTCGTGGGGCTTACCTTCGCCGTGCACAATGGAAATAAGTTTATTCCAGTGTATGTAACGGAGAATATGGTGGGGCACAAGCTTGGAGAATTTTCTCCAACAAGAACATTTCGCGGCCACGCCGGAAACCGAAAAGATAAAAAACGATAGTCGGTATTGATCCGATAAACTGAACAATCATGGGTTCAAGGAAAAAAATAGTAGCAGATGCACGCAAGGAAGCGAGAAAAACACTCGCCATTGCGAAGCTTAATAATGTGCCAACCTCACCACGCAAAATGCGCCTTGTGGCGGATGTGGTTCGCGGTGAAAGCGCAGTGAAAGCACTTCACATGCTCAAGTTTATGCCCCAGCAATCTGCCCGCCGCATGGAGAAACTTCTTCTTTCTGCAGTTGCAAACTGGGAAAGCAAAAACGAAGGCAAGAACGTTGACGATCAAGGTGTATTCATAAAAGAGTTATCCGTAGACAGCGGTAGAATGCTGAAAAGACTTCGACCTGCTCCGCAGGGAAGAGCCCACAGAATTCGCAAGCGTTCAAACCACGTAACAATCATATTAGACAGCACCAAGTAAGATGGGACAAAAGACCAATCCAATAGGAAACAGATTAGGCTTTATCCGCGGTTGGGATTCCAACTGGTTTGGAGGAAACGACTACGCCGATAAAATTGTAGAAGACGACAAGATTCGTCAATACCTGAAAGTACGCCTCAACAAGGCAAGTATCTCTACGATCATCATTGAGCGAACCTTGAAGCTGGTAACTGTAACCATTAAAACTGCACGTCCCGGAGTTATTATTGGTCGTCAGGGCCAAGAAGTGGATAAGCTGAAGGAAGAGTTGAAAAAACTCACCGGAAAGGATGTTCAGATCAATATTTTTGAAATTAAAAGACCTGAACTTGATGCGCGACTGGTAGCAGACAGCATAGCAAGACAGATAGAAGGAAGGGTGTCTTTCCGACGAGCGGTGAAAATGGGTATCGCCTCAACCATGAGGATGGGAGCAGAAGGAATAAAAGTTACTTGCTCAGGCCGATTGAACAATGCGGAGATGGCAAGAACTGAAAGCTACAAAGAAGGAAGAACTCCACTGCATACTTTCCGTGCTGATATTGACTATGCACTTGCCGAAGCCCACACTAAAATGGGCAGAATTGGAATAAAGGTTTGGATCTGTAAGGGCGAAGTATATGGCAAGAGAGACCTCTCTCCAAGTATTGAGACTGGCAAGGTTCAAAGCGCACAGCCTAAACAACAAGGCGGAAGTGACAGACCGGCACCACGCAAGCCAAGAGGAAATCAGGGAGGCGGTGGCCGAGGTCCACGCAGATAATTAAAGAACGCGAATAAATAAGAAGCGATGTTACAACCGAAAAGAACCAAGTTCAGGAAGGCGATGAAAGGCCGAATGAAGGGCAACTCCACAAGGGGTACCTCCATTGCTTTCGGATCTTTTGGAATTAAAACTGTAGAAGAAGCTTTTATCACCGCCCGACAGATCGAAGCTGCGCGTATTGCAGTAACCCGATTTATGAAAAGGGAAGGAAAAGTTTGGATTAGAATATTTCCAGATAAACCGATCACTGCAAAACCTGCAGAGGTAAGGATGGGTAAAGGTAAAGGTGCTCCTAGTCACTGGGTTGCAGTAGTTCGCCCTGGGCGAATGCTTTTTGAAGCTGATGGTGTGCCTCTCGCAATCGCGCAGGAAGCCCTGAGACTGGCTGCCCAAAAGTTACCAGTTAAAACAAAATTTGTAGTTCGAAGGGATTACGCTGAATAATTACAGATATGAAGGCAAAAGAAATCGCTGATCTCACAACAGCTGAGGTAAAAGAAAAACTCGATATCGAAGTGCAGGGTTTGCAAAAGATGAAGCACACCCATGCAGTATCGACACTGGAGAATCCTATTCAGATTCGCGACAAGCGAAAATTGGTAGCGCGTCTCCATACCGAGCTGAAAAAAAGAAATTAAGTGGTAATCGCCAAGAAACCCTAGAGAAGAATGTCAACAGAATTAAGAAAACTTAGAAAGCAGAGGACCGGTGTTGTTTCGAGCAACAAAATGACCAAATCGATCACTGTAGTCGTGGAAAGAAAGGTGAAACACCCCCTCTACGGTAAGTTCATCAAGAACACATCGAAGTTCGTTGCCCATGACGAGAACAATGACTGCAATATAGGTGATACTGTGCGGATCATGGAAACACGCAAACTTAGCAAGCGCAAGAACTGGCGTCTTGTTGAAATTCTAGAACGAGCTAAATAATTTGAAATGATACAGCAGGAGAGTAGGCTGAAAGTAGCCGACAATAGTGGAGCCAAAGAAGTACTCTGTATCAGGGTACTCGGAGGTACACGCCGACGTTACGCCTCGGTGGGCGATAAGATTGTGGTTTCTGTAAAAGATGCCATGCCCGCTGGTAATATCAAAAAGGGTGTTGTATCCAAGGCAGTTGTAGTTCGCACCAGCAAAGAAGTGCGACGCGCTGATGGTTCATATATCCGCTTTGATGACAATGCTGTGGTATTGCTCAACAATGCTGGTGAAATGAGAGGTACCCGTATTTTTGGCCCCGTAGCACGCGAACTTCGCGACAAACAGTTTATGAAAATCGTTTCACTTGCCCCGGAGGTACTTTAAACGAACAATGCATCAAGCAATGAAAACACACATTAAAAAAGACGATACTGTACAAGTGATGAGCGGAACTGCCAAAGGCGAAACCGGCAAAGTCGTTTCAGTAGACTCTAAGAGCTATCGCGCAGTGGTGGAAGGCGTAAACCTTGTTTCGCGACACACCAAGCCGACAGCTGCTAACCCACAGGGTGGCATTATCAAAAAGGAAGCGCCGATTCACATCAGCAACCTTCTATTGGTAGACCCCAAATCCGGCAAGGGTGCACGTATTGGTCGCAAGAAAAATGCCGAAGGAAAATCAGTTAGATACTTTAAAAAGAGCGGTCAGGAGGTTTAATTATGTACACACCGAGACTTAAAACAAAATACAAGGAAGAAGTTAAACCCGCACTCTCTAAAGAGTTTGGATACAAGTCTTCCATGGAGATCCCAAGTTTGAAGAAGATTTGCCTCAACCAAGGTTTGGGCGATGCAGTTGCTGATAAGAAACTTGTGGACCAGGCAGTGACAGAGATGTCAACCATCGCTGGCCAGAAGGCAATTCCTACTTATTCCAAAAAGGACATTTCCAACTTCAAACTTCGGAAAGGTATGCCTATTGGAGCAAGGGTAACCCTGCGAGGCGATAGGATGTACGAATTCCTCGACAGGCTAATTTCTGTTTCACTGCCGCGCACGAGAGACTTCAGGGGCGTGAAAGCTACCGGATTTGATGGAAGAGGCAATTTCACAATGGGTGTGAAAGAACAGATCATTTTCCCTGAGATCAACATTGAGAAGATTAATAAAATTAATGGTATGGATATCACATTTGTGACCAACGCAAAGAGCGACGAAGAAGCCAAAGCGCTGTTGCATGAATTCGGTTTTCCATTCACGAAAAAATAAGAGAGCACCATGGCAAAAGAATCAATGAAAGCCCGTCAGCGAAAGCGCATTAAGATGCATGCAAAGTACGCTGCTAAAAGGGAAGAACTAAAGGCAGCAGGTGACTGGGATGGTCTTCAGAAACTCCCAAAGAACTCTTCCAAAGTTCGTCTACACAACCGTTGTCTCCTCACCGGAAGACCAAGGGGGTATATGCGTCAGTTTGGCCTTTCAAGGGTAACCTTCCGTGAAATGGCACTTGATGGCAAAATACCAGGTGTGAAAAAGGCAAGTTGGTAATTTATTAAAAGGAACACAACGCAATGTACTCAGATCCAATAGCAGACTACCTTACCCGATTGCGCAATGCCATTATGGCGAAGAAGCGCATCGTAGAAATTCCAGCATCAAATCTAAAAAAAGAGATTACCAAGATTCTCATGGAGAAGGGGTACATCCTTAATTTTAAGTTCGATGACAATTCAGTTCAGGGAAGCATTAAGATTGCCCTAAAATACCACCCGGTTACCAAAGCATCCGCCATCAAAAAATTGGAGCGGGCGTCGAGTCCAGGTCTGAGGTATTACCGCGGAGCAACCGAGTTGCCCAGGGTATTGAATGGTCTCGGAATATCAATTATTTCAACGTCGAAAGGCCTCATGACCGACAAAGAGGCCCGCACCCAGAATGTAGGTGGTGAGGTAATTTGCTACGTGTATTAATACAGAAAGACCACAGAAATGTCACGAATAGGAAAAGCACCCATTACAATACCTTCGAAAGTCAATGTGACTTTTTCCAATGGTATTGTAACAGTAAAAGGTCCGAAAGGAGAGCTCACCCAGGCAATAAATGCCCCAGTAGAAATATCTATTGAAGATGGCACGTTGACCCTGACTCGCCAAAATGAAGAGAAAGACACGAGAGCCAAACACGGCTTGTACCGTGCCCTTATTAACAATATGGTGAAAGGAGTAAGTGAAGGCTTTACAGTAAAGCAAGAACTCGTAGGTGTGGGTTACCGCGCTAAAACCACTGGACAGCTCCTCGAGTTGTCACTAGGATATTCTCACCCCATTGTGCTCGAACTTCCAGTAGAAGTGAAGGTAAGTTCTGAAGCTCTCAAAGGTCAGAACCCTACCATTACAATGGAATCGCATGATAAGCAATTGCTTGGAATGGTTGCCGCCAAGGTGAGATCATTCAGGAAACCAGAACCATATAAAGGAAAAGGTATCCGTTTTGCAGGTGAACAAGTTAGAAGAAAGGCCGGAAAATCGGCAGGAAAATAATAGCGATATGTCAAACACTAAACTCGATAGAAGAGCACGAATCAAGCGAAGCATTCGAAAGAATATTTTCGGTACTTCAGCAATGCCCAGACTATCTGTATACCGCAGCAACACTCAGATCTATGCCCAGATCATTGATGACAACTCCGGAAAGACTTTGGTATCGTGCGGATCATTGAAAAATGATGCTGCGCAGAAAATAGCCAAGGTTGAGCAGGCAAAAATTGTCGGAAAAGAATTGGCAGAGAAGGCACTTCAAGCTGGTATCTCACAGGTTGTATTCGACCGCAACGGTTATTTGTATCATGGCAGAGTGAAATCCTTTGCTGAATCAGCGCGCGAAGGCGGCCTTAAATTTTAATAGACTATGTCAAAAGCCAATATAAAAAGAGTTAAGTCCAGCGAAATAGAGCTCAAGGACAAACTCGTTGCAATCAACAGGGTTACGAAAGTTACCAAAGGTGGTAGAACATTTAGTTTCTCTGCCATCGTAGTAGTTGGCAATGAGAATGGAGTGGTGGGGCACGGATTGGGCAAAGCGAAGGAAGTAACAACTGCAATTGCGAAAGGAATCGATGATGCCAAGAAGAATTTGGTGAAAGTTCCCATCGTAAATGGTACTGTTCCCCACTATCAGTTGGGCAAATTCTCAGGTGCGAAGATTCTTCTCAAGCCAGCATCAAATGGTACAGGTGTAATTGCCGGTGGTGCGATGCGCGCTGTTTTGGAGAGTGTAGGTATCAAAGATGTACTTGCTAAATCTCAAGGATCTTCAAATCCGCACAACGTGGTAAAAGCCACCATGGATGCACTCACCCAAATGAGAGATGCGCGTTCAGTAGCCCAACATAGGGGATTAACACTTACAAGGGTATTCAACGGTTGATCGCACCTTTAATTTAAAGAACAATGGCACAAAAGATAATAGTTACCCAAGTACGCAGCGCAATCAATAAGCCGAAGAATCAGAAAGTCACTCTTGTGGCCCTCGGATGCAAGAAATTGAACAGGCCGGTGCATAAAGAGGCCACGCCACAAGTATTGGGCATGATCAACAAGGTGAAGCACCTTGTGAAAGTAGAAGAAGTATAACCAGCGCACAGCGCAAAACGACAATAAAATGGATTTGAGTAATCTGAAGCCTGCCAAAGGCTCAACAAAAACCAAAAAGCGCCTCGGAAGAGGAGAAGGCTCTGGTTATGGCGATACCGCCGGCCGCGGCCACAAAGGAGCAAAGTCACGCAGCGGTTATTCAAGCAAGCGTGGATTTGAAGGGGGACAGATGCCACTTCAGCGCCGGGTGCCTAAGTTTGGTTTCACCAGTCCTAACAGGGTGGAGTACAAAGCCATCAACCTCGATACGCTCGAGAAATTGGCTTCAGAAAAGAAGATTACTGTATTTACTCCAGAAGTATTTGTTGACAACGGTCTTTGCAGCAAACGTGAACTTGTGAAAGTTCTCGGCAGAGGAACGCTCAACGCCAAAGTACAAGTAACTGCTCACGCCTTCTCAGCTACTGCTAAAACAGCAATAGAAAGCAAGGGTGGCGAAGTAACACAATTATAAAAGATTTTTGAACGAACAGCAGGCATGAAGAACTTCATCCAAACATTAAAGAATATCTGGAGTATTGAGGAGCTCAGAACCAGAATACTGCAAACCTTAGGGCTCTTGCTGGTATTTAGAATAGGTTCTTACATCGTGCTTCCTGGAATTGACTCTGCAGCTCTTGCCGCAGCCAATGACGGTGGTGGTGGACTTGCCGGTCTCCTTGATCTTTTTACAGGTGGGGCATTCAACCGCGCTTCTATTTTCAGTCTTGGTATCATGCCTTACATCTCTGCATCCATTATTATGCAGCTTATGGGTATCGCAGTTCCTACCATTCAAAAGATGCAGAAGGAAGGAGAAAGCGGCCGCAAGAAGATCAATCAGTACACACGTTTTCTCACCATCGTAATCACTTGCTTTCAGGCACCTGGCTACATTGCCGCATCTGTGCCTGCCGAAGCGCGTTTGGATGACTCAATGCTTTGGTGGACTACCTCTATTATTATTCTCACAGCCGGAACTCTTTTCGTTATGTGGCTCGGAGAGCGTATTACCGACCGCGGTGTCGGAAATGGAATATCTCTACTTATTATGATCGGTATTATTGCTGGTCTTCCCGGTGCTTTCTTCCAGGAAGTACTTGCGGCTACAGGTCCTGAAGGAAATGGATTGGTAATACTTCTTATTGAACTCGTTGCCCTGCTGTTGGTAATTGCCGCCACGGTGGCCCTTGTGCAAGCTGTTAGAAGGGTACCGCTTCAGTTTCCTAAACGTCAGGTTGGTGATCGTCAGTATTCAGAAGGTGCCCGACAGTATATACCTCTCAAAGTGAATAGCGCAGGAGTTATGCCTATTATTTTCGCGCAGGCTATCATGTTTGTGCCACTTTACATCGCTCAATATTCAGATACGCAATCAGGAATTATCGTTGAGCTTGCCAATTTTACTGGACTTTGGTACAACGTACTGTTCTTTACAATGGTACTTGCCTTCACCTATTTCTACACAGCGATCACTGTGAACCCAAATCAGATGGCCGACGACCTCAAGCGAAATGGCGGATTTATACCTGGTGTTAAGCCAGGCAAATCAACCGCTGATTTCCTTGACAATGTACTCTCACGTATTACCCTACCGGGTGCAATATTCCTCGGACTTATTGCAATACTACCCGTATTCGCAATTCAGGCAGGCGTGAAGCAGGCATTCTCCATTTATTTTGGAGGGACTTCTCTGCTTATTATGGTAGGTGTAGTGCTCGATACTTTGCAACAAATTGAAAGTTATTTACTCATGCGCCATTACGATGGCTTGATGAAGTCCGGCAAGATTGCAGGTCGTTCAGCAAGCTTTGGTATGGCCGGTTAAAACATAATTGAAAGAAACCGTATGGCAAAACAATCCTCGATCGAACAAGACGGCACAATTACTGAAGCCTTGTCAAATGCAATGTTCAAAGTCGAGTTGGAAAATGGACACTCAATCATAGCTCATATTTCTGGAAAGATGAGGATGCACTACATCAAAATACTCCCAGGCGATAAAGTGAAAGTAGAAATGTCACCATACGATCTCTCAAAAGGAAGAATCACATTTAGGTACAAATAATCGGCAAACGATGAAAACCAAAGCAAGCATAAAGAAGCGTTCGGCAGAATGCAAAATCGTACGACGAAAAGGAAGGTTGTACGTGATTAACAAAAAGAACCCTAAGTTCAAACAACGTCAAGGATAAGAAAACTCATTACTATGGCTAGGATAGCTGGTATAGATTTACCAAAAAATAAGCGAGGTGTAATTGGCCTAACATACATCTATGGAATAGGCAGGTCGCGCGCATCTCAAATTTTGGCGAAAGCTGAAGTAAGCGAAGACAAACGCGTACAGGAATGGGATGATGAGGAGCTCGCGAAGATTCGCTCAATTCTCAATGAATCTTTTAAAGTGGAAGGAGCACTTCGTTCGGAGATCCAAACCAATATAAAACGCCTCATGGATATAGGTTGTTACCGCGGTGTGCGTCACCGTACAGGACTTCCTCTTCGTGGGCAGCGTACCAAAAATAATTCGCGTACGAGAAAAGGTAAGCGTAAAACAGTTGCTAACAAGAAGAAGGTTACCAAGTAATCGCTGATCGTACCATTCAAAATAGATTGAATCATGGCCAAAACAAACGTTAAGAAGAAGCGCAATGTGAAAGTAGATGCTGTAGGCGAAGCCCACATCCAAGCTTCGTTCAATAACATCATCATTTCGCTCACCAACGGCACAGGGCAAGTAATTAGCTGGTCTACTGCCGGAAAGCAAGGCTTTCGCGGATCAAAAAAGAACACACCATACGCTGCGCAGGTAGCCGCTGAAGATGCATCGAAAGTTGCATTCGAAGCTGGACTCCGCAAAGTGAAAGTGTATGTAAAAGGACCAGGTGCCGGTCGTGAATCTGCCATCAGGTCTATTCACAATGCCGGAATTGAAGTTACAGAAATTGTAGATGTAACTCCGGTACCGCACAACGGTTGCCGCCCACCGAAAAGAAGAAGAGTATAATAACCCCCTGTCAATTACTGACAAAACCTTTAGTAAGATATGGCACGATATACAGGCCCCAAATCAAAAGTTGCACGCCGCTTTAGAGAACCAATCTTTGGTCCTGATAAGGCACTCGAAAGAAAGAATTATCCTCCTGGTTTCCACGGACCAAATAAGCGTCGCGGAAAACAATCGGAATACGCTGTGCAGCTTGCTGAGAAGCAAAAAGCGAAATATATCTACGGTATATTGGAGCGTCAGTTTGCCAAAATGTTTGACAAAGCTTCGCGCAAAGTGGGTATTACAGGTGAAATTCTGTTGCAACTTTGTGAGGCAAGACTCGACAATGTTGTGTACAGGATGGGACTTGCTCCGACCCGTCGCGGCGCCCGTCAACTAGTTGGCCACCGCCATATTACTGTTAATGGTGATGTTGTAAACATTCCATCTTATAGCCTCCGTCCAGGAGACAAAGTTGCAGTTCGCGAGCGTTCTAAGTCGCTCGAAGTAATCAGCAACGCACTAACGGCAGTTTCTTCAAAAAAGGTGGACTATGTGGACTTTAGCAAATCTATGCTCGAAGGTACATTTATACAGAACCCTAGCCGCGAAATGATCCCTGAGAATATCAAGGAACAGCTCATCGTCGAACTTTATTCAAAATAATTAAACCTCAAGGAAACCCTACATGGCCATTCTAGAATTTCAAAGACCTGATAAGGTCGTAATGATTGAATCTGATAATCAAGCCGGAAAATTTGAATTCCGCCCGCTCGAGCCAGGTTATGGTATCACCATAGGCAATGCCCTACGTCGTATTCTGCTTTCTTCACTCGAAGGATTTGCCATCACCTCTGTGAAAATCGAAGGTGTGGACCACGAATTCTCCTCTATTAAAGGTGTAGTGGAAGACGTTACCGAAATCGTTCTTAACTTGAAGCAAGTTCGTTTTAAGCGTCAAATTGATTCAGCTGAAAATGAGCGCGTGAATATCACCATCAATGGAAGCGATAAATTTACTGCAGGTGACATAGGCAAGTTTACCTCAGCTTTTCAGGTACTCAATCCTGATTTGGTGATCTGTAATATGGAGAAATCTTTGAAACTTGAGATTGAAATGAACATCGGCAAAGGCCGTGGATACCGTCCTTCTGAAGAGAATAAGGTAAGCAACGCTCCGATTGGAACCATTTTCATTGATTCAATATTTACACCAATCCGAAAGGTGAATTACACCATTGAGAACTTCAGGGTAGAGCAGAAAACTGACTACGAAAAACTCATCATGGAGGTAGTTACGGACGGTTCAATCAATCCGAAGGACTCCCTTCAAGAAGCTGCAAAGATCCTTATTCATCACTTTATGCTCTTCTCTGACGAGCGTATTAGCCTCGATAACGAAGAGAAAACTGAAACAGAAGAGTTTGATGAAACATCACTCCATATGCGTCAGCTTCTTAAAACGAAACTCGTTGACATGGATCTCTCAGTAAGGGCGCTCAACTGCCTGAAGGCGGCTGACATTGACACTCTTGGTGATTTGGTTTCTTTCAATAAGAACGACCTTTTGAAGTTCAGAAATTTCGGTAAAAAGTCACTTACTGAACTTGAAGATCTTATAGAGTCAAAAGGACTGCACTTCGGGATGAATGTTGCAAAATACAAACTCGATAAGGAATAATTTGGCTTCGCTGCACATTTTGCGAGAGCCTAACACGAAATAAAATGAGACACGGAAATAAAAATAACGCGCTTGGTAGAAAGACAGCCCACAGAGGTGCCATGCTATCCAATATGGCTTGCTCACTCATCGAGCATAAGCGCATCACGACCACTGTAGCCAAAGCCAAAGAGCTTCGCAAATTCGTGGAGCCAATCATTACCAAATCAAAAACGGATTCTACCCACTCACGTCGTACTGTATTCAGCTCTTTGAAAAGCAAGGACCATGTAAGTGAACTTTTTCGCGATGTAGCTCCAAAAGTAGCTGAGCGTGCAGGTGGGTACACCAGAATTATAAAACTTGGTTTCAGACAAGGTGACTCAGCTGAGATGGCCATGATCGAATTGGTAGATTTCAACGAACTACTGGTGAAAGACACCAAGGCTAAAACACGCCGCAGCAGAAGGCCTACCAAGAAGGCTGCCGCACCTGAGGCAGCAGCCGCAACCACTGAGGCTGTTACAAAAGAAAAAGCAAACGCGGAGCCTACGGAAGAAACCGCTGCTCCGGAAAACAGTGCTGAAGCTGAGAAACCTGCTGATGAAACTGCCGAAGAGAGCTCTAAAGAATAACTTGTTTAAAAATTAACCTTTGAAAAGGATGATGCTTTTGGCATTATCCTTTTTTTTTTATCTTTTTGCACCATGCAAAATTCACCTGTAAAATCTGCTATTTTGCTCCTTGAAGATGGAGCAGTATTTCACGGACGGGCCGCAGGCGCCATAGGTACTGCCTCAGGCGAAATAGCTTTCAACACTGGAATGACTGGGTATCAGGAGATATTTACAGACCCTTCTTATTTCGGGCAAGTGGTGATAATGGCCACAGCACATATAGGTAATTATGGTGTGCATCCTGAGGAAATTGAATCAGATGATCTCAAGATTGCCGGACTGATCTGCAAAAAGTTCTCAGAGAATTTCAGCCGGCATGGTGCCACAGATTCACTACAGAAGTACTTTGAGAAGTATAATAAGGTGGCCATTTGCGATATTGATACCCGGGCACTTATACGCCATATTCGGACCAAAGGAGCGATGAATTGTATCATCTCATCGAATGAAACGGATATTGAAAAACTGAAAGGACTACTCAAGGCCACACCAAGTATGGACGGTCTGGAACTATCATCAAGGGTAACCTGCTCGGAACCTTATCAATTGGGAGAGATGAATAAAGGACCCAAAGTAGCGGTACTCGATTTAGGTGTAAAGAAGAACATTCTTCGGTGCCTGATAGAGCGGGGCTGTCATCTTCAAGTGTTTCCTTCACACAGCACTGCAGCGACTATGGAGCAATGGAATCCCGATGGTTACATGATAACCAACGGACCTGGAGATCCATCTGTAATGCACGACACCATACGGGAGGTAGGCGCCATCGTCAATACCAATAAGCCCGTATTCGGAATTTGTCTAGGGCACCAGCTTATAGCCCTGAGTCAGGGTCTGAAAACTGTGAAGATGTTCAACGGACACCGAGGCATCAACCATCCTGTAAAGAACCTTATAACCGGAAAGTGTGAAATCACCTCACAGAACCACGGTTTTGTTGTAGACATGGATTCTGCGAAGGCCGGAAGCAACATAGAGATTACACATACACATCTCAATGATGGTACTTTAGCAGGAATAAAATTAACGAATAAGGATGTGTTCTCCGTGCAGTACCACCCAGAGTCATCGCCAGGCCCACATGATTCCCGTTACCTTTTTGATGAGTTCTTAGGGAAGTTCAGCACAGTAAAATTTGAAACAACAACTTAAACAACAATTTCAATGAGCTATATAGCAAAGATTGAAGCAAGAGAAATTCTCGACTCAAGAGGAAATCCAACAATAGAAGTGGATGTAATCACCGAAAATGGTGTCCTGGGGAGAGCGGCAGTGCCATCGGGAGCATCTACAGGTGCACACGAAGCAGTAGAATTGCGTGATGGGGATAAAGGAAGATACCTCGGAAAAGGTGTACTAAGGGCGGTTCACAATGTGAATGAAACCCTTGCAAAGGAACTGACCGGGGCCTATGTATTTGATCAGAACCTCATTGACAGGGCAATGATAGCCATAGATGGTACTGATAACAAAGCAACCCTCGGTGCCAACGCAATACTTGGGGTCTCCATGGCCATAGCCAAAGCTGCAGCCCAGGAATCCAATCAGGAACTGTATCGCTACATAGGCGGTGTGAGTGCGAATACCCTTCCCATTCCGATGATGAATATTGTGAATGGTGGTTCACATGCTGACAACAATGTGGATGTTCAGGAATTTATGATCATGCCAATAGGGGCTGGGAGTTTTTCTGAAGCTTTGCGCATGGGTGCCGAGGTATTTCACCACCTGAAAGCGGTACTAAAAGACATGGGTATGTCCACCAATGTAGGAGACGAAGGCGGTTTTGCTCCCAATCTCAAAAGCAATGAAGAAGCACTTCAGATCATCATCAAAGCCATAGAGAAGGCTGGATACAAGCCCGGTCATGACATCTATATAGCACTTGATGTGGCGGCGAGCGAATTTTACAACGAGAAAGAGAAAGTATACCACCTGAGCTCAACAAATGAAAAGCTCAGCTCTGACGATATGATTTCCATGCTGAGCTCATGGAGCACTAAATATCCGATCGTAAGTATCGAAGATGGTTTGTACGAAGACGATTGGAAAGGATGGAAATCATTGACTGATAAGCTTGGAAAGAAAATACAGTTGGTTGGTGATGACCTTTTTGTTACCAATACTGAGCGCTTGCACAGAGGTATTCTTGAAGGTGTTGGGAACTCTATTCTCGTTAAGGTGAACCAGATAGGTACAATTACCGAAACCATTGAGGCTGTGAGCATGGCCAAAGGGAACAGTTACACTTCTGTAATGAGCCACCGCTCTGGAGAAACGGAAGATACCACCATCGCCGACCTTGCCGTGGCATTGAATACAGGACAGATTAAAACCGGAAGTGCATCAAGGAGCGATAGAATCGCCAAATACAACCAATTGTTGCGTATAGAGCAGCAGCTTGGTAAAATGGCCTACTATCCCGGCAGAGATTTCAAATATTTGCCATAGGGCTTGTCGGGGAGTTTAAATTAGAATATCAGGCGTCTACCATTTCCGTAGGCGCTTCTTTTTTTACAAAGTATTGTTGGAAAGCTAATTTGGTTTTTACTGGGGGGAAAGTTTCTATTTGATTGTATATTGAGCAAGTGCCACAATTGATATTAAATTAGATTGTATTCCTATGAAGCCTTCTACAGAGCTATTTGAGCTCATAAAGTCTCTTACTAAATCTGAAAAGCGCTTTTTTAAGCTCTCTTCATCGCTTCAGCAAGGGGATAAAAACTACCTTAAAATATTCGATGTGATTGACAAGCAGTCTGAATATAATGAGGAAGAACTGAAAACCACATTTGAAGGGGCAACCTTCATCAAGCACTTGCCTTCCGAAAAGAACCACTTGTACCGACTCATTATGAAAAGTCTCAGGGCTTTCCATGCAGATAATTCTGTGAGCAGTATACTTAAGCATGAGCTGAAGAACATTGAGATATTATACAAAAAAGCACTTTACAGAGAGTGCAATAAATTTCTGGTTAGAGCTAAACGCATTGCGGTAGAGTATGAGAAGTTCTACTATCTCTTCGAATTGCTAAGCTGGGAGAAACTATTGCTCGAAGAAGCATATGAAGCGGGTGAGTTCACTACAGATATTGATGCGCTAATTAAGGAGGAGCAGGAGGTAATTGAAAAGCTTCGCAACCTTGCTGCCTATCACGTACTTTATTCTAAGATCAATTACGTGTTTCGCAGCGGTGGTTATGTACGCAGTGATGCTGACAGAGCCCTTGTTGAAGAAATTTCACATCATCCACTTATCATTGGCCGCAATACTGCCCAAAGTCATAGGGCTGCCACCATATGTTATTACATACAGGGATTTTGCGCTACAGCAAAAGTCGACAAGGAAACCGCACTCGTAAAGTTTCAAAAGGTAAAAGCCGTGCTGGACAACAACCCTGCAATAAGAAACGACTTGCCAAAACGGTATATGCGCGCGCTGAGCAGTGTGATGTCATTGCAAATTGACCTTGGAAGACTCGATGATGCCGAGAAGATGATTGTAACTATAAAAGAGTTTTCTGAGCAGCAGTTTTTTGATACAGAGGATATTGTAACAATGACCTTCAGAGACACTTGCCTTGCCGAACTCAAAATCCTGATGAAAAAAGGAGAATTTGAGCAGGCACTTCAATTGGTGGATAAACTAATTGAATACATGGAGAATCCAATGTCCCGTCATAACAAGGAACACGAACTTGTATTCACCAACGTAATAGCTTCAGTGTATTTCGGTGCAGGAATGTATAAGGAAGCATTGCATTGGCTCAACAGGGTGATGAACGACAATGAAACCAATTTGCGACAGGACATTTACAGCTATGCAAGGTTGTTTAACCTTATTGTGCATTATGAACTTCGCAATTATGATTTGCTTGACTATATTATCAAATCTACTTTCAGGTACCTGAACAAACGTCAGCGTGACCACGAACTCGAAGTGGTAATTCTCAACAATATGAAGAAACTCGCCAAAAATGCGGGCGAAGATGGAGACAAAGCTATCTTTTCAACTTTCGCAGTTGAGCTCCGTGATAGTATAGTTACCGAATCAGACCACATCATACTTTCTCACTTCAATTACCATGCTTGGATAGAAAGCAAACTCTCTGGAGTGCCCTTCAATGTTACCGTAAAGGAAATGTACAAACAGCAGCTGGTGCAGCTGTGATTTTGAAGCTATATAAGGACAAAAAAAAGCCATTCTGATATCAGAATGGCTTTTCTTGTAGAACTTAGCTGATCTCAAAGGTCTTTGGAAGCAAGCACAATGAATTCTGTTCTTCTGTTTAGCTGATGTTCTTCTTCTGTACACTGAACGCCTTCACGACATTTATTCACGGGGCGTGAACTGCCAAATCCTTTTGAGCGAAGCCGCGGCTTGGCAATACCATTGGCAACGAGATAATCCACCACTGATTCAGCCCTGCGCTGCGACAAGTTAAGATTATACGCAGCACCACCCCGGCTGTCGCAATGCGAATGTATCTCTATTGACAACTTTGGATTGTCGAGCAGGAGGGTTACCAACTTATCAAGTACCGACTTGGCGTCATCTCTTATTCCTGCCTCATTGTAATCATAAAATACCTCTCCAATATTGTATGTTTTAGGAGCTGTTCCTGAACCATCGCCTGAATTGCCGCTTCCGGTCCCGCTATCACTGGCTACAATTTCTTCAATTTCGAAGCTTAGGGTAATCGTTCTATTGAGATCACTTTTGTTGGTCCTGAATTCTTCTGATACATTGAAGTAGCCTTCCTTCTGCCCAAGTACTTTGTAATTCTTTTCGGCCAGGAGATTGAACTTAAACTTGCCATCAGTGTCGGTTTTGATCCTGGCTGTATCTCCATCGGTTGTGTTTATCAAAGTAATGGTTACACCCTCAATGGGTAACTGGGTGGCTTTAAGCATAGCTATACCATCCAGAATGTACTGTGGAGGAACCCTTGTGAATGCATAAACCATATCGCCACCACTTCTGTCAGATGATACGTATCCTGTGCTGTCATTTTCATTGAGCACAAGCGCAAAATCATCCTGACTCGAATTGAGTGGGTAAGCCAGATTTACTGGAGCTCCCCAACTTCCACCTATATTTTGACAGGTGAATACATCCAGACCACCGAGTGTTTGGTGGCCTTCACTCGAAAAGTAGAGATTGCCATTTTTTGCGATATAAGGAAATACCTCATTGCCTGCGGTATTAACCATGCTACCAAGATTGATGGGCTGGCTCCAGGAAGTGCCGTCGTAGGTACTTTTATAAATATCAGACCCACCGTATCCTCCCGGCATATCACTCGAGAAATAGAGGGTTTTACTGTCCTGCGAAAGCGAAGGGTGGCCAACGCTATACCGCTCATTATTGAATGGCAATGCAACTGGTTCAGACCATTTGTTGTCCACCTTATTGCTTTGGTACAAATAGAACTGATTTTCCCTTTTTTCATTTACAAGTTGCTTCTTCTCATTTTTCATGGCACTTCTTGTATATATGAGCATATCCTGGGCTTCATTGAAGGTAACCGGGCCATCGTGGTATTTGCCGTTGAGAGTCTCTCCAAAACTCACCGGTGATTCCCAGGCACCACTGCTGTTTTTTTGCAAAAAGAACATATCCAAAAAAGAATATCCTGTCCAAGGGTTGGTAGTGGCTGCGCTTGTGATTTCTGTTTCTGCGGCAACCACAATACCGTTTTGATAATGTGAAGCGCCGAACATAGATACCGTAAAATCGAGTGGCAATGGGTCCAGGATGTAACCGGCTGTATCTTCTTTAAGAGTTGCTGTTGATGTAGTGGATTCTAGCAAAGCCTGGGCAAGCTTATCCTCGGGATTGGCGGCCAGATATACCTCCAAGTATTTTCTAGCCTCCTCGTATTTGTTGTTTTTCATGAGCATCTGTGCATAATGCAACTGTGCTTCACCCTTGAGTATGCCGGCTGTGTCTACCTCGTAATAGTATCTCTCAGCTTGCTTCGAATCGTTCATGTTGCGATACGCATCGGCCAGCTTAAGTTTCACATCATTATTATCAGGTTGCTTGTTGAGCACCTTTTCATAACTGGCTACTGCATTGGCATAGCTGAGGTTTTCGACATACCTGTCGCCTTTCTTGATGTGGGCATTGGTGCATGCTGCAAATAGTACGATCAGGGTTGCGTAAAATATTTGCTTGTGTGGTTTGGAAAAGGTCATGGTAGATCGAATTAGAAATAACGTGGGGATTTAGTTTTAATGGGTTCCTTGTTGAACCTTAAGCTTAGCATTACCTCATGTGAGCCACTGCTATAATCACTCAGCCTTGATGTGGTGAAGTCATATGAATATCCTATTCTCATGTCAGCTCCTACAAGGTTATAAATATTGTACTCTATGATTCCAACAACCGCGTCGCCTGTGCGGTAGGATGCTCCTATCCAAAACGTATTTTTTATCAGCAGGTTGCAATTAATATCGGCCTGCAGCGGTATGTTGTTAAGGTAGCGCAAAAGGAAGGAGGGTTTAAGGGCAAGGTCATCATTTAATTGAAATACATATCCTGCTGTGAGGTACGTATGCGGCCTGAAATACCTGTCACTTTCATCGTTAATTGCGAACCTTATATCCTTATCGGCTGCGTAGATGGTAGGGACGCTGAGTCCGGCATACCAAAGTGCGGAGTAAAAATACACTCCCGCTCCAAATTTGGGAACAAATGCATTCCCTATGTTCTGGCTGAATACCGGGTCATTCTCATCAAAAACCTTGGTCTCAGTGAGCAGTGCATTGTAGTCTGCAAAACCTGCCCGGATGCCAAAACTCATTTTAGTTTCGCCTTTAGAATCCAAATTCAAATGGTAGCTCCAGTTTGCAAAAACTTCAGTTTGTCTGGTATCACCTATCCTGTCGTTGATTAAGGTGAGTCCCACTCCCATGAGACCTTCATAAATCGGAGCATCTGCTCCAAGGGTCTGCGTTTCTGGTGCTCCATCCAATCCAGTCCATTGATTGCGGTAGAGTGCTGTGGCTTCAGCAAAATTGTGGGTACCCGCATATGCTGGATTTATGAAAAGTCCGTTGAACATATACTGGCTCTGCAGCATTTCCTGCTGGCTGAATGCGTTTCCAGAAAGGAACAGTATTGCGAAAATACTTGTGTAATTTTTCATAGTGAGTAGTTTATCGCCTTAATTCTAAGTAGCCCTTAAGGTTGTCCCTTTCAGGTATTTCCACAATTACAAAGTAGGTTCCTTCTGGTAGTTCTTCACCGCTGTTGTTGATTCCCGTCCAGGGTACCATATTGCTGAAATTGCGCTCCTCGTAGAGAAGATTTCCCCATCGGTTGTACACGTAAAGCACGTTTGCGGGGAAGTCTTCGATTCCTTGCACAGTTAGCCCATCATTGAAACCATCTCCATTTGGCGATATTCCGTTGGGAAGTTCCAATGGTACGGGTTGCGTAAGGGTGATGTAAATGGTGTCGCCACACAGCCCTTCGTCAAGCACTGCAAGCCTGTACGTTCCTGCAGCCAGTCCGCCCAGGTCACCGTCGCCTTCAAATGCAAAACCGTCAGGTCCTGTCCAGTATAAATCGTACTCCCCATTTCCGCCTACTATCACCGGATCGAAAATTGAACCGTCGCTGCCGCCAAATGTTGATATATTGAAACCATTTGGATACAATGGGCTGATGAGTGGTTCTATGAAAAGTGAGTCAGGTTGGGATAGAATAACATTGAGTTCCACCATGCATCCATTGGCATCCACCGCGAGCAAATCATACTCACCTGCCCCAATATTATTTAGGTCTTGGGTAGTAGCTGTAAAATTATCTGTGCCTGTCCATACATATGAAATAGGTTCGAGACCTTGAATTACCACAATATCAATAATACCTGAGCTCGAACCAAAGCAAGCAGGTTCTGACAATACCGGATTCAGATTTAGGGAATTTGTAGCGCCCACAACGATTACCGCGTTACCGCTACAACCATTGGCATCGGTTACAGATACTCCATAGCTGCCCGCCGGCAAATCTGAAAGTGAATTTTCCGCAGAGCCGTCGTCCCACAATATTTCATATGGCTCCACGCCGCCACTTATTGCAATGGTAATGCCGCCATCAGAAGCATCGCATTGGGCATTGGTAATATCAGGGGTAATAACCAAAGCCGGACCTTCGTTCAGAATTACCGCACCACCTACCAGGCATCCGTTGGCATCGCTCACTAGATAGGTATATGTACCCGAAACCAGGTTAGAAATTGAGAATTGATCGGAAACAAAGCCCCCTTCACCAATCCATTGAATGGTATAGACAGGGGAGCCTCCCTCTGCAATTACCTGAATGGCTCCAGTATTGGTACCTTGACAAAGTACTTCAGAGTCAATAATTACAGAAGTGGTTAAGGCAGTGGCCGGCTCATCAAGTTCAACGATGAGTGTATAGGTACAATTGTTTGCATCTATTACCACAAGCACATACTCACCTGCTGCGAGGCCGCTCACATTTTGAGTAGTTTGACTGAAACCGTTTGGCCCTAGCCAATTGTAGGTGTATGGCGGAATGCCACCAGCAGGTGTTATATCTATGGATCCGTCGCTACTGCCTAGGCAGCTGATGTTGTTTCCAGACGGGTAAGTGCCAGCGATAGCAGTTGCAGTGAGTGGAGTGGCGGGCTCGTTGAGGGTCACAGTTCCATTTACGGTACAACCTCCAGCGTCCGTTATTTGCAACAGATAAGTTCCCGCAAAGAGATTGGAGATATTGAGAGAGCTGCTGCTGAATCCATCTGGGCCTGTCCATGAAATGATGTAGCCTGGTATACCTCCACTTATAGTGGAGAACACTGAACCATTGCTCTCCCCAGTACAGGCGATTTCTGTTCCCCCCGCGAAGAGTGGAGCGTCCAATTCAAGAATGAGCGCATCAGGAGTGGTGAGCTCAATTTCTGTATCCTGCATGCACCCGTTTTCATCTTCAGTGGTGAGAACATAAAGCCCAGCACACAAGTCTGATAATACCAAACCAGATCCGGAAAACCCATTCGGACCGCTCCAGGTGGTTGTAAGCATTCCGGTACCTCCACTAAGCACCACCTGTAGTGAACCGTCGCACAAACCTTCACAGCTTACATTAAATCCGTTTGCATAGGCGAAAACGTTGGGTGTTACTGTCACACCAACCGCTTCGGTCAGTGTGATACAACTCTCCGAAGTACAGCTATTTTGGTCAGTAAGGGTAAGACAGTATTCACCTGCTATCAAGCCTGATGGGTTTGGGTCTGTGGAACTGTAACCATCAGGTCCTGTCCATGAATAGGTGTATGTACCAGTACCACCGCCTACAACTGAGGAAATAGAGCCTGTTGCTGCACCAAAGCAGCCGATGTTGTCACCACCAGTTTCGGGACTATTTAGTATAATTGAAATGGCAGTTGGTTCCGTTACCTGCTCGCAAACATTCAGTATACAACCGTTTGCATCTGTTACATCAGCGCAGTAAATGCCAGCTTCAAGATTGGCAATGCTGTTTCCAGCGAAGGTGAATCCGTTTGGCCCGCTCCATTGTACAATGTATGCCGGAATCCCACCGGTAATGGTTGCTTCTATGCTTCCATCTTCACTTCCCGGGCAAGTCAGGTCCGTGGCAATCAGATTGGCAAGCAGTGCAACAGGCTCTGTAAGCGTTATGCATGTTTCCGCTTCACATCCGGATAGATCAGTTACTTCTACACAGTATTCCCCAGCTTCGAGTCCGGTAGGATTCTGATCATTAGAAACATAACCATTAGGGCCACTCCAGGTGACGGAAATAGCGCCCTGGGCACCGCCTATGCTGAGATTGATGCTTCCATCAAAACCTGAGGCGCAGGAAGTGTTAGTACCCCCGGCAAATACCGGACTCACAGCTGTGATTGCCAATGGTGCCGGTAAAGTAATAATGAAATCAGATGTGGCATCACACCCGTTTGCGTCGAGAACGAAAACGTTGAAGTTTCCATTTCCTACCAGCACCACATCCGTTGTAAATCCTCCAGACCAACTGTATTGATAGGGGGCAGTACCTCCTGAAGTATTTAATGTAATGGTTGCCAGACCTGAATCGCTGCAGTTAGGCAATTCAACCAGTGGATTGTTCGCCAAAGCAGCAGGCTCAGTAATGTCAACACATGCTTGTGCCGTGCAGTTGTTGGCGTCGGTTACATCAAGACAATAAGTGCCAACAGTCAATCCTTCAACAATCGGTGTATTGGCGGTGAAGCCATTTGGCCCACTCCAGACATAGTTAATGGGTCCTGTTCCTCCTGTGATTATGCCAGCTGCATATCCATCAGCTTCTCCAGCACATGAGATACCCCAACCACCATTAAATACTGAACTACCCAAACTCAAGGAGAGACCGGGTGAAGAAACTATGTTGATACATTCTTCCAATGTGCAGCCGCTCTGGTCTGTAATGGTGAGGCAATACACACCGGCAAGGGTGAGATTAGAAATGTCGGCAGTTGACGATGAAAACCCACCAGGGCCGGTCCAGGCGTAGTCGTAATTTGGAAAACCACCTGTAACAGATGATGACACTGAAGCGGGTTCACTGCCTGAGCATAGTATGTTGCCCGAAGCAGTAAGTACAATTTGAATACTGTCAGGGGCGTTGAGTGTTTCACATTGTACTGCCTGACATCCATTTGCGTCTGTACTGGTGAGGCAATACGTACCAATTTCAAGACTTGTGATATCACTCGTAAATGCGCTGAAACTATTCGGACCTGTCCAGCTAAAGGTATAAGGAGTAGACCCGCCAGATGTCATGGATGCAATGGATCCGTTGTTGCTGTCAAAGCAGCTCACATTCGCTCCATTCGGAAGGGTGGCGGCATCCAGTGTTACAATGAGTGCATCAGGTTCGCCAAGGGTGATACAGGCATTCTGGCTGCAACCATCACTATCAGTTACTGTTACGCAATATTCACCGGCCAGCAGGCCGAAAAGGTCTTCGCTTGAACTGCTAAATCCATTAGGTCCGATCCAGCTTTGACTGAATGGACTGGTGCCACCTGTGGTGATTAGGTTTATTGATCCAGTGTTCTGACCATTGCAGTCTATATTGCTTCCGTTGATGGTGGAAGCTTGTAAGGCAATGCTGTATGGTCCGGGGGAGTTTAAAACAACAGAATTTGAGAAAGTACAGTTGTTCTCATCAGTGATGAGTACATTGTATTCTCCTGGACCCAGATTTTGAATCGGATTTCCAAAAACTGGTCCAAATCCACCTTCGCCGATCCATAAGTATGTATATCCCGGAGTTCCTCCTGCTGCTACTGCTTCTATGCTGCCATCAGCAGCACCAAAGCAACTGACATTGTATCCACTCGGAAACAAACTTGTAGTAAAGTCTACACCCAGCGTATCAGGTGCACTGAGCGTGACAAAAGCATTCTGCACGCAACCGTTGGCATCGGTCACAACCACTTCATGCAATAGCGGTGGTACGTTTATCACATCTTCCTGATTGCTGTAATTTGGATTCCCTACCGTGTTCCATTGAAATGTGTATGGCATAAGCCCTCCACTAGGAGTGATGTAAATAGATCCGTCACTGCTGTTGGAGCAAGTTGTGTTGAAACCATTAAAATCTGAAAGGGAATCTACAGCGATGAGTATATCTTCAGGCTGTACCACTGTTATAGCATTTTGGTAGAAGCAACCATTGGCATCCTGAACATTCAGAATATAGCTCCCGCCTACCAGGTTTATTAAGTTGGGGCTGCTTCCAATAAACACACCTGTTGGGTCAGTCCAGCCAATGCCATAACTAGGCACCCCCCCAGTGATTTGAATGCTGATGCTGCCATTTGGAACGCCAAAGCAGCTACTCGGTGTAACTATCGAAGTTACTTCGATAGGCTCGGGCTCAGTGAGCGTGATGGAAGCTTCGGCGGTGCATCCATTTGCATCTGTTACAGTAGCTGAGTAAAAACCAGCACCTAGATTTATCACTGATTGTAGTCCGCTGGTTTGGAGGCCCGGCAGATTCCATGTTATTACAAATGGTGCGGTGCCACCTGTGATCCCAACTGTGATGGTACCAGTAGTATCGTTCGCACAAGAAATGTTGAATCCTCCTGCAAATATGGATGGACTTAAATCAGCAAGCAGTTTGCTCGCAGGGCCCAATATTGTCACATTGAGCACAATGGTATTGGAGCAACCATTGTTATCAGATACAGTAACAGCGTATACTCCCGGTGCAAGACCTGAAGCAGTTGCGGTTTGTTGGCCTGAGGGATCGTTCCATAGGTAGCTGTATGAACCACTCCCACCAGTTGCCGTGACTGTAGCCTGTCCGGTGCTATCACCAAAGCAGGCTACATTTTGTTGGCTGCTGATGCTGGCACCAAGGGGTGTGCTCAAATCAGTAATCGTAGCTTGAATTGTGGCCGTACAACCGTTGGCATCGGTTACAATCAAAGCATAAACACCTGCCGAAAGTCCTGTTGCTGTGGAGGTAGTTTGTGCAAGTCCATCATTCCATAAGAAGGTGTAAGGTGGCACACCACCCGAAGGATTTGCTGAGATTGCTCCCGTTGACTCACCGCTGCACAATACATTAAAGATGCCATCGATGGCAATGATAATTGCATTGGGCGCTGTGAGCGTGTAGCTCGCATTTGCGCTACAACCATTGGCATCAGTTACTTCAAGGTTGTAAGTTCCCTCAGTCAAGTTGCTTACTGTCGCAGTGGTCGAAGGGGGTACGTCATTCCATAGGTAGAGGTAGGGCGCAGTACCACCGGTTACATTCACACTTATTTCACCCGTTGCTGCTCCGTGGCACAAAGGGTTAAGAATATTCAATTGTGAAATAGAAAGACCATCGGTTGGTTCCGTCACTTCTACAGTTACTTGCGCCATGCATCCATTTGCATCCGTTACGGTAACAGCGTAGAAGCCTGCAGGGACATCAGTAAGTTGATTTCCAACTGTGGGAGGAAGGGTGTTCCAAACATAGGTGTATGGGGTTGTGCCACCCGATGCGCTTGCCAGTATACTTCCTGAATTTTCATTGGCGCATGCAACGTGAGTAACGGCTCCAATATTGGCTATTAGTGGTAAGGGTGCTTCAACACTGAAGAACACGCTGGTTATGCAACCATTGTCGTCGGTAACCGTGAGGGTGTAAGTGCCGGCAGACACGTTGCTCACTGATTGTGTGTTGCCAGCCCCGGCTATGGTCCACGCATAGGTGTATGGTGGCGTACCCCCCAGTGCTGTTGCAGATACTTCTCCAGTACTAAGTGTGCTGCAGTTAGGGTTTGTAATTGCGACGGATGCTGAAAGAGGGGTAGGAGGCTGAGATATTTCTATTTCTATGTTGCCAGTGCAGTTGTTGATGTCGGTGATGGTTACAACATAAAAGCCTGCCGCGAGTCCTGTGGCAGTGGCCGAATTCTGCAAGGGAACTGTGTTCCACACAAAGGTGTACGGTCCATTGCCACCAACTCCGCCTACAGTGGCAGTACCATCTGCACCCCCGAAGCAACTCACATCAATACGTGATAGGAGCGTGCCTGTAATTGCAGCAGGCTCAGTAATTTCAATATTTTCACTGGATGTGCAGCCGTTGGCATCCGTTACAAGTAATGTATAAGTGCCAGCAACCAACCCTGTAGCTGATTGTCCGGTTTGGCTGCCAGCATCATTCCACTGAAGCGTATAGGGGGGGGTGCCCCCACTAACCACTGCTGAAGCCTGACCGTTGTTAGAACCAAAACATGAAATATTGAATCCACCCAGATACTCAGGGCTGCTCAATGCTATCTGAATGGTGCTCAGTTCTGCAACTTCAAGGATGAGTGTTGCAGTACAGCCATCCCGGTCGGTAGCCAATACGGTATAACTTCCAGGCTGTAGGTTTGAGATATTTTGATCTGTAGATGAAAAACCAGCAGGGCCCGACCATAAAAATTCCACTGGGTCTTCACCGCCTGTTTGAGTAAGTGTGATACTTCCACTACCGGCTCCTGCACAAAGCACATTTTGCACATTGGCGGAAAGGTTCATATCGGTTACGCGCACGTCGGCCATGGCAGTTGCCACACAGCTACTCACCGTGGTTGTGAGCGTGTAAATTATATCATCAAGTGGGATGGATGTGGGCTCCATCAAGGTGGGGTCGTTGAGATAATCCGCCGGAGTCCATGTGAATGTTGTTCCACCCTCGGTTACGTCAAAGGTGAGGCTATCTCCCAAGCACACATAGGCGAGGGGTGGGCTTACATCCACATCAAGAAAGTCTTGAATATTGAATATAAGACTGTCCTGAATGGTTCCTTCGCAAAGAGGATTGCCCACATAAAATGCAATAAATTCAAGTCCTTCATCAATTCCATCTGCAAAGGGATTGATGTTTAGAGAAGCAGTGGCTACGTTGGCTGGAATCACGATGGTTTTTGCAACAAGTGGGTCTGGGTCTGTCCCAATTTGAGGGTAGTCTGTCCCATTCACTGCTGTTCCATCTATGAAGTATGTTACGGTGACTGGCTGATTGGTCACAGGAGTTCTGGTGAAAGTGACTGTGCCGTTGTTGCAACCTTCAATCATATTGTCAATACCGCCATCAGTGGCACTGCTCAGGGTAATGCTGTTGCTTTCAATGGCATCAATAAATACGCTGCTGTCCCATTTTCTATCGCCCACGTCGGCAATAGTGAGCTTCAGGTGATACATGTTGCAGGGGGTAACCACGCGCTGGGCGTACAGGCCTTTGGTCCACCCATCGTATTGAATCAAAGATGCGAAACTGAGTGGATTGGCAAAGAAAAACGCAGGGTTTGCAGCGGGGAAGCCTATGTCCGGGTTTCCATTGTTCACGTTGTTGATGGTAACGGGGATTGAACTGTTCGGTATGAGGGCAATATTTGCCGCTCCTCCAAACTGT
This sequence comes from Cryomorpha sp., assembly GCA_041749535.1. Classification (GTDB taxonomy): domain Bacteria; phylum Bacteroidota; class Bacteroidia; order Flavobacteriales_D; family Cryomorphaceae; genus JBBQZU01. The sequence goes on along the minus strand of JBGTBE010000077.1, from coordinate 3,707 downwards.
GGTGGGCCACTGATGCCAGGCCCGCTGATGAAAAAGCCGAAGGCATCGTTGAAGGCAGTTCCTACATATTCCTGATACTCTTCACTGGCAAATACAAAATTGAAGCGAAGGGTATCGCCCACAGGAATCACATCGAACTCGAAGGTACAGGCGTCATAGCTGGTGGAACCCGCTATGGAAGTAAGAAAAGGATCACCCGGGGTGCCCCATTCAGTAGTGGTACTGGCACTTAAGTTTGGCCCATATATGCCATTGATATTTCCCGTAGAAAGCATAAGACCATTGCCATCATTCAAGCCAGTAACCGCATTGAAATCGTAGGTGCCAAATGCACCTGTCGGGCAATTGATTTGCGGATTCAGAATCTGCACCCCATTGCCTGTGATGAGATTCGCTAAGTCTTGAAGGTTTCCACCAGGCCCTACAATTACTTGTGCCTCGCTGTTCGAAATAATCAGTGCTGAGGCAACTAAGCCCAGAGCAACTTTCGCCAAATGGCTATGGCATGTATGCCGCTTTGATCGTTCCATCATCTGCAAAAGTTTTTACTTGTTTCAGGGACAGTTTTCTCCACGCTTTTCAGTGTTGAAGGGTCCGTAGTTGACTTGAATGTGGTAGTAATCTCACTGAGGATATCGTCCACCCTTGTAGGATAATTTGCTTTGACAGCAATCAATATTTTATTTTCTGAAAGGCAAGGAATTGGCTTCTCGTAAAATGGATTTTCAGATATCTTTTTTATGAACTTGTTCAGTTGCCCATCACTCAAATTTTGGGTGTTAACAATAAAGTAGCGATAGTATTTTGGTTCTGTTTGTATTTGAGCATTGGATGTGGTTGAGAGAAAAATGGGCAAAAGAAAGCAAGACAATAGAACCAATTTATGGAGTAGCTTCATGGTATTTAAGATGCTTAAAATATTATGCATGCAGTGTTAAAGATAGCTGCTCAACCGAGCCCCGTAAGGCGTGTAATGATAAGTTTTTAAGATAGGTACTTGGAAAACTTTCCCAAGGTAAAAGCAAGGGAAAACCTATAGAATTATCTTGGCCGGAAGAGTCGAAATTTTCAGGAAGCCCTTTGCCTGAGCACCTCGAAAAGAACCACACCCGTGGCCACCGATACGTTTAGTGATTCGGTCTGACCGCCCATAGGTATGCGTACAGCCTTATCAATATAGGGCCGTAATGGTGGGCTTATACCATCTTCTTCTGAGCCCATTACCAGCGCAACTGGCATCGTTAAATTGGCTTTGTAGTAGGTCTCTGTACCGCTTTCCTCGCAGGAAATAATGCTCATGCCACTATCGCTCAAGTAGTGAAGCGTTTCCTTCAGTGAGGCAACCTTGCATATTGGCAAACGCATCACTGCTCCTGCACTGGTCTTTACTGCGTCCTCATTAATCTGTGCGGCTCCTCGCATGGGGATTACCACTGCGTGCACTCCCGCACACTCAGCGCTCCGGCATATCGCACCAAAATTGCGCACATCTGTAATCCGGTCCAGTACTAGAATCAGAGGTACTTCGCCTCGCTCGTAAATGGTTGGGATAATCCAGCCCAGGTCGTAGTACTCTACCGGCGATATGTATGCGATAATGCCCTGATGGCTGCGCGTTGTTACAAAGTCAAGTTTGGCTTTGGGCACCAATTGCAGTGGAATGTTGTGCTCTTTGAGCAGAGGTATAATTTTATTCTGCGTTTCTGCACTCAGCCCGCGCTGCAGCAGAACCTTTTCAACAGTTTTTCCAGCTTCGATGGCTTCAAGAAGAGGGTGTACCCCATATATGATTGATTCTTTCTTCATAGGATGCTTTATAAAACACGGCCATTTCTCCAGGCTTCAATGGCCCGGTACCATGATGGTCTATAGTAATCTTCCCGGCTGAGGCGGTAATCGTTTGAAGTAAACGGGTTGATCACCTTTACAAAATTGAATGTGATGGAGAGCGGGTTGTTCTCTTCTCCATATATCCATGACTCCATCAAATCTGTGCGATAGACTTTGTTCGGTCTGCCATAAATAATGTAGATCAGCCCTCGGTCTGTTTTCCAACCATCATTGTGGGAGCTGAAGTATATATTGGCATCTTCTACCCTGCTGTAAAAGAGTTTGATGCTCTTCCTTGCCCTTTCCTTGTCACCACTCCACTCTATCCATTGCTTTTCCAAGGCCATTTTTACATCAGGTGCTTCGCTTACTGCTTTGAATTCCTTACTGCTTACCAAAAATCGAAATGGTTCCAGCATATTTTGTACTGTAGTGACTGCCGGATACTCGGGCTCTGAGATGAAGAGTGTGAGTCCTTCTTGCTGGGATGTATCATTTTGGAAATGATAAAAGCCCATTTCATCGGCCATAAAACTGCAATGGTTGTTCTCATCGAGTGTAAGTACGAACGTAGCATCAGCTGCATAATCGAATGGCTTCGGGTCATAAAACACAAATGCCGGCGGTGGAAGTGGAAAAGTGCGCTTGTAGTATCGCACAAATATTTGACCGTTTGCAGTAGCATTGCTCCCGATGATGACTTGACTATATGGTGCAATACGGTCGTTCACAAGTGGCACCCTGAGATCTTCCGTAGCGGCTATAAAATTTTGGCGGGTGTGGGGGCTTGACTTTTCGGCGATGAACACTTTGTTTGTTGAGCGCTTTCTGTTCACATCAATGAGCTCAATATTCAACTTGTAGTCAGCGCCTGCGGGCAGCTTTAAGGTGGTGCTACCCATCAGAGTTTTTGGCGTTTTATTGTCATCTGTATCGGTAAACTGAATGGTTTTTACTTCTGCTGCTGATGCTCCATCATCTTTAGTTACCACAGGTGTAATTTTCACTTGCACCCTTGCCGAAAATTGATCAGTGCTTGCCCTGTTGTACAGTAGGTTGGCCGTATTGAGTCGAACAAAAAAGCGTGATGAATCTCTGTCTACATGAAAAACGGTAAAGGCCGCGTCGAGCTCCAGTTCACCTCCAGTGTAAGGGTTTACGGAAACTGCCTTTGATACGCTTTTTTCACCTGAACGACAGCCTGCCAAGGCCATCAGCAACAGCATAGCACAAGCCATCAACATCCAATTCCTTGCACTCATTCCCCGATATCAGTATCTGTTATTAAACTATCGTCAATCTTCTTTCGAGAGCGTACGCCCAGTGATTCCAATTCTGTGGCCTGACGCACCAAATTGCCTCTGCCTTCGGTGAGTTTTTTCATTGCATCACCGTAGGTATGTTGCGTTCGTTCCAGCTGTTCGCCTATCTTTTTCATATCGTCGGTAAAGCTCACAAATTTTTCCAGCAACATTTTTCCTCGTTCTGAAATTTCCTGGGCATTCTGATTTTGTCTCTCATTTCTCCATGATGCTGCAATGATTTTTAATGATGCCAAAAGCATTGTTGGGAAAGAAGAAAAATCAAGCGGACGTTCAGAAAATAAAACAATCATAAAAATAGCAATAGAGCTTGCAAAACTGATTGATAAGCCAATATCCAGCAACCATGCTGGTGTTGGCAATATCATCATCATAATCAGAATCATTAAAAAGATTGCGGTTGCAACCGTTGGGTTAACTTTATCACCGCCTAGCGATGCCCATGCTTTGATTTTATTATTCATTGACACTGTTTGCTACCATTCTTGGATAGGTCATTTTAGGGTCATTATGATTAAAAAACTGTTAAGATGATAATGCTTGTTAGTAGAAGCC
>JBGTBE010000076.1:0-29469 GCA_041749535.1 Cryomorpha sp. | reverse complement strand
GGCTGGTACATAGACGAGATTTCGGCCCTCTTCCTTGCGCTTGGTCTGCTTGCAGCTGTAGCTGGAAAACTCGGCGTAAGCGGCGCTGTGCAGTCATTTACAAAAGGAGCTGGAGAGATGCTCACTGCCGCGATTATCATTGCTGTATCGCGCAGCGTGCTCATTGTAGCCGAAGATGGCAGGATTATAGACACCATGTTGCATGCCCTCGCCGGACTTGTAGATGAGTTTCCGAAAGCGGTGAGCGTGCAAGGGATGTTCCTTGTACAAGCCACCATCAATATTTTTATTCCTTCTGGTTCCGGGCAGGCCGCCATCACCATGCCGATAATGACTCCACTCTCAGATTTGTTGAGTATTTCCCGGCAAACCGCAGTGCTCGCCTTTCAGTTTGGTGATGGACTTTTGAATATTGTTATTCCCACAAGCGCAGTGACAATGGGCATACTCAGCATTGCCGGAATACCCTACAATGTTTGGATAAAATGGGTGTGGAAGCTCGTGCTCATTCTCGCACTGGCCTCGATGGTGCTCCTGGCAGTGCCGGAGTACTTCTCTGTTTGGTAGGGGGTAGTATTGCCGCCTTTGTGGGTCAAATGACTACATTTGCAGCAAATATTTTTCATGGACACAGGACTTATACATCTTCACTCGTTGCTGCGCTGGGTAGCGCTGTTGGCCATTTTAGTAGTGATCATCAGAGCGTTTTCATCATTGAGAAAAAGCAAACCATATACCGCTGCCGACAACCGATGGTCTTTGATTACACTTATCACTTTCCACTTGCAGCTGGTGGTTGGATTGTTGCTTTACTTCACACAAGGCTGGCACAATCAGATAGGCAACATGAGCGATAAAGTGATTCGGTTTTTTGCTGTGGAACACCTATTGGCCATGCTGATTGTGGTATTCTTGGTAACATTCGGGAGGGTGAAAGCCAAGAAGGCTGCTACCGATGACCTCAAGCACAGACACCATTTCATCTATTTCATTCTGGCGCTTCTCCTGCTATTGGCAAATATACCTTGGCCTGTTCGGGAAGTAGGTATTGGAAAATCCTGGTTTCCGGGAATGTAGATGATGGCGCGTTCATGGGTTGTCATAGGGGTGCTTTTGATCGTTGTTTGGGCTTGTGGCAGTAGTTCCGGAGAAGCAAATGCGAACGCTTCCACAAATCCAGTTTCAGGTCAAGCCCTTTACAAAACCCATTGCGCAATTTGTCATGGCAATGATGGTAAGAAGGGATTTGCAGGCGCCAAATTGCTCCCAGAATCAACCCTGGGCATAGATGAAAGGATTGCCCTGATATCCCGCGGAAAAGGAGTTATGATGCCATTTGAAGATGTGCTCAATCAGGAAGAATTAAAGGCTGTAGCCGAATATACCAAAACACTCAAATAAATCCCAAATGGGCGCCCTCATCTCTACTGAAACAATCATTGAAAAGGCAGTGCTTGTGGGATTAATAACCCGCGATCAGAATGCTGAGCAGGTAGAAGACTACCTGAAAGAACTCGCCTTTCTGGCACAGACTGCCGGAGTAGAATCTGTAAAACAATACACGCAAAGGTTGGAAAGACCCGATATTGCCACCTTCGTGGGTAAGGGCAAGTTGGAAGAAATCGTAAGGTATGTGAAGGACAATGACATCAGCGTGGTGATATTCGACGATGACCTAAGTCCCTCACAAATGCGAAATCTCGAAGAGGAATTGAATGTGAAAATCTACGACCGCAGCCTGCTCATCCTGGATATTTTTATGAACAGGGCCCGCTCTGCCCAGGCAAAAACGCAGGTAGAGCTCGCGCGCTCTCAGTACCTGCTTCCCCGTCTTACCCGCATGTGGACCCACCTTGAGCGTCAGCGCGGTGGAACTGGTACACGAGGCGGTGCAGGAGAGCGTGAGATTGAAACCGACCGTAGGGCAATCCGAAATAGAATTGCCAAGCTTAAGGAAGACCTGAAGCTCATTGACAAGCAAATGAAAACCCAGCGTAGCAACCGCGGGGCAATGGTGCGCGTGGCATTGGTGGGATATACCAATGCTGGGAAAAGTACACTTATGAACCTGCTCAGCAAGAGCGAAGTTTTTGCTGAAGACAGGCTCTTCGCCACGCTCGACACAACCGTGAGAAAAGTGGTGCTCCAAAACCTTCCTTTTTTGCTTACCGACACCGTTGGCTTCATCCGGAAATTGCCCACACAATTGGTGGAGTCCTTCAAAAGCACCCTCGACGAAGTAAGGGAAGCAGACCTGCTCATCCACGTAGTGGACCTTTCCCACCCGAATTTTGAAGATCATTTCAATACGGTTAATGCCACCCTTACCGAAATAGGTTGTTTAGAAAAACCTACCATTGTGGTGTTTAATAAATTGGATGCCTACGTTCCGAAACCGGTGGACCCCCAGCAAGTGACCGACCCCGATGAAGAAAGCGATCCACTCGAAAGATTGAAGAAAACATGGATGGCCCGCCTTTCGGCAGAGGATGTAGTGTTTGTCTCAGCGGTGAAAAAGCAGAATATCGAAGAGCTCAAAGAGAAAATGTACAACCATACCCGCGTGATTCACGAGGAAAGGTATCCTTACAACAACTTTTTATACTGAAACCCATGGCATCATTAAGACAAGAAAAAGTAGCGAAACTTATTCAGCGAGACCTGGCTGTAATATTTCAGGAGCAAGCCAAAGACCTTTTCGGCGGTGCTTTCATAACCGTTACAGTGGTGCGTATGAGTCCTGATATGGGTGTGGCAAAGGTTTTTCTAAGTTTCTTCACAAATTCGGGCACAAACAAGGAGGATCTTCTTACTGTGGTGAGGTCCAAGGCATCGGCCGTGCGCGGATTGCTAGGTAGAAAAATTGGCAAGCAGGTGCGCAGCATTCCGGAGTTGTACTTCTTTATAGACGATAGTCTCGATTATGCCAGTACCATCGACAACCTTCTCAATTCCTGAAGGTGATTAGGGTAAGCCGGTTTATTGCCCTGCGTTATATCATTTCCCGAAAGTCCCTCGGAATCATTACCATCATGAGCATTATTTGCATGGTAGTGGTAGCCGTAGTTTCTATGGCCATGGTGGTTGTAATGTCTGCTTTCAATGGTATTGAAGCCCTGATTGATGAGCGGTTTAGCTATTTTGACGCCGATATTTCCATTTCTCCTCTCAACAACAAAGTGCTCACCCCTTCCGATTTGAATTTGGACACCTTGCTTTCCATGCCCGGCGTATCAAGCGGTGGCTATACCATTGAAGAGTATGTGCTTGCTGAGTATGAAAGCAACCAGCGCATTGCCATTATGAAAGGTGTACAACCTGTATTTCTTGAAGAAGCGCCCCTGGACAGCATGATCCTGGACGGGGAGGCTTCCCTGTACCTTGCCGGGTATCCATCAGCGCTCATCGGCATAGGAGTGAAGTACGACCTAAACCTTCGGCTTTTTGAGCAGCAATTCAACCCGCTCCGCCTTTCAGCTATACAGCGGGGCAAGAAGCTTAGTGCCAATCCTGAGCAGGCTTTCAACCGAAGAAATATTCCTGTAACAGGGGTGTTTTCTATCAACATGGATTTCGATTCAGACTACATCATTGTTCCACTGGAATTTGCAGCTGAACTGCTTAAGTACAATCAAGAATTCAGCGCTGTGGAACTGTACCTGCACCCTGATACAGACGCCGAAGATTTTCGCGAGCGCGTGGCGCAATTTGCAGGCCCTCAATTTGAAGTAAAAACCAGGCTCCAAAAGAATGAACTGATTTACAAAACCAATAAGTCAGAGAAGTGGGCCACTTTTGTGATTATGGGCTTCATCATGCTAATTGCAACGTTCAATATCATCGCCGCACTTACCTTGCTCATCAATGAGAAGCGAAGGGACATAAGGGTTTTATACAGCCTTGGCGCTACTACCAATACCATCAGAAGAATTTTCTTCGCAGCAGGTGCCCTTATCAACGCAGTAGGTGCAACAGCAGGTTTGCTTTTCGGATTGTTGCTGGTGTACATTCAGCAGAAGTGGGGCCTGATAAGGCTCGAGGGAGGGCTCGTGGAATACTACCCGGTGGAAATCAATTTCACCGACCTGATGGCAATTTTTCTCCTGGTAGTGGTATGTGGATTGCTCTCATCCATCGTTCCTGTGCAGATTTTCACAAGAAAATACGGCTCGCCCATGGCCACCGTTTAATAAGGAACGATCTCTAAGTCCTTAAATAATGCGCATCAAAATGGCCCATGGCAGTTAGTTCCGGACGCATTTTCTTGAGCTTTGCATTGTCCTGAAAATAATACAAGTTGAGCTCTTGCCTGAGTTCATCAGAAAATGCAAACGCCTTTCCGCCACCCAAATTTCTTTCTATAAACCGCAGCTTCATACGGAATAATCCTCGTCCTAACCTTCCAGATTGCAGGAGCGGTTTCCACTGGTTCAGTATTTTGATGTAATACAACTGACGCGCGCTGAGGCTCCTGTTTTGCTTCCTTCCATAATCAAGTTTCTTCTCCATGCTCAAGCCGAAGCGTTGTGAGAAGTTGACCATAAACTCTTTCGGTATTGCTTCAAAATCTTCAAAAAGAAAAACATGAACTTTTTGAAATAGCGCAGCATATAGTTCTACCAACGGGGTGTACAGGTAAGGTTCCATGCTTTCGCCAAGAACGAAAGTTGGGTAGTGGTCTTTATCGCGAACTGTCGTTGAATCCGGGGTGTAGAGAAATTCCTCAGGCGACATGTGGTGACCACCGTATACGCCAATTGCGTAAAGCGATTGAAGCAGGTCCACTTGGTTTCTTACTAACAAGACTATTTCAGCATCCGGCCATTGCTCCTTCAATCTTCGCGCTGTACGCGTGCGGTTTGTTGCAGAGAGGGTAAGCCCCTGTCCAGAAAATAATTCATTGGAGATCAATAAATTCTCATTGGGTGTATTGGGCAATAATTGTCTGAAAATATCAGGTTGCCACAGCGTATCATCCTGGTATAGTAGTCGCTGAAAATTGGGGCTGTGTTGTGTTACCTCAGGACCAATACATGTAAAATCTTGAATAAAAGGGAACACCTCCCGCTGGAAAAAGGTGCTCGCCGTGCGCGGCATGCCAATGTGGATAATGGTTTTGGGCATGTCCAAAACTACAACATATCTCATGGCTTCAATTCAGGTTCTGCGCATATCTTTACCTCATGCACAACAAGGTGATTGTACTTACCGGAACCATTGAACCCGGCACCACATATGTATCCCGCAGGGATGTGCAGGCCCGCATTTCCGATTACCTCAGCAGCTTTGAGTTTTACCTTTCGCATACTACCTTCCCTATTTTGTTTGCCGAAAATTCTACTTACAATCTGCACGCTGACCCTCGCTTTGAAAAGTTTCTTGCGGACCCAAGATTTACGGTAAAGCGTTTCGTCCCACATCCCGATTCCGACAGGGGGAAGGGTTTTCAGGAGTTTTATATGCTCGATCAGTTGGTGGAGTTGCTTCCTGAAAATGCACTGTTGGTTAAAATCACAGGTCGGTATATTGTGCGCAACATAGCTTCCATGATGGAGGCACTTCAGGCGCCCATGCACATTGACCTGCACCAGAAACGCAGGGTGGCCATCACAGGTTTTTTTTCAGTACAGGTGTCCCAATACCTTAAACATATTACCGGACTTTACGCCAATGCGAATGACGAGCAACACAGATATATAGAGCATGTTTTGTACGATGTGCTGATGAAGGAACCACTTAAAAGTTCCACCCGTCTGCTTCCCGAAAATCCTGTTTACGAGGGGATATCGGGCAGCCACGGAGCGTCCCTGGCTAGAAACCCGTATAAGATGATGGTGCGGAGCCTTGAGCGCAGGCTCTTGAGAAGTGTAGGGATCAATAGATTTTTAGTAGAATACTGATGCGCTGGGTTACCTTTTTTCCTGAAATTGAGAATGTACACCTCACCAAGGATATAGGGTTGCTTCCACTGTTTATGCAGGAAAAGGCCGGTTACGAAGCCACACTTCTCGGGCGGTACACTTCTACGCATTATCCTGCACTCGAAGGCGAAGCCGTAAACTTGCGCACGGAAAAGCTTACCGACAGGGGCCATTTTCTCTTTCTTCAGAAGTCTATGATTCGCTACCTGCGAAAGAATGCCCGGCACATACACGTATTACAACTGCTGCACCTTTCGCGTAGCACCATGTTGTATGGTATTTTGTTCAAATGGCTCAACCCTAAAGGTTTTCTATACGTGAAGGTGGATGCCTATAACACGCGCCTTGAACACCCTCAGCCACTTGCAAAAGGTACCTTCAAGTTGTGGGTGATGGAGCTTGTACAGAAAAGATTTTTTAAGGCAGCTGACCTCATTTCCATAGAGAATACGGAAGGAGTGCAGATCGCTTCACGCACCTGGCCCAGCATTGCCGGGAAGTTCATGTATTTGCCAAACGGTGTAAATGATTTATACATTGAAGAACTTCAGGACATTGATAGGTTTGCAAAGGAAAACATCATCCTTACCGTTACAAGGGCGGGGAGCCCTGAGAAAAATTGTGAGTTGCTGCTCGAAGCCATGCCATTTCTGCAGCTCACGGGGTGGCAAATATTGGTAGTAGGAGAGATGACCGAAGCCTTTAGAAATAAGTGGGAAATAGCAAAAGCAAAGAACCCCGAAATAGCCCAGAGCATCCGGTTCACAGGCCTGATTTCTGACAGGGCAGAGATGTACAGCATTTATGCCAGAAGCCGCATATTTTTTCTCCCATCCAGGGTAGAATCTTTCGGCATCGCTTTCGCCGAAGCACTTTGGTTTGGCACCTATATCGTAGGGCACGATGGAATGTTTGCATTCAAAGACCTGAGCAGTTCTGGAAAGTTCGGAACACGCTACACTGACAATGACCCCCGCTCACTTGCATCGGCTTTGGAAAAGGCTGTACAAAAAGTGACAAGCCAGGACGTGCTGCCCGCTGAAATAAGAGTGCATGCCCGAACGCACTTCGCATGGAGCGGTATTGCCGAAAGGCTTGGACATGCTATTCATTTGCGGCGAAGCAGCGTACCAAAATAGGAATTCAGGAAACATATTCATTGGGTATATTTGCGCCCTCTACCCTAGATGAACACCAGCGAAGTAAAGGCTTTTTTTGAGCAGACAGATGTGTACCTTACGTACAATTACAACCTGCGCATACGCGCGGAAACAGTGGGCCATTTTATAGAAGGGACACATTTCAACGAAGTGCTTGATATGCCTTGCGGTACCGGTGACATCTCCGCCCCTTTTCTAGCGCAGTTCGGACATCTTACCATGATGGACTTTTCAGAAAATATGGTGGCCACGGCCAAATCGCGCATTGCCCCAACTGACAGCCACAAAGTGACTTTTGTAAATTCCGATTTCTATGCATTCCCTTTTGCCGGAAAGCAGTATGACCTTGTGCTCAATATTGGCATTCTCGCCCATATAAGCGATCCATTCAGGTTTCTTTCCGAAAGCATGGCCCTTGTAAAACCAGGTGGGCTGCTCATTGTCCAAAACACGGACAGCCGACATTGGTTTGGAAGGATTATCCATCTGTATCTGGCCTTGCGCAGGATCATAGGTCTCGATAAGTACAAGCTCAACAAAGTGCCGGAGCGGGACATGATCCAAGCCATTCATGATGCTGGCTTCGAAAAAGTGGGCGCATTCTCATACAACCAAAGTTTTCTTGGGTTCTCGAGGCTTTTCAGCAACAACGCCAAGTACAGGCTCACCAGAAAATATTTTGGCCATCCGGGCCTCTCGCGTGGCAGCGGAAGTGATGCCACCTTTGCCTTTAGAAAATCAGCGAATTGACCTTGAAAGTACTGCTCATTCCGGAGTTGTTTCCCACAGACCTTCAGCCTGAAGCGGGTATTTTCATGAGAGATCAGATCAACGCGCTATCCGCATTTGCAGAAGTGATGGTGTTCAACTCAAATCCCTGGTACCGGGGCGTTTATGCGCAGGACATGCCCGCAAGAATTTTCGACCTTCATCTTTTTTCATCGAAGTGGCCTGCTCCACTGAATATGCTGGCCTACCGGTGGTGGGAAATCCAAAGTTTCCGTCTTGGAAGAAAGTTGCCCCGCCCCGACATCATACACCTTCACGGAGCAGCACTGCGAGGAGGCTGGGCGCTGAAGTTGGCCACGCATTGGAAGGTGCCCTTGGTGATCACTGAGCACACTGGACCCTGGAGCAGCATTGCCAATCGCAAACTGTTGCTCCGCAGGGTGAAGACTGTGATGGATGCCGCAGATTGTGTACTACCTGTGAGCCGGCACCTGGAGAGAGAAATTACAGAAAGTGGAATAGTTCCTGCCAGGGCTGAAGTGTTAGGAAATCCTGTGGACACAGAGTTGTTCAGGCTTGGCACAATACCATTAGATGCCCGGAAGAACATACTGTTTATTGGGCGCCTTGATCCTTTTAAGGGGGGAATGAGAACCCTGCAGGCATTTGCGAAGGTAGCCGACAAACTTTCCGGGTACACCCTGACTATTTGTGGTACAGGTGTAGAAGCCGATTCCATACAAGCTTTTATCTCCAAGCATGCCCTCCACGAGCGTGTGGTTTTTATCCAACAAAGTCTTACAAGGGAGGAGATGTGCAGTCATTTTCACCAGGCATCATTCCTCGTATTTCCAAGCCTTTTCGAAAGTTTTGGGCTCGTGGGTGCAGAGGCTATGTCCACGGGCCTTCCTTTGGTGGTAACCAATCGCACGGGACCATGCGACTATTTTACAGAAGGTTGTGGCATTCAGGTGGAGCCATCATCTGTGGATGAAATAGCCAAAGCCATGGTTCAAATGGGTTCCACTTTGCATCTTTTCGATCCAGATCACATAAGGAACAGCATAGAGAAGTCCTTCGGAATTGAAAAATTCTCGCACAAAATGAAGCAATTGTATGGCTCCTTTTACGGGAAATAAGGTCTGTTTGGCACTTTCATAAATGGTAGGGGTATATTCGCTCAATTTCTAGGTAGCTATGTGTGGTATTTTCGGCGTGTGGAATTTTGAGTCTCTTACCGGTGCGCACCTCCACAGGGTTTCTTCTCTGCTTCGGCATCGGGGTCCTGACGACGAGGGTTTTGCAGTGGTGCAGAATGGGGTGGTGCGCGCTTTTGCTGGCCACAGCAGCAGCGATGCGACCCATGCCATCCTTCCAAATGATTTTTCCTGCAGCAATGCCCTCCTTCACAGGCGCCTGTCTATTCTTGATCTTTCTTCAGCGGGGCATCAGCCTATGAAGGCCGAGGGCCGCAATATTCATATTGTTTTCAACGGTGAGATTTACAATTTCCGCGAGCTGATCAAAACCCACAATCTCAGTACCACCACCCTAACCGATACAGAAGTGGTATTGCAGCTGTATGCCAGGTTGGGTACAGTTTGCTTTTCAGAATTTCGTGGCATGTGGGCCATGGCTATCCTCGATCTTGAAAAGGGTGAGCTCATTCTCTCCCGGGACAGGTTTGGGATAAAGCCCCTTTATTTTTCAGAAGTAAACAGAGGATTGGCATTCAGCAGTGAAATAAAGCCACTGCTCAGCTTGCCCGGCATCGATCCAACATGGTCCAAAACCAAGCTGCTTCAGTTTCTCACCTTTGGCGCTACCGACAATCCGCATGAGACATTTATTGACTCGGTTTCTGCGCTAAAGCCAGGATATTTCAGAAGGTGGAACCTCGGTTCCATGCAACATGAGGAATTTGCCTTTTACAATTTGCGCAAACCAACCCAACCACACGCTGGCCCTAAGAAGTCTTTTCAGGAAGTTTTTGATGAAAGCATACGCGAGCACCTTATAGCCGACGTGGAGGTGGGCTCCTGCCTGAGCGGTGGGCTCGACAGCAGCGCCATCGTGGTGCGGGCATCACAAGGGAGTGAAGTTTTTAAAACGTTTACCTGCACCTTTCCCGACGAGGCCATTGACGAAAGCAGCTATGCGCGTAAGGTCGCTGAAGACAATCCAAAGCTTGAGCAGCATTTTACCACACCTACGGCACCCGATTTTATTTCGGGTTTCGATGCGCTCATACTCTTACAAGAACGGCCCATTGGCTCAGCATCCATCTTCGCTCAATACAGCGTAATGCAACTCGCCGCATCAAAAGGCATGAAAGTCCTGCTCGATGGGCAGGGAGCGGATGAAGTGCTGGGTGGGTATTATCCATTTGCAGGAGCATATCTACTCGGACTTCTCAAGAAGGGAAGGCTAGGCCAGTTTAGAAAGGATCTAAGTGCGCTGAAGAAGAATTTCAATCCGGCCATGGGCAAAGCCATGCTCAGGGCTGCTTTTTACGCTTTGCCAGGGCCCTTGCAAGTGGCAGCGCGCAAGCGCAACAGGATTGGCTCGAAGCTCATTTCCCAAGCTTGTAGAAAAGGAGCTTCACAGCTCTCCTCACCCCGGAGAGGCTCTTCAGATTTCAAAGAACTAACCCTGCGCAGCATTGAATATGGCTTGTATGAGTTGCTGCACTATGAAGACCGCAATGCCATGCGTTTCGGCATAGAGAGCCGCGTACCATTTCTCGACCACCGCTTGGTGGAGTGGGCATTGGAACAAAGTCCGGGTACATTGATGCACAATGGCTGGACCAAATATCCCGTAAGGCTGGAATTGGAAAATGCTGGCTTGGCGAAGCTTGCCTGGCGCAAGGACAAACTTGGGTTCGTTGCCCCGCAGGAAAGATGGATGAAGGAGCTCCAACCCCAGTTGGTGGCCCTCTTGAGCGAAACCCCTGTGCCAGATTGTATAGACAGAAATGCGCTGAACAAACTGCTGACTTCTGGGTTGAGCCAGCCTGAGCACCTCAGCGAATTCTGGAGGGTTTGGTCCCTGCTCCGGTGGCTGCATCTCTTTGAAGTAAGGATTTCTGAATAGCCTTTCTCCTGCTTTGAATAATGCCATCGTGCGGATTTCCCGTTCAAAACTATTTGCTGCAAGGCAAGGCGCCTACAAGCATCTCTGCTTACTTTGCAGGTTGGTGTAACCGCATTCTAGCCTTGACTTTCAAAGAGTGGAAAAAATGGATTGGTGACTTGCCGTGGCTGCTGCGGTGGTTCCCTCTGTTGTTGCTCGTAAGGCCACTTATCGATAGTTTTTATTTTCTCAAAGAAGTGAGTCCATTTATATCACCACCTTACATAGCAGGGGTGCTCACACCATTGCTTTGCATCAGCGCTATGGTGAGGCTCCAGAACTTTCGTTTCACTTTCATAGACAAAGCATTCGCCCTTTGGTCTATCCTGCTGCTGCTGAATAGCCTCATGCTCTTGTTTCTGGATCCCCTTTCATTAATGACCTTCGAGTTCTTTCTGAAGATTTCCATGCCCGTGTATTTGTACTTTTTTATCAGGCTATTGGTGCGCGACCTTCGCGACCTTCATGGAGTACTTCAAACCATGCTTTACTCCACCATTTTTGTTGGGCTGGTCCTGCTGTTCGAGTTGTTTTCGGGCCCTGTGGCCATTCAGGAAAGCAGAGGTCTCACCCGTATACAAGGGGGCTTTGGTGATGTAGTAAGTTATGGTATGTACATTGTTTTCAGCACCCTGATTGCCTGCTATTTTTATTTTTCGAGGCAGCACCTTGTGCGAAAGTCGATTTTAATAAGGGTATTGATGGCAGTCATGGTTCTCGGTGTGGCAGGCCTCCTGAACATTCACCACACGGCTACCTACTCTACTTTCATGGTACTTCTCGCCCTGTTTCTGGTGTATAATTTCCGTACGGCAAACCGGCATGTTGCGCTGGGTATGATTCTCATAGGAGGGCTGGCATTCAGCATTTGGGGAAGCACCGTAATAGAAGAAAGAATTAGCCCACTGCTCGAAACCGATTTGGCTGTGTACGTGGGTGAGAAAGACTATGACCAGCTTTTTCACGGGCGCATGGGAAGGTGGCGCAGAATGATGGACAATTACTTTGAGCAGCCCGTATTTGTTCAGTTATTCGGTATGCCCCTGCGCTTAGAATCTGCCTTCAATTACATAGGCGTAGGTTCGCACAACGATTTTTTTCGCATTCTCTTTACCACGGGCGCAGCTGGACTATTGCTCTACATCAGCCTTTTGTGGAAAACCATACGCAGCGCAGCCGCCATGGGTATTGCTCAGCGTTTCTTAATACATTCGGGCATGCTCACTTTGTTGCTTTACAGCATCAGTGTTACACCTACTTTTTATCCCACCTTTCTATACTTCATACTCCCTGTGATGGCGTATGCAGGCCTCACAGAAACACAAAGACTTTCATGGAACGGCCACCCGTACTGATCATAGGTAAGTTGCCCCCGCCTTATATTGGGCCGGCAGTTGCTACGAAAATTATCCTTGAGTCTTCGCTGCAGGAGCGTTTTGAACTGCACCATTTTGACAGCCGCATCAATGAAAATGTGGCGGATATGGGCACGTTGCGCTTCTCCAAGCTGCTTACGATTCGACGGATGTACCGCTCCTTTCGGGAAATGCTGCTCAGCGTGAAACCCGCACTTGTTTTGATTCCAATCGGGCAAACGAGTGCCGGTTTTTTCAAGGACGCCCGCTTTATCCATCTCGCGTCGAGGGCGGGAGTAAAGGTGCTGATACAGCTCAGGGGAAGTGAATGGAGAGATTGGTTTGAGCGCCTTGACCCGCTTAGAAAGGTTGTCGCAATGAGCGCCATGCGAAGGTTAGATGGGGCCATTGTACTGGGTGATAATTTGCGCTACATTTTTGAAGGCATCGTACCCAATCAGAAGATTTTCGTAGTTCCGAATGGTGGTGATTACAGTTTTCCAGAGATTCGCAAGGCAGGAAAGACGCCCCTAAGGATCACCTACCTGGCCAATTATCTGCCTGGAAAGGGACTGCTGGAGTTGCTTCGGGCTTTGCAAATGCTTGCCCAAAGAGCCAATCTGCCCCCGTGGGAATTTCACGCCTTTGGGAGTTGGGACAGCGAACCATACAGAGAGGCTTGCCAAAACATTGCAGATGGCATGGGCAATTGTCACCTTCACAGCTCGGTATCGGGTGAGGAGAAGTGGCAGGTGCTTGCAGATTCTGACGTATTTGTATTTGCCCCGAAGGCTCCCGAAGGCCACCCCTGGAGCATCGTAGAGGCGCTTGCCGCCGGTTTGCCCATCGTGAGCACCGATCGCGGGGCCATCGGGCAGAGCGTGCACAACGAGATCAATGGATTTTTGCTTCCAACCCCGGAGCCGGCATCGCTTACTGATGCGCTCATAAAACTCATCGATGATCCAGATTTGCGGATTCGAATGGGCATCGCATCAAGGGAACTGTATAGCACGCAATTCACAACAGCGGCCATGGTGAAGCGTCTGGGCGATGCCATGTATGAAGTATTACATTTGCCCGCATGAAGCGAAGTACTTCATATCTTCATTTCGTTCTAATTTATCGCTGATGTGCGGAATTGCTGGTCATATTGGCTTCAAGCCCTCGCATTTCGACATGCCCTCTGCCCTCAAGGCAATGACCCACCGAGGGCCCGACTTTGGAGCGCAGTTTACTGAAGTGGTGGGCAACAGCACGGTGCAACTTGGGCACCGCAGACTGAGCATCATAGACCTGAGCAACGCCGGCAACCAACCCATGCATCAGGATGGTGTGAGCCTGGTGTACAATGGCGAAGTCTATAACTACCAGGAGCTTAAATCTGAACACCTTAAGCAGGAACAATTCCTCTCTGACAGCGACACGGAGGTGGTGCTGAAATTATACATCAAGTTTGGGGCAGATTTCGTGCACTTGCTCAACGGCGATTTCGCCATGGCAATTCTCGACAGAAACCGCAATGAGGTATTGCTTATTCGCGACCGATTGGGTGTAAAGCCCCTATACCTCCACCGCGCAAATGGTTGTATTGCATTCGCAAGTGAAATAAAGGCCTTCAGTGCTGCCGGACTTTCACTCACGCGGGACGAAAGTGAAGTTGGAAATTTCCTGGTTTTTAAATACACCCCTCTGCAGCGCACCCTCTACAAAGAGGTGAACAGGCTACCACCCGGGCATACGCTCACTATAGACCTGCTAAGCGGAGTTACTTCTGAGTCGAAATATTGGGATATTTCTACCGCTACAAAACCATTTCGCGGAAGCTATACCGAAGCATGCGAATTGCTGAGAGCAATCTTGAAGCAGGCAGTGGAGCGCAGGTTGGTGGCCGATGTACCCATTGCCAGCTACCTTTCGGGAGGTTTGGACAGCAGCATCATAGCCTGGCACATCAGGCATGGCAAGCACACCCACTACTGCGCTGTGAAAGAAGCTGCAGACTTGCGCATGGAAGGCACTACCGACGATGGTTTCTTTGCGCGTAAGCTCGCCGAAGAATGGGGATTAAATTTTCAGGAATTGCCCATTGGTCTCGCACAACTCACCCCTGAGCACATGAAGCGTGCCGTTTGGGCCTGCGACGATCTCATTGCAGACGGTTCCATCATTCCCGCCATGTTGATTGCAGAGCAAGCTGCGCAATCGCATAGGGTGGTGCTGAGCGGCATGGGTGCTGACGAGATTTTTCTTGGGTATAATGGGCATCTCTTGCTCAGGCTTACCCAATACGCTTCAGCCATACCTGGTCTTAAATCATTGTTAGCGCCAATGTTGCGCAGTGTTTCAGCAGGCAAAGGGCCTTTTAAAGCCTACCGCCGCTACCTGCAAAAGTGGGGCAACAACCTGGGTAGGGATTTCGAAGCAGGCCGTTTCAGTATCGTAGGCGATTTGGATTCTGCCGTAGCTCTTTTTAAAGGAGCCCCCCGCTATGCTGAAATTTTCGAACCCTATTTTGGCAATGAAGCCCAACTCTGGGAGGGACTGTTGATGTTTGAAACGGACAATTTTCTCGTGAAGAACTTACACTACCTGGACCGCTCTTCTATGGCTTTCGGGTTGGAAAGCCGTGTGCCTTACCTGGATCATGAGCTAGTGGAATTTGCCGCGGGACTTCCTTTGGATTACAAGCTAAGCCCCAGTTTAAGCTCCAAGAGAATTCTCAAAGACGCATATTTGGAAGTACTGCCAAGGTACATCACCCAGCGACGAAAGGCGGGCTTTGGTATGCCACTTCGCTCACTGCTGGCCAACAAAGATGCGCTCGCTCAGCTCCTGCCAGAAGGGGAGGTGGAAAAACTTGGCTGCATAGATATGGACCAATTTCGAAGCGTTAGAAGTGCTCATATCAGTGGAAGGATGGACCAATCAGCATTGCTGTATGCGCTTATAACGCTGATATTTTCACCGGATCGTTGAATGTAGATTGCGAAACGCATGGATACCAATTCAGAAAATGTGGGATTACTTGCAACAGGCTGGGAGCAGAAAGCTGATTCAGCCAGGTGACTTCAATGCGGTACACTGAATAGGAAAATACGGTCGCCAATATTCTGGAATAGTTCATTTTGCAGGTTCCAAATCGGATAGACAATTTACAATACAAAGGTAAAAGTGATTTTCTTTTTGAGCCGAGATAAAAGTAAACTTGCAACCTTAAAAAAACACTTAAAAAGTAGTACGTTTGAACCCGATTTAAAACCTGTATAAGTGAAAAAGTTCCTAATCCCTTTGATGTTCCTATTTGCTGCATGCAGCAACACATCTATTGTAAGCAGCTGGAAAGCTCCCGATGCAACCGTTACCGACGGCGAATTTAAAAAAGTGATGCTGGCCATACTTGTAAAAGACGAAGCAACGCGCCGCTACTCGGAAGACAGAATGGCCGCTAAGAATGAGGCTTTCTACCCTTCCTACAATATTTTTGAGAGTAAGGAAATCATGGACAACCAGGAATATTGTAAAAAAGCTTTGGAAGCACAGGGTTTTGACGGTATAGTTACCATGCAACTTGTGGCCGTTGATCAACAACAGAATTATGTGCCAGGCAGCTACAGCGGCGCGGGATATTGGGGTTATCATGGGGCGTATTATTCAAGCTATTATTCACCGGGTTACTACACCACGGATACCAAATATGTGATCGCAACCAACATATTTTCCTTAAAGGACAACAAGCTGCTTTGGTCAGGTGTAACTTCTACAGTAAATCCCACATCTATTGACCAAACCCTGGAGGAGATTACCCATGAGGTGCGTGCGCAGATGGTCAAAGACAAGCTAATAGTAGCAACCCCAAAGGCCCAATAATGAAAATAAAATTTATCGTTGCGTTCACAATGCTTGCCCTCGGTGCTTCACTGAGTGCTGATGCACAAGGACTGTATCTCACAGGTTTTGGTGGATACACCTTTCAGGACAAAGTGTACGGATATTATGGGGATGTGATCTTCAGAGATGGCGCTGCCTATGGAGGTGTACTGAGTTTCAGACCGGACACTAGAACATCCGTAGAACTGACATACAGCAGGCAGGATACAGAGTTTGCGATTTTCGACTACCGCCTTGCCGTTACTGACAATTTGAGTGTACCAGGTAGTGTGAACTACATCATGCTCGGCGGTTCTCACAGTCCCGATTTCTCGGCCAATATAGCTCCTTATGGAGGCTTAATGCTGGGAGCGGCGATAATTTCTCCTAAAGAAGACTATTCTGATGAATGGCGATTTGCAGTTGGAATGAAGCTGGGTGCGATAATTAAAATTTCAGAAACCCTTGGATTTATTCTTCAATCCCAGCTGATGATGCCTGTGCAGGGCGTTGGACTCGGTATAGGCTGCTCAGGCAGTGGTTGCAGCACAGGCGTAAGCACTTCGTCAACGGCCACACAGTTCGGATTTACCGGCGGACTAGAAGTAAAATTGAAATGATAAAACACCTAATAAAAACAAAATAAAATGAAAAGTAAGTTCTTTTCTCTCTCAATGATTGCCGCAGCCGGACTGTTTTGGGGCTGCTACCCGGATGGTGCTGATTATGCCGATGAACTCGACCTTGTCTACACCGTGTACGACGAAAATTATGCTTTTAGCGCCGGAAGCACCTATTCAATACCTGACGAGATTGTAAAAATCTCTGATGGTCTTGGCGATGATGTGGAGTACATTCAGGACCTTTACGCTGTGCCTATGCTCAATAAGATAAAGGCCAATATGACGGCATTGGGCTGGACCCGTGTAGACGCCGATCAGAACCCAGATATTGAACTTCTTCCTGCCGCATGGACATCTACAACCATTGTTAGCGGTGGTTACTATGGTGGTTATTGGTGCTACTGGGATCCTTATTACTGCGGTGGAGGATGGTATTACCCCTACCCATACTACAGCAGCTATACCACAGGTACTTTTGTGATGTTTATGACGGACCCACAGAACCTGAGCACTGACGATAGCCGGAAGGTAGTATGGACATCTGCAATCAACGGACTTCTCACAGGCTCTTATGATGCGAACCGCATCAATCAGGCCATTGATCAAGCATTTGCACAATCGCCTTATCTCACTACCAACTGATCATTCATCACCATCAAACGAAGAAAGTCATGAAAAAAATAATAAGCACCCTGCTGTTGGCAGGAGCACTATCCACCACTGCAACATACGCCCAGGATGGATATTTCGCAATAGAGTATACCATGGGATTTAGCTCCGGCGAGACCAGCGATTTCATAGAAAGCGCAAGTTTCCGAGGTGTGACCCTGGAATACCGCAAAATGGTAACTCCAAACATCGGCGTTGGCGCAGATGGAGGCTGGACCGTATTCTATGAGCGTCGTGCCCAGGCCACCTACGTTAGAGGCAATGAGTCGCTTACCGGAATTCAGTACCGATACCTCAATTGTGTTCCGCTTTTTGCAGCTGCTGACTACTACTTTGCCGAAGAAGGTGTTAAGCCATATGCCGGGCTTGGAGTAGGTACCCTGTACACCAATGAAACTGTGGAGATGGGCGTGTTCTACATTGAAAATGAAGCCTGGCAATTTGCCCTGAGGCCAGAAGTGGGTGTACTTTTAGAAGCTTCGCCAAATCTTGACCTGATGGTAACAGGAAGGTACGTGGTAGGCTTTGAAACCGACGAGCAGGAAACACAACAATATTTCTCCCTCAACGTGGGTTTTGTATTTAAAATTTGGTAGAAATCCCAGACGCAGCGCAGCAAAATCACCGTTGCACATTCATGTATCATTTAGAAGCAGGCAATTAAAGCCTGCTTTTTTTGTAATACAACTATATCATTTAATAGAACGTCAACGGGGCATCTCACCAATTCGAACTACCTATGAAACGTTTTATCTGTTTATTGCTTCCCATCTTATTTTTAGTTTATTCCTGTAAAAATGATGACTCATCATCATCAGGCGATCCTATAGGAGGAAATCCCAACTACGCCAATCCACATTTATCAGGTTCTGCAGTAAGCGCAGACTTTACCGGGCGCATCACGAGCCCCTCGGGTATGCCGGTGGCCAATGCGCTTGTGGAAGTGGGTGGACAATTTGACCAGACCAACGAGTTGGGATATTATCAGATTTCAAATGCCAGCACCGACCAGGCTTATGCAGTTGTAAAGGTGCAGGCCAACGGATACTTCAAGCAGTTCAGGAGTTTGAAGCCCAGAACCAGCGCCATGAATTATGTGGACATCACCATGATTGCGCTTTCGTACAACGCCTTTTTTGACGCATCTGCCGGAGGCTCGGTTACGATTCCGGGTGGTGCAAAGGCTACCTTTCCTGCAAATGCCCTTGTAGATGAAGATGGCAATGCATACACCGGGCAGGTAATTCTCGGTACCACGTACTTAGACCCCACCGACCCATTTCTTCCTACATATATGCCGGGCTCACTACAAGCAGTGAATGCCGCAGGCGAGAACGCCGGAATGATCACCTACGGAATGGTAGGCGTAGAGATGCTCGGGGGCTCAGGTCAGCCATTGCAGCTCGCACCCGGCAAGAAAGCTACGCTGGAATTTCCCGTGCAGGCCGCACAAATGGCCCATGCACCTGATGCCATTCCCCTGTGGTTTTTTGATGAGGTGGGTGGTATTTGGAGAGAAGAAGGAAGCGCTGTGAAAACCGGCAATCTATACATAGGAGAAGTGAGCCATTTCAGCTTTTGGAATTGTGATATCCCTGTATCTTTTACAACGCTATCCGGCACTACCGTGAATGAAGCCACAGGTGAGCCTCTGGGCAATCTTTTAATCGTAATCACCCGCCCCAACGGTGGTACCGGCTTTGCGTATGTTGGTCCCGATGGTTATTTCTCCGGTATCGTACCTGCCGATGAGCTGCTCATCTTTGCGGTGGGTTCACTAAACTGCTCAGGGGAGTCATTCTTCACCATGGAAATTGGACCCCTCGGAACTGTTGACGTGGATTTGGGCAATGTAGAATTAACCTTGCCGGATGAAGGGTCCATCACCGTGAACGGCACTGTGGTAGATTGCGATTCCAATCCACTTGCTGGAATTGTTGTACAACTCAACCTGTCGGAAAATGGGATTGGCACATATACTGTTTCCGACGATGCCGGGCAGTTCTCAATGGACTTAATCTGTGTATCAAGCGGTACAAGCACCTTCGAACTGGTTGATTTTGGTAACCTGGAAACCCTGAGCACCGAAGGCCCCACATACAATGCCGACGTAGCATCCACGTATGATGAAGGGAATCTTTCGTTCTGCGATGCTGTAGAGCTGGAAGAGTACTTTACATACATTGAAGGTTCAAATTCATTCAACTTTGATGACGTTACCGATAGTCTGAACTTTACAACTTGCCATACCCTTATAGGAACACTGGGTAGTTCACTATTTACCAGCCAAATTCAATTGAGTTTTGAATTGGTTACGGAAGTAGGTGTGGCTGATAATTGTCCAGAATGGGATGGGTATGTCTACAATCAATTGAATCCCAATGGTGATTATTATGCGGCCATGAGCAACCAAGTAGTTACCATCACCGACTTTGAAATAGTAGGAGGGGTTTACACCCTCCTGAAAGGCACGTATACTGCTGATGTTACGGTAAATATCAACGGGAACGGTACCCAGGAAACGTACAACAGTACCGCCAGCGGCTCGTTTAAATACCAGCCTTAGGCAAAGAATGTAAACACCATAAAGAAACCCGCAGCAGAGATGCTGCGGGTTTTTTTGTGTGCTTATTGAGCGCAGCAATTTTCATAAAATGGCTTGACATGTCGGCAACATTACAAGCAATTGTTTGCGCTCAAATTACTTTTGACTGTGATTTGATTGCCACCTTCAAAGTGAACCGTGTGCTAGTCAAACAATTCAAATCTTTATTCTATGAAAACAAAAATTAAAATGCTTGCAGCCAGTGCTGTTTTATTATTGGCTTTTGCCTTCAAAGCCCAAGCCCAAACTACAGCCAAAGATGTTACTATAATTGAATTGGTGCAGGTGAAAGGGGAATTCACAACAAAGGAGCTTAAACTAAAGCCGGGTAAGTATCAGTTTAAGGTGATGAACCAAGGTGTAGAAAAAGACCTGGGTTTTGTGATTCAGAAAGCTTCTGAGAAAGACATGGATGTAATGAAGACGGCAGTGCCAAACTCATTTACCACTACTCCAGTTCAAAAGGATGGAATGGCCTACACAGGCGTTGTGGAATTGGAAAAAGGAGAATATGTATACAGTTGTCCTTTGAACCCAACACCTCATTACACCATTAAGGTGCAATAATGCCTTAGTCACTTGATTTCGAGACAGCCCGCACATTTATTTGTGCGGGTTTTTTTAGTTTCTCTTCAACGTAAAACGATGATAACTTTGGCGCTTATGGGTGCCGTCTATACCCTCATTACCTTGCGATAAGCAGTTTCTCCACAGCCACATGATTTGGTGTAGAAAGGCGGTAAAAGTAGACCCCGTTAGGTAAATGCGATGCGTCGAATTGCGATGAGTAAACTTGTTCACCTTCCACATCACGGTTGAAAATTGTGGCAATCAGCACCCCGCGTATGTCATACAATTCGAGCAGGGCTCTTGTGCTTGATGCCGGGCGGTATACTACGGTACTGATACCTTCAGCTGGGTTCGGTAAAGCGTAGAGCAGCGTATTTTCAATCATGCCGATTGTTTCATCTGCCTGGGCAAAAGCAGCCTGTGGGTTTATACAACCCGAAGCAAGGTCCCCATCATTGGGAATAAATGGAGCCCCATCGAGCAGCAATTGATAATTTACGCCATTGTTGATCGCGCTGGCATCAACGAGTAACAAGTTGCCGTTGCCTTCAAACATCAGCAAGTAGGAGTTGGTACCTCTTCTTGCCAATCCGGATGCATTTGCCGGAAGAGCACTTATATTGGTGTTTGCACTGCCGGGGTTGATTTTGAAAGCAGCCTGTGGCGTGCGGCTGATCAAATAGAGATCGCCGTTCGGATCAAACACTATATCGCCACCATCTACCGGGCCCGTTGAGAAAGTATTTACAGCGGGTGGGGTAATGCTTACACTACGAATAACACCCGGTTGTTTGCCTGCAACAAAAAGCGTCCCGTCAATACGATAGGCTGCACCTGTTAAATTACCAATTGATTGAGGACTGAAATTCTGAACTCCGATGCTGACAGGATTTGTGAGCAGATTCACAAATTGCCAGGTATCACCAGTCTCACCAACCAGGACCATACTACCGGAGAGTTCGTTAACGGCAATACTCACTTTATTCGCAGTTGAGAACAAATAAGTAAGGTTGGCAATTTTGTTCAGATCATCGAATGTACACTCATAAATATCGCTACCACCTTCTGTATTGTAATTGCTCATAAAGTACCGACATGGATCCAAAACAGGGTTTGCTATGCAGGTGCAGGATTCATCATACGTTCCTTCAAAGCCATTCACAAAACAAGGGCTACCTGGTACTGCAGGGCCGTTTTCTATACCGAGACAGTCTGCCGAGGTAAATGCTGCAAATCCTCTGACAGATCTGTTATTCATTGATGTGAAACTTCCTCCCGCAAAAACTGAAGTGCCCTGGCTTGCGATTGAATAAATTATATTATTTGAGTTTGGATTCCAATTGTTTGCATCTCCTGTTGTAGCATCAATAGCGGCAAGTCTGTTTCGGTTTTGACCACCAATGGAAGTGAATGTCCCACCCGCATAAACAGTAGAACCAGCAACGTCAAGTGCATAAACAAGATTATTTGAATTTGGATTCCATTCAGTTGCGAGACCGCTGTTCACATCGAGAGCCGCTATGCGGTTTCGGGTTTGCCCTCCAATTGAAGTGAATTGACCTGCCGCGTATACCGTTGAGCCTGCAACCGTAATTGACAAAACTTCGTCATTGGCATTTGGATTCCAGGGATCAAGCTGACCATTGTTAATATCCAGTGCTGCAATATTGTTTCGACTCTGCTGCCTTATGGTAGTAAAACCTCCACCTACATAAACCAATGAGCCGGAGATGGCGATGGTATTGATAAAATCGCCTGCATTTGCCTGCCAGGAGGTAGCAAGGCCTGTGTTTGCATCAAGTGCAGCCAATCGCACGCGTCCAAGTCCACCTATATTAGTGAATTGTCCACCGACAAAAACAACGTTGTCAACAACGGCGATAACCCCAACTAGGCCATTGGCCCCCGGGTTCCAACTGCTGAGAAGTCCGGTAGCGGGGTCTATAGCAGCAATGCGGTTTCTACTTTGCCCACCAATGGCAGTGAATGAACCACCTGCATAAACTTTTGATTCCGATACATCGAGAGAATAAACTATACCATTTGAATTAGGGTTCCAGGGTGTCGCTGCGCCGGTTAGTGCATCAAAGGCTGCAATCCTGTTACGATTCTCAAAATTTATGCAGTTGAATGTGCCTCCTGCATATACCGTTGAGCCGGAAACAGAAATGGTATATACTTCTTTGGAAGCTTTGGGATTCCAGGCTGTGAGCAGACCCGTATTTGTATCAATAGATGCCATTTTACTGCGGCTTATGCCTCCAATAGTAGTAAAATCCCCGCCAAATTAAATATTTGTTCCTGAAGTAGATATGTTGTAAACAGTACTATTTGCATTAGGATTAACTGCATTGGCGAAGCCTGTATTTATATCAATAGCCGCAATCCTGTTTCTATTCTGACCGCCAATTGATGTAAAAGACCCTCCGGTGTAGATCAGCGAACCCGATAATGCAATTGTTCTGATCGTTTCATTGGCATTTGGATTCCAGGCAGAAGCATGCCCGGTAGTGATGTCCAATGCGACAATACGGCCTCGACTCGCACCATCTATATTCGTAAAAGCACCGGCAGCGTATACTATTGGTCCAGAGATAGAGAGTGCATGTACCGTATTGTTCGCATCGGGATTCCAGGGGGTTGGTAGTCCTGAATTGCTATCCAGAGCGGCAATATTATTACGGGTTTGAGCGCTCATACTGGTGAAAGATCCACCTGCATAAATTTGCGTGCCGGAGATGGCAATTGTGATAACCTTACCGTTTGCGCTAGGATTCCAGTCAGTGGCGAGAGCGGAATTGGCATCCAAAGCAGCTATTCGGTTGCGATTCTGGCCTCCTGCCGAAGTAAAATTACCACCCACATAGATCACCGAGTCAGTTGCAGCAATGGTTAAAATGCTAAAATTATTTCCTAGGTTTACATTCGGATTCCACGATGTGGCAAGACCTGTATTGATATCTATGGCAGCGAGATACTTATGGCTTGCTCCTCCAATATTTTGAAAATACCCACCTGCATATACATTCGTGCCGGAAATTGCAAGAGCCGAGACCGTATTGGAAGCATTCGGATTCCAGTCTGTGAAATTTCCTGTATCAGAATCAACGGCTGCTATGCCGTTACGACTCAACCCGCCAATTGCATTAACATTTCCACCCACGTACATCTTGGTGCCCGATAGCGCGCAAGATACTACCTGGCTACTGGCGTCGGGATTCCAACTTGTAACTACAGCAGAAGTTCTATTGATTGCGGCTATTCGATTTCGGAATTTTCCCCCAATTGTTGTAAAATCACCCACTACATATATCATGTCACCTGATATCACCATAGAATTTACCTCACCATTTGCTTTAGGATTCCATGCCGTTGATTGACCAGTATTGGCATCTATTGCTGCAATTCTTTTGAGCTGGATCCCACTGGAAAATGTATCAAAGGCTCCACCCACATAAATAGTATTTCCAGAAACCACAATTGTATTCACTTTACTTAGAGATGGATTCCAATTAGTAGCAAGTCCGGTATTTATATCAAGGGCAGCTATTCCATTGCGACTCTGTCCACCTATTGATGTGAAAATCCCACCTGCATAAACGAGATTTTCTGTTACTGCTATAGAAGTAACGTATAAGTTAGCATTGGGATTCCAGGATGTTGCTTCACCAGTGGTTTTATCAATGGCGGCGATGCGACTTCGATTCACACCCCCAATATTTACAAAGTATCCCCCAACAAATACATTCGTACCTGATACAACGATGCTAAGGACAGTACTGTTGGAATTTGGATTCCAGGAGGTAACCTCTCCTGTGGCAACATCCACCGCACCAATGTTGTTGCGCTGTTGACCTCCTAAAGAATTAAAGTATCCCCCAACATAAAGCACTCCCTCTGAGAGGGCAAGTGTCTTTACAAAGCCGAGACCGCCAGACAGTGCACCCTGCAAATCAGGATTCCAATCGGTAACTTCACCTGAAGCATTTATATGGGCCAGTTGTTTGCGTGGCTGATTCCCAACTTCTGTGAATTGACCTCCTATAAACCAGCCCCCATTTCCGTCAGAGACCGAAGCTAATACAGCCCCATTCGGCATTGGGTAATTCAAATCAGCATTGTTGTTACCTATGTCCAGCAGAGCACCATTTGTTGCAAATGCCGTTCTGTTAAACCAGCCCCCGACATATATTAACCCATCAGCTTCTTCAAGCGCAAATACTGAGTTATCCACACGTGGTTTCCATGCGTTAAGTGCACCGGTATTGGTATTGAATGATGCAAGCCTTAGGCGTTCCTGACCCGAAACTTCAGTGAAACTTCCACCAATATATAGCACACCATTTCTTAATAGGATACAGGATATTGAATTGTTTACAACTGGACTCCATGCAGAAACAAGCCCTGTGATGGGGTCTACAGCCGCAAGACGCTTGCGGCTTTGCCCGTTGATAGTTGTAAAATCTCCACCAACGTATACATAGGTTCCGTCAAAGGCGAGTGAATTAACACCTCCTCCATTTGCACCAGGATTCCAGGAAGTTAGTTGTCCAGTAGAATCCAGATGGGCCAGACGATTACGATCTTGAACCCCCACTTTCGTAAAGAAACCTCCAATAAACCACCCTCCGTTTCCATCAGATATTGCAGTTTGAACTTGACCATTCGGTTCTGCGAAACTAAAGTCAACCGGACTGTTGTCCATATTTAACACACTGCCGTATTTGCTTGATTTACCAACTCCACTGAATGCACCACCAATATATACCACTCCATCAGATTCTTCGATTGCTTCAACAGCGCCATTGATACGTGGATTCCACATATTTAATGCTCCTGTATTGGTATTGAATGAAGCCAGACTCAGCCTTTCTTCTCCATTTACTTCCGTAAAACTGCCACCAACGTATAATACTCCATTTCTCATTGAGAGCGCTTTAACAGTGCCGTTCACATCGGGATTCCAATTTGAAACCTGCCCCGATGCATCGAGATGAGCCAATCTGTTGCGGGGTGCGTTGTCCAGGTTTGTAAAATCACCGCCAATATACCAACCACCATTTCCATCGGGTACAGATGCAAAGACCTTGTTATTTGGATTGGCAAAGCTGACGTCCACTGCGCCATCAATCTGGTTCAAAGCTGCCCCAAAAGGTTGGTTTGGGCACACTTCTGTAAAGTCTCCCCCGATGTAAACGATTTCATTTGCATCGTCATGTTCAACGGCGTATACCGTTCCGTTGGTTATCCAGTAACTATTGTCGGGTACGGGAGTTTGTGCATGAAGGTAGAGCGCAGGTAGTAGCAGCAGTGCTGCCAGAGCCGTGAGTGTCAGGTTTTTCATGGTTGAAAGGTTAATACGGCTGGAGAAATATTCACATGAACGGTGTTTGGTGATTCGGTTTTACTTTGAATTATGGGTGATTCAAAGCTTGTTCTCTGTCCTCAGCTTAAGGCTATAGCTCTGGTGTTTAAACACATTATAAAGGTATCCATCATAATGCTCACAATGCCTTAACTATAAATATATTCTGAAAAGCCAATTTACTAAAGAATTTTGAATGAGCGCAGAAGGTGTTGACGATGGAGTTTAGTTGTGATGGAATATACAATGGATGCCCGGTCAAAGCTCCTCCACTTTCAGAGCAACCACGTTGCTTTCTATTGACCCAACGAGGTACAATAACTAGGAATATTTCTCTTATGCTGGAAATATTAGTACAAATATTTCCATTACACTAGAAAAAATAGTAGGCTTTCGGAATATTCTACTAATTCACAATCAACTTTGAATGGCCTATAATTCCACCTTGCTCGTTTGACAACCGCACGATATAAATCCCTGCGTGGTCAATAGAGAATTTCCCGCAGCCTTCGCAGTGCAGTTCGTCCTGGTGGAATACTGAAATGATTTGACCCAAACTGTTGATGATTTCAACCTTATGGATATCAATTAGGGAACTTTTTATTTGAAAATATCGATCGGTTGGATTTGGATAGACCACCCAATTTTTAGCGCCTGATATGGCAGCCGAAGTATTGATTGTGCAGTTTTGTTCTTCAATGGTAAGAATTTGATTGATATCCAGGTTATACAGCTTTTGAACGCTTCCGCAGGGCCAGTATATAATCAGTGAGTCAACGGTTGTATTTTGAGCCAGACCGAAGTGAATTCTTTCATCATTTTGTGAGCGGTAATGTTCGCCGGCATTTTTTGTTCTCACTTGTTCTATCTGACCAGCATACAGATGCACCACTGCTCCATAGGCACCTCGCGGACTTTCGGTGCCTACCAGATCGAATTTAACCCAATTGTTTTGATTGCCCTGGTTCTCATATAGGTTGTACTTCGCATCTTCTAAGTAGAAAACGCCAAACCCATTGGAAGTAAAAATGTCCAAAAAGCCATCGTTGTTATAATCTACTACTGTTGCGGCATCGCCTATGCCTGAATCATTGCCCGTCGCGCCCCAGGCGGCGTCGTGTCGTACAAATTCATTGTTGCCTGTATTCTCGAGCAGGTAATTGGGCCGGTTGGTGGCCGAAGTGCTGCACTGCACGTAAATATCTACATCCATGTCATTGTCAAAATCAGCAGCCACCACATTTCTCGAATTGTCAGCTCCGGTGAGAAATGGATAGACCACAGATTGAAAATTATTGTCGCCCTGATTGATCAGAATCCTGTCTCTCACTTGATTCGTATTAAAGACCAATTCGGTATATTGAAAATTTGAAATGGCGCTGATGGCTTCCACCTTCACAGCCACTGTGGATGAGGCCGTAGAATTATGGGAAACCACCTCCCACAAACCAGGTGATGTTGTTCCAATAAACAAGTGGTGGTCTTGCAGTCCGGGTTCTATCGTTTGAATTCCCTGCGCATCGGTATCATCAGGGTGCAGGGCAAGGTTTAGCGGGCCGGTATGTTCGTATACCAGGGAGCTGCCGTAGTGAATGGTGTAGGTCTGGAAAGTTCCATCCCTTGGGTAGATGTTGATGTAAATACTATCTGCTGTTTCGAAACTGAATTGGGTGTTATCCAATGCAGGCGCATCCATCAGCACCGTTTGTAAGGTCAGTGCATCTATTTGTGCATAGTCTGTTCGTTCATTTCCCAGCGCGAGAAAAATGTCGGGTAGCAAGTCCCCATCGAAGTCTTCTACCACAAAATCGTTTACCCTTTGAATATTTACACTTTGAATTTCTTCGAATATTCCCGTTTCAAACGAGAATAATTTCAATACATCAGCCAACACCAGCAGGTCTGCCTTGCCATTGTTGTCTATATCAGCCAGGGTGCCGCAGGTGCTGGAAGGCACATCCCAGTTTCTTTCTGTATTTTCATTTACAAATGGCTCCCCTGCTTCACGGGTGAAGATTGAAGGAGGCGACAGTCCATCGTTGTTCGCGAGGTTGTGAACGAGCAGATCGGTAATTCCATTGTTGTCAATATCGAGACAGGTGGCACCCCGACCCCGGCCAAACTCCTGGTCTATCTGAAATTCTACGGATCTGTTGTTGAGTGCAAAATCAGTTTGTTGATCATTTACAAAAAACAAATTGCCCTGATTGCCGCCACTGCTCGAAAAAATGTCCTGAAAGCCGTCGTTGTCGAAATCAAAGAATACGGCGCCGTGAAGGTCGGAAGCGCCTGTTGGGTCTACTTCATACTGAATTGGTGAAAAAGTGCCATCGCCAAGATTAATGTAGATGTAAGGAAAGTCCAGTTCGAAGTATCCTCCAAAAATATCTTCTGAATCGTTGTAATGACAACTTACATAAAGGTCGGGCAATCCATCACCATTGATATCACCCCAGGATGCGCCATAGCTTTTGCCGAAGTAGGTGATGCCTGAGGTGGGGGTGATGTCAGTGAAAGTTACCTGGGATATGCAATTGACGGAAAATAGTGTGCTTATTAAGAAGAGAAGACCTGACCTGACCTGACCTACATTTCATTGTAAAAAAATTTTCCCAAAATTAACGAAATGGCGTTACAATATGAAACCATATTTGATACTTCTGATAGGTTTGACCGATAGATGATATAGCGAACATTATGAAACAATGCGAATCTTACAATGCTCCCAATATGCACATTTTCTATATGTAAAAGCAGCAGTAGAACCCTGCCATAAACAGTTTCGCATATGCAGATCCATCCCCACCCGCCTGTTAAACTTTTGTTAAGAGCACTTCCCAGGAGAACCTTTGCGATTACTTTTACGTCAACAAAGAAAAAACTCATTAAACCATGAAAAATCTTATTCTAGCATTTGCCGTAGTGCTTGTGGCTTCCTTCAGCGGAATCGCCCAAACGGTAGCAGGCGGTCCTTCCATCGAAGTTGACAAAGAAGTACATGACTACGGTACCATTAAGCAAGGTGCCAATGGCGCTTGCGAATTTGCCATTACCAACAACGGTAGTGAGCCCCTCATCATCTCCCGTGCGAAAGGTTCATGTGGTTGCACCGTACCTGAGTGGCCGAAAGAACCCATTATGCCTGGTCAAACAGCTACGATGACCGTACGCTACGACACCAAAAGGATTGGTGCCATCAACAAGTCAGTTACTATTTCTTCCAATGCCACCAACAACCCTGAATTGGTGGTGCGCATCAAAGGCAACATCCTTGAATCAGCCAATGCTGGTGATATGCCTGTTCGTGAGAACACAGGCGTGCCAATGGCCCAGTAAGTATATTATAAGCACCTAAAGCCGCCGTACCTTCATAGGTGCGGCGGTTTTTTTTTATCGGTGTAATTTTCGGACTTTTGCCTACTTATAATTGCAGACACATGCCTGATATTTCTCAAAAAGCACAAGCC
>JBGTBE010000075.1:0-2135 GCA_041749535.1 Cryomorpha sp. | reverse complement strand
TATGACTGTGAAGATCTTCTTGTAAAACCAAACCCAACAAGAGATGCCATTGTTTTGGAATCCTTTGGAGACGAAATTTCCTCCGTTGTGATCTATGATATAGCAGGCAGGCTTGTGATGCCAGAAACTGCTTACAACAGTTTTGATGTTCGAATAGACGAAATAGAACACCTGGCGGCAGGCACATACCTCGTACGCGTTGCCCATGGCTTGTGTTTAAATCAGAAGAAGGTTGCGGTGATGCGTTGAATTGTTTTGTGGATGCTTCTATTGCCCAGATGATAAGTTGCAATGGCCGCTCCACTGAACATGCCCCCTGCGGAACAAAGTTGAGCAACAAAGATCTAACTTACCCACTTCAAGTCAAGTACTTAAGCACCCCGCATACGAATTCGGACGAATTTATACTTTTGGACCATGCCACCTTTCTACAAGTACGCTGTGCTTTTGTTTTTACTGGTTTGGGGCCCTTGCGCGCCGGCACAGGAAGCCGAATTTAAACACCACAAAGTCATGCTCGTACTGGGCCATGCCATGACTCCCGAAGGGGTGAATGTGGATGGGAAGAAAACACTTCTCTTCCTGCCCAGCTGGGGGTTGGATTACGACTACCTGTTTAATGAGAAATGGAGCATCGGCCTTCACTCAGACATCATCATTGAGAATTTTGAATTTGAAGACCAAAACAATAGTGTGCGGGAACGATCCACCCCTGCATCCCTGGTGCTTTCAGGAGGCCGCAAGATGGGTGATCACTTTACGCTGTTGATAGGTGGAGGCGTAGAGCTTGCTGAAGAAGAAAACCTGGAGATCATCCGTGTAGGAGCGGATTATGGCTGGGAAATCGGAGACTGGGAAGTGGCTGTGAATTACATGATCGACTTCAAAATTGATGCATATAATTCCGGGATATTTGGTGTGGGCATAGCGCGGCTTTTTTAAATGCTGGCCTCACTTCGCCGGGCATGCCCTTTGCGGCATCAAGTGCGGTTCAATTTAAATTTTGATTTATAGTGAAGGTGTACTCGGGCATCCGCCCGACATTGAAGCAACGTGAATTCAGCTTACCGAAGTATGCTGAATTTGAGAAACTACGAGACATGCGGCAGGACATCAAACTTAACCTGAAGACGAATGCGTCTTGCTACATAACCCCAAGCATTGTAGTGCGCAAGCCCGACGGAGCGGGGCTTTCAGCTCACAGAAACCTTTCAGTTTCACGGCTCGGAAAACAACAGGTACGCCCTAAACCAGGATCAATGGCATTTAACCCTGGAAACCATCTAACCTGCTATCCTTTTCCTTTCTCATAGCCTCAGCTATAGCCCTGAGATTTTCACTCGTTTCAAGTTCGCCTTTGGCGGCGTAGGCATTCGCCATCAATTCATAGGTGTATGGATTGTAAGGGTATCTTTTGAGCAGTCCCTCGAGCGATTCAATGGCAGCATCGTACGTCTCCATTTCTATGGATACGCCTGCCATCAGCTGTACTACGGGTTCTGATATCCTATTTTCAGCGCGCATATTTTCAATGGTGTAAAGCCGCTTCTCCATTTGCAAATTCAGTTATAAAACAAATTTCAAATGTCCTGTTAAGCCCAAGAGAATTTAAGTACTTTCGGCGCTGAATGAGCTTTTCAAAAACCTTAGAATCTAAATAGTATGTTGAATCACCCCTTTCAAAGAGCCGCGACGCTGCTAGCCGTGGCGCTGATTGCGCACAGCTGTGCCCAGGAACAAGTTGCAGCACCCGAAACTGTAAAACAGTCTACGGGTATAGACCGCACAATACTGCCCATTACGGAGCCTGTTTATGCAGCCATCACGGAGCTCGACGCACGAAAGGCTACGGCCCCTGCCCGTTTTGAAGTGAAAGCCCCCGAAAATGCGCCCAATGTGGTGCTGGTATTGATCGACGATATTGGCTTCGGACACTCGAGCGCATTTGGCGGCCCCATACATATGCCGGTAGCGGAGAAGCTCGCGGCAAATGGATTGAAGTACAACCGCTTTCACACCACCGCGCTCTGCTCGCCTACCCGCACCGCAATACTTACCGGTTACAACCACCACTCTAACAATGCCGGAGCCATCATGGAAGTGGCCACCGCCTTTCCGGGAAATACAGGTATCCG
>JBGTBE010000074.1:0-43659 GCA_041749535.1 Cryomorpha sp. | reverse complement strand
TTCGAGCAATTTACTTACAAAGTCCAATCCTTTCTGAGGCACTTCATCCTCAATGTACACCTGTAAGATGGTACTCTGTGGCCTCACCAAGCCAATGTTCAATTTAGATATGTACCTGTTTTGATTGTATGAAATGGTGTTGAACTTAATGCTGTATTGCCGTTTATCGAAGCCCGGATTGCCAAGCTGTTCAAAAGGAAAATTATCCCGACGGGTGAGCACCATACTGCCATAGCCCACATCAAAGGGTTCATTAAACTTACCAGTATGGATATTGGTGGCATCGGATACTGTAAACTCAAAGGTGGCGGTGTCCAATAACTCCACAAAAAACTCTTGGAAATGTGCAGGATAAGGCAATTGATCCGCCTTTATTTGGAAGGGGCAATCCTTGTAAACTTCGCTTTTCTTCAATTTCCCGATAAGGAAATACGAAACGTCGAACTCGAGCTCATTCAGCACTTTGGCCATCAGGTTGTGCGATCGAAGTATCTCAATCTCGTTCTCAAGATTTTTAGCGGGTTTCTCAATGCTAATCTGCTGAAGCAATTTGTCTGTTGCAGCATTATCGTCTTTCACCATGAGCTTGGCTGTAATGGCGAATACAGGGTTTATGTACCAATTGTAAAACCTTGCTGCTCCCAGCGCCAAAAAAATTCCGAGAACATAAAGGAACCAGTACTTCCTGTACCTGTTTAGAAAGAGGATGACATCAAAATCTTCTTGATCGCGTGAAGGAGTGTTGAGGTTGCGTCCGTGATCCATAACTACTGTGTGATGGAAAAAATGAGGACCACGAATGTGAGTGCGCTCACAGCCAAAGGTAAAATACGGTATAGGTTGTCGTCGGTGGCGGTGCGCCCTCTAGATGCTTCTGCGTAGAGTACGTCATTGTTCTTTAGGTAGAAATACTCGCTTTCCAGCACTTTAGAGTCCATAAGATCTAGTCGGATGTACTTGCGCTCATCGCCTTCATAGCGTATAAGGAGCAGGTTGTCTCTTCGCCCGTATATAGTCATGTCTCCGGCCAAACCGAGCGCTTGCAGCAATGTGATGCGCCCATCGGGTACTTCGTAAACACCGGGTTCATCTACTTCTCCGAGCACGGTAATCTTAAAGCTCATGATGCGCACATTCACCGAAGGCTTCTGCAAGTATTCCTCAAGCCGGTCCTTTAGCGCCTGTTCCGCAGCGGAAATGTTCAAACCGGCCAGTGGAACTTTACCCACCAAAGGCAGATCAACCTGACCATCTGTTGCTATCTGATAGGTATTCGGGGCAAAGTTTCGGTCTGTGGTTGATCCATCTTTTTGAAAAAAATCGCTGGTCTCTTTGCTGATGCTGGCAATATTAATTTCCACCACATCTCCACTCTTAAGGATTACTTCCGGTGCATCGGGCATGCCAATAGGGCCTTCCATTGCTTCAAGATCCTGAAAGTACACCACATTCTTGTGCGGCACACAGGCGGTAGACAATACAAGGCAAAGCGCTATGAAGAGGATGGTTCTCATTCCACCACCAGCACTTCTACGCGCATATTCTTCTCTGAATCTTCAAAGGTGCTGGCATTGGGAACCCTTTTTTGCGTGTCACCATACCCCACTGCGCGAAGCCGTTTCTTATCTATTCCTTTTGAAAGCAAATAGCCCCGCACTGCCTCTGCTCGTTTTTCGCTTAGCTTCAATGCCGAGCCCTTGAAATTCCACTCGGGCCCCTGGGCTTTGAAGGCAGGATCGGGTTTAATATCTTCCGTAGCATTGGCCGTGTGTCCTTGTATTTCTATTGAAACTGCAGGATTGTCGGCCAGAAACTGCGCCAATTGCTGCAATTCATCATCCGCTTCAGGCTTGAAAGCATAGGTGTTGTTGTAAAAAAATACATTGTTTAGCACCAGTCTGTCACCTACAGTTACCCATGCTTCATCAGCACTTTGCACTTCAATGGTTTCCAAACTTCCGAAACCTTCTGTTGGAGTAACGACCGGTTCAGGTGTTGGTGGAGTCTCCAAGACTTGGTTTTGATGGCTTTTATTGTACTTTTCGAGGTAGAGCTTGACGTTTGGCGCCATTTGTTTTGCCATGGAGAAGTCAGGTACAGTGAGTGTCTCAAAATTATAGCAAGGCCTGTGTATGGCATTTATCGAAAGAGATTTGCCACCCGCTTCAATCCTTATAAAGTGCCCACAGTCTTCATCGTTGAGTGCAAGGACTGCTACCTGATACACTTCACCCTTTTTAGCATATATGGTATTCCTATACACCAGTTGCTGTCCAGGAACCAGAATTGGAGCGCGTTCCATGGTAATAGGTTCTAAGGCGGTATTTACAAACTTCTCGCAGAAGTCTGATCCTTCATACTTGTAAACCACGGCCTGGTACCTGTCTTTGGTGTTGGTGGGGCTTACTGAGAATTCAATCTTCATGTCTTCCTGCACCTCGTACTTGTACCAAAAGGTGTACTTGTCCTGGTAGAGATAATAAATGGCGTTTACAGTCTTCTCTGCGACTTTTATCTGATTATCGCTCAGCACAGCATCATTGATTGGATATTGAATCCGGAACATATTCATACAATCACTGCCGGGCGTATTCTGCGAAAGCAAAGCGACGGGCAAGAGCAAAAGGATGAAAAATAAAGACAATTTCAACTTGAAGAACAAAGTCTGAAAGGATATGAGCAAATATACTTGCAAGCCAAAGGCTGACACATTTTGTTATCCGGTCGTTATCCACATACTCTTGATGAAAGAAAACGTCTGTAAACACCAATTCAGCAGCGCATGAGGGTACTTTTGGCAAGGCAGTATTAACAGCATTGTGGAAAACTTATGAACGCTTGCAAAGTATATCAGATTCTAGCCTTGAGCATCTTGGTGCCATGCATCACCTCAGCACAGCTCAAGGGAGTGACTGAAAAAGAAACCTACTACAATTTCGTTCCCAACATGGGTTTCGAGCAAACTTCAAAGGACCATTGTCTTTGGAATCAGAAGGGCAGGGAATATATGGAGAGCATCATGTACTGGGATTCGCCAACAGAAGCTACACCAGATATTCTCAGCTTGCGTGTTGAGAACTCATGCTGGTCGAACCCCAGAAAGCACAGCGGGGGGAAACAAGGGCCCAGAAATGGGGACAATATGGCCGGAATAAAGACCTATGGGAAAGGTGGAACGGATACCTTCTGGCACGAGTATCTAATGGTTGCGCTCGACTCAGCAATGCTTCCGGGGAAGCTCTACTATGCGGAGTTTTATGCGAGCAGGGCAATAGCATCGAGCCATGCATCAAACAATATAGGGATGTACTTTGCTGATGAAGAAATAGTAACACGTGATAGGATGCCACTATTTATCACCCCTCACATCAATACAGAGAAGGTGATAAAGTCTAAATGGAATATGTGGCAGAAGGTATCTGGCGTGTTTGAAGTAGATGAGGAGATGCATATTCTTATCATTGGCAATTTCTACCACGACGATGATACACAGACAGAATCATTTCCCGAAGGAGAGAAAGGTGCTTACTACTATATAGATGATGTGATGGTAAGAAGGGCAAAGCCCGGTGAAAGCTTAGGCGCAAAGCCAAAGGTTTCCAAGGCGCCAGCCCAGAAACGTGTACTCGATGTAGAAGAAGTTGTCTCAACCGCCGAAGTAAAGCTGGATAGCATAGACTACAAGGTGGGCAACACTATAAGGCTTGAGAATATTTTCTTCGAATTTGACAAGGCCACCTTACTACCCGCTTCTAAAACGGAATTGCAGAAGCTCATAGACATCCTTTTGGATTACCCACATATGAAAATTGAAATAGCCGGTCATACCGACAATATTGGTACCACTGCTTACAACCAAAAACTAAGTGAAGAAAGGGCAAAGAGCGTGGTGAATTATCTTACCGCTGCCAAGGTAGACCCAGGCAGGCTAAGTTACAATGGGTATGGCAGCAGCAAGCCCTCAGCCAGCAATGAAACGGACTCCGGTAGGGCTTATAACAGGAGGGTAGAATTTACGATAATCAGCAACTAAGGGGTAAACTCGAAAAGAAAATTGGTTTCAGCCCACTTCTTCGTTGATAGCACTTGGTTGTAGTGCAACCCTTCACTTTCTGCAATTTCCAAAATCAACCCAAGATTGCATGATTTTGACAATGCCATAACGAGCTTGCCATCCTTCTCAAGATGCTTCTTTAAGTCTTGAAACAGGCAAACGAAATACTCATAATGCTCGCCTGCGCAAAAAGCAAAATCTGCTTCTCGCTCAGGGTAATGCTGCATAAAAGGAGGGTTCACAAATACGAGATCAAACTTTAGTCCTGCAGGAAAGTCTTGGAAAATATCCGAGGCAATCACGTTGAGCTCAACTCCGTTTCTCTCCGCATTCAAGGCAGCATTGACACAGGCAGCATGGGTAATATCGCTGGCGTACGAAGTGGCACCCAGCTGGGCAGCTCTGCAGGCTTGGGTTCCGCTTCCACAGCCCAATTCCAGGAAAGTACGTCCTTCAAGATCATTGTTCTCTACGGCTTCCAGTAGCATTGAGGATGTCGCAAACCAGCCCGGATGAAAAATGCCTGGCATGACGAGCAAGTCCAACGATTTATATTTCCATTCTCTCAAAGAGGATGAATATAATTTATACAATGGCCTGCTAAGAATTTCGAATAGCTGCCTGGAAACGTCTTTCTTCAATTTACAATACTCTATGATATTCAATAAGGCTCAGTGCGGTCATTTTGTTTGTCAAACATGCGAAGAATCATTAGAAACCTGCCAGCGCGTGAGTAGCATAATCATTTCCTTAACTTTGCCCAAAGCTTTAAAATGATTGATGAATTCTCCCTTACAATTGCTGTGGACTTTGATGGCACCATCGTGGAGCACGACTTTCCGCGCATCGGTAGGGAGATGGTTTTTGCTTTTGACACACTCAAAGCGCTACAGCGCAAAGGCCATAGATTGATATTGTGGACCTACCGGGAAGGCAAGCTGCTGCTCGAAGCAGTAGAATACTGTAAAGCCAATGGGCTTGTATTCTATGCAGTAAATAAAAGTTACCCGGAAGAAGAATTTTCTATGAACGTAAGCCGAAAAATCAATGCCGACTTGTTTATAGACGACCGCAATGTAGGGGGGTTTCCGGGCTGGGGACAGATATACCAGATGCTGCATCCCAACGACAGTACTTTGGATCACAAACTTATAAACCCTGAAGCGCACCATAACTTCAGACCAGATGGAAATATTTTTAGCAGAATTTTGAAACGAAACACATGGTTTACCTCAAGTCAAGGGAAGAAATAGAGCTAATGCGTCATAGTGCGCTGATTGTATCACACACCCTGGGTTTAATCGCCGCAAAAATTGCACCTGGCGTCACCCCGCTCGAATTGGATAAAATTGCCTTCGAATACATAAGGGATCAAGGGGCCATACCTGCTTTTTTGGGTTTTAATGGCTTCCCGAATACACTCTGCATTTCGGTAAATGAAGCCGTGGTACACGGCATACCCAACCACAGACCTTTTGCTGATGGTGATGTGGTATCAGTAGATTGTGGGGTGGTAAAAAATGGCTACTACGGCGACCATGCCTATACTTTTGCCTTGGGCAGCGCGAGGCCCGAAGTTCTAAATTTGCTTCGAGTTACCAAAGAGAGCCTCTATCTGGGTATTGAGAAAATGGTAGAAGGCAACCGCATAGGTGACATAAGCTGGGCTATTCAGCATCATGCTGAAAAGAACGGGTACGGCGTGGTTCGTGAACTGGTGGGCCATGGTCTTGGAAAGTCAATGCACGAAGACCCACAAGTGCCCAATTTCGGAAAGCGGGGGAAGGGAAAGAGAATTATGGAAGGCCTTGTACTTGCTATTGAACCAATGATCAACATGGGCACAAAGGATGTGCGCATGCTCGACGATGACTGGACAATCGTAACTGCTGATAAGAAACCATCAGCACACTTTGAGCACGACGTAGCCGTGGTAGATGGTATGCCAGATATCCTTTCTACTTTTCAATTGGTTGAAGATGCCCTTGAAAAACGAGGTATGGATGCTATGCGGATTCACAAATCAACACTACAGGCATTGGTTGCCGATGATTAATTTTCTGGATCTGTTCATGTTGGCAAGTTTGAAGCATCTATCTAATCCATAAGGTGATTTATTCAGATAAGGCTCACAGAAATGCGAGACTTGAAAACCTGGTAAACATCATCCAAATCTATTAGCCAAAAAGGACTTGGGTTTTGAGACCTCAGTACGATCGTAATTACACCCAATCCTCCACCTCCTTTTTTGGACATGAGTCCATTCTGCATGATGTCAAGGTATCGTGCTTTGAGCTCAGGGCGCGGCAATGAATTCGCTTCTGTGTACCTGGCGGCAATGAATTTCCCTTGGGCTTTGGTGACGATGTTGAGCAAATCGGCACAGAGTAGTGTTTCGGTGGTGTACACATTGATTCCCGCATGTACGTGGTCATCAGCATCTGTGCATCCGTGAATTCTGATGTTTTGGATGGCTTCTACAAAAACAGAGAAAAATCGCTTTTGTGCTTGTTTGTTTTGAATTTCCAGGTCGAGTAGTCGCTCTAGTCTGCCGGAAATTGCATTTGCAAATCCGTAATTGAGATCTCCGGTATAATGAAGAATGAAGTGGTTCTTCGCATCAGAACGCATTGATTCATAATGACTTTCTGACTTGTCATAGAAGGCATTAAGCGAATTGCGCTCCAAGTTCATCCAGCTGGGTTTGGCTGCGACAATATAAGAATATTGGCAAACCGCTGGTACATCTTACCCGAAGAG
Source organism: Cryomorpha sp. (assembly GCA_041749535.1). Classification (GTDB taxonomy): domain Bacteria; phylum Bacteroidota; class Bacteroidia; order Flavobacteriales_D; family Cryomorphaceae; genus JBBQZU01. Next base: position 36,845 of record JBGTBE010000074.1, on the reverse strand, counting down.
AACTGAAGGGTATTATCCACCGATGCTGTTAGAACTTGGCACAGGGTATTACCCGGCGCTTGCTTGCCTTCTTACCCCGGCGGCTCGCCCACTCCACCATAATGGAGATTTCATGAGCCCCGGCTGATTGTGCTGTGAGCGATGAAATGGTTAGATCGTAGCTATAGCCAAATCGGTAATTATTTACTTCATAGCCTACCAATATCGCAATAGCATCCTGGTTCAACGGACCATAATCATTGGTCTTAAATCCGGGAATACCACGGTACCAGAGCCCCAATACGAGCGGATCATACTCATAATAAACACCTACATCCACTTGATCGAACAGACCCTGGGCCTGGTAGTGAATGGCCGGCACTACATATTGCCTTCTGGAGTGGGCGCCCAGATCATTCACTTTTATTCTGAATCCACTGTGTATACTCATTCGCTTAGGCAATCGGGAGTCTCTGTTGGTAAGCGACTGTATTGGCTCATTGATGTGGTCCAATGCTGCGCCAAACCAAAACTTGTCAGAAAACAAGAGCATACCGGCTCCAAAATCTGCCGACCCAACGGGCTCCAACGCAAACCTTGAGCGGTCAGGGTCTATAGTCCCTCCTGCTTCCGGTCCTCTGGCAAGCTGGTCGTTGAAGGTAAGTCTGTCAATATCGAGATAGGTACTTCCATAACCAAAGTTAATAGCAGGTCTTACACTAAACTTCCTGTTTATCTTGATCTCATACGCATATTGCAATGCTATATTGGTATAGCTGAGGCCACCAGTACCGGCCCTGTCATGCGATACCAAAAGACCTATGCCACTGTTGATGTCAGAAAAGTACTGATCGTATGCAACATTGTAGGACACAAAAGATTTAGGCAGGGAAGGCCATTGATTTCGATAGATCATCGAAGCCCTGCTCTGTATGGACGTTCCGGCAAAAGCGGGATTCAGGTACAAAGGTGCAGCATAAAACTGCGTGTACTGCTGATCCTGGGCTCTTGCAGCCAGTCCAGTGAATAAAAGCACTATGAAGAATAAAATTTTTCTCATTAATGTGCTGACAGTGTTAAGGTTTCAACCTTTTCTACGAGAGCATCTCCATCACCTTGAAAGAGGATAGCTTTCTCGAGCGTTACATATCCCTCTGCTTTAATCCTAAGTGTGTAGTTGCGGTTGGTTTGAAATGGCAAAATCGCAGTGCGGTTTACCGTCTCGGTCTGATAGTAACCTACTGTGTTGCCAGATTCTTCATCTACCAAATCGATGTAGACAAGTGGTGGAAGAGTTCCTGCAGATGGTTCAAATTGAAACTTACATATCACCGTATTTTCTTCATCAAATACCACTTTGTATATGTCCTGTAGCCCTCTGCTTCCATATCTATCAGAAGAGAAGTATCCAACTTTACCATCTGTATCCATCACAAAAAACATATCGTCACCGGGTGTATTGATAGGGTAGCCTATGTTCACCGGCTCCCCCCATGAAATTGCCCCTGGGGTGGAGTGGAATATATCGAAACCACCCATGCCATTGTGGCCATTTGTGGAGAAATACAAGCCTCCTTCAGCATCTACAAATGGCGCATCATCGTCCATAGCAGTGTTGATGGGTTCGCCTAAATTCATAGGTTCTCCCCATGATCCATCGGGCAATTTGTTCACCATGTACAAGTCTTTCCCCCCAAACCCACCGGGCCGGTCACTTGAAAAATACAGTACAGTTCCTTCTGGATTGGCGAATGCGGCACTGGCTTCCTGCCACTTCGAATTTATATTACTCTCGAATTTTTTGGGTTCACTCCATTGATCAACCAACTTCTCTGAGTAGTAGAGGTCGCCTGAAGTTCCATCTTTGGAAGTTCGGTAGATTATCAACTGTCTACCATCTGCTGAACAAGTTACTGCCGCATCATTGCTCCGTGAATTTAGCGGGTCAAATGCTGGCTTCGCTACCATCTCATTGCCTGCTAAGTTGATCTCAAAAATATTCTCATCAAACTGTTCAGAATAATCCTTTTCACTTTTCTCATTTAATCTTCTTCGGGATGTAAAGATTATTCGGCTGCCTGCTATGTCCCAAACCGGGGCATAATCATGTGCTGTTGAATTAACGTGTTCACCCAGATTAAAGATGGTAACCGGGAGTGGCGTTTTAACCATTTCAATGGAAAGGTGTATGGCTCTTTCCAAGGCCTTCACATCAGCATCACTTTGGAATCGCTGGGTTTGGGTTGAATATTTCTTCAATAACTCAAGCGCTTCATGAAAGCGATAGTTTTCATGTCTCAGCTTTGATAGGTAATAAGATGCTTCAGCATAATCTTGCTTTACGGAGAGTTCCAGGTATTCCTGGGCCCTATCTCTGAAAGTGGGTAGGTTGAAATATGAAATCCCTATTTTTCCAAGGATCTCACCATTGTCTGGTTCCACTTTGAGCAATTCTACATACAACTCTGATGCGTAATAGTAGTCGCCCTGAAGGAAATACAGATCTGCTTCATAGAGCAGGTTCTTGTGGTACCTACCCATCTTAGTTTGCCCTACCAATACAATTGGCCACAGCATGGCAATTGCCAAAAAAGTATAGAATAATCTTTTCACAGGTTTATCTTATAAGGGTTACATCTCCCATGTCTGTGACCTGTCCTCCATCGAGAAAGGTTACACGGGCTTTCCATACATACACGTCTTGTTGACAAATTCGGCCGCGGTAATATCCATCCCAGCCTTGTTTTACGTCTTTGGTTTCAAAAAGCAACTCTCCCCATTTATTGAATATTTGCATTTCAAACTCCTTCACTCCCTTATACTGAGGGAAGAAAATATCGTTATTGAACATGTCGTCAATGGTCCAAAATCCACCGGAAGGGCCATTGGTATTGGGTGTGAATGCATTCGGAAATGCCAGTTGGCTATCCACATTTCCCAGTACAGCCTGGTCCACGGTGAAGGTGTCTGGACAATTGTAAATATTGTTTGCCACAAGGGTTACTGCATGCCAACCCAGTGTTTCGTAAAAGTGCTCTGGCGAAAAGGAATTCGAAGTTGACCCATCACCAAAATCCCATGTATATAGTGATGCATTGGTAGAGAGATTGAGGAAGAAAACCTGAGCCGGTATGCTTACCACAGGAGGATTCACTGTAAAAAATGCCTCAGCTCTTGGGTGAACCAGAATAGGATCAGGTGATGTGAATGAATCGCTTTCTCCACCGGGCCCAATAACTGTGAGCGTCACATAGTATGTTCCGGGTTGGTAGTATACATAAGTAGGATTCTCAATGGTGCTTACGCCTCCATCTCCAAAATTCCACGTGTAGCTCACACCGTATTGAGAAGTGTTGGTAAAGCTTACAGGCACTGGTACGCAGCCTTCACCCTGACCATCAAAGGAAGCAATAGGGAGCGGAGGGTCAATCCGTACGGTTTGAACAGTCTCATCCCAACACAATTCAGTACCTACCCTTAAGCGTATTTCAAAAATACCCCAAGTACCATAGGTATGCTCAGCTGGATCAGATGGATCCATTGAGACCGTGCTTGTGCCATCTCCCCAAAACCATGTATAACTGGCTTCAGAATTGGCATTGCTCAAGTTGGCAAGTGTCAATGTGGCATTCGGAAACTGCTGCACTGCCGGAGCTGCAATAAAATTGGCTTCAGGAAGTCCCTGAACAGCTATGTCGAATTGTATGGTTTCAGCGCAGCCCCAGAGCGATTGAGCCGTAAACGAAACTGTATAGACCTCATTCTCCACAGTCGGATTGGTATAGGTATAGGTTGGATTCAACTCTTGGGAAACCGTACCGTCTCCAAATTCCCAGAGATAGGTAAATGCCCCTGTACTTGTATTGATGAAATTGGCCTGATAAGGAGAACAACCACCTATAGGCGGAGTCACAGATGCCACAATTTCTGGTATTATATCCAGAGAGAGAATTTGGGTTTCTTCACAGCCAAATGCAGTGGTACCTGTAAGTGTTACAATATAGGTTTGAACTGAGGTCGTACCATTCACATAAGTATGTACATGTGCCGAATCTGCTACATCAGATGTTGCGCCATCTCCATAGTTCCATTCGTATACATCAACCCCATTGGAGTTGTTCACAAAGGTGACATCTGCTGGGAAGCAACCCTCAATTGAACCCACAGAGAATTGAACATCCGGCAATGGGTATACGGTTACTACCTGGTAAGCGGTGTCAGTGCAACCAAACCCGGATTGTGCTACCATTTGAACATTGTAGTTCAATATGGAATCAGTAAGGTTCAAGAATGTATTCGAAGGGTTTGGCACAAAGGCTTGGTTTCCATCGCCAAAGGCATAGAAGTACGACAGTGCACCAAAGGATTGGTTCACAAAATTCACTGCCAGTGGAGTACAACCAGTTGCTTCAGGCACAAACCCGGCTATGACCTCTGGATACACGGTAATATTCTGAAAAACGGTATCTGCACAACCTTCAGTTGTGGCAGCAACCATACTCACAAGATACGTTTGAGGAACATTCATGGTACTCACGAAGGTGTGCACGTGGGTGGTGTCTGGATTCACTGCCGTGTTTCCATTGCCATAATTCCAGATAAATGTGTCGCCCATGGAACTATTATTTACAAAAGTCACATCGAGTGGCGAGCAACCTGCAACGGTGTTTGGAACAATGGAAGCATTCGGTTTAGGATGCAGCACAAGAATATTCTGGGTTTGATCTGAGCATCCATATATTGATGTTGCGGTGAGCTCAATAAGAAAAGTGTCAGTCTCGTTGGTAAAATTCTGATAACCACCAATAGGATTTTCAGCGAGGCTTACGGTTCCATTTCCAAGATTCCACTGGTAAAGACTTGCATTCTGTGAATTGTTCTGAAACACAAAACTCATGGGTGAACATCCCTCCGGAGGACTGGTAAAAGCTGCATTCACAGAAGGGTACACTTCAATATTCCTTGAAAAAGTCCCAATGCAACCATTCTCTGTATATGCAACCAACTCCACAGTGTAGGTAACAGTTTGATTGGTATTGTTTTCAAATACATGTGAATGAAACTGAGCCAGCGTATCAGATAGTTCTCCGTCGCCATAGCTCCAGATTACAGAGTCTGCCAGCAATGATTGATTGTCGAATGAAACTGTGAGAGGGCTACAGCCTGATGTAAGGTTTACAGAAAACTGTACAATGGGGTTGGGGTTCACTACCACGGTAGCACTAGAAGTTGCAGTACAACCGAAAGCTGAAGTGGCAACAAGGTCTACGTGGTAGGTAAGTGGAACTGTGGTATTGTTACCATATGTGTGCAGCGGTGCCGTCTGGGCTGAAATATTCCCATCTCCAAAAGTCCAGAATTGAGCAATGGCGCCATTTATAATTGGAAACTGAACCGTAAAGGGGGCACATCCTGTGTCCTGAGGGAGGGTGAAGTCGAAGTTTGGTTCCGGGTATACGGATATATTGCCTGACATCTGATCGTTACAACCATTCGGGGTCAGTGCTGTGAGTGTTACCGTATAATTGGCCAGGCCCAATCCTGTATTCACGAACTGATGGGTGGGGTTTACATCCGTACTAATAGGTGAGCCATCCCCAAAATCCCAGGTATAACTCGTAGCGTTGAGTGAGTTGTTTACAAAATTCGCAGGAAGTGGGTTGCAGCCTGGGGTATACGCAGTCTGAAACAGGGCCGTTGCATGTGGGTGAACAGTGATGTCGACTGTGCTGGTATCTGTGCATCCGAAGGCCGACCTGGCAATCAATCTCACTGTGTACACGGAATCCACATTTCCATAATTCACAAAGGTGTGCTGTGCATCTACGGTAGCATCGCCATTGCCATCACCAAAGAGCCAAATGTAGCTTGATGATCCCGTGCTCTGATTGGTAAATACCACATCGAGAGGGCCACAACCCAGTGTCACGTCAGCTGCGAACAGGGAAGTAGGATTGGGGTGAACCGTCACATTCTGTTGGGTTTGTGCGCTGCAATTTGCAGTTGAAACTTCCAGGGTAACCAGATAGGTTCCAGCTGCGGAAAATACATTTATTGGGTTCTCCACATTGCTGGTATTTCCCTCTCCAAAATTCCAATCCCAGGCAACGAAAGGGTCACCGGGTGAATGAGATGAAAGATCCAGAAACTGGGTTTGGGAATCTTCGCAAATTCCGGGCGCATCAAAATCTGCTACCGGTGTTTCGAACACCCTCACTATATGAGAAGTGCTGTTCACGCATCCATTGGAGGATGTAACTGTTAAAGTCACATTGTAAGGACCTACTGCGTTGTACTGTTGAGGTGGTGGGTTTTGGCTCGTGCTGGTATTGCCATTGCCAAAATCCCAAGCCCAGGAAACCACATCGCCTGTAGAAGCATCCGCAAAATTCACTTCAAGAAAATCACAGGCACTGTCTACGTCATACCCAATTCCAGCATCCGGAGCTGGTAATACAGTGATGGGTATAGTAAACGTGCTGCTGCAGGCTGAACTAGTACCCGTAACCGAGGCAGTAAGCGTAACATTGTAAATTCCCGGGGTATTATATGCCCTCATGACAGTTGGCGAATTTGTGATGAGGAAAGGACCTCCATCGCCAAAATTCCAAATGAATTGATTGGCATTCCCAGAAGAAAGATTGGAGAAAGTAACCGTTTGTCCCACGCAAATTGTCGTTGCCGATGCCGATGCATTGGCAACAGGTGGGGCTACAATCTGTATGGTAATTGCAGCTGGTGCAATACCACAAATATTGCTGTCCAGCATGTGGACAGTGTAGCTTCCAATACCCGGAAACTGTATGGTTTGGGGGAAACTAGGTGGCCAAGGTTTCCAGTCAATAATTGAATCGTACCCGAGACCCCAGTAGTCACCCAGATTCCAATATTCATAACGCTGGAAAATATTACCTTGAAAAAGGCAATTTCGTTCGGTATTGTTCGAAAACGTTACTGTATTGTCTGGCCAGCAAAGTACCGTTGCCGAAGCACCGATAGCTGCATCATCAATATCCCATATCCTGATTGGATTGAATGTAGCCTGTGAAGGGCCACCCTGAACGATGTTACAGCTATTCTCTGCAGTAAGCGTTACTACAGTTTCGCAGTCAACGGTACCAGGCATATACGTGTGGCTAATGGTTTGGCCGAGGTTGGTATAGTCGTAGGTCTCGATTGGCGAACCATCTCCAAAGTTCCAAGTAAAAACTGTGTTGGTTGAGGTATTCGTACTCGAATTGATGAATTGCAAAGTTTTAGGAGCGCAAGCCTGTGTAAGACCTCCAACCGGAATCTGAATAGAAGCACTTGTAGCTTCTTCCATCACCACAAGCCCATTCACTGTGCAGCCTGTAGAAGTAGCAATGAAAGTTACGTTGTACATTCCCACTGTGGCAGAATAGATGTGTGCAATGGATGCAGGAGGTGTAAGACCCGACCCGGTTTGCAATGGAGATCCGTCGCCCCAGTCTACACTCCATGGGCCAATGTTGAATGGAGACTGAAGGTTGAGGGTGAAGTTTCCTCCATTGCAACTGTACCACACAGGAGTGTTGGAAGGATTTCCATCAAAATCATACAGGGAACACTGCGCCGATACCGACAATGAGCCGAATATCAACATCGGGATACAGACCCATGAAAGCTTGTTTCCAATCTTCATCATGCCGCATTATACGGGCAGGTTGCGGAAAGGTTAGAAAGTTATGGGCTGAAAAAATGTTAACGCGAATGGCGGCAGTAAGGCCCAACAAGTGATTACTGCAGAGACTATTAGGTGGTCAGTGAGGATTCGAAAAAGATTCATTCTGAACAAACTCACTATCCGTGAGAGCGTTAAGAAAATTCACAAGATCATCAATATCCTGAGGTGACAGCCCAAGGCCAACACCCTGCATTTTCATCAGAGGATCTATTGTCGGAGAAGGATGGCCTCCCATGTTGTAATGTTCAAGTACTTCATGTAGGGTGGCGAAGCGGCCATCATGCATGTACGGGGCAGAAAGCGCAATATTGCGAAGTGTGGGCGTTTTGAACAGTCCCATATCGAATGTGTAGCCAGTCACCGCTCCTCTTCCAGGGTCTGTAATGACAGAATCAAGCCCGTTGTTGTGAAATTGGTGGTTTGTAAACTCCACCAATGCACCGCCGTGACAATGGAAGCAATCGCCACCAAATTGTCCGCCTGGAAAAAATTCAGGATCGCCAGCCTCTGCAAGGAAGAGCTCCATTCCTCTTACTTCGGAAGGTGTGAGTAAGGCTTCTCCATAATATCTTGCTTTATCGAATCTTGATCTTCCTGAAATCATGGTTCTGATAAACTGAGCCAGGGCATAGGTAATTCTTACTGAATCTACGCATGGTGTACCAAAAGCATCTGTGAATAGCCCCTGATAAAGCACATCAGAACCAATGCGTTCCACTGCTTCTTTCCATGTGAGATCCATCTCAATTGGATTCTGAACTGGCTCTAGAAGCTGATCCTCCAGTGTGGCTGCGCGCCCATCCCAGAAGAAATGCTTGCCCCATGCCATATTGACTATTGCCATGCTATTGCGCGGAGTTATATCACCATACAACCCAGTGCTACCTGGCGCACTATCACTAAATGAAGCCGATGGGAAATGACAAGAACCACAACTCACCGCATTATTGCGGCTCAGTTTGGTTTCCCAAAATAGATGCCTGCCAAGCTCCACCCCTTCCAGGGTCATTGGATTGTCTTCCGGAATGATTGGCTCTGGAAAAAAATAGGGTACCTGTAGCTCATACGGCGTTCCCACCCCGGCTACAGGAGAACAAAGCAGGGAATCCCCTGGCTTGCATCTTTCACTCTCATCATCATTGGCACAGGAATACATTCCGAATGCAAGAAGTAGGAAAATCACGCACCTGCACAAGTGATTATGAGTATGTGAACAGGAAGCATGAAAAATGCGCATATTCAAAGTTAAGAATTCATTATGGCAAAAGCCGGAATGAAGCAGCGGTATTGTTTGCGAATCGGATACCTAGATCCAACTGAGCAAGCGAACCGTGAAACTCTCTTTCATACCAAAGATTGATGGTATCATTTTGATGAGCAAAGATTTTCTCTACGTCTACAGAGAACATCAAATGCCTGACATTGCCTGCTGATGCGTTATAATTTAGAGCAAATGGTGCTATTTCTCTGAAAAGCGTGTCCATACCGCTGTGAAAAGCAAAAGTATTAGGCAAGTCGTACGTGACATCGGGTACTGTATCAAATCTGCCCTCAAAGATGAAAAAGCGATAGCCTGATTGCCAGGCCCAATACATACCGTTGCTTTCGCTCAAAGGATGCGTGGGACTGTACACAGAAACGAGAAAATCAGGATTGGTGGTACCATTGAGTTGGCTGGGAACTCCTAAATCAAAAGAAATACCAGTATAGTCACCAGCAGGCACAAGGTATTCCAAGGTTCTGTGGTGGTTCTTAACATCTATAAGTTCTATTTCAGAGAGCAATTGCTCCTGCCCACCAGCAGTGTGAAGGGTAATGTTCGATACGTGAAACTTCAGATTTGTGAGTTGCACGGTGCAACCGTGAACATTCACAAATTTATCCCCCAGGTGAATCTCATTGCCATTGAAAGATGGATCAAATGTGATGAGCAACTTGGGCTCATCATTATCAATTGGAGGAGTAGAATCGTCAGAATCGCATGCTGTAAAAGCAAAACCAGATAAAAATGTAAAAAGCAACAATCGCCCTGCCTTCATATTGTGAACAAATTTTATGCAAACTAACTACAATTAATGCTCCCGTTTCCCCCAAAATGTATGGCATTGTTGTAAGTTTAACACCCAAGTAAGCCCAATGCAATGCAGGAAGTTATCCATACGAGAATAAGGTTTAAATGTCGCAGTTTCTAATTTATAAATCATCCGCCGGTTCTGGCAAAACCACTGCTCTGGTGGGTATTTTCGTAAGACTGTGTCTTGCTGACAGCTCACCATTTGCCTTTAAGCGCATCCTTGCCATTACCTTTACCATCAAGGCAGCATTTGAGATGAAAGAGCGGGTTATGAAGGAGATAGAACGCCTAAACAGAATTCAGCTCCCCTTAGATGATAAAGATTACCAGACCCTGCAAGTAATGCAAGAACTGGATTTAAGTGCCGAAGAGATCAAGCTGCGCGCCGGCAAGATTCTGTGTGCTATGCTTCACGATTATGGAGATCTTTCGCTTGGAACGATCGATAAGTTTAACCTTAAACTTATACGTTCCTTCAGTCGGGAACTAGGACTCCAAGGCGATTTTGAAGTGGAGATGGATGAGCGATCCATATTTAAAGATGCCATAAAGAAGGTGCTGATGTTGGCTGGAAAAGACGAGGCCATCACCTTGCATCTCATTTCGGTGATAGAGCAAAAAAGCGAGGATGAAGCCAAAATAAATATTGTAAAAGACCTTGAAGCTTTATACAATCTCGTGATGAGCGAAGGTGCCATCCAAGCGCTTGATGCCTTGGGTCAGCTCGATGAAGCCTACTTCAGCGACAATGCGAAAAGGCTTTATAAAAATATTAAAGCCTTTGAAAACGAAGTAATTAATTTGGGCCGAAGTGGCGTGTCCCTCTTGCAGGAAAACGGGATACAGGTGGAAGATCTAAATTTAAAATCCAAAGGGTTTCATACCTACTTTGAGAAGCTCCGTTCATTTAATGGATCTACATTCAATCTTAGCAAAAATCTCTCTGATTTGCGAGATTCTGAAGTGTTCGCCCACAAGCAGGCTTCAGCCTCCGCCCGCAATGCTGTGCAGCGCATTACTTTTGAACTGATACAGTTAATTGACAGGGCCATAATACTAAGTACGGATGGTTACCAAGACTATTTACTTGAAAAAGCAGTGCTCGGTCAGATTCATTTAATTGCACTCATCAGCAGGCTAAGAGAGACCATTGATGACATTTGCAAGGAGCGAAATATCCTCCCTATCTCCTCGTTCAACAAAATAGTTTCAGAAGCCCTGAAGGATGAACCTGTGGCATTTATTTATGAGCACATAGGCGGTAGATTCAGGCACTTGATGATTGATGAATTTCAGGATACATCGGAGCTGCAATGGCACAATCTACTGCCCCTTGTAGAAGAGAGCATCGCACAAGGAAATACTGCCCTTATTGTGGGTGATGCGAAGCAGAGCATATATCGCTGGAGAGGGGGCAAAGCAGAGCAATTTATTTCTCTTCCAGAATTTCAGGAACAGGGACCCACAGTTAGCCCCGTTACCAAACAAAGACTGTCTGAAGCACACACCCTCAAAATTCTTGATACAAACTACCGCAGCCTGGAAAACATTGTCATATTCAACAACCTGCTTGTGCAAGAACTGGGAGTATCTATGACCACGGAAGGAAGTATTTTCAGAAAGGAGTACACCTCTGAAAGTGCCATTCAGAAAGCTGCCCAGAACAAAACCGGAGGTTATGTGGAGGTGAACTACACCGGAAAACAACATAAGAATGATAACACCTACCTCTCACTTCTGCTCGCTCAGATACAACAGGCTTTAGCTGATGGGTACAAACTCAACGACATCGCCATCCTGCTGAGAAGTACGTCCACAGACGGCAGCGAAATAGCATCATTCCTTGAAGAGCACAACATACCTGTGGCTACAAACGATGGTTACAGCCTCGAGTCAAACCCTTGGGTAATGTGCCTGTTGTCATTGTTGAGGCTTGTGCTATATCCAAAAAATACCGATACACAGGTGCGGATAATGCGCAGTTTATGCGCATTGAAAGGGATAAAGTACGAGCCCTGGCGCTATGTTGTACATTCGAACAAGGAAAAAACACTTGATGTAAATCGTTTTCTACTCGACAATAAGCTCAAGGCTCTAAGCAATTGGAAATCCTTCCCTGATGCGTTCACCTGCTGCGAACAATTCATACTGACCTACCTGCCTGAAAAACAAAATGATCTCTATGTGAAGTCGTTTCTGACTACCATCATAAAAAGGGGTGGTACGGGGGTGAGCATAGAAGATTTTCTTGAATGGTGGGATGCTCTGCGAGTAAAGCCAGGAGTTCCAACCGATCTGGACAGCAACAGGGTGCAGATGATGACCATTCACAAAGCGAAAGGCCTGCAATTCAAAGTATGTATACTGCCAAAGATGAGCTGGCAAATAAAAAACTATCAGGATAATATAGCCTGGATAAAAACAGCCAACAGAAATGTAGGGCTGCCATATGCTCCTTTGAAAATTACCAAAACACTCATACAAATGGGTTTTGAGAAAGATTTTCAAGAAGATGAAGAAGCCAGTAAGTTCGACAGCCTGAATATGATTTACGTTGCAGCCACAAGGGCTGAGGAGAGGCTTTACATTACTTTTGATACTTATCACAGCCGCTACACTGGAAATCTACTAATCACCGCTTTTGAGAATATTCTGGGAAAAATGAAATCCAATAAAAACTTCATATACGATATACTGGAAGAAAAGGATGGAGCAAAGCCTTTCAGCATTCGATTCGGAAATGCCCAGAAAACGCAGGAACCAAAGCTTTCGGAAGGCCATCAAATTCAATTAAAGGGGCCCGCCTCACGCGGAAAATTATGGAGGGAACGGTTCGAAATTGCAATCCCTGATTCATTGAGAAATGACGCGGGAGCGCGGCGCACCGGAAACACCATACACGAAATACTCAGCAGCGCAAGCACGCTTGATGAAGCTGAAAACATCCTGTCGGTGTTCACCAAATCGGCGTTGATTTCAACAAGCGAAGAAATTGAAATTGCGGGTGTCCTGCAGGCAGTTTACAACGACGCAAGGTACGTTGATTTGCACCAAGGAGCCAGGCGATTCTCAGAAAGGGAGCTTTTGAGTCAGGGTAGAACACTCAGGCCAGATTTGGTGCTGGAGAACGAAACATCTGTGGCAGTTATTGACTTCAAATCGGGCAGTGAGAACGCTTCACACACTTCTCAGGTTGCAAGGTACATGGATGTGTTAAGCTCTATCTCCAATAAGCCTGTGCAGGGATACGTGTTGTACCTCAATCCGCTAAAATGGCTGGAAGTGGATGCAACGGACAAGTCCTATGTTCAGACTTCCCTCTTCGAATAGGCTTACTTTCGGGCTCTGGCTCTACTAAATCCCATTCCCTGGAGCACCAGGTTTTGTTCGAGCACAAAGGCTGATTCTGGGATTACAGAAGGACCAATTGGCTGAAGAAGTTCGGCAGAGTTGGCCCTTGGGTTTTTGATTGCGTTGCTGATGGGATATGCATTCATATACCCAGTGGTATAGGGTCTCAGAAGGGCAGTAACTTCTGCCAGCGGGAGTTCTGGATTCAGCCATAGCTGCTCGTCTTCCCTGCGCAGAATTACCGGTGAGCGGTGGTGTGGCAACTTGCTAAGCAACTCATTTGCAGTTATGGTAATGATGGCAAACGATCGAAGTAATTCCCCAGTAGTTTTATCAATCCACTCATCCCATATTCCGGCAAATGCGAAAGGCCGATCAGCCGCACCTAAATGCACCACAAACGGCTTGTCAAGTTTTTCATTCACAGTACCCTCAATGAAAGCATCTGCTATCACCAAGCATCTGTTGGAACGTATCGCTTTTCGGAATGAAGGTTTCATGATGATGCCCATTGCACCGCCGTACCCCTGGTCATTGTCTGAATTATGGTCACCCTCAGCCCTGGCATTAAATAGGTACATGGGTTTTTTCGCCCAAAACGGTGTAAGTCCAAACTTAAAGAGTTGAACCACATTTGGACTATCTGAAGTAATAACAGGAGCCATGCTTCCCGGCCCAATATTGAACAATGGGGGCAGTTCAAAGGGCATCCTTACCTGAAACCGATGCTCAATTTCTGAAATTTTGGAAACAACTACGTAGCGACCACACATGAGAAGTTATCTTTGGGTGAAATTAAAATTAATATGTCTGAATCATACGATACACTCACCTGGCGGGTCCTTCACTTTGAAGATATGACCCCATTGCAACTGCATGATGCGCTCAAAGTGAGGGTTGATGTATTCGTGGTTGAACAAGCTTGCGCCTACAATGAAATTGACGGAAAAGATCCCTTTTGTCATCATGTGATTGGACTCGATAGCGCACATCGGGTGGTGGCAACAGCGCGCATTGCCCCGCAGGGATTGTTATACCCGGAAGCCAGTATAGGGAGGGTAGCAATACTCCCGGAATACCGCAGCTTTGGGCACGGTTATGAAATAATGAAGAGAGGCATTGAGCAATGCAAAGATGGATTCAGCGCGCCTTCCATAAAAATCGCAGCACAGTACCATCTTGAAAAATTCTACAGCCAATTGGGATTCAACACCATAAGTCCGCAATTTGAATGGGATGGTATACCACATGTGTACATGCTCCTTACGCTGGGTTCTAACGCCTGAAATAATCAGCATCTAGCCCGAACTGGGACGGGTGTGTACCAGCCTTCAAATTGGTAATTTTCAAAGGTATGGGACCAATCCTACGAATGCCAGCGATTCGTGCTCCATTTAAATTCTGCCATTCGCTCCAGGTAGCCTTTAAACCACCTACCGGAATTGTAGAAACCCACATCCTGTAGTACAATGGCAAACCCTCTGCATCAGTTACCCATAAATAGGAATCTCCGGGGGTAACACCTCCAATTTGGTAGGTTATCAATAGACCTTCAGTGCCATCTTCCATTCTCACAATGGCCCTTTCCGTTCCTGAATCTCTGATCTTAGCTGGCGCGTTGAGCCAGAAAGAATCATTGCACCAATATGAATAAGCGTTATTTATTACTTCATCTTTCTCTTCGCCCGAAAGGGCTGATCCATTGCGCAGTGCCTCGCCTTGTTGCGTATTGAGGTTGAGCACCACTTCATATTCATCCCAAACCACCTTAGCAACATGAAGCTTTTTGTGCCAGGTATAATGGTGCATATCAGCAAAGGTCCATGCTACAATAGGAATAGAATCCCACATTTCGGCATTTGTAGCTGCCAGTATCTTATCGGCAAGATTCTCGGCGTCGGGACCAGGCTCTCCTGAGGGCAGGGGAGTGTTCAACAAAAGGAAAGCAATTACCAACAATGTTATAATGCCAGCAAGTGCGACAAGAATTCTTTTCATGATAAAATTGTTACCTCAGCAAGGTAACATATCCCAAGTACTCAAAGTTCCAACCGAGATAATCAGTTACCACTATTTGGTATTGATATACCCCTGCTTCGGAGAAGTAGGAGCCGTTTTGCACTGATCCATCCCAGCCTCTTTCCACATCGCTACTGCTGTATACCTCTCGGCCCCACCGATCGGTTATATACATCTCGAAAGTTGCAACTGCGGTTGTCACCGGCGTGAAGATGTCATTGAGGCCATCATTGTTTGGCGTAAAGGAGTTGGGCACGTAAATGAGATGGTCAGAAACATAGATCATCCCCTCTGCTGTTGAGCGGCATCCCTCATCATTCACTACTGTAAGCCATATGGGCTGTGGCTCTACATTCTGAAGGGCATATGTGAAATTGCAATCATCGAACTGTTGGCCATCAAAAAAATAGGTACACCCTGTATTACCAATGCTCAGATCTTCAAGAGTCAATACTGGATCTACAACCGATATGCGTTCAGGACTTATGCTAAATCCAGCTTTGGGACTGGGAAGTACTTCAATGATGGTATCGCGTAAAATGAAATCTGTGTCAATACATCCGTTTAGATTTTCCATAAGGAGAGACACCGAATAAATACCAGGATTCTCATAAATATAAGCCCTTGAACGCACAGTCTCTGTATTTCCATCACCAAAGTTCCAAGTGTAGGCTGTAGTAGTACTTTCGGTAAAAGATGTGTTTTGGAAAACTACAGTCAGCGGAGCGCAGCCACTTTTCGGAAAGGCGTCAAAACCTGCAATAGGATTCTCGTGCACTGTTACATTCACTGAGTCGGACCGGGTACAACCGTTTTCACTGATGCTGAGCATGACCTGATGCACCCCGGATTCAAGAAATAATATCTCCTGAGGGTTCTGAGATGTGGAAGTTGCCGGCACTGCATTCTCAAAGCTCCAGGTAAAAGAAGCTCCTTGCTGAAAACTGCCCGCCGCTGTAAAATCAGCAAGACTCGCATCCAGGCACAGCACAGGTATTCCCGGTACATCAGGAGCAAGCAGTGGCTGCATATCAAATACTTCGCTTACCGTAACAGGACAATTTCCAGCACCCTGTGCTGTAAGGCTTACTGTGTACTCGCCTTGTTCCGGGAAAACAAAATTGGGATTCGCCAGGGTGCTTTGAGCACCATCGTCTCCAAGCACACCAAAATTCCATAGGTATTGGTTCGCGTTTACACTCGTTTGACTGAAATTGTGCGAGAGACCTGTGCAAAATGTATTTTGAGGCGTAATGCTTATTTCGGGAGGAGGTGCCACGTTTAGCGTAAGTTGCCCGATTCCTGTGCAAGCATCATTCAAAATTGAAATCTGAACCAAAAAAGTTCCAGGAGAATCAAAGCTAATTCCAGATGCAAATTCTCCAGTGGCACTTTGCTGGCTGGCATTCGCTCCGAAATCCCAGGTTATTGTAGAGACGTCCGGTTCAAACTCACCAATGGCCTGAAATGAATATTGCTGCACCCCATTCACACACTCAAAACCGGTGAGTTGAATGGCAATTTGGGCTTCATACCCAAGAAAAATAGAAAGTGTTGTGGTATCGGAGCAGAAAAATCCAGGATTCGTAATCAAGGTAATTGTATACATTCCTGTATCTGGATATACATAGGTTCCATGGTAATCGGTGCTAAAATCAAGCTCGCTTTCAGGATCGCCAAAATCCCAATGAAAGGTATTTGATGGGTTGCTCAGGTTGAAAAATGTAACCTCCAGGTCCTGGCAAAGATCTGGAAGTTCGGGTACTGCTATGAGAGCCTCAGAAAGCGGTTCACAGAAGGCTACATTGAATTGGAAATCGCGCGTGTTGATACTGAGCAATTGGCCATTGCGCCATTCTTCTACACATACCCCCACCACAAACTGACCAAGTTGCTGAGGGGTACCTGTGAGCAATCCTGTTTGAGGGTTAATACTCAACCCGGGATTTGCATTCAATGGCGCTACACTGTTGAAACCATTGGCCCACAGCACCTGATCATAAGGGGGCGATGAAGGAGGCACCGGCATTGGCATGGCTTGTGATCCACCAATGTAGGGTGAACAGAGCGTATAAGAAAGAGAGTCACCATCCGAATCGGTTGCGCTATGATCAAAAACCAAAGACTCCATATTACACAGGACCGGTGGTGGAAAGTTATTGAAAGAAGGACTGGAGTTGCACCCTACATCTGCGAAAGGAGGAATTTGCGCCTGAATAGTCAGGCCCTGCATACCTGGGTTTGTGAGATTCTGAATGGTCTGATTCCTGCAACAGCGTTGGTATACAACATTGTACTCTATATTGCTGCTTAGCCCGGAAACCGTAAATATATAGGTACCTTGCTGTACGCAAATGTTTGGAGGAATGGCAAGACATGGAGAATCCAGATCAGTATCTACAAATATTACATTGTCAACTGATGCTGTCACGGATTGAATCAAAGACCCCGTTTCACTGAATACCCCAAAGGTAGCTGGATTGTCAAAGTTTGCCCCGCTCGAATTGCAATCCCTGAAAAGCTTCATGGTGAATATGTATTGCCCTGGACCAATACATTCATAATACATCTCGCCACCAATGATATGCTCAGCCCGCAGTCCCTTAGGGAGCAACAGCACTGCCAGCATCATTAAAATGACCTTTAAGTAGTTCACGTTTATTCAATTATTGCAGGTAGCAGTGCTCCTTTATTGAAACACACACTATGCACAAAAATAACGCCTAAGTTAACCAACAGTTGTATGACAATTTGTTGATCATCATCAGGTATGCCATCAAATCATTCCATTCTCTTGTATTCCTGTTTGCATCGAATTACGAAATTTTCGAATTCCAGTTCGCTTATTTCTACCCAATGTCCATTATAAAGATTCAGCATATCATTAATTAGCTGTCTGTCGGGTAGTATCTTTGCGTGGTACGTTACAATATTAAATCTGCTCCCTAACACATTAATTTCCTCAAAGGAATCTACACTCAACACTTTAAAGAATGACTTGTTGTTAGGATACTTGCGATAAACGGGGAAATGGATCACTATAAATTCTAATGTGATGAACAACAAAGATAGCCATATCCGAAAAGCTGTAAAGCATTACGCTGCAGGCCATTTCGAAAAGGCATTGTATTGGTATACCATGGCTATAACTCTTGATGAAAATGATGCTGACCTATTCAGCGAGCGCGGTGTGACGCATTATCATTTAGGCAACTTAAAGGCCGCCCTCAGTGATATGGACAGGGCCCGTGATCTTGAGCCCAACAACCCATACAGGTATTCAAGCCGCGCATACATTCGCGATGCCATGGGAGACTTAGAAGGTGCCGTTAAAGATTATCAGCAAACAATTTTTCTTGATTCTGAAGATGCTATTGCCCACAATAATCTTGGTTTGCTCGAAGAAAAACTCGGCCGTCACAGTGCTGCGAAAGCGCTTTTCAATCTTGCAGATCAGCTAGCCGATGGGGGCGAAAAGAACACAAAACCGCTTGAAACGGTTCAAAAGCCTGTGAATATTCAAAAGCTTGTGAACCAAAGTCGTCAAGCTAAATCAATATGGCGAGAAGCGCGAAATGTATTTACTACCAGAGCGGCATTTGCGGATTTCATTACATTCGTCCGCAAAGGGTTTAAATAATGTCATCATTCCTGAACAGGATTGCTGAGAGCATGTTGCTCTCAGGCACTCCGCTGCATTCGTTTACAGTTGTGTTGCCCACCCGAAGAGCTATTGGGGCTTTTAAGCAAATTATAGCATCTAAAAAGGATGGAAATTGTTGGCTCCCTGAATTTACAACCCTGGATGAGTGGGCATGCGAAATAAGCGGAATGCGCAAAGTAGATCCTCTGGCATTGCGGTTCTATTGCTACGAAGCCTACCGGGAAGTGATTGGAATCGGAGGCAGCGAAATCTCCAAAGTATTTTCATGGGTAGATGTGCTCCTGGGCGATTACAATGATCTGGAAGCGCAGATGCTGAATCCCGCTATACTGTTCCGGGAGCTGCGCGAATATGTTGACATAGAGCATTTCAGTTTCCTGAATGAACCGCTCAGTGAAAACCAGGAAAGTTACCGCAGATTCTGGAATTCGCTACCCGAAATTCACCGAATACTTCGCAGCCGGTTGCTTAAAGAATGCATAGGCTACCCCGGGCTTATTATGCAACAGGCCTCAATGGAGTGGAAAGCTTATATCGAAAGGCGGCAAGAACAGCAATTTATTGTTGCCGGTTTCAATGCCCTTTCACAAGCTGAACAATCCCTGATGAAACAAATGGAAACAGATGGTAGGGGCAAGGTGTACTTCGATGCGGACCATTGGTATCTGGATGCGGCGCACAATCACGCCGGTAGCTTTATCAGGAAACTTAGTAAAGGTGGGCTGGGAAAAATTTTGTTTACGGACGCACCCATGAATGAGCGAAAGCTCGAATTGAATGTGGGAAACGCAATCAACAGGATAGATCTATGCGACCTGACTGCATCGCTGCTCCAAGAATCCAGCATGGAAGAATTGCAGAACACTGCCGTGGTTCTTTTGGATGAAGATTTGCTTGAGCCCTTACTGAACAGATTGCCAGCGGGTCTCGACAAGGTAAATATTACAATGGGCTTGAGTGCTGCTAAAAGCGGATTTGCCAATTGGATAGACTGTCTTTTTGCCCTTCACAAGTCCATGACCAATGAAAATGGAGTTGCGTACTTTGCCAATGAAGGTTTTTTACGGCTTATGAACCACCCGTTCATGCATGAGCTTAATTGCAGCGGAGCAGATGTAAACAAATATGAACTTTTTATAAGCACCGAATTGGCCAGGGCTTCCTGCAAGGTAGAATGGGTACTTCCATTGCTGGGTGATTGGACCGACGCTTCAAAATCAATAGACGATTTAGCCAAAGCACTCGAATTGTTGGATATAGCTGTGGCTAAAATGGACAGCCGCCAACTCCCCATGATGCTAGCCATTGCAGGAATTTCAGCGCTTAGGCAAACAGTGAACCGCCTGCAACATTATCCAGAGTCAGCGAACCTCAGCCTTGCCAATCTTTCAAGTTTACTTCACCGTGCCCTGGCTTCTGCCAAACTAAATATTCCAGGCGAACCATACGATGGACTGCAAATAATGGGGCTACTGGAAACCAGAACCCTGGGGTTCTCAAGGGTAATTGTACTTCCTGCAAATGAAGGTACACTTCCTGCAATGCCTGGCGTTGAGAGTTTCATCCCCTTTGAGATTAGGGCCTACCACAATCTGCCAGGCAAAAAAGAAAAGGAATCGGTGTATGCATACCTATTTTATAGACTCATTTCTCATTGTCTCAGTGCTTACTGTCTCTTTTTGCAGGATACGGATGATATGAAAGCTGGAGAGAAAAGCCGGTATTTGCTGCAAATAGAGTATGAACTGGCAGAGGTCAATCCACAGTTCAGTTCAACAATTTTTCAACTAGAAAATAAAGTCAGGGTAGATTCTGCACCGCTCGACATACCCAAATCTCCTGAAGTAATTGACAATATCAAGAGGTATCTCGAAAGCAGGCTATCGGCATCAAGCCTCAATCTTTATTTGAACAGCCCGCTGGAATGGTACTACAAATCGGTGTTAAAGCTCAAGGAACCCGAAGAGAATGATGCGCTTGATGATGCCCTTTACGGCACCATCGTACACAGCACGCTCGAAGAGCTCTATAAACCCTATAAATCTGAAATAATTAATGAGGGCATCATAAAGCAAATGCTGACAGTATCCGAACGGCTCTTGCACGAAAAATTTTCTGAACATGATGAATCCACACATCACAGCGCAGGCTTGAACCGGCTTCACTTCGAAAGGGCCAAAAAGATGATTGAAGGTTATCTAAAAAGTGAGATCAAAGCATTGACAAATGGAGACATTAAAATATTTCATGAAGCAGAATTGATGATGGAGCATCACTTTACGGTGCAAACACCTTCGGGTCCAACCCCCATTAAAATTATTGGATTTGCTGATCATATTGAAGAAAGAAATGGAAGCATACAGATTGTGGACTTCAAAACAGGATCAGTGAAACAGAACCAAATTACAATAAAGGAGCTGGATATAGAATCGTTCAAGAAACATGATAAAGGTATACAGCTGCTGGTATATGAGTGGCTTGGCAGAAAAAAATATGCAGGCAAGGACATTATTACCCAGATCATCTCGCTTGTAAAACCGAATGATCGAACATTGACATCTTCTGTAATATCAGATGCGCAAATAGAAAAGGAATTTGAGCAAGCAATGGCTGAAATCATTGGTGAAATGCTCAATCCGGAAATTCCAATTACAAAGAATAAAGATTACAAGTACAGCAAATTTGAATCGTAGGGAGCAAAAACCAATTGTCTGGCAATAAAAAAAAGCGCTCCGTAGAGCGCTTATAAAACCTGCAAGGAATTTTTGAAACCACTTCTTAGACGGAGCGTTTAATAATGGTTGCCAAAGATTTTAAAATAAATTGCCAAAGCGAGGCAAATGTCCTGTTTGATAACTGAACCTAAACAATTACCTTTGGCTAAACCCAATAGTGAATTATGAAAAAACTAATGATAGCCCTGCTCTTTGTTGCTGGTACTTCTTTTGCGGCTCAAGCCCAAGCCACCGAAGAAAAACCTAAGTCCAAGAAAGCGCAGGTTGCTGAAACCACAGAGGCGCAGCCTAAAGCTGCCTCATGCTGCGCATCTAAGAGTGCTGCTGAAGCAAAGGCTTGCGAGGATAAAAAGAACACCGCATCAACTGGAGAGGCTCCTGCTGGAACAACAACAGCCGCTGGAGCCCCTGCTACAACCGTAGCGAACTCAGAAACACCAAAAGCAGGTTGCTGCATGGGTGCAAAAAGTACCGCCGGTTCATGCACAGGAAAAGCATCTACAACGACAGCGGAAGCTGCAAAAGTTGAGAAGAAAAAAGAAGCAAAGAAGTAATCAAAGCTTCGCATTTCATTTGAAAAGCCACCTATTGGGTGGCTTTTTTCATTTAAGAGAATCTACGTGACATGAAGATTTTCAGCTTACTTATACATCAGTTGGCCTACTTGCGAGGTGATGCATAAATTTCCACGTCCTTGCTGGTGATTTCCTGGCCTCCGAGAATAATCAACCGTTCTATAACATTGCGCAATTCACGGATATTGCCAGTCCAATTTACCTTCTTCAGCGCAGCAATGGCATCTTTGCTGATTGATCTGTTAGATATCCCTTGTTCGTTGCATATCGACACAAGGAAGTGCTGGGAAAGCAGCTCTATATCATCAAGTCTTTCGTTTAGTGGTGGCACATGAATAAGTATAACCCCAAGTCGGTGGTAAAGATCTTCTCTGAAACGTCCTTCATCAATTTCTTTGCGCAAGTCTTTGTTAGTAGCTGCCACCACCCGCACATTTACTTTAATATCCTTCTCACCACCTACACGGGTAATTCGATTCTCCTGTAAGGCACGCAGTACTTTTGCCTGTGCCGAAGCGCTCATGTCGCCTATCTCATCAAGGAAAATTGTACCTCCATCAGCCTGCTCAAATTTACCGAGTCGCTGTTTGATGGCAGAGGTGAAAGCGCCCTTCTCGTGGCCGAAAAGTTCACTTTCAATAAGTTCTGAGGGTATCGCTGCGCAGTTTACCTCTACAAACGGCATTTTAGCCCGTGGGCTTCCTTCGTGCAGTTGTTTAGCCACAAGTTCCTTTCCAGAGCCGTTGGGCCCAGTTATTAACACACGCGCTTCGCTTGGTGCCACCCTGCCAATCATCTCTTTAATAGCTCTAATTGGAGCTGATTCTCCTATAATAGCAGATCCTTTAATCAGCTCAATTTTCTTTCTGAGTGTCTTGGTTTCTACTTCCAGGTGCTTCCTATCTAATGCATTGCGCAGCGTAACAAGGGTTCGATTCAGGTCCAGGGGTTTTTCTATAAAATCATAAGCTCCCTTCTTGATCGCTTCCACAGCTGTCTCAATATTGCCATGGCCGGATATCATAACAAAGGGCGTTTCTATGCCTTGCTCCTTGGCCTTTTGCAGGAGCTCCATACCGTCCATTCCTGGCATTTTTATATCGCAAAGAATTACATCGTAGGTTTGGTCTGTGATTTTCTTTAGACCTGAGGGACCATCTTCGGCCACATCAACTGTGAACTTCTCAAGTTCCAGAATATCCTTTAAAGTATTTCGAATGCTTCTCTCGTCATCAATTATAAGAACGCGGGCCATAGTTTATTTTAGATATGTTGCTCCAGCACTTCAAAGAGTGCTCCCTCCTTAAGTGAAAATCTTGATAGGGTAACTGCGCCAATATTGGTTTGGTTCAAAATAGTTCTCACCATGAGCGCCGACATGGCTATCATTTTAACCCTGAAATCTATCATACCCGGCATTTTTTCTCGGGTCGACAATTTAGAGTCTATCAATTCATCGAGATGATGTTGGAGTTTCTTGAAATCGAAATCAACCGATTTCTGATCAACAAGTGATGAATACGTCCCCTCACGGTGCGATAGCACATCACTAAAGGTATCAAAGGAGCCTGATGAGCCCACCAACCGCTTTACCTCATGCTTTCTTACTGCTTCAAACACTTGGGCTACCGAATCTGCATAGAAAGCAATAATTGAATCTTTCTCTGCCAATGTGAAAGGATCCGAGGGGGTGAATTTTTCCAGCACCCTGGTCACACCCAGCTCGTAGCTGCGCTTCCAGAATATTTCATCTTCAGTAGCAATAATAAACTCGGTGCTCCCGCCTCCAATGTCCATGATGAGACATTTCTCTTTGTTCAGCGCTCCTGCAAGTTTGGTCCCGCTGAAAATGAGCTGTGCTTCACGGTCTCCATCTATCACCCGAATGCTGATCCCAAAGCGCTCCCTGACCTTCGAAACAAATTGCTCGCCGTTGGTTGCATTTCTCACAGCAGAAGTTGCAAAAGCGAGAATGCGGTCGCAGTATTGGTTTTTGATGGCCATGATCTGTGCATCCAATGCTACAAAGGCCCGTTGCATGGCTTCTTCCGTAATGTAGCGCTTCTCGAAACTGCCCTCACCGAGCTTCACCGGAACTTTAGATCGGTATATTGGTGTGTAATTACCAGCAGTATCGATCTCAGCGATGAAAAGGTTGAAGGTGTTAGAACCTATATCAATAATACCAACTTTCAAGATTCTATAAGGTTATCAGCGAATGGTAAAAATAGCATATTTCGTGCATCATCCCACCTTTTGCGGTATATGGAATGTGTAGGAATTAACTGCTAAACCTTAACCACTTCCACAGTTCTTTATAGCTCACCTTCTTGCCGTACATTAATATACCTACGCGGTAAATTTTTGCAGCCAGCCAAACTGCTCCAAGAAATCCACCCACCAACAATGCCATGCTTAGCAAAAGCTGCCACACGGTAGAAGCATCAAAACCCATGGCCACCCGCACCATCATAACCACTGGGGATGTGAGGGGTACAATAGAGAACCAAAATACAGCCGCTCCTTCCGGATTGGTAAGCGCAAATTCTGAAACAATAAACCCGAATACCAGGGGTATGGTAATTGGAAGCATGAATTGTTGGGTGTCCGTTTCATTATCCACTGCAGCTCCAACTGCTGCAAAGAGCGAAGCAAAAAGCAGGTACCCTCCTATAAAATAGAAGATGAACATTCCAATCATCAAAGGCCAGTTGACGCGAAAAAGAAACAGCTCTACAATCTCGTTCATGGCCGCCTGCTCCATAGGTTCTTGGGATGCCTGCTGTGCTACTTCCTGTGTCAACTGAATTTTCTCAGTCATATTACCCGCATTCGAAAACTCTGGAAAAAATACTGCAGTTGCAACAGTGAAGAGAATGAAGGTGAGCACAACCCACAGCATAAATTGGGTGAGGCCTACCAGTGCCACGCCAACAATCTTGCCCATCATAAGCTGAAATGGCCTAACAGATGAAATAATCACTTCCACAATTCGGTTGCTTTTCTCCTCCATTACCCCGCGCATCACTTGCACTCCATACAGAAAAATGAAAAAGTAAATCAACACAGCAAATCCAAAACCTATCATAGCTTGCTCCTGCTTTGTAGACCTGCTCCCATCAGCGGCATCTACTGAAATCAACTCGAGGTCAGTGCGAATGCTGTCGTACACCGACTTGTCAATCTTTTCCTTTTCCAGTTTTATATCTTCAATGACCAATTCAGCTTGCGACTTAATATAGCTTCGCACCTTCATACTGGGAAGCTTTCGAAACACAAGTTCCGCCTGTTCGATGGTGAGCACATCGGCGCGCAGCACCAACATGAGGTCGTAAGCGCTGGTATCAAAAGCAGCATTGGTGAGTCCTTCCGTAGCGTAAGAGAACTTAATCTGTGCTGTATTCTCAAATTTATTCCAGAAGAAAGGTTCAGCGGTTCCCAAACTGTCATTGGGCAAAGCTGGGCTAAGGTCAGAAACAAGTACGTTGTATACCCCGCTATCGCTCATTCCCAGCCATATACCAAGACTCAGCAACCCTGCCATGAGGATGGGACCAAGAATGGTCATCACGATGAACGATTTTTTCTTTACCCTGCTTACGAACTCCCGTTCTATGATGAGTGCCGTCTTATTCATTGTCGTATGTTTTATTCTGTACCACTTTGATGAAAATATCATTCATTCCCGGAATCACTTCATTGATCGATTGTACTTCAACCACCGGAATGGCCACCTTCAGTAAATCATTCACCCGTGCATCATTGAGCAACCTTATTCTCGCTATGCGAATTCCTTCTTCATTGCGGTGACTCACAAGCTCAAAGTTTGTCCACAGAGAATTGGTAAAAGCCAGCATATCTCCCTGAAAAGAAATATCGTAGACCCCTTCTTTGAATTGCTTTCGAACGTCTTTCACCTTTCCCTCCAGCACCTTTCGCGAGTTATTAATCAGCGCAATGTCTGTACATATTTCTTCCACAGAACCCATGTTGTGGGTGGAAAGCATGATGGTAGCTCCTTCATCACGGAGCCTTATGATTTCAGCTTTTACGAGATTGGTATTGATGGGGTCAAAACCACTGAACGGTTCATCCAGTATGATAAATTTAGGATTGTGTAGCACAGTGATGATAAATTGAACCTTCTGGGCCATTCCTTTGGAAAGCTCTTCAACCTTCTTGTCCCACCATCCTGTTATTTCAAATCTTTCGAACCACTCTCCGAGTCGTTTTACAGCTTCTTTCTTCTCCATTCCTTTGAGACGGGCCAAATAAACCGCCTGCTCTCCTACTGCCATCTTCTTGTACAAACCACGCTCTTCGGGCAAGTAGCCTATCTTCTCAATATCATCGCGAGTGAGTTCCTTTCCATTGAAAAGAATCTGGCCTGAATCTGGTCCCGTAATTTGATTGATAATCCGAATAAGTGATGTTTTTCCCGCCCCGTTTGGCCCAAGCAAACCAAAGATGCTTTGCTCCGGCACTGAGATACTCACTTCGGCAAGAGCTACATGATTTGCATAGGTTTTTGTAATATTAACTGCTTCCAGAATTGCCATGCAAGACTTTTTTGATTTTCGACAAAGCTAAGGTAAAATGCCACTTTTAATTCATTGAAATTTCTACCCTACAGTCGCATAAACAATAAAAAACAACATGCATGCTACGCTCTGCCATTTCATGTAAAGCGCAAATACATTCTACCCAAAGTATTTCTAAATCAGAGGAATAAAAGTAATTTTGAATCAAGTTTTTATCTTGCATTTCCCATTAAAATCACCTTGCACAACGCATTTCTTTTAAGGGGCCGGTATGACGAGATTTCGCTATACCATGTTTGGAGAAAACGAAATACCTTGCACCTTACAACCCACATCCAATGGCCATTCGTGTAATACTGTTTGATGACAACGATGAGAGGCGCAAAAGCCTGAGGTACTTGTTCGAAATGCATGATAATATTGAGCTGGTAGCGGATTATGCACATTGCAAAGATTCCTTGAAAATAGTGGAAGACCTTCTGCCGGATGCCATTCTAATGGACATTCAAATGCCAGGTATCAATGGCATAGAAGCGGTGAAACTGATTAAAAAAGACTTTCCGCTCATACCTGTATTGATGCAGACGGTTTTTGAAGATGAAGAGCTGATTTTTCAAGCCATTCAGGCAGGTGCAACTGGATATATTCTGAAGAATGAGCGGCCCGAAAAAATAATACAGGCCATACAGGAACTTTGTGATGGAGGTGCACCCATGTCGCCTATTATTGCCGCAAAAGTGATAAGTTATTTTCAACATACCCCTGCCGCAGTTGATTACGACCTTACGGAAAGGGAAAAACTTATTCTTAAAAAACTCGCTGAAGGCATGAGTTACAAAATCACCGCAGTAGAGTTGGGCATCTCACACCACACTGTGAACAGCCACATTCGCAATATATATGAAAAACTACATGTGAAATCGCTGGGCGAAGCCGTTGCCAAGGCAATTAGAGAGCGGATTATTTGAAAGCCTATCCCCCTTTTTCTAACGATGATTCCCATCAATTAATACCTTGCATTCTAATTGTATACCTACTTGACCAAGTATTGAATCATCACTGGCTACACAAAATTTTAGTTTCGGCAAGAAACGGTTTGAAGGTTATAGCAACTATGCTTCTCGCCTTCAGCACTTATGCTCCATGTGCTGCCCAAGATGCTAAGGTATTGAATCTTAGTGATCTGGCTAAAGATGCATTGGTCACCGAAATAACAGGCTACTATATAGATAGCAATAGCACAGAACTGCCTGGTACAGTCAGGCTTAAGCTTCCGAATGCAGGCATGACCGAAGCCAACAAGGCACTGAGTCAGGTTAACCGCAACCGAACGATATGGGTGCGCTTGAATGTGTGGAACAAAAGCAGTGCTTACTTTGAAGGATTGTTGCTGGCGTATGGGTACACCGAAGTGACTTTTTACACATACAAAGAAGGAACATTGGTTAAAGAAACCCAGAGAGGGCTTCTGCACAAAGACCGCTTGCCAAACACTGTTTTCGGTGGTTACAGCGATACCTTGCGTATAATGCCGGATGAGAAACTGGAAGTATGGGCCTCTATAAAGCACTCTACAAGGTTCACCCTCTTGAGCGGCATTTACATGCACATTGGAGAGTACGCTTACTTCCAACCCAATGTAGATGAAATTATTAAAGACAACCGCCGCTTCGGGTACTTCAGTTTTGTATTTCTCGGATTGCTCATCTTCCAGCTTATCTATATCTCATTCCAATGGTACCTTGCCCGGCGAGTAGAATACCGATATTACCTACTTTATATTATCTCATTGGCATTGTATTTCGGTGGGCGCTATGTGGTGCTGCATTGTGAGTTCGACTGGTCTACGCCCTTCTTGGCGCATTTGCTTGACCGGCAAAATGACATTCTGCTTGTGTTACCGGCATTTTTCTATTACAGGTTTGGAAGACACTACCTTGATCTCGGTACCACAATGCCCCGTCTAAACATTGTGGTAAAACGAATTGAGTATTTCATTCTGGCCCAAACAATATTCGTTGCCCTTACTAACAGCCTGACGGCAAATGATTTGAACAAAACACAAATTGTATTGGGATGCATAGGCATACAGTTTTTGCTCACTGTATATGTCCTCCGAAAAATATACCGACTTGGCACACCTCTTAGCCGGTTTATAGTTTTGGGCAGCATTATAGCCATAGGATCACACGCGCTCAGCATGAGCTTACCACTATGGAGATCTGTGATTTCGTTCAATTTGCAACCCGCTTCAATTACGATGATTGGAATAATTCTGGAAATTGCCATCTTCAACAGTGGGCTGCTCTTCAAGGCCAGCGAAGGAGAGCGGCAGAAACTATTGGCACAAAAGGCATTTCTGGATGAACTTACCAAAAGTCAGAAACTTCAGGAAGCATACTCCAGCGTGCGAGACCGCATAGCCAGCGACCTTCACGATGATGTAGGGAGCAGCCTAAGCAGTATTGGCATATATAGTTATGCCGCAAAGGTGAAGTTAAAAGAAGGTAAGGAGGACGCTACCCGGGAATTGCTTTCCATGATTGAGTACAACGCCACGGAAACCATGAATTCCATGAGCGACCTTGTGTGGGCAATCAATCCTGCAAATGATACGGCCGAGAAATTGATATTGAGAATTAAATCCTTCTGCTCTCCCCTTTTGGCGGCAAAAGAAATTAGGTGCACATGGAATGTAGATGCTCATTTTCAAAAGGCACAATTGAGTCAACTTGAGAGAAGAAATATACTTTTCATTTTCAAGGAGATCATCAACAATATGGTGAAGCATTCCAAAGCGAGCGAATGCAGCGTATCACTCACACTCAATATGCACAACCTCAACGTAGTAATTGTAGACAATGGTGTAGGGTTCGATACCGGTGCCCCGAAAAGCGGAAATGGACTGCGCACCATCAAGTACCGCACTGATGAACTCAAGGGCTATGTTGAAATCGATTCAGACAATAGTGGCACTACTTATCGAATATTGATCAAACTGGATAATCCGTCCGCTTAGGGCCGTAGGGCTTCAATAACCGGAGCGCCCGTACTGCCAGAAGGCAAAGGTATACCCAACAGCATGCTGAAGGTTGGCGCAATATCACGGATGTTTGTTTCACGGTACGTCATTCCTTTCTGCACCCCGCTCCCGTACATGAGTAAAGGTATGTGCGTATCGTACCGCCAGGGACTTCCATGTGTTGTGCCCACAGGACCGTAGGATATCCACCCACTGGAAGCCACCCATATCACATCGGGCACCACAGGTGGATAAAGTCCTCTATTGAGTTGCAGTCTTGGAAATTCATTGGAACCACCTCCACTTATAATTGACTCACCAGTGTATGCATTGTAGATTCCATTCATGTTTCGCACAGCCCTGGCTATATTCTCACAAACCTCAGTATAATTAAGACCTGACTCTTTAAATTTTTCTCTGTTAAAGAACAGGCATGACTCTTCAACCCGGGACAGGAGCGCGCCACCCAAAGGATGAAATTCAGTGAGAATACTGTCAAGATCTGCCTTCATTCCTTTCTCATCGATATAACCGGCAGGCAGCTTTTGGCTTAGGGCATAGTTTGGCACTTCAGCTGCGCCATGATCGGCAGTGAGAAATACGCTATACTTCCCCTCCCCGACTTCGCTGTCCAGAAAGCTGAAGAATTGAGCCAACTCCGCATCTAGCCGAAGGTACATATCCTGAATCTCTACGGTTCTTATTCCTGTTGCATGCCCCATATAGTCGGGTGTAGAAAAACTCACAGCAAGAAAATCCGTTACGTCATCCTTGCCCAACCCTTCGGCGGTCATAGCAGCTTTCGCAAATTCAAAAACAAGGGTATTTCCGTAAGGAGTGTTTTTAATTACAAAGTCAGGTCCGTTCTCCTCAGTAAGTTTCACAAGATTCTTCGGGAATACAGGCTTCTCCTCTCCCGCAAATGTTTTCTCATAAGGACTGTCATCAGGAAGGCTTGCGCTGTATCGCTCCTGTTTGAGAAGAAGGGACCAACCAGATTGAATATACGTTTCGGGCAGGTTCTTACTGTTAAATTTATTCACCCAATCGGGCAACGCGCCCATGTACCAGCTGCTGCTGATAAATTTTCCCTTGCTGTACCAGTAGGCAGTGCCCGTGCGACCTGCAGGTAGTATGGCACCACGATCCTTAAGGCTAACACCAACTACTTTGCTCCTCATGTTCCAGAATAGGCGAAGCTCATCAGTAATGGTTGTCGTTTGTAAATTGGCTGGGCTCATCTGCCCGTCCGCGTTTTCTATACCAATGGTTTTTACAGACTTGTCCTGAGTACAATATACATCCTCACTTGTTCGGGGGTCGAACCAGTTATTGGCAACAATACCATGTATGGATGGAGTGGTTCCTGTATATATCGATGCGTGGCCAGGTCCAGTTGAAGTGGGTACATAGCTGAAGTGGTGGTTTGCGCAGTAAAATCCCTCCGCCATCATTCGGCGAAAGCCTCCCTCACCATATAAGTCTTCAAATCTTTGCAAGTAATCATTGCGCATTTGGTCCACCACAATGCCGACTACGAGTTTAGGCTTGCCTTTGGCAGACTGGGCACCCGAAAGCGCAGCTGCAGAGATCAGAATCAGAAGGAGTGTTACTTTCTTCATTTCAGAAATTTAGAGAGTACAAATAAAACAAGAATGCAGGTAATGAAGCTTACGCCAATATTAAGAATAGCAAGTACATATCTCCCTGCTTGCATAAGTTGAAGTGTCTCGAAACTAAACGTAGAAAATGTGCTAAAGCCCCCGCAGAACCCAACGATGAGCAGTGGAACAATCCACTCTGGCTTCCCGGATTTTGCCAGTAGGCTCACAGCCATTCCGAGAATGATACAACTCAATACATTTGCTGCAAATGTGCCCCAGGGAAATGCGTTGGTTGTGTACATCATTGCCAACCTGCCCACCATATATCGTGCTACGGACCCGAGTCCGCCACCAATAAATATGGCCAGCAACACTTTCACGTTCTATAAAGTATTGAAGCGTGGAATGCACGGTAAACCAGCCAACCAATAAAAACACCCAAGGCGGCTCCCACTG
The DNA here is from genome assembly GCA_041749535.1 of Cryomorpha sp. GTDB lineage: Bacteria > Bacteroidota > Bacteroidia > Flavobacteriales_D > Cryomorphaceae > JBBQZU01. The sequence goes on along the minus strand of JBGTBE010000074.1, from coordinate 5,120 downwards.
CAATGTCGGCGGGGTAGTGCACACCCAGATAAATGCGGGTGTAGGCTATCAGGGCAGCCCATGGCCACAACCAGCGGACACCTTTCGGGAAATGGTTTTTCAATAAGAGAAAGAGAAAAGTGGCTATGCCGAAATAGTTGGCTGCGTGCGATGAAACAAATCCATAGAGCCCCCCGCGGTAATCATTCACTATGTGAACCAAAGGTCCTATTTCCAAATTGCGAGATGGTCGGTAGCGCAGAAATACATTCTTAAAAAGTTCCACCGAAATACGGTCGCAGAGCGTTATCACCAGCGCTATGCCAAGCAGTGACCAAAGCATTACCTTCCAGTCATAAGCCTTTAGTATCATCCAAAGGAAAAGCAAATACACAGGCAGCCAAAACAGCTCTTCGCTCATGTAGTACATCAGCTGGTCAAGCCAAGGTTTATGAAAAGCGTTGAGCCAAATAAATAGTTGTCGGTCTATATCTTCAAGCCATTCAATCATTGCCATGGAGTTGTTTCCATATCATATCCTTCAGCTCGGTGAGGCCTTTCTGCGCTACAGAGGAGATGAAAACCCACGGCAAAGCAGGCAACGTGGGGATGATTTCAGTCTTGAGCTCATCGTCCAATAGATCACTCTTGGTGATGGCAAGAATGCGCCCTTTATCGAGCAAATCCGGGTTGTAGGCCCTGAGTTCTCCAAGCAGAATTTCGTAGTCACGGCCTATGTCCTTGCTATCAGCAGGTACCATAAACAGCAGAAGGCTGTTGCGCTCAATGTGGCGTAAAAAACGAACTCCCAACCCCTTACCTTTACTGGCGCCTTCGATAATTCCCGGTATATCTGCCATAATAAAGGAGCGATGCTCCCGGTAGCTCACAATTCCCAGGTTGGGCACAAGGGTGGTAAAGGCATAGTCGGCAATTTCTGGTTTGGCTGCCGAAACCACAGAGAGCAAGGTGCTCTTACCAGCATTTGGAAAACCTACCAAGCCAACATCAGCAAGGATTTTTAATTCCAGAATTACCCAGGCTTCAATGCCTTCTTCACCGGGCTGAGCAAATCTTGGAGTCTGCAAAGTAGAAGATTTGAAATGGGCATTGCCCATGCCACCACGCCCCCCTTTAAGCAAGACGAACTCTTGTCCGTGGTCCGTGATTTCAGTGAGTACCTCACCTGTTTCCGGGTTCCGGGCAATGGTGCCCAGCGGCACATCTACATAAATGTCCTGGCCAGATTTGCCTGTACTCGTTTGGGCACTGCCTACCCCTCCATCGCCGGCGTATATATGCTTTCTATACTTCAGATGAAGCAAAGTCCACATTTGGCTGTTGCCCTGGAGAATGATGTTTCCTCCGCGACCACCGTCGCCCCCATCGGGCCCTCCGCGGGAGGTTAACTTGTCTCGGTGAAGGTGCCTTGATCCTGACCCGCCCTTGCCAGAGCGGAAACAGATCTTTACATAGTCTACAAAGTTGTTATTGCTCATGGGCATCTATCGCAGCATACAGCCTTTCACTTATCTCATCTATGCTTCCTATTCCGTCAATTTCCCTGTACTTATTCTGCTGCTTATAGAATGCGGCTACAGGCGCCGTTTCGCGTTTGTACACTTCTATGCGGTTCGAAATAATTTCCGGATTCGCATCGTCGGGACGTCCGCTGGTCTCAGCGCGCTTGAGCAATCGTGTGCGAAGCTCCTCATCTTTCACTGAGAGCGCGAGCATCAATGTAATGTCCATTTCCTTTCCGGTTAGGAAGGTATCGAGGGCTAAGGCCTGTGCCTCTGTGCGCGGAAAACCATCAAAGATGAAACCATTGGCGCCGGGGTGTTTGTTCACTTCTGCTTCAAGCATATTGATCGTCACCTGATCCGGCACAAGGTTGCCCGCATCCATATACTCCCTGGCAAGTTTGCCGAGGGCTGTGCCTTCCTTGATATTGTTTCGAAATATATCGCCTGTGCTGAGGTGAATCAAATGGTATCGTTGTACAAGTCGCTCGGCCTGTGTCCCTTTACCAGCGCCCGGAGGGCCGAAAAGTACGAGGTTGATCATGCTTTAATGTTTTATTTGGTAAATATTGTTCAGGTTGCGGCCGTGGCCGTCATAATCGAGGCCATACCCCACCACAAAGAGATTGGGTATCTCAAAGCCCCGGTAATCAATTTGTACAGCTGCCAGATATGCTTCGGGTTTGAAAAGAAGTGTGGCTACACGTATACTGGCCGGATTTTGTGGTTTCAAGACTTCTACCATATACTCGATGGTATTTCCAGTGTCTATGATGTCTTCAAGTATCACAATGTGCTTGCCAGCGATATCAGAATTCAAACCTATATGGTCCTGAATCCTGCCAAGGCTTTCGGTGCCGCGGTAGGATGTGAGTTTTACAAAGTTGATTACACATGGTATTTCAATGTGGCGGAAAAGGTCGGCTGCAAATCTGAATGAACCATTCAGCACCCCTATGAAAAAAGGTTGCTCGTGCTCATAATCTTTGCTGATCTCGGCTCCCATTTCCGCAACCCTTGCTTGAATTTCTTTTTCGTTCAGGTAGGGTACAAACTCCCTGTTGTGTAGAACTATGGGTTTCATGTTAAAAAAAATCAGGCTGCGAAGGTAGTGAATATTGCGCCTTTTGAAATGTCTGCCATTTCTGCCTTCTCAGTTTGGCGAATGCGCCTTGTATCGTCAGCGGATGTTTCTCACCTTTCCCGTCCAATGCATTTTAACGAGACGAAAGCTATCTTTGCCGCCATGGAAAAGAAGCCATACAGCAAGGATTATAAAGTAGGTGTGCTCGGTGGTGGTCAGCTCGGACGAATGCTCATGGTACCCGCCATCGACCTGGACATTAAATTGCGCATTCTCGACCCCGACCCCGAAGCCCCATGCAGCAAAATAGCCCATGAGTTCGTGTGCGGTTCTTTCAATGATGCAGATACTGTGGCCTCATTTGGCGAAAGCTGCGACGTGGTAACAGTAGAAATTGAGCACGTGAGCACTGAAGGATTGCGCAGGCTTGAGGCCAAAGGGGTGAAAGTTTTCCCTCAGCCTGAAGTGCTTGAAACCATACAGGACAAAGGTTTGCAAAAGTTGTTTTACCAAAAACACAACCTGCCCACGGCTCCATTCAGGTTGGTAGAGGGCAGGGAAGAACTTGAGAAGCATAAGGACTTTCTTCCTTTTGTTCAGAAACTCCGGAAAGGAGGCTATGATGGCCGGGGCGTGCAGGTAATTCGCAGTGAAGCCGATTTTGTCAAAGCCTTTGATGCACCTTCAATCCTCGAAAAGTTTGTGGATTTTAGCAAGGAGCTCGCCATCATTGTTGCACGGAATGAGCAAGGAGATATTAAGACCTTTCCTGTGGTGGAACTTGAATTCAATCCTGAGGCAAACCTGGTTGAATTTCTATTTGCTCCTGCACAGATAATTCCTGATGTGACCGCGAAGGCTGAAGCGCTTGCAGGCAAAGTGGTGGAAGCTTTCGGCCTGGTAGGCATACTCGCTATAGAGCTATTTCTCACACCCGATATGGAAATAATGATCAATGAAGTGGCACCCAGAACGCACAATTCAGGACACCACACCATTGAAGGCAACAACACCTCACAATTTGCCCAGCATTTGCGGGCCATCACCGGAATGCCCCTCGGCGATACTTCCCAGCGCAGCACTGCCGCTATGGTAAATCTGTTGGGGAGTGAAGGATACAGTGGCCCCGTGCGGTACGAAGGTTTGGAAGAGGCCCTTTCCATACCCGAAGTTTATGCGCACCTTTACGGGAAGGCAGTCACTAAGCCATTTAGAAAGATGGGGCACGTGACCGTATGTGCAAATTCCTATGACGAAGTGCGCAACAAAGTAGAGCGAATCAAAGAATTAATTCAGGTAAAATCATGAAAGCGATGGTTGGAATAATAATGGGCAGCAAGAGCGACCTTCCCATCATGCAGGAAGCGGCTGATGCACTCAAGGAGCTGAATGTACCTTATGAGCTCACCATCGTTTCGGCCCACCGCACCCCTGACCGAATGTACGAGTACGCGAAGACGGCTGAGGAAAGGGGCATCAAAGTAATAATTGCCGGTGCAGGCGGCGCCGCCCACTTACCCGGAATGACTGCCAGCATTACCCCCCTTCCGGTAATAGGTGTGCCGGTAAAAAGCTCCAACAGCATTGATGGATGGGACTCTGTGCTCAGCATATTGCAAATGCCAGGTGGTGTGCCGGTAGCTACGGTAGCCCTTAACGGCGCTAAGAATGCAGGAATACTTGCAGCTCAGATGATTGCCACCGGCGATCAGGCCCTTCGCCGAAGGATTACAGACTACAAAAATGCCCTGAAGGAAAAGGTGCTGCGCGATGCTGCTTCCCTTTGAGTAGGCCTTCTGTTGGTGATCTGTATTACAGTCGGTGCGAACCTTGCTAATTACTTTTGCAGCTCAATACCTGTATATGAGCAGCCGCAAACAACAGTATACCATAGCCATTCTTGCCAGTCTGGGTCTCGGCTTAGCTCCTTTTGTCCCTGAACCCCACCTTTTCGGGAAATTGCGCTGGCTGCTTGGCGGTGGCACAGGTATGCAGGCTATGAACTGGTTTGACCTTCTGATGCATGGCGCCCCGTTTGGGTATTTGATGTGGTTGCTGGGCAGCGATACAAGGAAAAGCTTCAAAAATCGAACACAGTCAAATAGTAAATCTGCTTAGACGGTATAATTCCTACCTTTCCACCACCAACTTCTCTGTACTCACCTGCTCGCCACAAGTGGTTTTCACTACATACACTCCGTTGCTCAGGGAGCTCAGGTCTACCTGCACCTGCCTGCCGGGGTTATTGCCAAACGAGCGGTGGTAGAGCCTGCGGCCGGAAAGGTCGTAGACTTGTATTTGATTGATGAATGCGGTGGTAGAAGTGACTTGAAAAAAGCCGGAGGTAGGGTTGGGATTAATTGAAACTTTCGTTTCATCACCAGCCGTAAAGTATAGCTTTTTCAAAACAACTGAGGAAGGAGTTGGAACTTGCGGTGCAAGTGGTGAAAACTGATTGGCTTGATATTGATTGTCAACTAAAGTGTTTTGACAGAAATTAGTGACATACGTTTGCGACACTTGTGGTTGGGAAT
>JBGTBE010000073.1:0-12127 GCA_041749535.1 Cryomorpha sp. | reverse complement strand
AATTTTTGGAATATCTGGGCAAATAACGTGATCTTCATACCGGAGTTGGCTGTTTTTTGTTCGCACTTTAAACATACCGGATTTTTCCGGGCCAACTCCATTTTTTTATCTCAGACTATTAAACGTCTTGGACAGATGTGCTTGCATATATATAGTCGTGTTAAAGGCGCACTCCGTAACTATTTAGGGGCGGAGCCGTCAACCCGATTGTGGTGTTGTATTTCTTCTTTTCTAAGCGGATGGTTTTACGTTTATCTGTCCACCGACCGCTTTTAAAACTTTCATGATGGTCTCGAATTGAGGTTTGGCTCCCTCGGATAAGGCCTTGTAGAGACTTGGTCTGCTCATTCCAGTTTTCTCGGCGATTTTAGTCATTCCGATAGCTTTCGCGATGTGTCCGATAGCTATAATGAGGTCAGAGCTATCCCCGTCTTCGAGAACGGTATTGAGATACTCTGCGATCATTTCTTCGTTGTCGAGATAGTCCGCAATGTCAAATTTTGTTGTTGCCATGTTACGCATTCTTAAGTTTACTCCAGATTTACTCACTTATTCTTTTGCTTATTGGTGTTCGTGATGCGCTCTGCTTAGTTCTTTTGCCTTCTTAATGTCCTTTTGTTGACTTGATTTCTCACCACCGATTAAAAGTAAGATGATCTTTATCTGCCTTCTCTTTAAAATAGACCCTATAACCCTTCGCATAATTTATCCGCATTTCGCTAATTCCATCGCCTACAGGCTTGCAGTCTCCATAATGTTCATCAGTCTCCAATTTCTGAATCCTGAAGAGAATTTTTGATTTAGCCCGAATATCCTTGAGCTTTTTAATCCATTTATCGAATTCAGCTGTTTTTTCTGTTCTGATCATGAATGAATGTATCCAAATGGATACAAATTTAGACTATTCTATTGAGATTCCAAAGAGTCTGCTAACGGCTACTCATCTTTCTTCGAAAGTACCACAACGCTCAGGCTAAGATGTCGTAGCTGTCGATAGGAAGCTAGGCATTCTTATATAATGTGTATGCCTTAATTCGTAAATATAGATTTCTTTTGAAAGAAACCCCAAAGGGTGAAAGTCCCGAAAACGCTGAGTTCCTGCCTGGAAGTTAAGTAAAGCCCAAGGTTGCTACTTGTGATGCGCGGCTGCTTGAGGGCCGTAGGAAGCTGCAACAACATTGCTCCGCAACGTAACGAACCGCTGTATACGAGAACCGTACGTACAGTGGTGTGAGAGGCGCACCCCGCTACCTATCGGTGGCGGGGCCGTCTACTCGATTGGGCTCAGTTTTTATATTTTAGTTTATCAATCATTTCCAATTCAGCATATTGCGGGTTTAGGAGTAGGATTTTCAGCACATGTCTCAAAAGCGAAATTGAAAGCTGAATTGTTGGTATTTCCTTGTCGTCCTTCGATTTTATTTTTCTTGACTTGTTGATTTTTTTGGTATTGCCATGAATTACATCACTTCGATAAGAATACACCTTCTTACAAAGACCGAATACTTCCCATTGCTCGTAATTTTCAAATTTTTCTATTGAGCATAGTGCAGCTATTCGGGACGACAAGCGGTAAGTGATTTCGCTTTTAGAATCATGCGTAATAAGTGTTTCAAGGGCAATAGTAGTATCAAGAATAGTATCTTCTTCTTTGCTTCTCAAGAAAGCCCCGTTCAATCTATTAATTGCTAATCGAATGTTGTTTTTTTCAGTAGTTCGAATCTTTTGATAAATATCTCTTGTTTGTTCAAGTTTAGTCTGCTTAATAATAGAGGGCTTGTTGAGCCATCCAAAATCGTCAAAATGACTTGGGTAGTTACGAACAGAACAGAAAAACACATCAGGAAGGTCGGCTTTTGGGATATCTTCCCAATCGTTCGGAACAGTTAAGATTTGACTTGTGCCTGTTTCTAGACCCGTTGATATTCTTAAAGCGCATAAAAAATCATTAACAATATCCATCACCGTTTTATATGAATTGATATCATAAAGGGAATGTCTTCGTGAATCATAATGGGCATTTGGAATTGTCCAATTTCTGAGAACCAACATATGTGAAGCACCACCCACCACGATGGAGTTTGAAGAGTCTGTGAAAGAAGTCTGAGTATTTCTTGCCAACTGTAGGCCATCAGGGATTTTGGTCAAGAAAATGTTCTCATCTATTTCTATCTCATCAATTTCAAAATCCAAAAAAATCAGGGGAATTAGAATGTCTATTCTTAATGGATTTTGGTACACCGAATTGTACCATTTGTCAAAAAGCTTATCGAATAGACTCTGATTAAAAGAGAAACTCTCGTTGTTCAGATGTATATAGCGTTCAATAAAGAAGCTGAGAAGAATATGGGAATAGATGGATGTGTAAAGCTTTTCTGAATCTTCCGTGAATTTGGCTTTTTCATCTAATTCATAATAATTTCTGAGATAATGGTCAGCTTTGACTAAGTCATAATACTCATTGAATGGACCAATGTCATTATGTTTTTTTCCATCTATCGTGAGGAGAGAAGTGTAATGGTTTTTCTTGTAAGAGCTTTTGCTGAAGCGAGGAATACCTGAGTCAAAAAAATCCATTTCAGGATAGTCGTCATGCTTTTTCAATTTCCAAAAAGAAAAAGAATCTTTTATGTCCTTATATGACATTTCAATTTCAGATAGTCCATATGATAATGACCTATGAAAAAGTTTCTTTAAGTCTTCTTTCGATGCTTTCATTTTTTAATTGAGCCCAACATCCGTATAAACACCACTCCCCACCCAACCTATTCCGTTTATATCCCCATTTGGGCGTATATACGCAACTGTGCCCAATGCATGGGTATGTGTTCAAGCAAATATACCTACATCCACCATAACTTGGGACATGAACAGAACACATCCTTTTATACTGCTTCCCGGTTCTGATTAATTCTTAGCAACTGCCTGATGGAAACCAGGTGCCCGAATAGAACAATAGGAACAATAAATTCCGGCAACCAACTAAACGGAAAATGCAATACCGCAATATTCGGTTGGTCAAATGCAAATTGCTGAAAGGAAAAAGGAGCTGACAGCACTGCATGAATTACAATATTCATCAAAAGTCCGAGAGCAATAAAATTCCAGATAAGAATTGTCCTTCTGCCAAGCATCTTTTGTCGCAACCCAAAGTAAGCCAAGATGGGTGCAGTGATACCCGCAAGGATGTCGAAGTTTCGGCCGGTAAAAGTCATAAGTTCGGGAACTGCCTTGTACAGAAAGAGCCAATACAGAACCAGTTCAACAGGAAGTCTGACAACGTTTAAATACGTGAGGTGGATCAGCGGTAAGCTGTCCATAAAGTGCCGTCCATTTTTAGAAATAAAAAGTACGGCGATCGTTAAAACAGGCGGAACTACCAGCAACAAAAACCTGGGAGGAAAGGATGTTGTATCTGTAGTGTAGAAGTTATAGAAAGTCACTAACGCCTGCACGATTAACCAAATTGTCAGGCCGAATGCAATCCCAGTCGCTTTTGATTTGAACCTGGGGATCGGCGAACTTTTAATTGTGAAATAGAACAAGAGCAGGGTTGCAAAAGTGGTTAGTGCGAATACAGCCGGAATGTAGGTAGGCAAAGTTTCTGTCATTTTCATATTATGCTAGGTTGGTGGTTGCGGAAATGGCATCACATTCGGCTTGTTGAAAGCGGCGTACTTCTTTGCTTTTGGGCGGTGATAGGCATTCAGCGTTCTGTTTTCCATTCTTGTTTGAGAAGTGCGTAACATTCAGAATCTTCGAATTTCCCATCTACTAGATAATCCTCCCGTGCGGTGCCTTCCTTTTTAAAACCATATTTAGCCAGGAGCTTTAAGGAGGGAATGTTGTCATAGGCAACCAGTGCCTGAACCCGGTGAAGATCCAGTGATTCAAATCCGAAGGACAATACCTTTTCCAGGGCTTCTGTCATGTACCCTTGTTTTTTGAAGTCTTCATTTCTCAAACTGTAAAAAAGGTCTGCACGGTGGTGTGTGGCATTCCAGGTATGAAAACCACACTCGCCAATGATTTTTTCGGTGGTTTTTTCAATGAGCAAAAAGTAGTACAAGGACAATCGGAATGTTTCCATTCCTTGCTCATTCTGCAATTTTAACTTTGATAATTCAGTATCGTCGAATTGAAAAAAATCCTTGACCTGTTGTGATGAATGATTTTCAAAAAGCTTTGAAACAACAGAAGGAGTCACTCCTTTCAGAAGCAGTCTATTCGTAATGATTTGAGTAGTTTCAACCACGTTTGTTGTTTTCGAATATGGCTTAACATCAGTCTGTAACAGAACTTCTGCTAAGGCTTCAAATCTAACCGAAAATCTCCATCATTCCTCCTTCGCTGCCTTCTTCGCTGCTTTGTCTTTTTTCTTAAAGTAGCCCCTGAGGAAAAAACTATGCTGGGCGGCTTCAAGGGTTTCATCCAGTTTCTCACTGCTCTTGTTGAGATTCATTACCGTTTCTTTCAAATCGGAACCAGTTTGCTGGTCGTGCAGCAGGATTCCCAGCACAGAACTGGTATCTTTCTCTGCGGCCTGCAGATTGCTTAGCAAAACATTTGCTGAATCGGTCAACTGCCTTACTTGCAGTGCTGAAGCCCTGAGGGAATTAAACACCACCGTATCGTTTACCAGTTCGTTTGCCAGATGGCCTTTGGTATTAAGTCCGGCGGTGAATTGGTTGAGCGAGCTTATCAATTTTGTAGCACCTTCAGAAGTTTGGCGCAGTGATGCGGCTGCTGACTCTATATTGTCGTACACTTTATCATCGCTCACGAGCTTGCCAAGTGTTCCTTTCCCGGCAAGGATATTTGTGCTCAAGGTTTTCAGCGCATTGGTAATCGAGAGCAGGTTCACATTGTTCTCCTGAAGGGTGTTGATCATATCGTCCTGCGAAAAGGTTTTCTCCACATATAGGGTATCTCCCGATTCTACCTGTGCCACCCTGGGTGTGCCTCCGTAAATGATGAGTATCTTATTGCCTATCAGTCCATCGCTACCAATTTTGATTTTGGCATTTTTGCGAATGTATTCCTGCGCTTTCACATCCAGCTTTACAGTTACCTCTACCTGCGATTCCTCATAAAACTGAATTTCGCCCACTGTTCCAATCTTTACCCCTGAGAACCATACATTGTTGCCCGACTGCAGCCCGCTTATATCATCAAAAAAGGCAACCACTTCCATTTTCTTTTTAAACGTTCCGTGGAGGTTGCCAATCATCAGGATTCCGGCAACAAGGAAAACGATCCCGAGCAGTATAAAAATGCCGACCCAGATAGGGCGCTTGTTTGTGTTGTCGTTCATGGCGTTTGCATAAAATTATAGTTGTAAAAACTTTTTATTTGTTCGTTGTCTGACTGGAAAACTTCTTCAAAGTTTCCGGTTTTCTGGAATTTTCCATCCAAAAGGATCGCAACCCTATTGGACGTTGTCTTGGCACAGGTGAGGTCGTGGGTGATAATGATGGCGCTTGTGTTGTACTGTTTTTGCACCTCGACGATCAGTTCATTGATCTCAGCGCTCGTTACCGGATCGAGTCCCGAGGTGGGCTCATCATAGAGCATAATTTCGGGTTTGAGAATAAGCGTACGGGCTATTCCCACCCTTTTTCGCTGACCACCGGAGAGATCGGCAGGCATGTTCCGAACTTTATCGCGCAAACCCACTGCATCCAGGGCTTCATCCACGGCATCGCTGATCTCCTTTTTCGACAAATGCTTTGAGTTCATTTTTAGCGGAAACGCCAGGTTATTGTACACGTTCATACTGTCGTAAAGGGCACTGTTCTGAAATGAAAACCCAATGCGCAACCGAAGGGCATTGAGTTCAAGTTCATTGATGTGCGTAATGGTTTTTCCCAATACGGTCACTTCTCCCGCATCTGGTTTCAGCAGTCCCACAATGATTTTTATCAATACAGACTTCCCTGTACCCGACTTGCCCAGCACGGCGACATTCTCTCCTTTGAAGAGGGTAAAATCAACCCCCGTCAAAACCTTTAGATCGCCGAAAGCCTTGTAGAGTCCCGTGATGGAAATGACCGGCTCATTCGTTATTGTATGTTCTCGCCCTCTCATAACTTAGTACAGTCTTATCCAGTTTGATACTTGTACAATGACCACTTCTTCGAGAAATATCAGGAACATAGCGAGCACCACTGATTGATTGGCAGCACGACCAACGCCTCTGGTCCCGTTCGATGCATTGAATCCTTTGTAGCAACCCACCATACCAATGGTAAAACCATAGGCAATTGATTTGGTGAGTGAAGTATAGAGATCCAGGAAAGAAACCGATGAAAATGCTTCGGTGTAGAAACTAATAATGCCTGTTGCTTCTTCGGCGCGCACATTGATGTACGATCCTAAAAGCCCCACAAAGATGCAGTAAAGCGATAAGATCGGTATGGTAATAGTGGTTGCAAGAACCCGCGTTACTACCAAATATTTAAACGGATTGATCGCACTTACTTCCATGGCTTCAATTTGCTCCGTTACCTTCATGCTGCTCAGCTCGGCGCCAATACTCGATCCTACTTTCCCGGCGGAGATAAGCGCCAGGGATTTTAAACCTATTTCGTAAGACTGATTTACGACCTCACGAATATGGAAGGGGGGTTTAAACAATTCCTTAAAAAATCGAGCTACAAACGCATAAGCCTTATACACATGCGCGAAAAACCGATCAAGCCCTTTTGACAATACGTATGGTTTTGAACCAGTTTTCATGGTGACAACAAATTATTGTTTTTCTTTTCAAACACACCTCTGTAAGCCTTGCAGAGAAAACCCTGAAATGAACCCAGCGGTGATTGGTAATGTAAACAGCTATGAAAGTAGCTGCTTTTATCGTCTGAATGTAAAGGTAACTTTTGAGATGGATATATATGAGGTTGAAGTAAATCGGAATTGACCTGTCTATGAACCTCAATTTTTTAATCGTTGGCTAAAATATCTGTTGCTGTTTCCATGCCAAGTTGTTCAGCCAATCCTATGAGTAGTCCTTCTGTACCGCGTATGTAGCAAAGCCTGTATATATCTCCAAACTGAACCACTTCACCAACCACTTTGGCACCCTGTCTCTTCAGTCGGTTAAGCAATTCGTCAAGGTTGTCGACCCTGAACATCACGCGTAGATAACCAAGCGAGTTTACAGGTGGGGTCCTGTGGTCTTCAATGGTTTTGGGTGTTATAAACTGTGTAAGTTCAAGGCGGGAGTGTCCATCGGGTGTTACCATCATTGCAATCTCAACCGACTGATTGCCCAGTCCGGTTACGCGCCCCGCCCATTCCCCTTCTACCATCATACGCCCTTCCAGCGTGAGCCCTATTTCTTTAAAAAAGGCAATTGCGCTATCCAGAGATTCCACAACGATACCAACATTGTGCATTTCCATTAATCTGCTTTTTACCATGGGTATATTGTAAGTTCTTATCGTTTAATTCAAGAATTGATTGCCGGTTTTGGGTGAGTGCCGCGGTGTCAGTCAGTGCTGACCACCGAAGGAAGGAACCATGTTAGACCATCTGCTCATCTCAACAAAACTAACCGTAAACCTGCATTGTCTATTCACCTAATCAATATTTCCCAAACATCCCACAATACCAATTCCCACACAAAGCTCCTTCCCGGAATGTATGCCACTTAGGCTTGATTTATTCTTTATTCTCTTTAAGTACGTCGTTTAAGGGTTGTAGCTGGGGCAAATGAATGTGAAATTTCACTGCGATCAGCCGGAATACAATTACGGTCGTTGCAGCAATAGCTTCTGTTACTCCTGTTGCCAGGTGAAGGTAATTACAAAAGAAATATACAGCTCCACCCGCTACGCAGGCAAGTGCATAAATGTCTTTTCTGAAAATCAATGGCACTTCATTGAGCAACACATCTCTTATCACACCACCAACAGAACCAGTGATTGCTCCCATTGCAATGCACACCCAAAAGGGGAGGCCTGCATCCACACTTTTTGTAATGCCCACTATGGTAAATAAACCAAGTCCAATGGTGTCGAACAGGAATAAAGTGCTGCCCCATTTGAATAGTTTTTCTTTGAACAATAGGGTAACGCCAAGGGCAAATGCTGTGGTCAGGAAATATTTTACATCTCCCATCCAAAAAGGCGTTTCATCGAGTAAAATATCTCGTATTGTTCCGCCTCCAATAGCGGTTACCAAGCCAATAATATAGGCCCCGAACCAATCAATTTGTTTGCCTGAAGCGATCCTGATGCCGCTTATGGCAAAAGCAAAGGTGCCGGCAAGGTCTAAGAGTATGGTGAATTTCAGTGGCAACATATCAATGATAGGTTTTCTTATCCAATTTTTACGGAAGTCATGGTCAATGAACCCGCAATTGCTTTGTCGTTGAACAACATCACTTCTTCACTTTTTTCTTGCAAGGCCAATGAATACAGCAAAGGCAAATAGTGTTCGGGGGTGGGTATGGCCAGGTCGAATGCTTTGCCCTGCGAACGGAAATTGATAAGCGGCTGATGGTCGCCGTCCAGAATATACTTTTTCATTTTCTCATTGGCTTCAATCGCCCAATCGAAGCCGAATCCGGCTGTACTCAATTTATCCCAGGCAACCATTCTCAAATTATGAACGATGTTGCCACTTCCTATTATCAACACCCCTTTTTGCCGAAGTGATTTTATCTGTTGGGCAATTTCGTAATGATGTTGAGGGGTTTGGCTGTAGTCCAAGCTCATTTGTATGACCGGAATATCTGCCTTGGGATATAAATGTTTGATCACGCTCCAGGCTCCGTGGTCAAGTCCCCATTTGTCATCCAGGCCCACCTCTGTTTTGGTAATGAGTTGTTTGGTTTCTTTTGCCAGCTCAGGGCTTCCCGGGGCAGGATATTGCACTTGAAACAATGCTTTCGGGAAACCGCCAAAGTCGTGAATGGTGGTGGGATGCTGCATGGCGGTAACAAAGGTTCCTTTGGTTTCCCAATGTGCCGAAATACATAAAATGGCATTGGGCGTAGGAATTTCAGTGGCTATATTTCTAAATCCGGCTACAAATTCATTTTCTTCAATGGCATTCATGGGGCTGCCATGTCCAAGGAATAACACGGGCATTTTAGCGGTATTGCCCCATGGCCCTGTCCATTTATTTAATTCATTTAGATTCATGGCTGCAGCTGTTAATGGCAATAAGGTCAGGGATTTTAAAAATTGAATTCTGTCCATTTCACCAAATGCGAATTAATTTCTATCGGATTATCTGTTTCTAAGCGCAGGGTAAGGAATAAATTCATGTTCATCCCCTTCTATTTTTGGGAAGGTTTGTTCTTGCCATTTTAGCCTGGCTTCATCAATGAGCGTTTTGCTCGTTGCCACAAAATTCCAGTCGATAAATCGCTCTTCGGGAAAGGGTTCTCCACCGAAAATATAAATGGTGGTATCCGCCTGCATGGTAAAGGAACACAAGCTGCTCTCTTTGGCAACCAACATTTGCTTTGGCCCAAATACATGGTTTTCGCTTTCAATATCGCCTTCAAGAATATACAATCCCGATTCGCCATAGAGATGCTCCCCGATATTTACCTCCTGGGCTTCGGTACTTTTTATTTCAATCATAAAGAGCTTGCTGTACACCGGTACAGGCGATTTCTTGCCGAAGGCATCACCTGCAATGAGTTTAAATTGAAGATTGCCTTCTCTCCATGTTGGAATGTGTGCCTGTTCAATGTGAAAGAATTCCGGATCCATTTGCTCCAGTGCCTTTGGGAGTGCGACCCAAATTTGCAAACCGTGCATACTTTTATCAGAATCGCGCAAATATTCGGGTGTTCTTTCCGAATGTACAATCCCTTTTCCGGCAGTCATCCAGTTTACCGCACCGGGTTTTATTTCCACTTCATTGCCCAAAGTATCGCGGTGCATGATACTTCCTTCGAATAGAAATGTAAGGGTTGAGAGTCCAATATGCGGATGTGGCAAGACATCAAAATTTTCCCGTTCACTCAATTTTACCGGACCCATGTGGTCTATGTAAATAAACGGACCCACCATTCGCTTTTGGCGGAAAGGCAAGATGCGCCCCACCATGAATTTACCAATGCTGGCCGCTCTTTCTTCAATAATTAGCCGGGTGTTTGACATAAAGTATGGATCAAAAATTAAGCTACTTGCTATTCAGTTTCTCAACGAGCTTTGCAGATGTGGCACTGGCATACATGCCGTAGGCATTTACCAAGAGTCCTTTCACTTGATTGTCTGTTGAAGAAATGGCATACAATATACTTTCATTGTCTACATCCGACATTTCCTGAAAACGGTATACTTCGTCGATCTCAAAATCTTCAGGATGAAATTGTGATTTGTTCTCGACACACTCAATAAAATCCTGTTTTAGGTTGAAATTGAATGTGTACCCCTTCTTAACAAGGTCATTTATTGCTTCGGAGAGCGTGGTGTAAGTTTTCATTTTTATAAAGTTTTAATGTTACTGTATATCCAATTGTCGAGAGAAAATTTACCTGCTCCTGCAATTGCGATAGAGAAATAGACCATCCCAAAAAGAAATGGCAGTTCTTGTTTTCCAAATCCATCGTTGGCATGAACTATAAAAGCTGCAACCAACATGGTGATAAGCAGCGGAATGGCTGCAAGCCGGGTTGCCAATCCCAAAATTAACAGAACAGAACAAAACACTTCCGCAAAAACGGTAAGCGCCAAAGAAGCTGGCACGCCAATACCAATAGGGTCGGCAAACTGTATTGGGTCTTCTCCAACCAAAGTTAAAAGCTTACCCCATCCATGTCCAAGCATAAATCCCCCTGTGGTAAATCGCAGCAATAGCAGCACAAGGCTGATGTTTTTAGGATAACTCCCGGGATTGAATATTTGTAGCTTCATGGCCTGTTTTTATCTGTTCTGCTTATAAAATTACTTATAAATGATGATTGACAAATGTTTTCATAAGTGCCAGGACCTCTATGCAGGAGGTTTGTGATATGAGATAATAGAATCGGATTTGACCATGATAACTGGTATGCTTCAAGCACGAACAACAAACAAAACAACTCCGGCATGAATATCACACAATCTGTGCACATATTCCAAAATATTGACCAGGAATCTTTCGAAAAGCTTGTCGAGGAGCACCTATCCAACACACAATGCAAAGGCAATGACACCGGGATTGAGTGTCGTTATTTTTCTTTTCTGCAGCAGAATGATTTTACAACATACCCGGATCGTATGCAGAATTTGTTTGACTTGAACTAAAAAGCACCGTTAATAAGATGAATGGAAATTTACATCTCACTTCCTTTGTGTTTTAGGAACTCCTGCAAGTCCTTATTTGAACCATATATCACCAGTATATCTGATTCTTCCAGTTTCTGGTCAGGCGTTGCAATTCCTTCAACGTTCAGTGCTGTTCGGGTCTTACCAAGTGTACTTTTCACAACCGACTTTTTCATAATGGTCAACACGAGAATATTGAATTTACTCCTGAAACGAACTTCTCTGATGGTTTTTCCAATGTACTCTTTGGGTAAATTGGCTTCAATGATACTGGAATCTTCACTCAGCTCGAAGGAGTCAACCACATGGTTCAGGCATAACTTTTTTGCCCAACGTTCGGCCGTTTCTTCTTCAGGATGCACGATTTCATCTACGCCAATGGCCTGCAAAACTTTTTCGTGAAGTGGATTTATGGCGCGGCTTATGAGTCGCTTTACCTGCATGTTTTTAAACAATGCCGTAGTCATAATGTTAGCCCCCTGGTCTTCGCCAATGGCGATAATTACTACGTCGGTGTCTTCGAGCGGTAGGCCGGAAACGTTATACTCTTCAGTGGCATCCATTTGAATGGTATGAGAAATCAGCTCTTTGTACAAATCCACTTTTTCCATTCTGGTGTCAATGCCGATCACTTCATTGCCTTGAGCAGAAAGCTTTTGTGCCAGCGATGCTCCAAAATTTCCAAGTCCTACGATAATGTATTTCATGTGTTTTTTCACACCTGTCCAAGACGTTTAATTCTTAAAATCAATATTCCCGTTTGACGCGGGTTTCCGCTCCAAAATACAGCCTTTTTAAAAATAATCCCCCTTCCTTTAAAAGAGGACTGTTTGAGTTGAAAGATTTTTGATCTC